>NZ_JAAOBZ010000008.1:0-978831 GCF_014872755.1 Bacillus sp. Bvel1 | reverse complement strand
GACTACGCACATCGCTGTGCGATTTATTTAAAACTTTGAATTAACAGGTACGTTTTGTCTTGTTTAGTTTTCAAAGAACTTTTTCGCCCCTCTCGAAGCGACCTCTTAATCATAACATTTTCAGTTTGCTAGGTCAATACTTTTTTAAAAAATATTTTCGCTAGGCTTGCCTTTCTATTAAAAAGACAACAAAAAGAATTATATCAGCATCATCACCATGTGTCAAAGCATTTTTTCATTTCTTTATATAGTAAAAGCGCAGCCTGTTGCAGCTGCGCTTTTTCGTTTATACTTCTTCCGTTTCTTCCGGCTCTTCTTCATTCTTTTCCACAAGCGCCACAGTGGCTACATGCTCTTGATCAGACATGCGGATCAGACGGACGCCTTGTGTTACGCGTCCCGTAGTGGAGATATCATTAATATCCATTCTGATTAACACGCCGCTTGCCGTAATAATCATTAAGTCCTCTTCGCCTTTTGTTGCTTTCACAGTTACTAACGGACCGTTGCTGTCAGTGATTTTACATGTTTTAAGGCCTTTTCCGCCCCGGCTTTGAACTCTGTATTCTGAAGCCGGTGTGCGTTTACCGTAGCCGTTTTCTGTCACTATGAGGACATGGGAGTCTTCTTCAAGAATCTCCATGCCTACAACGACATCATCGTCTGTCAGCGTGATGCCTTTAACACCCGCAGCTGTGCGTCCCATTTGTCTTACATCTTCTTCAGGGAAACGGATCAGCAAACCGTTCTTCGTTCCGATGATGATTTGTTTCTTGCCGTCAGTCAGGCGGACGGCCATCAGTTCATCGTCTTCCCGGAGACCTAGGGCGATCAGACCGTTATTCCGTATATTCGCAAACTGGGACAGTGCCGTACGTTTCGACACCCCTTGTTTGGTCGTAAAGAAGAGGTATTGCTCCTCATCAAACGTGCTGACCGGAATAATGGCATTAATCCATTCGCCTTTTTCAACTTCCAGAAGGTTAATAATCGGAATGCCTTTTGCCGTACGGCCGTATTCAGGGATTTCATATCCTTTAGAACGGTATACCTTCCCTTTATTAGAGAAGAACAGAATCGTATCGTGCGTTGATGTGGAAATTAAGTGTTCCACAAAGTCATCTTCATTCGTTCCCATTCCCTGTACGCCTTTTCCGCCCCGTTTTTGGCTGCGGTATGTGGACGCCGGGAGACGTTTAACATAGCCGTTATGGGTCAGTGTGATGACGATATTTTCTCTCTCGATAAGATCTTCATCTTCAATTGTTTCAAGACCGGACGTCACGATTTCAGTGCGTCTCTCATCATTGAAACGCTCTTTGATTTCATTAAGTTCTTCACGGATGATCTCAAGAACTCTTTCTTCATTGGCTAAAATATCTTTCAGCTCAGCGATAAGCGCAACAAGTGATTGATATTCCTCTTCAATCTTTTCGCGCTCCAGACCGGTTAATCGCTGAAGGCGCATATCCAGAATAGCTTGCGCTTGTTTTTCAGTCAGTGAGAATTGTTCGATCAAACCCGTTCTCGCAATTTCAGCCGTCTGGGAATTGCGGATAAGAGAAATAACGGCATCTAAATGATCGAGAGCAATTCTTAAACCTTCCAGAATGTGAGCTCTTGCTTCCGCTTTGCGGAGTTCGTAAGCCGTTCTGCGCCGGATCACAACCTTTTGGTGATCAAGATAATGCTCCAGACATTGTTTCAGGCTTAGTACCTTCGGCTGTCCGTCAACGAGCGCCAGCAGATTGATTCCGAAAGACGTCTGCAGGGCCGTTTGTTTGTACAGGTTATTCAAAATGACGTGAGCATTGGCGTCACGGCGGATCTCAATGACGATTCTCATTCCGTTACGGTCGGATTCGTCTCGCAGATCGGTAATTCCTTCGATTTTTTTGTCTCGGACAAGATCCGCGATTTTTTCAATTAATCTCGCTTTGTTCACCTGATAAGGAAGTTCCGTGACAATAATTCTTTCTTTTCCCGATGAAGTCTCTTCGATTTCAGCCTTAGCCCGGATCGTGATTGATCCCCGTCCGGATTCATATGCCTTGCGGATGCCGCTCCGGCCCAAAATCTGACCTGCAGTCGGAAAATCCGGGCCCGGGATGTATTCCATCAGCTCCTGGTTTGTAATCTCAGGATTCTCACTTACGGCAAGCACGCCTTCAATGACTTCCCCAAGCTGATGCGGGGGAATGTTTGTCGCCATTCCGACCGCAATACCGGCAGCCCCGTTTACGAGCAGATTCGGAAATCTCGAAGGCATGACGGCAGGCTCTCTTTCTGAACCGTCATAGTTATCTTGATAGTCAATCGTGTCTTTCGTAATGTCACGCAGAATTTCCATTGCGATTTTTGACATTCTCGCTTCTGTGTAACGCATCGCGGCCGCTGAGTCGCCGTCAACCGAACCGAAGTTGCCGTGTCCGTCAACAAGCATGTAGCGGTAGTTAAAATCCTGCGCCATTCTGACCATTGATTCGTAAACCGCTGAGTCACCGTGCGGGTGGTACTTACCGATAACTTCACCGACGATACGGGCAGATTTTTTATATGGTTTGTCACTGGTCATGCCTAAATCATTCATTGCGTACAAAATCCGTCTGTGAACCGGCTTCAGACCGTCACGCACATCCGGAAGCGCCCGGGATACGATAACGCTCATTGCATAGTCCAGGAAGGATGTCCGCATTTCCTGACTGATATTGACTTCACGTACTTGTGGTGTGTTTTGTTCACTCATTAAAAAAACCTCCCTGAAGTATCACATGAAATAATGTGGGAGTAGATTGTCCATTATGATCTTCAATACGATTTCACTATTCTCCATTATATCAATAAACTTGTGTTTATACACATTAATTTAGTAGAATATACGGGTTTTGCGGGTTTTCAGAGGCTTTAGAAGCCGCTTTGAGAAAAAAGCCTTATTTCTTAACGAAAATAAGGCTTTCTTGGTTAAATATCAAGATTTTTCACGTATCTGGCGTTTGCTTCTATGAAGTTTCTCCGCGGTTCTACTTTGTCACCCATCAGCATTTCAAAAGTCTCGTCAGCGTCCATTGCATCTTCAAGATTGACTTGCAGAAGCGTTCTGGTCGCAGGGTCCATTGTCGTTTCCCAAAGCTGAGTCGCGTTCATTTCTCCAAGACCTTTATAACGCTGGAGGCCGGGCTTAGGTGATTGCGGAAGCTCTTTTAACAGCTCATCAAGCTGCTTATCGTTATAAGCGTATTCCACCCGTTTTCCCTGCTGCACTTTATAAAGCGGCGGCTGGGCAATGTAGACATAGCCGTTTTCGATGATTTCCCGCATGTATCTGTAGAAGAACGTTAATAAAAGCGTTCTGATATGGGCGCCGTCAACATCGGCATCCGTCATGATGACCACTTTATGATAACGCGCTTTTTCAAGATTAAAATCTTCTCCGATTCCTGTTCCGAGGGCCGTGATCATTGATCTGACCTCATTGTTTGAGAGAATCTTATCAAGTCTGGCTTTCTCAACGTTCAGAATCTTACCGCGCAGCGGCAGAATGGCTTGGAAATGACGGTCCCGTCCCTGTTTCGCTGATCCGCCCGCAGAGTCACCCTCTACGATATACAGCTCGGAAATGCTCGGATCTTTAGAAGAACAGTCCGCCAGTTTGCCCGGCAGATTGGAAATCTCAAGCGCACTTTTGCGCCGGGTCAATTCCCGGGCTTTTTTCGCCGCCATCCGCGCTCTTGCGGCCATTAAACCTTTTTCAACGATTTTGCGGGCTGAGTCCGGATTTTCAAGAAGGAATGTTTCCAGCGCAGAAGAAAACAGCGTATCAGTGATCGTTCTCGCTTCGGAGTTGCCGAGCTTGGTTTTCGTCTGCCCTTCGAATTGCGGATCAGGGTGCTTAATTGAAATAATGGCAGTCAGCCCTTCTCTCACATCATCCCCGCTTAAATTCGGATCATTTTCTTTGAAAATCCCTTTTCTTCTTGCATAGTCGTTTATGACACGGGTCAGACCGGTTTTAAATCCGGCCTCGTGCGTGCCGCCTTCGTATGTGTTGATATTATTTGTGAAAGAATAAATATTGCTTGTATAGCTGTCGTTGTATTGCAATGCAACTTCAACCGTTATGCCGTCTTTCTCGCCTTCGATATAAATCGGCTCTTCATGAACGACTTCTTTGGAACGGTTTAAGTACTCAACATAGCTTTTGATTCCGCCTTCGTAGTGGTACTCGTTTTTCCGTTCTTGTCCTTCACGTTTGTCTTCAATCGTGATGTTTACGCCTTTTGTCAGGAAGGCCAATTCCCGGACACGGTTTGAAAGCAGATCATAGTCATATACAGTTGTTTCTTTGAAAATTTCCGGGTCCGGAACGAAGTGCGTAATCGTTCCGGTCTTATCAGTTTCGCCGATCACTTCAAGATCGGCCACAGGTACACCGCGCTCGTACGCCTGATAATGGATTTTTCCGTCACGATGAACCGTAACGTCAAGAGTGGTCGACAAGGCGTTTACGACGGATGCCCCTACACCGTGAAGACCGCCGGATACTTTATATCCGCTTCCGTCAAATTTACCGCCGGCGTGGAGAACGGTCATGATGACTTCAACCGCAGGGCGGCCCATCTTCTCCTGGATACCGACCGGAATTCCGCGCCCGTTGTCCTTAACGGTAATGCTGTTATCTTTTTCAATCTCGATGTTAATATCTGTACAATAACCGGCCAGGGCTTCGTCAATACTGTTGTCGACGATTTCCCACACCAAATGGTGAAGGCCTTTGCTGTTAGTTGATCCGATGTACATCCCCGGTCTCTTTCGAACAGCTTCCAAACCTTCTAATACCTGTATCTGATTCTCATCATAACTATTTTGCTGCTGTTCCATAGCCATGCACATTCACCTACACTTTTCTTAAACGATAATATATTCATTGTAAAGATCCGCTAAGAATCTATTTCTAACATAAATTGCGCACGTTTCTTCAGTGTGCCGGAAGATAAGGGAGAGTAATATATATTCTCAGTCGTGACTACGATAGACTTTGGCGTGCCGTTTACGGACGGCACTACTTTTTCTTTCTGTCTGTCCAGAAATTCTTCAACGATCGGCGATACATTGACCTTGCAGTCAAAAATGCCGACGATATCGCGGGTTGAAACGACAAAGTCGTCACCTAAATGAATATACAATCGCTCACCTCATTTCTTCACTTCACTAACGCACCGTTTTCCACACGGAACATTCCTGCTTGATGTAAGGTATCGTGGTCAATGCCATCCACGCTCGTCGTGGTGACAAATGTCTGCACACGGCCTTGGATCGTATGAAGCAAATGGGACTGTCGGTAATCATCCAGCTCGCTTAGTACATCATCCAAAAGTAAAATGGGGTATTCTCCGATTTCTTCATGAATCAAATCTATTTCAGCCAGCTTCAGAGACAAAGCCGTCGTACGCTGCTGTCCCTGCGAACCGTAAGTCTGCACATCGCGTCCGTTCACATAAAAAAGGACATCATCCCGATGCGGTCCGAATAATGTGACGCCTCGTTCTATTTCTTTTTCTTTTAATTTCGAAAAAGACTCCTGGTAGCTGTTACCTATTTTCGACAAATCTTTGGGATCTGATACATCAAGCGCCGTGTGATACTTAAGCGTCAGTTCTTCAAGTCCCCGGGAAATGCCGGAATGGATCGGCTGCGCCCATTTTTCAAGCTGCGCCGTAAACTGCAGACGTCTGGCGACAACTTTTGCGGCTGCTTCAATCAGCTGATCAGTGAGAACGTCAAGCATGGTCCGGTCAGTCTGTTTCCGGCTTTGCAGCTGTTTCAGAAAATGATTCCGCTGTGAAAGGATTTTTTGATAAAGAGATAAATCATACAGATAAACGGCAGAAACCTGCCCGATCTCCATATCGAGAAATCTTCTCCTCACCTGAGGGCTTCCTTTGACGAGATTTAAATCCTCAGGGGCAAACATAATGGTGTTCAGCGCTCCGACATACTGACTGAGTTTTTGCTGCTCTATATGATTGACCTTGCCCTTTTTACCTTTTTTGGAGATGACAAGCTGCATCGGGATGTCCCCGTTGCGCTTCATCACTCTTCCTTCTATTTTAGCATAGTCTTCGTCCCACCGTATAAGTTCTTTGTCATTTGAGGTGCGGTGTGATTTTGCCATCGAAAGGACATAGATGGCTTCCATCAGATTGGTTTTGCCCTGGGCATTTTCCCCGATGATCACATTCACCTTGTTTTCGAATTGAAGCTCAGCGCGCTCATAATTACGGTAGGATGTTAATTCTAAATTTTGGATATACAACCGCTGTCACCCGCTTTAATTGACGACTTGAAATGAACCAAATCCTTCAATCGCGACCACGTCTCCAACGTAAAGCTTTCTGCCGCGGCGATTGTCAGGTTCATTGTTGACAGTCACCTCATGCTCGCTCAGAAACCACTTCGCCATGCCGCCGGACTGAATCACATCAGCTAATTTTAAAAACTGGCCAAGCGTAATCATTTCTGTATCAATCGAAATCGGATTTGCCATAATATCGACCTCTTTCAAATATCACTAATATCTAATTGTACTAAAAAATCCTGAAATAAGGAAAGGGAAAACTTGAGGGAGCGGCTGATGAATAGAAAAGCTGCCGAACTAAGCCGGCAGCACATTCTGTTTGATTAATACGTTCTGACCGGAAGGATGAGCTGAACGATAGTCTCATCATTCGGCGTACGGATAAGAAACGGTCTCATCGCTCCCGTAAAGCTGATACGGATGTCCGCTCCTTCAAGTACTTTCAGTGCGTCCATCATATATTTTGGACTGAATGAAATATTTAATTCCTCGCCGTCAATCTTGTCAGCCAGCACAGCTTCGACCACTTTCCCGATTTCCGGAGAATTTGATGAAATCTCAAGCGAATCCGCCGGTTTGGCAGAAAGTTTTACAACGTTGTTGCGGCCTTCTCTCGCCAATAAAGAAGCACGGTCTATCGCCTGTAAAAATTCCTTCGTGTTCACGACGATTTCCGTTTTGCTTTCCTGCGGAATTAAGCTGGTCGTGTCCGGATAGTTTCCGTCAAGCAATCTTGAGAAGAATAATACGTTTTTCGCTTTGAACAGAACTTGGGTTTCTGTAATGACGATATCCACCAGCTCTTGGCTGTCATCAAGAATTTTGCTCAGCTCGGTTAAGCTTTTCCCGGGAATGACGACGTTATAAGTACTGTCTTCCGGAATATCAAGCTTCGCCTTTCTTAAAGCGAGTCGGTGGCTATCCGTGGCAGTGCATAATAATTCACCGTTTTCAACTTTCCAGTTTACACCTGTCAAGATGGGGCGTGTTTCTGAGGCGGACACAGCGAACACGGTTTGGCGGATCAGGTTTTTCAAAAGATCCGTCGGAATCTGAATGGCGTGATGCTCTTCGATTTGCGGTAGATGCGGATATTCATCTGCATCAAGGCCGTTTAAATTAAATTCGGCTTTTCCGGAACGGATAATCGTTAAATATTGATTTTGAACTTCGATTTCAACAGTCGCCATCGGCAGTTTTTTAACGATTTCGCTGAAGAAACGCGCTTGCAGCACGATACTTCCCGGCTGATCGATCGTCACGATTTCTTTATCATCATCTTCTTTCGGAATGAATGACTCAATTGAAATATCAGAGTCACTTCCTGTGAAAGATACTCCTTCATCTGAGGCGACGATCTTAATACCGGTGAGAATGGGAATTGTGGTTCTGGATGAAACGGCTTTTAGAACGTCTTGTACACTTTCGACTAACCGATCTTTTTGAATCGTAAATTTCATGTTTATCCTCCTAACGGATAATATAATTAATATATTTTAAAAATAGCAGTAGTAATAGCAGGGCCTGTGGATTTGTGGATAAGTTGTGAAAAAGACAGGAAACACAGCCTATCCACATGTGGACAGACTGTGCATGGCTATGAAAAAGTTATTCACACTTTCCCCGATTCATCCGAGGGCACATTATTTAAGCAGTTCTTTTATTTCTTTCACCTGCTGCTGAAGCTGCTCGTCATCAATCAGCAGTTTTGAAATCTTTTCGTGGGCGTGAATGACGGTTGTATGGTCTCTCCCGCCAAATTCTTCCCCGATTTTAGGCAAAGAAGAATCCGTCATTTCTCTTGAAAGATACATCGCAATTTGTCTTGGGAAAGCCACAGATTTCGTACGCTTTTTCGCTTTGAAATCTTCAAGCTTAATGTTGAACTGCTGTCCGACAATCCGCTGAATCTCTTTTATCGTAATGACCTTCGGCTTAGAAGACGGAATAATATCTTTCAATGCTTCTGCAGCCAGGTCTGCGTTAATGTCTTTATTGATTAAGGATGAATAGGCGACAACCCGGATTAATGCCCCTTCCAGTTCGCGGATGTTGCTGTCAATCTGATTGGCGATGTAAAGCATGACCTCGTTCGGAATATCAAGGCCCTCCGCCTTCGCTTTCTTTCTCAGAATGGCAATCCGCGTTTCCAGATCCGGCGGTGTGATGTCTGTAATCAATCCCCATTCGAACCGCGAACGCAGGCGGTCTTCAAGGGTCGGGATCTCTTTCGGCGGTCTGTCACTGGAAATCACGATTTGTTTGCTTTCTTCATGAAGCGTGTTGAATGTATGGAAAAACTCTTCCTGTGTTTGTTCTTTTCCGGCTAAAAATTGAATATCATCTATCAAAAGTACATCAACGTTCCGGTAGCGGTTGCGGAAATCAACGGCTTTATTATCGCGGATTGAGTTGATGAATTCATTTGTGAATTTTTCAGAAGACAGGTACACCACTTTGGCTGAAGGATTATGATCAATGACATAATGGCCGATCGCGTGCATTAAGTGGGTTTTTCCTAAACCGACTCCCCCGTATATAAATAAAGGGTTGTACGCTTTAGCGGGTGCTTCCGCCACAGCCAGTGATGCTGCATGGGCGAATCGGTTTCCCGATCCGATGACGAATGTGTCGAATGTATATTTCGGGTTGAGCATGCTTTGGGGAAAATCAGACGGTTCCTCTTTTGCCGCTTTTTTCACTTGCGGTTTCGGCAAAAAGTCTTCTTCGTCCTGATTTTGAGGAATGACAAATTTGACGCTCAATTCTTCCCCGGTTAATTCATATATGGTATCTGCAATGAGATGTAAGTACCTGGACTCCAGCCAGTCTCTGGCAAATTCATTGGGAGCGGTGATGGTTAAGGTATCTCCTTGCAGCGAATGGGCTTTCGTCGACTTCATCCAAGTTTCGAAACTCGGTTTGCTTAGCTTTTTCTCAATTTGAGCTAGAGCTTGATTCCAAAGATCCAATATATTCTCCATTATCCGGCACAGCCCTCCTTTTCTTTAAAAATCAGCGCCCTTCCCCTGTTATAGAACACAAAAAAAGAGCATATGGCTCTGACCATTCGTACACACGAAATGTTGAAAACATATAGTATAGTAGAAAAATAGCTTTTCGACAAATTCCACAAGTTGTGGACAACAATCTACACAAGCTGTGTGAAAACAATCCACAACTTATCCACAATTTGTGGATAAAGAGAATGGACTGGATAAGTAATTAAGAGTTAAAACACAAATATAATATCAAATTAAGCGAGGACTTGCAATGGTTCTCGTAATCTTATCCACAAACCTGACAACTTGTTGAAAAATCTTTGTCCACAGGGGTTAGCAATGTGAAAATGTTGTCGATAACGATTGTGGATATTAAAAAAAGACCGAAAAATTATCCACATGTCGTTTTTTCGGGGGAGCGCGGCTTTTTTTGTGCGTTAAAAAAAGGAATATGAAAAATAAGGTTTCTAATCTGGTTAAGGTATGTTATCCTATTATGGTTGTAAGAAATAAAAGCACTGCTGAAGTTGACAATGAATAGGCAGCACAAATATAATAAGTAAGACTGTCTTTAACAGCTATTCCTCGAGGGAGGTGTCATAAATGAAAAGAACATTCCAACCGAATAACCGTAAACGCAGTAAAGTTCATGGCTTCAGAAGCCGTATGAGTTCAAAAAACGGTCGTCTAGTATTAGCACGCCGTCGCCGCAAAGGCAGAAAAGTATTATCAGCTTAGGCCACTGAATAATGTCAGTGGTCTTTTTTCACATTAAGAGAAAAGAGATGTCATGCGTCGCCCGGTACTGGAGAAATTTCTTCAGTATTCCGGCGGCCCGTTTTTTTTAGATAGAAATAAAAGTTTCTGCGAGTGAATATCGGAGTGAATTAAAGTGAAGAAGCGAAATCGGTTAAAGAAAAATGAAGATTTTCAAAAAGTGTTTAAACGCGGAACGTCTATGGCAAACCGCCAGTTCGTGCTGTATACGCTTGATCAGCCGAAACAGGAAGAGCTCCGGGTAGGGCTTTCTGTCAGTAAAAAAATCGGCAATGCCGTCGTGCGCAATCGGGTGAAGCGGTTAATCAGGCAGGCGGTTCAGGAGGAAAAAGAGCTGCTCAAGCCGAAAGATTTTATTATTATCGCAAGAAAACCCGCCGGCGACCTCAGTTTTGAAGAAACGAAAAAGAGTCTGCAGCACTTATTCAGAAAAACCTCATTATATAAGAAATCTTCGTCAAAATAGCTCATATTTTGTTTTCTTCACGTTTTTAAAAGCGCTTCCTTTTATTTGGCGAAAAATGAACGCCATTTGAAACTGAAAGATGCTAAAATACATACAAGGTTTATAAAGATTGGTATAGGAGGAAACGTTCTTGAAAAGGAGAATATGGTTACTACTGAGTATGGTCGGTATGCTCGTGCTGCTGGCCGGGTGCTCGAGTGTGAAAGAGCCGATTACGGCGAATAGTCCGCATTTCTGGGACAAATATGTTGTGTATCCATTGTCAGAAGTCATTACGTACGTAGCGAAACTGACGGGCGATAACTATGGTTTGTCGATCATCATCGTTACGATTTTAATTCGTCTGCTGATTCTGCCGCTGATGATCAAGCAGCTTCGAAGCTCAAAAGCGATGCAGGCGCTGCAGCCTGAAATGCAGAAGCTCAGAGAAAAATACAGCTCTAAAGATCAAAAAACGCAGCAGAAGCTTCAGCAGGAAACAATGGCCCTGTTTTCAAAGCACGGGGTAAACCCGCTGGCGGGATGTTTCCCGATCCTGATTCAAATGCCGATTTTGATCGGATTCTACCACGCCATTATGCGTACGCAAGCCATTTCACAGCACAGCTTTTTATGGTTTGATTTAGGAGAGAAGGATCCTTACTATATTCTTCCTATCGTTGCCGGTGTGGCCACTTTTGTCCAGCAGAAGCTGATGATGGCGGGAAATCCGACTCAGAATCCTCAAATGGCAATGATGGTATGGATTATGCCGATCATGATCATCGTATTTGCGATCAACTTCCCGAGCGCGCTTTCTCTGTATTGGGTAGTCGGAAACCTGTTTATGATTGCTCAGACATTCCTTATTAAAGGACCTGACATTAAACACGATCCGGAAACGCAGAAAGCCGGAGGAAAGAAAAAGTGAAGAAGGTGACTGCTGCGGGACGGAATGTCGAAGAAGCAGTTCAATCAGGCCTTCAGGAACTTCAACTGACGAAAGATCAAGTAGAAATAACGGTGGTGCAAGAAGAATATAAAGGGTTTTTGGGTATTTTCGGAAAAAAGAATGCGATCGTAGAACTGGAAGAGAAAAGAAATCCTGTTCAGGAAGCGAAAGCGTATTTAGAAGAAATCATCCATTCCATTGCCGGGCCTTCTGAGATTGTTACGGAAGAAAACAAGAAAACAGTCTGTTTTCACATTAAAGGTGAAAAAGCGGCGCTGCTTATTGGCAAAAGAGGACAAACACTCAATGCCTTGGAAACATTGACGCAGCTTGTTTTGAACCGCGGCTCCGGCCAGTATCGCCAAGCCGTTGTCGACGCTGAGAATTATCGGCGGAAAAGAAGAGAAATTCTGGATCAGCTGGCAAACAGGCTGGCCAAGCAAGTGTCGAAAACGAAAAAAGAGGTGCATTTAGAACCGATGCCGTCAGGTGAAAGAAAAATCATCCATGACGCGCTGTCAAAGCATCCAAATATCAAAACGTTTTCTACCGGTGAAGGCCGGTACCGCCATCTCGTTATTTCCCATAAAGATAGCAGAAAACCGAAGTCCGGGTAAAATCGGAACTTCGGTTTTTTTATTGGTAAAAATGGCTCTATTCCTGAGCAGAATCGCATTTTTTGCGTTTAAGTTTTTTCTTTTTCGGTCTATGCTGTTGATAAAAAAGGTTTTAGGAAATAAAATTAATTGTTATTCACATGTGGATAAGTTAAAGTAATAAGGGATGAATTTCTGCTTTTGTGGATAACGTATCTTCCGCTTCAAACCAAACTATGTTATCTTTTAATTTTGGCATAAATAAATTTTTTATATAGATGGAAACAGAGATAAAGAGAGGTGAACAGCATGGATACAATTGCAGCGATTTCAACTCCGATGGGTGAAGGCGCGATTGCGATCATTCGGCTGAGCGGCCCGGAAGCCGTAAAGATCGCCGACAAAATGTACAAGGGTCCGAAAGGCAAAACGCTCAGTTCGGCAGAATCGCATACCATTCATTACGGGCATATCGCGGACAGTACGACGGGACGGATTATTGAGGAAGTCATGGTGTCTGTTTTAAGAGCGCCCAGAACATTCACAAGGGAAGATGTCATTGAAATCAACTGTCACGGGGGTATTGTGACGGTTAATCAGGTGCTCCAGCTTGCTTTAAGAGAAGGTGCGAGACTGGCAGAACCCGGTGAGTTTACGAAGCGCGCATTTTTAAACGGACGGATTGACCTTTCACAGGCGGAAGCGGTGATGGATCTGATCAGGGCCAAAACGGACCGTGCCATGAATGTCGCCATGAACCAGATGGAAGGACGGCTTTCCGCGCTTGTCCGCCGTCTGCGTGATGAGTTGTTAGAAACACTTGCCCATGTTGAGGTGAATATAGATTATCCGGAATATGATGACGTCGAAGAAATGACGCATCAGCTTTTAGTGGAGAAGGCAAGCGGCGTGAAGAAAGAAATCGAGGCGTTGCTCCGTACGTCTGAGCAGGGGAAAATTTTGCGTGAGGGACTGTCTACCGTGATCATCGGCCGTCCGAACGTCGGGAAATCCTCTCTGCTTAACAGCCTTGTCCATGAAACGAAGGCGATCGTAACCGATATTCCGGGAACGACGCGTGATGTGATTGAGGAATATGTCAACGTGCGAGGCGTGCCGCTTCGGCTTGTCGATACCGCCGGAATCCGTGAGACAGAAGACATCGTCGAAAGAATCGGTGTGGAACGGTCACGGCAGGTTCTGAAGGAAGCGGATCTCATTTTGCTTGTGCTTAACCACAGCGAAGCGCTTTCTGAAGAAGATGAGAAATTGTTTGAAGCGATTGAGGGAATGGACGTCATTGTCATTATGAATAAGACGGACCTTGAGGCTAAGATTGACGCTGAGCGCGTCAAGGAACTGGCGAAAGGCCGGCCTGTCGTTACGACCTCATTGCTGAAAGAAGAAGGCATTCAAGATTTAGAGGAAGCGATTCAGTCGCTATTTTATACAGGAGCGATCGAAAGCGGAGATCTCACCTATGTCAGCAACACCCGTCATATTTCGATTCTGCATCAGGCAAAGCAAGCGATTGATGATGCGCTGAACGGAATTGAACAGGATGTTCCGATTGATATGGTGCAAATTGATTTGACAAGGTGCTGGGAACTGCTGGGCGAAATCATCGGTGATGCCGTCCACGAAAGCTTAATTGATCAGCTCTTTTCACAATTTTGTTTAGGTAAATAAAAGGGAGGAAAAAACCATGGGGTATGAAGCAGGCCAATACGACGTGATTGTCATCGGCGCCGGGCATGCCGGTGTTGAGGCTGCCCTCGCATCCGCGCGCCAGGGAGCCAAAACGCTTGTTTTGACGATTAATCTTGATATGGTTGCGTTTATGCCATGTAATCCGTCTGTCGGCGGCCCCGCGAAAGGGATTGTCGTCCGCGAAATTGACGCGCTCGGCGGAGAAATGGCTAGAAATATAGATAAAACTCATATTCAAATGAGAATGCTGAATACAGGAAAAGGTCCGGCCGTACGGGCGCTGCGTGCGCAGGCGGATAAATTCCAATATCAGCACGAAATGAAGCATACGCTGGAAAAAACACCGAATTTGACACTTCTTCAAGGGATTGCCGAGCGTTTAATCATTGAAGACGGAGAGTGCCGCGGTGTCATTACGCAAACCGGTGCTGAATACAAGGCAAAAACGGTCGTGCTGACAACCGGAACGTATTTAAGAGGGCGGATCATTCTCGGGGATCTGTCTTACTCAAGCGGTCCGAATAACCAGCAGCCGTCTATTAAACTTTCTGAGCACTTAGAGGAGCTCGGTTTTGATCTCGTCCGTTTTAAAACGGGCACGCCTCCTCGTGTCTCAAGCGATTCCATTGATTACAGCAAAACAGAAATCCAGCCGGGGGACCCGGTTCCGCGCGCTTTCTCATATGAAACGGTTGAATACATTACCGATCAGCTGCCTTGCTGGCTGACTTACACGAGTCCTGAGACTCATGAGATCATCGACAGCAACCTGCATCGTTCGCCGATGTATTCCGGTATGATTAAAGGAACGGGACCGAGATACTGCCCTTCGATTGAAGATAAAGTCGTTCGGTTTAATGATAAACCGCGCCATCAGATTTTCCTTGAGCCGGAAGGCAGAAATACGCAGGAAGTATACGTTCAGGGTCTATCCACGAGTCTTCCTGAGGACGTGCAGCAGCGGATGCTGGCGACCATTCCGGGACTGGAAAAGGTGCAGATGATGAGAGCCGGATACGCGATTGAGTATGACGCGATTGTACCGACGCAGCTCTGGCCTACACTGGAGACGAAAAAAATCCCTAACCTGTACACAGCCGGTCAAATTAACGGTACATCAGGTTATGAGGAAGCAGCCGGGCAAGGAATTATGGCAGGGATCAACGCAGGCCGCAAAGCGCTTGGAAAAGAAGAAGTGATCCTCAGCCGTTCCGATGCTTATATCGGTGTATTGATTGATGATTTGGTAACGAAAGGAACCAATGAACCGTATCGTCTGCTGACTTCACGGGCGGAATACAGACTGCTGCTCCGTCACGACAACGCGGATCTTCGCCTGACGGAAATCGGCCATGAGATCGGCTTAATTTCTGATGAGCGCTATGAAGCGTTTGAGAAGAAAAAAGCGGCGATCGAGGCAGAGAAAAAACGTCTCTGGTCTGTTATTATCAAGCCGTCTCCTGAGAATCAGGAATATATCCGTTCACTCGGCGGAAGCGAGCTGAAAGACGGAGTGCGCGGCACAGATTTAATGAAACGTCCGGAAATGAACTATGAAACAGTGACAAAACTTGCGCCTGCAGATTCTCCGGTTCCGCAAGATGTGGCGGAACAAGTGGAAATTCAGGTGAAATATGAAGGATATATCGAAAAATCCTTGCAGCAAGTGGAAAAGCTGAAGAAAATGGAAAACAAAAAAATCCCTGATCGGATTGATTATGACGCCATTAAAGGAATTGCTACTGAAGCGCGTCAAAAGCTGAAAGAAGTGCGTCCTTTATCAGTTGCTCAAGCGTCCCGTATTTCCGGCGTCAATCCGGCAGACATTTCAATCCTGCTGGTATACCTGGAGCAGGGCCGTATTGCCAAGGTAGCTGAATAGAAAGGATGACGGCATGAATATAGAGCAATTTACATCCAGTTTAGCGGAGAAAGGGATTTCCCTTTCTGACCGCCAGCTGGAGCAATTCGAGTTGTATTACCGGATGCTCGTGGAATGGAACGAAAAAATGAATCTGACATCCATCACTGAGAAAAAGGAAGTTTATCTCAAGCATTTTTATGATTCGATAACGGCGGCATTTTATATTGATTTTGAAAAGGTCACCACTCTTTGTGATGTCGGCGCCGGCGCCGGTTTTCCAAGCCTGCCCGTCAAAATCTGCTTCCCGCATCTGCATGTCACCATCGTCGATTCACTGAATAAGCGGATTACTTTTTTGGAAACTCTCTCTGATGCTTTACAATTAGAGCATACGACATTTGTCCATGACAGAGCGGAGACATTCGGACAGCGGAAAGACGTCCGGGAAAGCTTCGATCTCGTGACGGCCCGTGCGGTGGCGCGTCTGTCGGTCCTGAGTGAGCTTTGTCTGCCGCTGGCCAAGAAAAACGGTATTTTTGCGGCACTAAAAGCTGCAGCCGCTGATGAAGAGCTGAAAGCGGGGCAAAAGGCGATTAAAGTATTGGGAGGAGAGCTTGAACAAGTTCATTCCTTTACACTTCCCGTTGAAGAAAGTGAACGGAACATTATGATCATTCGCAAGACGAAAAGCACTCCGAAAAAATATCCGAGAAAACCGGGTACTCCAAATAAATCGCCAATTGAAGGGTAATTTAGACAGCCTGATGTGACAATTCCATCATATTTTCTGCAAAATTGATGAAGATACAGCAGGAAAAACCATGAGAAAATAGAATTATAAAAATGGCAGTTTTTAAAGGTGGTGTAGGTACATGAAGCATTCATTCTCTCGTTTCTTCGGGTTTGGTGAGAAGGAAGAGGAACCGGAGATAGCTGAGCATGATACAAACAAAGAAGAGATACTCGAAATACCGGTACATGCTATCGTTCCCAACCGTTTTCAGCCACGCACCATTTTCTCAGATGAAAAAATCAAAGAGTTAGCAATGACTATCCATACACACGGCATCATTCAGCCGATTGTTGTCAGACATACAGAAGATGAAGGACAATATGAGCTCATTGCGGGTGAAAGGCGCTGGAGAGCGGTACAGACGCTTGAATGGGAGAATATTCCCGCAATTATTAAAGATTTTTCTGATACGGAAACAGCATCTGTCGCTTTGATTGAAAACCTGCAAAGGGAAGAATTGTCCTCCATTGAGGAAGCTCATGCGTACGCAAGGCTGTTAGAACTTCATGATTTAACACAGGAAGCCTTGGCGCAGCGCTTAGGAAAAGGCCAGTCAACGATTGCGAACAAGCTCCGATTGTTAAAGCTCCCGGAACCCGTCCAGGATGCGATTATGGAGAAAAAAATTACGGAACGTCATGCAAGAGCACTGATTCCGCTCAAACAGCCGGAGTTTCAGGTCACATTGCTTGCGGAAATCATTGAGAAAAGCTTAAACGTCAAGCAGACGGAAGACAGAGTGGTGAAAATGCTTGAACAGAATAAGCAGAAACCAAAGCCGAGACGCAAAGCGTTCAGCAGGGATACAAGAATTGCGATGAATACGATTCGTCAGTCACTGTCCATGGTGGAAGACAGCGGCGTCAGGCTGAACACTGAAGAAGAAGAATTCGAAGAGTACATCCAGCTTACCATTCGGATACCTAAATAAAAACTCTCCTGATCAGCAGGGGAGTTTTTATTTTAATCAAAAAACTATTTTGAGATAATAATAGATTTATTGTGCACTATACATTACATATGTAAAATTTTATCTTTTTGTGTCGTGAATTGTCTTTTTACAGTCAAAAAAGTCACTTTATCGGAGAACTTATATTAGAAAGTGTCTTTTTCGTTTACATTTTTTTCACTTGCTGATAAACAAATTATGAAAAAAATAAAACGCTTTACTCTTTTTTTGATAAGATAGAAACAAGACAGTACATGTTCATGTGAAGGTAGGTGACATCGTGGGAAAAATCATAGCAATTACGAACCAAAAAGGCGGAGTCGGGAAGACGACGACTTCTGTTAATCTGGGGGCTTGCTTGGCTTACATAGGTAAAAGGGTTCTTCTTGTTGATATTGATCCGCAGGGCAATGCAACGAGCGGATTAGGGATTGAAAAAGCCGATGTGGATCATTGTGTGTACGACATTTTAGTAGATGATGCAGATGTTACAGAAATTATTAAACCGACTTCAGTAGAGAACTTAGATGTCATTCCGGCCACGATCCAGCTTGCGGGAGCGGAAATCGAATTGGTTCCGACGATCTCACGGGAGGTCAGGCTGAAAAGAGCATTAGAATCTGTGAAACAAAATTACGATTACATGATTATTGATTGTCCTCCGTCTCTCGGGTTATTAACGATTAATGCGCTTACCGCTTCAGATTCAGTCGTTATCCCGGTTCAGTGCGAATACTACGCTCTTGAAGGATTGAGTCAATTATTAAATACAGTTCGGCTTGTGCAGAAACATTTAAATACCGACTTAATGATAGAAGGAGTGCTTCTGACGATGCTTGATGCCAGAACGAATCTCGGCATTCAAGTGATAGAAGAGGTAAAGAAATACTTTAGAGATAAAGTGTATCAAACCATTATTCCTCGCAATGTCCGTTTAAGTGAGGCGCCGAGTCACGGCAAGCCGATCATATTATACGATCCGCGTTCGAGAGGTGCGGAAGTATATTTAGATTTAGCAAAGGAAGTGGCAGCGAATGGCTAAAGGCGGGCTCGGAAAAGGGATTAACGCGTTGTTTAATCAGGTTGATTTGTCTGAAGAGACAGTGGAAGAAATTAAAATCAGTGATTTACGCCCCAATCCTTATCAGCCAAGAAAACAATTTGATGATGAGTCATTAGCTGAACTGAAGGAATCCATCATTCAGCATGGCATTCTTCAGCCCATTATCGTGAGAAAATCATTGAAGGGCTATGATATTGTAGCCGGCGAACGCCGTTACCGCGCCGCAAAACTTGCCGGTAAAGAGACAGTGCCGGCTATCGTGCGGGATTTATCTGAATCGCTGATGCGGGAAATCGCTCTTTTGGAAAACCTTCAGCGTGAAGACTTATCACCGCTTGAAGAAGCTCTGGCATATGACTCACTGCTGAAGCATTTGGATTTAACCCAGGAACAGCTCGCTAAACGGCTCGGGAAAAGCAGGCCTCATATTGCCAACCATTTAAGACTGCTGACGCTGCCGGAAAGCATCCAGAACCTCATTGCAGAAGGTACGTTATCCATGGGACACGGCAGAACCTTGCTTGGCTTGAAAAATAAAAACAAGCTTGAACCGCTTGTGAAGAAAGTGGTTGAAGAACAGCTGAACGTCCGCCAGCTTGAGCAGCTGATTCAGCAGTTAAACAACAATGTTCCACGTGAAACAAAGAAAAAAGAACCTGTTCAAGATGTTGTGTTAAAAGAGCGGGAATCGTATTTGCAAAATTACTTCGGAACAACAGTCAATATTAAGAGACAAAAGAAAAAAGGGAAGATTGAGATTGAGTTTTTCTCAAATGAAGATCTTGAACGTATCCTGGAACTATTGTCCGAAAGAGAAGCGTAAAAACCATCTTTTTTAAAAAAGATGGTTTTTTATATACGTCTTGTCAGCTTATGAAACGGACTGAGCCGTTCCTGCCGGCCTTCTGATTTATCTGTCAGCTGTAACCCCTCTGCTAAAACATTTGCCATGCTCATAACAAGATGAAGCCTCGTATTCTGCAGGACAAAATACTCCATAAACCCGCTGACATTGACGATTCCATTGATATGGACGTCACCGATTTCAGGAAGGTCTTTTTGAACACCTGCTCCGGGCTTCAGCGGCCCATCGCCGATTTGAAATGAGCCTACGCTTTTGACGCGGCCTAAACAAGCATCAACCGCTATAATAAACGGATTTTTATGTAGATGTTGAATATCTTTCAGCTTGTCTTTCATATTGACGGCGTGAACAGGATCTGACAGCGTGCCGTAAACGTGCAATCTGCCTAAATTCATTTTTTCTAACTTTGTTCCTACGAGCGGACCTAATGAATCTCCGGTCGACCGATCTGTACCGATACACACGGTGACTAACGGTCTGCCGGCTGCTTTACGTAAAGATGAAGTAAGGATTGCTTGTATTTGATTCGCAGCAGAAGAATCCGTATGGGATACATATTGTTTTGCCCGTTCTTGAGAAAAAAGCCCGCCTTTTCGATTCATAAGGTTCACTTCCTTGTCATGTCATACGAGTATTACATTGTTGTTTTTGGTGATGTATGGTTGTTTACAGTATATCCAGCGCTGCCTTTTTTTATGCTTATGTCATGATGAGCATGCCGGTTGTTTGAAAAGAGCGGGATAGAAAAAAGAACCCAGAGCAGTTATTCTCTAAGTTCATGAAAGAAATAAGACCATTTGATCTACATCAACATATTGCTGATGATCTAATTCCAGCGCTCTTTTTTCTGCAGAGAAGAGGATAATCCTAACTGAGCGCAGAGTTTTTTTGCGGGTTCCATTTGTTGAAGTAACAGAGAGATGGAGCTGTTCTGTGTCTTTCATCTTTTTTGCCCGGCTGATGGCTTCCGTCATTAAAGCTTTTCCCGCGCCTGACCCTAGGTGTTTGGGGGAAATATACATAGAACCGATAACCGCAATGTGTCTTAGTTTAAACAGCAGATGCTTGGAGATCTTGAGGATTCCTATCAGGCTGTCTTGTTCAAAGGCGCCAAGCACGATGGCACTGCCGGCTTCAAGCCTGGCTTTGCATTTTTCGGACGGCCATTCTTTCTCCTCATCATAGCTGACGGCGAATGCGTCCGGGTGATCTTTTAAAGCTTTGAGCCTGAATCGGAGTAAGGCTGGGTATCACTTGCGGTTAAACGCCTGATGTCCATGATTTGAGCGCCTAACATAAATGAAGTTTCTGAATAGTCAATCGTCGTTATCATACCATATTTGTCCCAATTGTATGAATGTTTGCTGCTGTCACTCAATATAGTAGCAATATGCGGAGATGATCAGAAATTTTATGAGGTGATGAGGGTGTGGAGAGCCGGGATGAAGTGGATGCTGCTCATATTAAGCAGCCAGATTGGGGCCGGGTATGCAAGCGGGCAGGAAATATGGCAGTTTTTCGGTGTCGAAAGCGGACTGGCTATTGTATTGTTTACAGTCATGTTTACGATTTCGGCTTATATTGTGTTGAAGATCAGCTATCGGGTTCAATCAACGCACTTTTTACCTGTGCTTGAGCATCTGATGGGGCCGGCTCTTGCTAAAGTCTATGATGTGCTTATTATGTTTTATTTGTTTTCAATGACGATGGTTATGATTGCCGGCGGCGGTGTGACGCTGCAAATGTACAAGCTGCCGTTTTGGATCGGTATTTTTCTTCTTTGCATTGTGACCGTGGGTTTATTCTTTTGGGATATAAAAGGGATATTATCTCTGAATAGTATTTTGATACCGATTCTTGTAGCGGGGCTGTTATATGCATTGGTCTTTTTTCAGACAACGCATCATTACACGTGGACGATAGACTTGACCCGCCAGTATAATTGGCCGGCAAGCATTACCTTCACGTCCTTAAACATTCTTTCTGTTGTCGCTGTTCTTTCTTCAATCGGGAAAGATATGAAGGGACTGGGAGAAGCCAAAATCGCAAGCGTTGCAAGCGGGCTGATTTTCGGTATGATTTCATTTGTTTACAATGAAACGCTTGTACAGCTTTCAGGCAGTCTTACACAATATGAGATTCCTCTTTTCGCCGTCCTTGAAGGCGCTCCTTATCCGTTATTTCTTTGTATGGCCGCCGTGCTTTTTTTAGCCATCTATACGACAACGGTGACCGGTCTTTTCGGGCTGTCCAGCCGAATGCTTGCATTTGTGAAATTGCCGAGATGGACGCTCGTATCTCTTCTTTTAGCTGTGATGGTGCCTTTTACGACAATCGGTTTTTCAGATTTGATCGCCATTTTATATCCCATTTACGGGCTTTTAAGTCTTTATTTGCTGGTATGTCTTCTTCTTTACCCTATTTTAGGGAGATGGAAAAAAGTATAATGCTCATTTTGAGTGCGGCCGTTGCTCTTATCCTGTTTTTTTTTGTACAATAAATAAAGCAGTCTATGGAGAGAGGTGAAGGGTCTTGGCGGATAAAGACTTTGGCCTGAATGATATTGTTGAAATGAAGAAACCGCATCCTTGCGGTGAAAACAGATGGAAAATCATTCGGATGGGAATGGATATTCGGATCAAATGCACGGGTTGTTCCCACAGTGTCATGATTCCGAGAAGAGATTTTGAGAGAAAGCTGAAAAAAGTACTCGTCAAGCATGAGGAGCCTACATCATAAGGGCTGGCGCTCATGCTTTTTCATATAGAGGAGAGGAAGAGGCCCGATGAGCAAAGTGCATCAGTCAGCGTGCCCGCTGAATTGCTGGGACAGCTGCGGCTTTTTGGTGACAGTTGAGGATGGAAAGGTGACGAAAGTAGACGGAGACCCGAATCATCCTATTACGGAAGGGAAAATTTGCGGCCGGGGCAGAATGCTGGAGACGAAAACGAATGCGCCGGAACGGCTTCGTTTTCCTTTAAAAAAGAAAGACGGCGAATTTGTCCGCATTTCCTGGGAGCAGGCGTTAGATGAAATTGCTGAAAAAATGGCGGTGATTAAGGAGACGCTGGGCACTGCCGCAGTGCTGCACAGTCATGACTACGCCAATAACGGTCTTTTGAAGGCGCTCGACCAGCGTTTTTTCAATGGATACGGCGGTGTAACCGAGATTGCGGGCAGCATTTGCTGGGGTTCCGGCATTGAAGCGCAGCGCTGGGATTTCGGGCGTTCTTACGGGCATGGACCGCTTGATATTTATCACAGCAAGCATGTGATCGTATGGGGCAGAAACGTGTCCCGGACGAATATGCACCTCTATCATCATCTGCAGCAGGTGAAGAAAAAAGGAGCGACACTGACGGTCATTGACCCTATTTTTAACCCGACTGCAAAGCTTGCCGACCGGTATATATCCGTCAAACCCGGCATGGATGGCTGGCTTGCGGCGGGTGTTTTAAAAATATTATGCCAAACCGGCAGAACCGATTCTGATTTTATTCAAAAGCATTCGGTCGGTTTTGAGGAAATAGACAAGCTTCTGCAGACGATTTCTTTTGAGGAGATCATTGAGAAAACAGAAACGTCTTTAGAAGCGCTTGAATATCTTGCCGATTTATATGCTGACGGTCCCGCCTCCACTTTTATGGGTCTTGGGATGCAGAGATATAAAAACGGGGGCGGGACGATACGGTGGATTGACGCTTTAGCTGCGGCGAGCGGAAATGTCGGTATCAAAGGCGGCGGCGCCAACTTCGGAAATGTGCAAGTCGGTGAAAGCTTTGCAAAGGCCGAGCTCACTCGTCCTGATTTGAAGAAAAGTTCGAGAACGTTTTCGATGATGACTCAAGCTGAAGAGGCGCTGAATGCAGCCGACCCGCCGATTGAGATGATCATCGTGACGTGCGGCAATCCGCTGACACAGGTGCCGAATACAAAAAAAGTGAAGGAAGCGTTTGAAAAAACGCCGGTCACAGTGGCCATTGATTCGGTCATGACCGATACGGCGAAGCTCTGTGACTATGTGCTGCCGACGGCCGTTGTTTTCGAAGAGGAAGATATTTATTATTCCAGCATGTATCATCACTATGTTCAATATGGTAAGAAGCTTGCGGAACCGCAGGGAGAGGCAAAATCAGACCGCTGGATCTGGACGGAACTCGCAAAGCGTCTGGGATTCGGGGAGCTGTTTGATTACAGTGCGGAAGATTTCTTGAAAATGGGGCTCTCTTCCTTGGAGAAAGAAGGAATCACCCTTGAGCAATTAAAGGAAAAAGGACATATGCCGCTTCCGGTTAAACAGGTTCCGTGGAGTGATTTTCAATTTTTAACCCCAAGCGGAAAATTAGAATTCGTCTCGTCACTGGCAGAAGAGAAAGGATACAGCGGCCTCCCTCAATTGGAAGTGCCGGAGGAGTCTGTTTATCACGACGCCGGACTGGCCGGGAAATATCCGTATACGCTGCTGTCCATTCACCCGCAGCGCTCCAATCATTCACAGCACGTGCCGTTTATTAAAAAGCTCCAGCAGATTCAGGTGGACCTGTCGCCGGATATCGCCGAGGAGCTTTCACTTCAAGACGGAGATACGGCAGAGGTATACAATGACCGCGGCCGTCTGCGCGGCAGGGTGAAAATCATGAAGCAGGCTCACCCGAAGACGGTGAATATAGATGAAGGCATGTGGGCGGCATTCGGAGGCTCCGTCAACATGCTCACAAAGGATTCAAATTCCGATAATGGAATGGGAAGTACGCTTTTTGACTGTCTGGTAGCGGTTAAAAAAGGATAATCTAAGGAGAGAGAGGGCGGGAAATGCTTTTTTCTCAGCTTGTCTTTTCCTATGAACCTCCTTATAATTGCTCTAGGTTTACAATACGTTTATACGATGATGGTTTGATATAGAGGAGATGAAAGAATGGCTTTAACTGCTGGAATTGTCGGTTTGCCGAATGTCGGAAAATCGACGTTATTTAATGCAATTACCCAGGCTGGTGCCGAATCAGCCAACTACCCGTTCTGTACAATTGATCCGAACGTGGGAATCGTGGAAGTGCCGGATGAACGTCTGCAAAAGCTGACTGAATTGGTGAACCCGAAAAAAACGGTGCCGACTGCGTTTGAATTCACTGATATCGCGGGGATCGTAAAAGGCGCATCTAAAGGTGAAGGACTCGGAAATAAGTTTCTTTCTCATATCCGTCAGGTTGATGCGATCTGCCACGTTGTACGTGCATTCGCTGATGACAATATTACGCACGTGTCAGGGAAAGTCGATCCGATTGACGATATTGAAACGATCAATCTTGAATTGATTCTTGCCGACATGGAGACAGTCGAAAAACGCATCACGCGTGTAAGCAAGCTTGCGAAGCAAAAAGACAAAGAAGCGGTTTTTGAATTTGACATTCTGTCTAAATTAAAAGAAGCTTTCGAACAAGAAAAGCCTGCCCGTTCCGTTGAATTTACGGAAGAACAGCAAAAGCTTGTGAAGCAGCTTCATTTGCTTACTTCAAAACCCGTGCTTTATGTGGCGAATGTAAGCGAAGATGAAGTGGCTGATCCTTCAGACAATGAATACGTTGCGAAAATCCGTGAGTACGCCGCGGGTGAAAATGCCGAAGTTATCGTCGTCTGTGCGAAAATTGAGTCTGAAATTGCCGAATTGGAAGGCGAAGAAAAGCAAATGTTCCTTGAGGAGCTCGGCATCGAAGAATCAGGTCTTGATCAGCTGATTAAAGCGTCATACTCTCTTCTCGGCCTTGCAACATACTTTACGGCGGGCGAACAGGAAGTGCGCGCATGGACATTCAGAAAAGGCATGAAAGCTCCTGAGTGTGCGGGTATCATCCACACTGACTTTGAACGCGGCTTTATCCGCGCTGAAACGGTTGCTTATGAAGACCTTTTGGCAGGCGGCGGAATGTCCGGAGCGAAAGAAGCCGGAAAAGTGCGTCTGGAAGGTAAGGAATATGTAGTCCAAGACGGAGATGTCATTCATTTCCGATTTAATGTATAGGACACAGTTGTAAAGGGACAAGAGCTTTGGTATAATATAAACTTGTGAGTAATAGAATTATTGCTCCTTGCCCATTATAGGGCCGCTTAGACCAAAAGGAGGTGCAAACAGATGAAAAAGTACGAAGTTATGTACATTATCCGTCCGAACATTGACGAAGAGTCAAAGAAGGCAGTTATCGAGCGTTTCAACAACGTATTGACTTCTAACGGAGCGGAGATCACTGGAACAAAAGATTGGGGTAAACGTCGTCTTGCTTACGAAATCAACGATTTCCGTGACGGTTTCTACCAAATCTTAAACGTTCAGTCTGAAGCTGCAGCGGTTGCTGAATTCGACCGTTTAGCTAAGATCAGTGACGATATCATTCGCCACATCGTTGTTAAAGAAGAAGAATAAGCAATTTGAAATATATAATGTTAAAAGGTGGTCTTTCATATGCTTAACCGAGTTGTATTAGTCGGAAGACTGACAAAAGACCCAGAGCTTCGTTATACGCCAAGCGGTGCGGCTGTCGCCACGTTTACTCTTGCTGTGAATCGTACATTCACGAACCAGTCCGGAGAACGTGAAGCCGATTTCATTAATTGTGTCACTTGGAGAAGACAAGCCGAAAACGTTGCAAACTTTCTTAAAAAAGGAAGCCTTGCCGGCGTAGACGGCCGACTCCAGACAAGAAATTATGAAAATCAGCAGGGACAGCGTGTCTTCGTGACAGAAGTCCAAGCTGAAAGTGTTCAATTTCTTGAGCCTAAAAACAGCGGCGGTTCTGGATCAGGCGGATACAACGAAGGAAACAGCGGCGGAGGCCAATACTTTGGCGGAGGCCAAAATGATAATCCGTTCGGCGGAAATCAGAACAACCAGAGACGAAATCAAGGGAACAGTTTTAATGATGATCCATTTGCCAACGACGGCAAGCCGATTGACATCTCGGATGATGATCTTCCGTTCTAATAGATTATCGCTATATTCATAACGAGAAAGGTGGGAAATGACAATGGCAGGAGGACGCAGAGGCGGTCGTGCGAAACGCCGTAAGGTTTGTTACTTCACTTCTAACGGCATTACGCACATCGATTACAAAGATGTAGATCTTCTTAGAAAGTTTGTTTCTGAGCGTGGTAAAATCTTACCTCGCCGTGTAACTGGAACAAACGCGAAATACCAACGTAAATTGACTATCGCGATCAAACGCGCACGTCAAATGGCTTTACTTCCATACGTAACTGGCGAGTAAGCCGAAAGAAAAGAGCAAGAGCCTGCGGGCTCCTGCTCTTTTTTTATATCAGTCCTCCTCCATCCTGCCGAAATGTTTCACATGAAACATGGAAGTGCTCCTGACATCTATCTTTGTTATCTTGCTCCTCTATTCAAATACGCGTACTTATGCAATGAATTTGTTTATACTGAAGAACAGGGGGTGGCTGAGATGGAGACAGACAGAAATATCCTGACTGATGAAAAGTGGAGCGCAATCATACGCAATGATGCTTCTTATGACGGGGCATTTTATTATGCAGTAAAAACGACGGGGATTTTCTGCCGGCCTTCTTGTAAATCGAGAATTCCGAATAAAGAAAACGTGCTGGTGTTTGATACGGCTGATGCAGCGATTGATAAACATTTTCGTCCCTGTAAAAGGTGCCGGCCGAACGGTCTTCGTCTTCCTGATGAAGAATGGATTGCTCAAATCATTGAGTACATTGACCGCCATTATCACGAATCTCTGACTCTGAGTGTACTGGCCGAAATGTGTCACGGCAGCCCTTATCATTTACAGCGGACATTTAAAAAAATCAGGGGAATATCCCCGATTGAGTATATACAGAAAATAAGATTGGCGAAGGCGGAACACCTTTTAAAGCATACTGATATGACAGTCATGGAGATTGCTCTGACGGTCGGAATTCCAAACACAGCGCATTTTGCCACTCTTTTTAAAAAGAGAACCGGGAATTCGCCCACAGAATACCGAAAAACTGCCGGAATGGGACAGGGAGGTTCAATATGAGTAAAGAGACAATGGTCTATTGGACACTTTTCACACGGAATGATTGGAGCCTGTATACAGCCGCCACATCTAAAGGGCTTTGCTTTATAGGTTCAAATCATGGAAGCTTTGAAGAGCTTGAGCAGTGGGCAAAAAAATCACTGCCGCAATACCGATTGGCACGTGATGATGAGAAGCTGGCGTCTTACACGGCAGAGCTGTCCGAGTACATCGAAAATGGCAGATCAGCTTTTTCAGTGCCGGTGGATCTTTACGGGACAGAATTTCAGCTTGCTGTATGGAAAGCGCTTATGGACATACCGTACGGCGAGACATACTCCTATTCGGATATAGCAGAAATGATTCAGAAACCGGCAGCCGTAAGAGCCGTGGGCGCCGCAATCGGGAAAAATCCGGTATTGATTACGGTTCCGTGCCATCGCGTCATCGGAAAAAACGGAAAACTGACCGGATTCAGAGGCGGTTTAGAAATGAAAAAGCAGCTGCTGGCATTAGAGGGCGGAAACATTGAAACACTGGAATGCCGGCTGAGCCGGACAGGGGGGAACACATGAAACTGATTTCTTGGAATGTAAACGGCTTACGTGCCGTGATGAAAAAGATAGATATCAATACTTACGTTCAGGAAACGAAAGCCGATATTTTATGTCTGCAAGAAACGAAAGTACAGGACGGACAAGTATCATTACAGCTTGAAGGGTATCATGACTATTGGAACTACGCGGTGAAAAAAGGCTACTCAGGCACGGCTGTTTTTTCGAAAGAAAAGCCGCTTCACGTGTTTTATGGACTGGGAATTGACGATCATGATCAAGAAGGACGGGTGATCACACTTGAATTTGAGAACCTGTTCGTCGTCAACTGTTATACGCCGAATGCCAAACGCGGATTAGAGCGAATTGATTACCGTCTTCAATGGGAAGCCGATTTTAAGGAGTATCTGCAGAAGCTTGACCGGAAGAAGCCCGTGATATTATGCGGCGATCTGAATGTCGCACACAGGGAGATAGATTTAAAAAATCCGAAAGTCAACCGGAAGAACGCCGGTTTCTCGGATCAGGAGCGGGAAGCGTTCAGCGCCCTGCTGAACACCGGATTTACCGACTCATTCCGCTATTTATATCCTGATCGGGAAGGCGCCTATTCCTGGTGGTCTTACAGGACGAACGCACGTGAGAAAAACATCGGCTGGCGGCTTGATTACGTCATTGTTTCAGACAGACTGAAGCCGCGGATCAGCGAAGCGGCCATTTGCGCCGATATCATGGGTTCTGACCATTGCCCTGTTGAAATGACAGTGGATTTATGATGAGATAGCAGTAAGAGAAATCCACTCTTGCTGCTTTTTTATCACCAAAAATGGAGGAGCACATGGCAAATATAAAAGAGATTGCGAAACTGGCGAATGTGTCGGTGGCTACCGTATCACGCGTATTAAACCGACACCCGTACGTATCTGAGGAGAAAAGGCGTCTTGTGAATCAAGTGATGAAGGAGCTGGATTATACCCCTAATCGAACCGCCATTGATCTGATTCGAGGAAAGACCAATACAATCGGCGTGATTTTGCCGTACAGCGACCATCCCTGCTTTGACAAAATTGTAAACGGTATCACGAAGGAAGCGTTTGCCCATGATTACGTGACAACCCTTCTCCCCACCAACTATGACCCCGCTATAGAGATGACCTATTTCGAACTGCTGAAAATGAAAAAGATTGACGGACTGATTGTCACGTCCCGCGCGAATGAATGGGAAACCGCTGTGCCTTATCTGGAGTACGGTCCCATTGTCGCTTGTGAATATACGCAGCATCAAGAGATTCCCTGCGCTTATAATGACAGGCAGGCAGCTTACAGAGAAAGCTTTTTGTATTTGAAAAACCGCGGGCATCAAGATGTTGCTTTTACATGTGTGCGGGAAGCGGAAAAAAGCCCGAGTACGGCCGACAAGGTAACCGCATATAAGGCGGTTTTCGGCTCTCTTGATGAAACCCGCATTCTGATCGGATGCCATGATATGGACGACGGAAAGCGGGCAGGTGAACACTTCTGGGGTTTCGACAAGGCGCCGACGGCCATCTATGCGCACAGTGATGATGTGGCTGCCGGCTTGTACCAGTTTGCGAAAGAACAGAAATGGGACGCGGAGATCATCGGCGAGGGAAACCTGAGCGTCAGTCGGGCATTGAATATCCCATCTCTGGAACTTCATTTGGAACGGGTCGGAAGGGAAGCATTTTTGCTGTTTTTGCACGGAGAAACGGTTAAAAAACAAATTATGCATCAATTTCAGCGGAAAAAGTCTTGAGCTGAAATGGGTTTCATGCTTTATAACTAGATTGAGAAAAAAAAGGAGGCGGACATATGCGAATTGAACATGCGGCCATATGGGTGAAAGATTTAGAACGGATGAAAGAATTTTATGAGAAATACTTCGGCGCCAAGGCCAATGACCTTTATCATAATGAGAAAAAAGATTTCAAATCGTATTTTCTTTCGTTTGACTCCGGATGCAGGCTGGAACTTATGAAAAAAGGCGGCATTGATGAAGCTCCGTCACAGAATATGACCGGATGGGCGCATCTCGCATTTTCTACAGGCAGCAAGGAGCGGGTGAATGAATTGACGGAGACGTTTAAAAATGACGGATTTCAGGTTGTAAGCGGCCCGCGCGTGACGGGTGACGGATATTATGAGAGCGTGATAGAGGATGGGGAAGGCAATTTGATAGAAATCACAGTGTAACAGTGCGGGGGAACCCGCACTGTTTTATTGATTAAATTTGCTGAGCATTAGTTTTCGGACCGAAGAGGATTAACAAAACGGAACATAGAAGCCAGCAGCCGCCGATGAACAAAAAGACGCTGATGTAGCCGAGCTTAACGGCAATAAATCCGACGAGCAGGGAGCCGAATATATTGGAAAAACGGCCGAGCCCGTACGCCAGCCCGCTCCCGGCCGAGCGATATTCCGTAGGATACGGCTCCGATGTATATGCGTATAAGTTTGAGGTGAAAACCCGTTCCGTGACGTTGACGACAAATCCAAACACAATAATCATGACGGGAATAAACGTCATGCCGTATAACAGTCCGGCAATGGCAGTCAGAAAAGCGCTTGCGGCCAGGATCCATTTCCTTTGGAACGTCTCGGATATCCTGGAACCGAGCAACGCGCCAAGCGGTGCGCCGACAGAGTGAAGCACATTGTACCACAGCGTTTTTTCCATGGTGATGCCGTTGCTTTTCAGCAGGCTGGGCACCCATGAAGCAAAGCCGTAAAAGCCAAAGGTTTCAAGAATCCATACCGCTGACAGGATGATGGTGATCTTTAAATTCCTGCCCTGAAACAGCCCTAAGTAGCCTGCGTGCTTCACTGTATGTACTTCTGCCGCCTCTTTTGGCGCGGGAAGCGGGCCTTTTTCTTTCTCTATACGTGCTTCAAGACGGTTCATAATGGCGTTTGCCTGATCATATGCGCCCCGATTTTCGTGCCAGCGCGGCGATTCCTCAAGCCGGCGGATAAAAAAGAAATAAATGAGACCGGCCGCCCCCCATACGAATACGAGCCGCCACCCCCATGAGCCTAAAGGAATGACAAAAGCGGAAACAACGTTTGTGACGGGAACGCCGATCAGTCCGATCATGGCGCAAAAGGAGATGTATTTTCCCCGTACGGATGATGGAAAAAATTCCGCCAAATAGCTGTTCGTCACAATCATGGCGGCCGCGACGCCGAGCCCGGTCAAGAAGCGGAAAATCATTAAGGACGGAATGTCCCATGCCAGTGCATTCAGAAAAGATGAGATCGAAAAGACAAGGACAAAACAATTCAGCGCTTTTTTCCTGCCGATCCGATCGGACAGTCTTCCGCCGATGGAGGCGCCTAAAAACATGCCCAGGAAGGATGCCGCCGTGATGTCGGCAATGACGGACAGCTTCACGCCCCAATGCTCAATCAGCGCCGGAGCCACGTTGCTGAGCGTAAACAGATCAGCGAGATCGAAAAAATAGATGATTCCGAGAGCGGTTAATACTTGATAGTGCACACGCGAAATGGGGAGACGGTCTAATCGGTTCGCTACATTTGAGAATGTCTGATGTTTCATAAAAAACCCCCTGACTTAGCAATTGTAATCAGAAAATACTGTAAATTTATCTGACGAATACATTATAAAGGTCTTTTTTTGGCAAAAACAGAGTGTAAATAACCAGAGCCAAAGGAAACGGCATAGCGCTTTCTTCTTAAAATATATAACATTTCCTATATCTGTTTCTGTTTATATTGTAAAATGTTGAAGGAAAGGAAGTTGATGCATAAATATGAATACATTTGTACGGCCCGCAGAGGGAAGAAATAGTGTATCGAGATATCTTCTTTCTCTGTTGCTCATTGTGGGTTTGTTCTTTTTCGGAAGCATACTGACCGTGTTTTATATGTTTCTCACGTCCGCTTTCAATCCTTCACTGACGATAAATTGGGATGAGGCGGCATTAAGTGACCCGCTGGCGGATATTTATTTACAGCATATCGTCTATTTCATAGCGATTCCGGGCATTTGGATAGCGGTTCGTTTCATTATGAAGCGGCGGTTTTTATCCATCATTACACCGAATCAGTCGCTGAACTGGAAGAGAATTTTCTTTGGATTCGGCACATATGTTGTGCTGATGTTTGTTGCGGGGCTGATTGATTTTTTAATTCATCCGGATCGTTTCACGCTTCAGGAATTCCATGCTTCACGTTTTCTGCTGCTGTTAGCGGCGGCCGTCTTGTTGGTGCCGATTCAAACCTCTGCGGAGGAATTTCTCTTTCGCGGTTTCCTGCTACAGTTCGCCGGAAAATTGACGGCAAACGCGGTGGTTCTGACGGTCATTATCGGCGGATTATTCGGCGCACTTCATTTCGGAAATCCGGAGATGGAAAATGGAGCTCTCTGGGCGGGAATCGGATATGTTACCATCGGCATGATCTGGACCTTTATCACGGTTAAAACGGGCAGTCTGGAGATGTCCCTTGGCGGTCACGCTGCCAATAATATGTTTTTATTTATCTTTCTCACAGAGGATCATTCGGTATACGGCGGCATTCCGTCGATATTTACAACAGCAGCCGGCGGCTATGAAATATACGATTGCATATCGACTCTGGTGATCAACATCATCTTCGCATGGCTCGCATTCCGTTTTGTGAAAAAAGAAAATCAGCAGGCCGCCTAGGCTCTGCTGCTGATTTGTAAGATGTTCATCGCTTCATCAATATCCGTCGTCGGCCTCCGGCAGGCGAAATTCTCACAAATGTAGACCGTTGTCTTCCCATCGATCATTTGATAACCCGCGGCAAAGTCAGAAATGCCGGCAAGCTCATCCGGATGTTCTGCGGCGAGAATCGTATAGGCGGGAGTGAAATGCTCCTGAAGCGCCTCAATGAAACGTTTTCTGTCCGGGTCATCTTTCCTTCCGAACAAAACGATTTCTTTTTGGGGCATTGTGTGTGCCAGTACGCTTTGCATGAAGAAAGCGCTGCTGCTCGGATAGGCCTCTATTTCCCGTTTGAACACGGAAAACATCGCTTCGGCTTTTTCAATCAGTGATACATCACCCGTCAGGCGGCCGAGACGAAGCAGCTGTACGGCAGCCGCGCTGTTTCCGGAAGGCACGGCTCCGTCATAAACTTCTTTTTCCCTGACAAGAAGAGTCTCAGCATCATTCCCCGTAAAGAAAAAACCTCCGTGCCGTTCATCCCAGAACAGCTCCAGCATGCTTGTACATAACGTTTTCGCTTTCTGCAGATAAGACGGATGAAAACCCGCTTCATACAATTCAAGGTAAGCCCAGATGAGAAAAGCGTAATCATCGATAAACCCTTTGTTTTTCACTTCGCCCTCGCGGTATCGGACCATGACGCGCCCGTCCGGCATGAGGTGACGTTCGAGAAAGCGGATCGCTGTTTCCGCCATGCTGAGAAAGTCAGGCTCGTGAAATACCTTTGCGGCTTTTGCCAGCCCGGCAATCATGAGCGCGTTCCATGAGGTCAGCACTTTGTCATCTGTATGCGGATAGCTTCTGTTTTCACGCGCTTCCAGCAATTTTGTTCTTGCCTCTTCAAGGCGTTCGGCCAGCTCATGTCCGGTGAGGCCGGTCTCTTCGAGGATGGCCTCACGCCGCGTGAAAATGAGGTGCGGGATGTTTTCGCCTTCAAAATTGCCTTGATCTGTGATGTTATACACCTTGCAATAAAGCGGGCCGAGTTCATCACCGAGAAGATTCATGATTTCTTTTTTGGACCATATGTAATATTTCCCCTCACGGCCTTCGGTATCAGCATCTAAAGCTGAGAAAAAGCTGCCGTCTTCATGCATCATTTCCCGCTGAATAAACGTTACGATCTGCATCGCAATCTGTTTGTAGCGCTCATTACCCGTGACTTGATAGGCTTCCGTATAGGCGGTCAGGAGAAGGGCGTTGTCATACAGCATTTTCTCAAAATGCGGCACGAGCCATTCATTATCAGTCGAGTAGCGGGCGAATCCGAACCCGATGTGATCAAAAATTCCGCCGTTCGCCATGCCGTCGAGTGTCTTGGTTACGCCGGCCAAAGCCTGTTCCTTGCCCGTATAGCTGTAGTAGCGAAGCAGAAACATGAGCATATGCGGCATCGGAAATTTCGGAGCCTGGCCGAACCCGCCGTACACCGTGTCAAACCTGCCGGCCAGCTGGCGATACGTGTCATGAACAGCCTGTTCGCCAAGCATGCCCTCAGCCGGGTGAATCTTGACTTCAAGATGAGCGGCGGCGTTTTCGGCGATATCCTCGACATGCTGCCGGTCATTCGCAAACGTTTCGGACAGATGTTCAAGCACATCAATAAAGCCCGGACGGTTAAATTTGCTCGTCTTCGGAAAATACGTTCCCGCATAAAACGGCTTCTGATCTGGTGTGACGAACACGTTCAGCGGCCACCCGCCCTGCCCCGTCATCAGCTGGCAGATTCTCATATACACGGAATCCACATCAGGCCGCTCTTCACGATCAACCTTGATGGCTATGAATTTATCGTTTAACATACCGGCGATCTCTTCGTCCTCAAAGGACTCGTGAGCCATTACATGGCACCAATGACAAGTCGAATAGCCGATGCTGACAAGAACCGGCTTGTTTTCGCGTTTCGCTTTTTCGAAGGCTTCTTCTCCCCAAGGGTGCCAGTTTACGGGGTTGTGGGCGTGTTGAAGTAAATATGGAGATTTCTCAGCGATTAATCTATTGGGTGTACTGTTATTTGGCATGGGCTCACCTTCTTTCACTTTTAAATTGGTTGCTATTTTTACTTTACCATAATGGAGTTTAGTTTATACCTTATTAGATTAACTAGACTAGATTTTATCTACTCGTCTAAGGAAAACCAGTCATTTTGCGCACAATTTTTTTGCAAAATAAAGACTTATAAACATTTGCTGTTTCTTGTAAAGTGGTAACTAATAAAGAAATAATGAAACAAACGATAGAGGTTTAGTACAAATTTATAAGACGTTGATTATTTATACAGGAGGAGAGAATTAACAATGGCATATTTATATTTATTGCTCGCAATTTTTGGTGAACTTATTGGTTCCTCTATGCTCAAGGCCGCAGAAGGCTTCACGAAACTTTACCCTACTATTGGTGCAATTATTGCTTTTATAGGTTCCTTTTTCTTCTTATCACTTGCAATGAAGTCCATACCTTTGAATACCGCCTATGCAGTTTGGTCTGGTGTAGGGACTATTGCTACTACAATAATTTCGATTTTGATTTGGAAAGAAAAAATTAACATTGCCAGTGTTACTGGGATTGTTTTGATACTTGTAGGAGTTGTAATATTAAATCTTTTTGGACCTGGTCATGGTGAAGCACATAGTGTTGAAAACGCAAGCGCAACAACAAACAATGAAAAAATAATTGAGTAGTGACTGTTTGATAGTGAAGTCTATAAAACCTCACTTTTTTATTTATAGTCATATAATATTTGAATGTCATCATCTTTCATGAAAAGTAAAGTCTCTTCGTTTTTAAGTTGTTCAATTGCTTCATTGACTGTTTGATCCAATTTAGATTTGGGTCTGTCCTTTTCTTCTCTACCGACCAAAAAATCAGTGGATACATCATATAAATCAGCGAGTTTCTTTAATGTCTCCGGATCGGGCGATCTATAATCCCTTTCGTAATTAGACAATGTCTACCCTGTTAATCCAATTTTCTCTGCTGTCACGTCTTGATTAGAGTAACCGGATTTTTTTCGAGCCCATTTTAATCTTTGGCCTAATGTCATTTGTTATCATCCATTCCACAAAGAGTTGATTAATTATTATAATATCAGCAATTGCTGACCCTTTCATAAAGTAGAACAAAAAGGCGAACATTAACCTTTGACTCTCCGAATCGGAGTGTTAAACTTAATCTGTAGTTTTATTCATTTTGTTGTCTCGTCCATACTTTCGTAAAAATTCTCCGAAGGCATCTTGAAGCACAAAAAAGCTCTGACTAATTAATTTAGTCAGAGCTTTTTTTTTATGAAGTATTCCCGAGTATCTGTCCTTGTTTTTTTAGGCAATACTACGTCCAATTCTTTATTTAACCATGCGAGCGTTTTATTACGAAGATAATTACGCATCTGTTCTTCTGCTTCAAGCATTACCAAGTTAATTGTACAAGAAGAATTGCTGGATTCACAAGAGTTGCATTTGTCTCGATAAAGCAGACCATTGCTTACAATATTTTTACATTGAAAAATGGGTTTTGGTCCTTCAACAGCCTCTATTACATCCCAAAAGGAAATATCCTCCGGGGATTTTGCTAACCTATATCCTCCCTTTACACCAGGGACAGAATTTACAATACCAGCTTTAGATAATTTACCGAAAACTTTTGAAAGAAATGTTTCTGAAAGTCCTTGGAACTCTGCAAGGTCCCGAATCCCGACACTTTCCTTGGAGGGAACATCTATTAAATAAACCAGACAATGTAAAGCATATTCAACCCCAACACTGTACTGCATATAAACTCACCTGCTTTTGATTTTAAGGTTTATCACATTGTATCTTAGGAGTATTTTTGATGATAGTCAATCTTAAAACCCTTCTTCAGATACTATTTGTTCCGTTTGACAAAATAAAATACAAGGTTTATATTAGTGACCAAGTTAATCGTCGATTAATATAGTCTTTAATATAAAATAAAAGGAGAGTTTCAAATGAGCAAAACACTTATCATTAACGCACATCCAAAAGTAGATGATACGTCATCATACAGTTTACGGGTAATGAACCACTTTTTAGAGGCTTACAAAGAATTAATTCCAGAGAGTGAAGAGCTTGAGCAAATTAACTTATATAGTGATGATGTGCCTATGATTGATAAAACAGTTTTAAGTGCATGGGATAAGGCAGGAAAAGGCGAAGAACTGACAAGCGATGAACAAAAAGTAACAGAACGCATGACAGAAGTATTGAAACAATTCAAAAGTGCAAAAACGTATGTCATTGTTTTGCCTTTGCATAATTTCAATATTCCATCAAAATTAAAAGACTATATGGACAATATTATGATCGCACGTGAAACATTTAAATATACTGACACTGGGTCAGTAGGTCTTCTTAAAGATGGACGAAGAATGCTTGTCATACAAGCTAGCGGATCAATTTATACAAATGATGACTGGTATGAAGAAGTTGAATACTCAAATAAATATCTGAAATCAATGTTCAATTTCCTCGGTATTGAGGATTATCAAATTATCCGAGTGCAAGGAACAGCTTTACTGAGTCCGGAGGATGTTTTACAAAAAGCAAATAAAGAAGTTGAAGAAGCTGCTTCAAGATTGGCAGGTAAATAAGGTATAGCATGAAGATCATTGTTGCTTGGTCGGTCCCTTCTTCCTAAATTAATACAAAACGGCTATCCAGTATTTGCATTGACCCGAGGTAACCGGTCGAACACGTTCCTCAAAAGAATAGGGGTAACTCCTGTAAAAGCAGATGCAATGGATCGAGATGCTGTTCTTAATGCTTTTAGGAAAATTTAACCTGAGGTTGTTGTCCATCAGTTTACCTCTTTAACAGGTTACAATCTTGAAGAAAAAGCGAGAATCAGAATTATAGGTGCGCGAAATACTGTTGATGCGTGTCATGAAATTGGAGTGAAGAGGATAATTGCTCAAAGTCTTTCTTTTGCTTATGAACCCGGATTAATACCTGCCAATGAGGACGTCCCTTTAGATCTCGACGCACCGAATCCAAGGAAAATAAATGTAATTGGAGTGGCATCATTAGAATCAGCAGTTGCTGAATTACCCGATTTAGTAAACAACATTAAAACATTGCAAGAAAATGGGTTGAACAATATCTCATTTGAAGTAAATCATGACACGTTAGAGCATCTTTCCAGCGTGTTTTTTTATTTGTGAAAATGAAAAACCTGTCAAGAAACACAAGACATACAATAACCGCAATAAAAACGAAAAGAATAATTTAATCAATAGACACTTTGTATCTTTTTACATTTTAACTTTGTCAAGAAATGTTCAATCTGCCATGTAAGTTTTCAAAATTCTTTACGGGAGTGGGGGAATTTGCTTGCAACAAGTTTTCTTGAACAAAGGTAACGCCCACAACCCCGTAAACTGGCACCCTTGGGGAGAAGAAGCCTTCGAAACCCAAGTATTAAAAAGGAGAACTGCTTATGACTCTATTTTCAGGGTTAAATGTCATCTGCTTTATTGCTTTTTAGATAAGAAATAAGGATTTAAAATCTTTATCTTTTTATTTACTGTTAGATAGGTGAAACACACCCCGGCGACTGTAACCATCCCGCCTGTCAGTGCAATAAACGCAGGTACTTCACCTAACCACACCCAAGAAATGACCAAGGTTATGGCTGGTGTTAAATAAAGTGAAATGGCTGCTTCTGAAGCACCGACGAGTGAAGTGATATACGCAAGTGCAAAGTAAGGCACAACCGTTGGTAATAAGCCTAAGTAAACGATAGACAATGTTGAGTTCATTGAAGCGTTCAAAAACTCTTCCCCTAAGCCAGGCAGAAATACAAGCATAGGTATTGTCCCGCCCCAAATAGTGAATGTAACGAATGGGATAAATCCATATTTTTTTATATAGCGGGCTTGAAAAACGAAATAAATACTCTCCGAAAAAGCTGCCAGCAGGATTAACAAAATGCCGTTCACTGAATTTGTATAGTTTCCTGCCCCGAAAGAAATGATCGATACACCCAATAAACTAATGATAGAGCCGACCCATTTATAAAAACCGAAATGTTCACCAAAAAACAGACGGGATAACATTGCAGAAAAAATAGGTGTCATGGTCACGAGTAAGCTCGCAACTCCTGCGTTGACAGTTTTTTCTCCGATATTCAGCAAAATGTGATATAGTGCAAAACCTAAAAACCCTAACGATAAAATAGCGGGGATATCCTTCATGTCAGGCAAACGCATATGAGTCAAAACAGCAAAAACCAACAATGCCATTGACCCAATCAACAAGCGAAACAAAGCAAGGTGTTCCGGCGTGTAACTCTCAAGACCCGCGCGAATTCCCGGGAAAGCTGATGCCCACAACCCAATCATCAGACTGTAAGCTATGCCGATTCGAACTGTTTTCTTTCTCATCTTTCTCACTCCTCTTTACAAAAACCAACCAGTTATTTAATGTTTTTCTATATTAATAAAGATTTGATGAGATGACTTCAACCAGTTAAATAGATTTTGACCCAACCACTTTAAGGAGGACCCTTTTAATGAGCGCTCCAGAAGAAAAAAAGATGAGAAAGCTTCCTAAGTACATACAAATCATTCAATTTATAAAAGAGAAAATAGGAAATGGAGAATGGCCGATCGGAAGTAAGATTCCAAGCCAGCGCACGCTTGCCAAACACTTTGAGGTGAACAGGAGCACAGTCATTACAGCTTTAGAGGAATTGACGGCGGATGGATTAATCGAAGGCAGAATGGGCAAAGGGACAGTTGTTACGAACAATACATGGACACTTTTGGCTAAGAATTCCGCTCCCGATTGGGATCAGTATGTAACCTCCGGAATTCAGCAGCCAAGCCAAAAAATCGTTCAAGAGATCAATAAATCAGAATCAAATTCTGATCTTATACAGCTCAGTAAAGGAGAACTTTCACATGAGATTTTTCCTTTAGCTGTTATGAAAGAGATCATGGGAAAGGTATCTCAAAACATAGAGGCATTCGGATATGAGGAACCAAAAGGATATTTGCCTTTGAGAGAGGCATTAAGCGGCTATTTAAGAACAATCGGCATTCAAGCTTCTCCTTCTTCCATTCTTATTGTTTCGGGCGCACTGCAAGCCTTACAGCTTATATCAATGGGGCTTTTACAAAGGGGATCGACCGTTTATCTTGATCAGCCTTCCTATCTTTATTCATTACACGTATTTCAATCAGCCGGTATGAAGCTGACTGGAGTTCCTATGGATCATGATGGAATTTTGCCGGAACATATCCGCATGGCAAGGGGGGAACGGGGGAGGGCTATATTATATACAAATCCTTGTTTTCAAAACCCGACAGGTATTTTAATGTCAAAAAAGAGACGAGAAGAAATCCTTGCGGCAAGTGAGAATACACAGCTTCCCATTATTGAAGATGACATTTATCGTGAGTTATGGATAGATGAGATTCCCCCGGATCCTATTAAAACAATAGATAAAAATGGGCATGTGCTTTACATAGGCAGTTTATCGAAAACATTAAGTCCGGGCTTGAGGATTGGCTGGATTGTCGGGCCGGAACCAGTGATTGAACGTTTATCCGACATAAAAATGCAAACAGATTACGGCTCCAGTTCGTTATCCCAGAGAGTAGCGGCAGAGTGGTTTATATCCGGTGAATACCAGCAGCATCTAGAACAGGTGAGAAGTCAATTAAAGGTGAGAAGAGAATTGGCCTTGAGTGTTTTAGAAACTCATTTGAAAGATGTGGCGACATGGAATATCCCAAAGGGAGGATTCTTTGTCTGGGTAAAAATATTGCCTTCCATATCCATGAAATTACTTTATACCAAAGCCTTATCAAAAGGGATTCTGCTCAATCTCGGCAGGATCTATGCTGAGGAAAAAGGGAATTATATTCGCTTATCATATGCTTATGCATCTCTTGAAGACCTTCAAAAGGGAATTTATGAATTGGGTTTGATGATTAAGGAATTGGCAAGCAGATAAATTTATCATGATTACTTTAATAGAAAGAGACATGACACCAATGACACGCGGATTGTTCGCTGACTACGGTTGGGGTGCTGGTTAAAAAATACTTAGGACAACTTGATATTCAAAGAGCTGTAAGAGAGAGATTATCTTTAAAACCGTCACTAGCAGAAGTCTTCAAAATTATTTAAGTTAATATACCGGTCTTTATTGAGATTTGTTGAAATATTTCCTGAAAAACTTTGATTTTTAATTGCAGATTGATATAACAGCCAACCATTGAAGATAAATTGAAGCAGAATAGTATTAATTCTACTCTGCCGGATGCTCATGCTGCTGAGATGAAAAGTGCGGGCGCATTATGGGGAGAGGGGAATCTTACACACTTATCTGCAGCTTCACCGACATACTTTGTGAAAGCCCCAACAGCTTCTTCGCATTCTGCAAGACAACAACTATTCCGTTGCTTTTTAACATTTTCACATTACAGGATTCAGGATAAAAAAGCCGCCAACAGGGCGGCTTTTCTTAAGTTAATATACCAAATATATATCAAACTTCAATCTGTATAGCTATGTCTTTCCTAAAAAACCATCGGCTTGGTTCTTGAAGAGTAAATCATTTAATCCAAAGCACTATTACTCCTGCAGATGAAATTTAGATTATTGGGCTGTATAGCCGCCATCCATTACGACGGCCTGCCCTGTAACTCCTTTAGCTTTGTCACTGGCGAGGAATACTGCGTAATCAGCGATTTCTTGCACGGCTAACAAACGTTTTTGAGGAACCAAGGGGTAAATGACTTCTTCAAACACCTTTTCTATAGAAATGCCTCTAGTCTCTGCAATATCTTGTAACTGGTTTTGTACCAATGGAGTGTCGATATATCCCGGACACAAGGCATTGACAGTAATTCCGTATTCCGCTCCTTCTAATGCTGATACTTTAGTTAAACCGATCAAACCGTGTTTAGCGCTGCAATAAGCTGCTTTCCCTGCAAAACCAATTAAACCATTTATGGAAGCCATATTGATGATGCGGCCAAATTTTTGTTTTTTCATCAAAGGGAACGCTCTTTTTGTCGCACCAAAAGGAGCAGTAAGCATTAATTTCAGCATAAATTCAAATTTATCAGTCGGGAAGTTTTCTATATCTGACACATGCTGAATCCCCGCATTGTTTACCAGAATATCCAATCGCCCAAAGGTTTCAAGTGTCTTAGAGAAACTTTTTTCAACTTGTTCTTCGTTTGTTACATCACAAACCGCAGGCAGGACTTCATATCCTTGTCCCTTAAGTTCCTCAGCTGCATGATGCACGGCTTTTTCGTTCAAATCGGAAATTACCACTTTTGCGCCTTCTTTAGCGAATTCACGTGCAATTTCTAAACCAATTCCGCTAGCCGCGCCTGTAACAAGAGCAACTTTACTTTCTAATAATTTACTCATAGTAACCCCTCCAGGAAACATTTTGGTCTCCTAAAAGTTTACACCCGGCAATTGTATAAGTAAAATGAATAAAAAGAATATAATGTATTCGTTAAACTTATGGAATGGAGATCATACGATGGATATACGCCAAATCACATACTTTCTTGAAGTTGCTAAATCCAACAGTTTTACTAAGGCATCAGAAAATCTGCATTTGTCACAGCCTGCCTTAAGTAAGATGGTTAAAAGTTTGGAAGAGGAATTAAAGGTTGAGCTCATTGATCGATCCGCTAGACAAATCGCTTTGACAGATGCGGGCGAAATTGTATTTGAGCAAGGCCAAATGATTATGAAGTCATTAGATGACTTGTCGACGAACTTATACGATCTTTTGCATTTAAAAAAAGGAAAAGTGAAAATTGGAATACCGCCGCTGATCGGTGTCTTGTTTTTTCCTAAAATCATTAGAGGGTTTAAACAATTGTATCCTGATGTGAACATCAAGCTGATAGAACATGGAGGAAACAAGGTGAAACAGGAGGTTGAAGATGGAGTACTGGATCTTGGCGTGGTTATTGAACCAGTGGACAAAGAGCAGTTTGATATCATTCCATTGCTTAATGAAGAACTGATGCTCTTCGTTCATTCCGCTCACCCGCTTGTTCATAAAGAGATTGTGGAAATGCAAGACTTGAAAAATGAACCTTTCATCCTGTTTAGTGAAGACTTTTCTCTTCACGATCGGATTATTCAGGAGTGTATTAGAGCCGGTTTTCGTCCAAATATTGTTTATGAAAGTTCTCAATGGGATTTTATCAGCGAAATGATTGGAGAAGAACTAGGTATTTCCATTTTCCCTCAGTCAATAGTGAAAAAGACTGATCAAAGTTTAGTTAAGGCAATCTCCATTGTTAACCCATCCATTCCTTGGAAAGTGGCAATTATTTTAAAAAAAGGAAAATACGTTTCACACGCAGTACGCGAATTTATCCGGTATATTTCATCTTTTTGTAAGAGTAATTACGTAGACTAAGATCACTCATGAAAAAAATGAATGGTTTTTATAGTTTTTATGTATTTTACGGTTAGAGAGGGCTGCGATATATTATCTTATGTCAGGAAATAAGTACCTTTCAGGAGGAATTTCAAATGGAACAAAGCCGTTACCAGCAAGGTTTAGACAAATTAATGGAGTACACTTTAACAAGCGATGATAAAATCTCTACGCATTTAAAGATTTCTGAAGACTTGAAAGATATCGCTCCAGATGTAAGTAAGTACATTATAGAATTTGCTTACGGAGATATATATTCACGACCGGGATTAACCAATCAACAACGTGCGCTTGTTACCATTTCATCCCTTGTAACGCAAGGAACCGAGCCGCAGCTTGAACTTCATATCAATACAGGGCTTACATCCGGATTAACACCGACTGAGATTGTAGAGAGTATCACCCAATTGGTTCCTTATACAGGCTTCCCGCGTGTACTTAATGCTCTTTCAGTGGCTAAGAAGGTGTTTGCACAGCGGCATGTAGAAAGCCATTGAGAAATAAAGAGCTTGTATGGAATGCGGGATGAAGTAGTATAAACTCATCAATAGAATATACACAAAACGACAGCCTATAAGGCTGTTTTTTAACACAAATGTCTGACCTCTTTTTTGTTTTCGGCTGATCATATGTAAAAGCGATTATATGAATCGCTTTTTGATACTTAGAAACATGCTAACCTTCGACCTCTTTATCAGTAAGCACTTTTAAAGCATTTCTTACTTTTAAGGCGAAGTTGACAGGTTTATCAATCGCTTCGAAATGAATATACATCAGTCTCGGTTTGTCAAACAGCCAGTGATTGTGTAGAGACGTTACAATCAGATCATGTTTCCGAAGAGCGCTGATAAATGGATTGATTTCTTTTTGCAGAATTACAGTTTCTCCGCTGCAAAGAGCACGGCCGTCTTTTGTCATTGATTCAAATGAAAACATTTGCGGAATGAGCAAAAATGATCTTCCGGGCCGTCCCAGTACAACCGGTTTTATATTCGTTCGTGATCTCATTACTGTACAAATTCCATTTTCAAACGTATGCATGGTTCCGCCCAGAATATCGTTGAATTCGTCACAAAGACCATGCCGTTCAATCATTTCCCCGTCAGTTTTTGGTACCGCACGCACAGTTTTAGTAGTCAGAACTCTCAGGGCCTCTCTCACTTTTCTTGCAAAATTGAGAGGTTTGTCAATTGATTCAAAATGCATAAACATCAGACGCGGTTTATCAAACAGCCAATGGTTATGAACGGCAGTTACGATGATACCGAATTTGCGCAGTTCACTCATTAATGGGTTCACTTCTTCTTGCAGTAAAACAGTCTCACCTAAACATAAGGCTCTGCCTTCCGAGTCCATGCTTTCAAATGAAAAGGCCTGAGGAATAAAAGGAAATGCCTCGGCTCTTCTTCCGAGTACCACCGGGTGAATGTTGCTTCGAAATCTTGTCGCCGTACATACGCCATTTACGACACTGGGCGTTGAATTGAGAATTCTTGCAAATTCTTTGCAGAGTCGTGATGGCTCCATACTCGTTTCTTCCACTTCATATCTCCTCCTGAAATCAATTTAAACGTACTTAGTAGTAAAGATATGTGAAGATAGAAAAAATGTAACGCGGCAGGAGTCCATAATAGAGAGAATCAGCTTTTTTCACCATCTCTTCAACTGTTAATTATTAATAGATTTTAATCGGACTATTTAAGATGTGATAAAAGCCTTCCGCATGTGTTTGTCCATTCAGTTTACATTGGGTGATGCCTTTTTCTTTTACCATGTTTTCTCATTCGCTTATGATTACTTTGCCCAACCCGTATTTGCGGTAAGGCTTCAGGATGCAGATTCGTTCGAGCTTGCCTGTTTGGTTTACGATGCGGATCCGTCCTGTGCCGGCAGGCTGATTCTCATGATAAACCAAGACATGCCCGCACTGTTCCCCAAGCGTATCGAACTGATCAAATTCATCGGATTCAGGTACTTGCTGTTCCTCAATGAATACTGCTTTTCTCATCTCAAGCGCTGCTTGCAAATCAATTTCCGTTGTTATTCTTTTTATCCTCATGATCAATCAATCCTTTTCACATATTAGTCTGGACTGCACGGCTTGCTTGTGGTCTTATAGAAGTAACGACGAAACATTTATATTGCAAGTGCAACAAAAACATGAAGGGTTTGAAAAGATATGACTGATATTTTGCGGGAAATCGGCATGATCGCACGGGCATTGGATTCCATCAGCAATATTGAATTTAAAGAATTAGACTTAACAAAAGGGCAGTATCTCTATCTTGTGCGTATATGTGAAAACCCGGGAGTGATACAGGAAAAACTGGCGGAAATGATTAAAGTTGATCGAACAACAGCGGCGAGAGCGATCAAAAAACTGGAAATACAAGGATTTGTTGAAAAGCGTCCTGATGATCAAAATAAAAAAATAAAAAAACTTTTCCCGACCGAAAAAGGGAGAAAGGTTTATCCGTTATTGCAAAGAGAAGGAGAGCACTCTGCGGAAGTAGCCCTGTCCGGCTTTACGTCTGAGGAAAAAGAAACCATTTTCAGCCTTCTTCAGCGGGTGAGAAAAAATATAGAGCATGATTGGGAATATGTGAAGAAGGGAAACAAAAGAGACTATTAATGGATGATAATTCCTTTTACTGAATGATTGCGTTGTGAATGATTAAAGTCATAAATGGATACGTTATCTGTGAAATCTCCTTCCTCGGTTCCTGCTTCAACTAGCCGATAGGCTTATTTTTAACGAAAAGTATCAATTATGGTATATTTAAATAAGACAAAATAATTGAAGCGGGGAATGATATGAGTACAATCGAAAAACAAAGACGTAAGAAATTCAGAGCCAAATCAATCGTACGGGCCATCATGGTCATCATCGGCGGAATTATTGCCGCGTATGGACTGGAAACCGTACTGATTCCGAATAGTGTATCTGACGGCGGTGTAACCGGGCTCAGCATTGTCGGTTCACAGCTCTTTCATTTGCCTCTTGGGATCTTGATTGCGGTGATTAATATACCGTTTGTCTGGTTAGGATATAAGCAAATCGGGAAAGGTTTTGCGTTTCTATCAATTATCGGTATTGTCTCACTTGCCGCGGGCACGAGTTTTTTCCACCACACGCCGGCTATCATTGAGGGAGATACCCTGTTAATCACCGTTGTCGGCGGGATTATTCTCGGCTTGGGAATGGGATTGGCATTGCGCAACGGCGGCGCCTTAGATGGAATTGATATGCTGGCTGTGCTTCTGTCACGGAAATTGCCGTTTGGCACGAGCGATCTCATTTTATTTTTAAACATTTTTGTGTTTATTTTTGTTTCTTTTGTATTCGGGCTGCAAGGCGCATTGCTTTCCGTCATTGCTTACTACATCGCATCCAAGGTGATCCATGTGGTTGAGGAAGGTTTAAGCGGTTCTAAAACATTTCAGATTATCACCAACGAGCCTGCATTAATGGTAGAGACCATTCGTGAAGAATTGGGCCGAAGCGCTACGTATAAAGAAGCATACGGCGGTTTTTCTCATGAAAAATTCAAAGAAATCACATGTGTCATCAACCGTTTGGAAGAAACCAAACTGAAAGAAATTATTAATGACATTGATAATCAAGCCTTTGTGACGGTATATGATGTCGCTGAAGTAAAAGGCAGTAATTTCAGAAAAATCCATAATCATTAAGAAGGAGCTGCCGTTCACCGGCGGCTTTTTTTAAAAAAGGAGAAAACACTTGCAAAAAAAGAATAACGGATGTATATTATTGATATATCAAACATTGACTAGTCAATTAATTGCGCAAAAGAAAGTAGGGATGGGTTTTGACAGCATGTTGCTCAGAGGAAGGCGAGATTTTGTATCAGCTCCAATCACTGCACAAAGTGATCGGCACGAAGTTTGAAGCGTGCACCGGAATCAGCCAATCCCGCCTTGAGCTTCTCGCCGTGCTTTTTTACGTCGATGAGATCAGCCAAAGCGATCTTCAGAAAAAGGTGAATATTGACGGCGCAGCTGTGACAAGACACTTGAAACAGCTTGAAGCCAAAGAAATGGTCACAAGAAGGCGGAAGCCCGAGGACAACCGAATTATACTTGTCCGGCTTACTGATCAGGGGCGGGAGAGAATTGAGGCTTCCAAAAAGGAGAAAGAGCGTTTCATAAAGGAAATGCTTGCCGGTGTCAGCGAGGAAGAACGCAGTATGTTAAAAAACGTATTGTCGCAGATGCAGAATAATATAGAAAATATGAAAGCATAGGAGTGCATTACACATGAAAACAGAACTGAAAACAAACGACTTTATGGACATTATGAAAGGGCGCCGTTCCATTCGGAACTACGATCCGGCCGTAAAAATCAGCAAAGAAGAAATGACACAAATATTGGAAGAAGCAACGACAGCGCCGTCTTCAGTTAACGCGCAGCCATGGCGTTTCCTCGTCATTGACAGCCCTGAAGGAAAAGAAAAACTCGCGCCGCTTGCCAGCTTTAACCAAACACAGGTCAGCACATCATCTGCGGTGATCGCGGTTTTCGCAGATATGAACAGTGATGACTATTTAGAAGAAATTTATTCAAAAGCGGTCGAACTGGGCTACATGCCGCAGGAAGTAAAAGACAGACAAATCGCTGCGTTGACGGCGCATTTTGAAAAACTGCCGGAGCAAGTGAACCGTGAAACGATTCTGATCGACGGAGGTCTTGTTTCCATGCAGCTGATGCTTACGGCACGTGCGCACGGCTATGATACAAACCCGATCGGCGGCTATGATAAAGAAAAGATTGCCGAGGTTTTCGGAATGGATAAAGAGCGTTATGTACCGGTCATGCTGTTATCAATCGGAAAAGCGGCAGACGAAGGATATGCTTCCTACCGTCTTCCTATCGAAACAATCGCACAATGGAAATAAGGTTGAAGTGAAGCTGAGAGGAGAGGGACAGTGGACATAATTGCGGCTGTTTTCGTCGGAATTGTAGCTTTAGAACATATATTTATCATGATACTTGAAATGTTTTTTATCAATTCGAAGGCTGCCAAGCGGTCTTTCAAATTGCCGAAGCATTTAGAAGGTGATCGGAATGTGGCGGTCATGTTTGCAAATCAAGGTCTGTATAATGGATTTCTGGCTGCCGGCCTCATTTGGGGACTGATCCTCGGAGCTGATCCGATTGGCCATATGATTCAAATGTTTTTCGTCATCTGTGTGGTCATTGCGGCCATTTTCGGAGGCTTTACTTCAAACAAATCAATTATCGTAAAACAAGGACTTCCGGCTGTTTTAGCGCTTATTTTTCTTTTATTGGCGTAGCAGACGGAGTGAGTGAGGGCTTCCGGAAAGGAAGCCCTCTTTTTTTATTCTGTTTTGAAAATCATTTCTTATATACATCACTATAGATTGGGGATGTCAAATCAGCTGTTACTCCTTCTTAATTGTTATTTGCTGAAAGTCTTCTTTCTGCTAATAAAGCCTAATAGATGGAGTGGACTCCATGTCAATCTGTTTTTTTAAAAAAAGCTGATCGGCAAATATGGTATGATTTACATAATTAGGGAGTGGGGTTGCAGAGGATGAATATGAAGAGAGCGTATTACGCTATTTTATACAGCCAGACCGCTATCAACTTGGGGTTTTCACTTTATACGATGGCCGTCATCTTGTTTTTGTTTACAAAAACCGGTTCGACGGCGATGGCCTCTCTTATGACGCTCGTCAGCATTGTATGCCGCGTATTGGGCAGCGCCGTTTTGCCGCTGGTCACCGGTCGGTTCACGCTTCGTTCTTTGTTAATCAGTTCTCAATTGATACAGATCACACTGTTAGTCTGTTTGTTTTTTGTCATCCAAACCGGTTCATCCGCATTCTTTTTTCTGCTGTTTTGTCTGATCGGAGGCATTTCTTTTTGCAACGGATGGTTTGCTCCGATAAAAAGCGCGCTGATTGGGGAAATCATTCCTCCTGATCGAAGGGCGAAAGCGAACAGTTTATTATCGGCGGCGGATCAGACCGTTCAGTTTGCGGGGTGGTCTCTGGGCGGCGTCATCATAGCGTTCCTGGGAGAGAGCGATACAATGATCGTCACTGTCATGTTATTGGTTTCTTCGGTGTTGGGCATCATTCTGTTTCTTCAAGTACGCATGTGTGCGCCGGCAGCAGTCAGGGAACGTTCCCTTTTTGCAGATGCGGCAAGCGGCTGGGTGTATTTATTTCAGCAAAAACAGCTCAAGGTTCTCATTGTGATGGATGTGATCGAATCGTGGGCAGGCATGATATGGATCGGGTCTGTGTCCTTAACTTATGTGCATGACGTCCTTCATAAAGGAGAGGCTTGGTGGGGGTATGTCAACGGAGTCTATTATGCAGGGACGATGATCGGCGGACTGATCATCTATAAGTTATCCGGTAAGCTTCAGCATCATCTCATTCCGCTTATGCTGACGGGAGCCTTGGCATATGGAATGTTCACGTTTATTTACGGGCTGATCACAAGCGCCGTTACGGCCCTTTTTCTGGTGCTGTGTATGGGGCCGGCTTGTGTATTACGAGATCTCACGCAGGAAACATTACTTCAAAATATCACGACCGAAAAGACACGGGTCAATATATTAGCGGCGAGATCAGCTTTAGTTCAGTTCATTTTTATGTTTTCCATTATCGGAACGGGGATTATCTCGGATGTATTCGGCGTGCGGTTTATTTATATTGGCGCAGGCCTTCTCTTATTAATTTCGGCTTTTATCGGATTTTCTCAGCTGCGAATGAAGAAAATGGTACAGAGCGGCATGTAGTGTAGTATAATTAGGAACGTACGTTCTATATCGAGAGAGGAGAGGGTAATGTGGGACATCTGGCACTGCAATTGTATGATTATCATCTTTGGGCAAATCAGCAAATATTCACCCGGCTTAAAGAGCTTCCGGAGGATGTGTACCGTAAGGAGATTCAAAGTGTCTTTCCGTCGATAGCCGGTGTATTGACTCATGTGTATCTGTCGGATAAGGGGTGGTTTGATGTGTTCTCCGGAGAGCGTCTGGAGGATACGCTGAAATCAGCTGAACAGCAAAAAGAGGACATCTTGTCTAAAGAGATAGAAGAGCTGGAAGATCTATTTTTGGAATTATCAGACCGATATCGACTATTTTTGCAAAAGGAGGAAAATATCAGTCTCCCCCTTGAAATAGAGCATCCGTCAGGTGACATCATGAAAACCGCAGCGGCCGATATGATCCTCCATGTTGTGAACCACGGAACGTATCACCGCGGGAATATAACAGCCATGCTCAGACAGATGGGGTATGCTTCTGTGCCGACGGATTACGGTATTTATTTATATATAAACAAAAAGTAAACAAGACAGCCAACGCGGCTGTCTTGTGATATCCGTAAAAGAGCCAAATCATATGAGTGATTTGGCTTTTTCGTTTGCTATGCCATGTTTTGCAGCCGTTCTAAACTGTTTTTCCAATTCGCTTCAAGCGCTGTAAAAGCAGCGGCGGCATCTTGCTGTTCTAATGCGTGAATGATATCAGAGTGTTCATTATATGATCTGTTTAAAGCGCCATTTTCACTGAAATAGCGGATTTCCAGTCTCTGAATTTTGACTTTCAGGCTTACTAGCAATTTGTGAAGTTCAGCGTTGTCCGCAAGCAGAATGATGCGATGGTGAAATGCATTATCCGCTTCCAGAACGGCCATTTTATCGCCGTCTTTCATCGTTTGAAGAAGATTTTCATTCAGCTGTTTCAATTCTTGAATCACGGCATCGTCCATACGCGGGAGGGCTTGCTGCAATGCGAGTTTCTCAAGCGTCCAGACGATGGAATACAAGTTTTCCGCTTCTTTTAACTCAATGGGAGCGACAAGCGTCCATCTGTTCGCTTTTGTTATCACCAAGCCGTCATCTTCCAGCCGCAATAAGGCTTCCCGTATCGGGGTGCGGCTGATTCCCAATGTTTCCGACAAATCCTTGTCCTTTAACTTTGTTTCCGGTTTGAGCTTGCCCGTTATGATCCAGTTTCTGAGTGTGCGATACACTTCGTCCCGCATGATGGTTCTTTTCAGCACAGGTTCTTTGTTTTGATTATCCAATGGAACACCTCATGAATCGTAGTATACATATTTGCATTTTACCACAGTCCGGGCGCCGGTTAGAAATGAAGAGGGACGTCTAAGAATGAATCGAACCGAGATGCTTCATCTCAATATGCTGAAAGTCAGCGGAGCCGCCTTCAGAAAAGAGCGTGATTCCCTGATCTTCGTGTTTTGGGAACACTTCATTTGTCAAAACGGTTTTTCCGTCGTCTGCAAATACTTCAATACTGGTTTTATCCACGAGAATTTTCAGATGGACGCGCCCTTTGTTTCCGTCAAATGGAGCTTTGCTTTCGACGTATGCGCCGGTTTTATCAGGCTGGTCTGTAAACGATCTGTTCACATAGGCACAGCCGTCTTCTGCTGAAATACCGACATCAATATGCCGGCTTTGGTCTGCTGATTCTCTGAGTCTGACGCCTGCATTTTTGATATCTGACCAAGCGATATCCATATCAAGCTGATATGTATCACCTTTGATCGGCAGTGTCTCTGAACCGTTCACCTGTTTGTGTTCTATGCTGTCAGTTGAAGAAGTTAATTGGTTCAATGCTTCAATCGGCTCTGACACAAGGCTGTATGTGCCGCCGTCCTGCTGCTGAAGACGGATTTCACGGACGATAGAATCCGTGCCGTTAAAGCCGTTTTTTAGTGTCGGTGTTTCATTCGGATAATCCCAATTGTTCATCCATGCCAGCGCATAGCGTTTTGTCAGCGGATCTTCGCTATTACCGTCTTCAAATGTGACGCCGCCGTACCAGTCAAAGCCGTAATCAAGCCATTGCGGTTCTTCTTGATCGGCGGTAAATTCCTTCCCGTCAAAGTTTCCGGTCCAATACGCGTACGTATTCGGTTTGCCTGCGGGTTTGCCGTTTGCGCTTGCGCCCAGAACCCACTTGGCTGTTCCGTCATCTGCACGCATCATATAAAGGTCGGGGCATTCGATGAGGCCGATCTGCTGAGTGATAAAACCGCCCGTGTATTTCCAATTTTTTAAATCGGGTGATTCATAAAAACCGATTTTTTCTCCTTCGGCCATGGCCATCACCCATTTGTCATCCTGTTCATCCCATATCACTTTCGGGTCCCGGAAATCCTTAGTTCCAGGGTTTTTCATAACGGGCTGATCACTATAGGAAGTAAACGTTTTTCCTTTATCCGTGCTGTACCATAAATATTGTTCCTGGGCTTTTGTTTTGGCTGTCGGCTGCGTTGTGACGGCGACCAGCGCGTTTTTGCCGAAGCCCGCGGTGTTGTGTTTATCAATGACGACAGAACCGGACCAGATATCGCCGTTTTCGTTGGTGTATTTCGGAATAGCCGTGCCTTCGTCCGTCCAGTGCACCAAGTCCTCTGATACGGCGTGCCGCCATTCTGTGCCGTTGCCGTTCGGGTAATCCCGATTATAAAGATAGTAGTAATGATATTTCCCCTCGAAAAAAATGGGCTTTTGAGGGTCATTTTTCCATTTGTCCGGAGTCGTAAAATGATACGCCGCCCGGTAATCCTTCTTATGCTCCGTGTTGTTTATGTCAGAGGAATTGTGGTTTTTGTTCGGCAGTAAGCCGACAAACAGGAACGCACCCAAAAAGATCAATATTACAACGGGCCATTTTCGTGCCATGATTGAATTCACCATCTTATTGAGAAATAAAAGAAAATGCCAATGAAGTATCGGCATTTTCTTTTTGTTGTTATTAGTTGTTAACCGTAAGCTGTCCTTGTTCAAGGATGCTGTTTTTAACAACGGATGTTTTCTTGCCTTTGATGTTCATTAAGAAGCTTGGCGCAAATGTCGCCTTTTTATCCTCAAAGAAGCCTCTGTTTGTCATGTAGCTTGTGATCACGACATTGTTGCCTTTGGCTTGCGGCACTGCGAAGTGAGAGTAAGTGAACGTTACATCGTTAGGATCAAGACCCATTTGCAGGACAAGACCAGTTTTGTTCAGCGGCTTGTAAGGACCTGTTAAAGAGTTTGATACATAACCAAGCATGTAAATATCGTTTGAGTTAATACCGTCGATCGTCATTTTTGAACCGCGTGAATCAGTGAACAGGTACCATTTGCCGTTCATTTTGAAAACATTCGCGCGCTCGATTTCATCAGTTACCGTGTTTGAAGTGATCAGCGGCTTCATGACTTTTTTCAATGTGTAATCATCGTTTAACTCTACCATACCGAGGGCGCCGTTCGCTAATTCAGCATCGCGTTTTTTAGCGCTTTGCTGAAGCTTCTGACTTTCTTTACGGAAGAAGTTTGTGCTGCCGCCGTAGTACGCTTTGTTAAATAAAGATTCTTCGCCTTGGTATCCGTTTTCTGTTCCCGTGTTGGCTTCGAATACAAGGTATTTATGTCCTTTGTCTTCAACGTAGTGAGGGTCTCTCAGCGTATGGTTGTCGCCGGATGTATAGTTCCCTTCATCGATAAACTGCTGAACGTTTTGATATGTTTTTCCGTCGCCGTCAAAAATCGTTTTATGATCTTCCACTCCGTTGATCTTGAGCGTGTCATCAGATTTTGACACATTTACCTGCGCCGTTGTCAGGCTTTGTTTGCCGTAATGTTTACCGGAAAAGTCAGTGTAGAATAAACGGATTTTTCCGTCAGATGTAAAGGTTGCAGAACCGGACCATTCTTGTGTCTGTTCTTTCAGGATTTCATCGTTGGCGTCGAACTTATCGCTGTCTTTAAAGACACGGCCCGCGTTTTTCCAGCTGTCGATCGAGTTGTCGCCGACTTTTTGATAAAACATGTAGATGGATGTGTCATCAGCGTCTTTCGGGCTTCCGGCAAGAGCAAACACGACGTGATAGCCGTTGTATTCAGCTACTGTTCCGTCAGCGTTTTGGAGCGGCCAGCTGTCCCACACATCCAGTCCTTTCGCGGACTCGATATTTTTAATTGTTGATGGGTCGAATTGAGGCACTTGGTATTTTTCACTTTGCTGCTGTTTAGGGATCTGCAGCATATCATGGCGTGTGATATGAGAGACGCCGTACGTTTCTTTGTAAGGTTTTTGGGTATTTTCTTTCGCGAAGGCTTGAGTCGCTCCCCCTGCCAGAAGTGCAGTCGTAAAAGTTAGAACTGTGGCTCGTTTTGCAAATTTTTTGATGTTCATGTTCATGTCTCCTTTTGTATGTACCTTTTTTTGCGATCTGCCGATTCGATCCTCCTGCATTCATGGATGACAGGTTTGTTACAGAAAAAAAGACCTAAAATATGTATGGGGTGACGCCAAAGAATACACTTTGCCCTTAACACATTTTAGGTCTTGCCTGCTTTATCAGTAACAATCCTGCATGATTTACTTGTCGACATCATTCTATTAGACTCTGATTCTATTGACAACTGGTCTATTTTCCTCTTTTGGATGATAGTAAAATGAAAAAAGGCCTTTTAATATATGGGTAATTGAGCCTAAGGGGTGCTCTGGCCCTAGGAAAAAACCTCTCTAAAAAAGAGAGGTTATTTTTTCTTGATAGATAATAAAGCGATGGTGGTTAAAATCAGCAAAGTACCCAGCCATTCTGATATTCCGAAGGGAACATGCAGCCAGATAACAGTTAAAAAAGCTGCCGACAGCGGCTCTGCACAGGCGAGCAGGCTGGTTTCAGAGGCACTCAGATATTTCAGGCTTTCCAAGTAGCAATAAAAAGCGATGAGCGTTCCGAAAATGATGATAAACACAATCGCGGCATATGCAGGAAAGGACCACTCGCCTTCAAATGTCCAGGGCGGGCGGATCAAGCTGAGGGCGGCTCCGCCGATCAGCATGCCCCATCCTACAACAATGGCGGATCCCCATTTCTTCAGCAGACGATGCGGCTGAAGGGTGTAAAACGCCAGTGCAAACGCCGAACTGATTCCCCAAAAGACGGCCAGACCGGATATGGACAGGCTTCCGACATTCCCGTGCGTGACCAAAATGAATGTGCCGGCAACCGCCAATAAGACGGCGAGCAGCTCTTTTCCTGAAGGAATTCTCTTTGCGCGAATCGCTAAAAAGCATGTAATGATCGCCGGTCCTAAATACTGAAGAACGGTAGCTGTTGCCGCGTTGCCATGCTCAATTGCCGCGAAGTAGGTGTATTGAACACCTAACATTCCGAAAATCCCGAATAAAAGAAGGGGAATTCTGTCCCGTCTGTCTTTCCAAACAGCCCATATCCGTCCTTTTTCTTTGCGGTACGCGATTCCGAGCAGAAGCGCCCCTGACACCAGAAGGCGCACTGAAGTCAGCCATTCTGTATTAAAATGGCGGTGCTGGAACAGATACTGGGCAACCGTTCCCGAGACCCCCCATAAGATAGCTCCTGTAAGCACAAGCCAAATGCCTGTTGTTCGTGAATAAGAAAGAGCAGCGTGTTTTTCCAGGATAGACACCCCCGATTCTGATGTTGTGATAGCAACTTACAATAATTAGAAAAAAGAACGCCTTACATGTGATATATTATATATTGTATATTAATAGGCGTCAAAATAATTTTAGAGTAAGCGCTTGCAAAACGGACGTCTGATGAACGAGCTGTAAAAAAAACACCCCGGCTGGTTGCCGGGGTGTTTTGGTTATTCTGCAATCGCGTCTGTTAAAACAGGAACGACTTGTTTCTTTCTGGATACGACGCCTTTTAAAAGAGCCGTGTTGTTTTCTAACGTCACGTTGAATGCTTTTTCCACTTTTGACGCTTGATCACCGATGGCAAGCGCAAGGGAATCGTTTTCCAGAATATCCGTAATCACGAGAAGGAACAGGTCAAGGTTCTTCTCGGCAATTACTTTTGAAAGAGCCGCTTCTAATTCCGGCTGCCGCTTTTTGACATCTTCAATATCAACTGTGTTGACTTGGGCGATTTCGACTTTTTTGCTGCCGAGCGTGAACTCTTTCGCATCAAGAGAAATCAGTTCTTCCACAGTTTTTTTGCTTAAGTCGGCGCCCGCTTTCAGCATGTTTAAGCCGTACTCTTCCGCATCTACGCCGGCAATTTCAGCAAGCTCTTTTGCCGCTGCGATATCTTGCTCCGTGCAAGTCGGAGATTTAAATAACAGAGAGTCGGAAATGATTGCTGACAGCATGAGGCCAGCAATTTCTTTCTCGATTTTCACGTTATTTTCTTTGTACATTTTGTTTAAGATCGTAGCCGTACAGCCGACCGGCTCAGCACGGTAGTAAAGAGGTTCCGCTGTTTCGAAGTTGGCGATACGGTGGTGGTCGATCACTTCAAGAACCTGAACGTCTTCGATATCTTTGATGCTTTGCTGGCGTTCATTGTGGTCAACAAGGATGACGCCGTTTACTTCGTTTGCGGCTGTTTCCACCAAACGCGGGCTTTCGTGCTTGAAATAATCAAGCGCGTATTGTGTTTCGCCGTTGACTTGTCCAAGGCGGACGGGCTCAGCATTGAAGCCGAGTTTATTTTTTAGATCAGCGTAGGCAATGGCAGAGCAAATGGTATCTGTGTCTGGGTTTTGATGTCCGAAAATAAGAATTTTTTCCATAATAACTCCTTGTCCTTTTTTGTAGTGTAAACAATCTTTTTATAGTTTAACACGTCTTGCGGAGGGTGTAATCTTCAAAACCTTAAAAATTGATGTGAAAAAGAAGCATTTTTGTTGAGCGGTGAGGAGGATTGCGAGTAAAATACTGGGTAAGTCAGATGCTAATCAGCATATAGTATCAAAAAAGGTACTATGGAGGATGAAAAATGAACATATATCCGAATAAAGAAGGTTGTCCGGTTGAACTGACGCTTTCCGTTATCGGCGGAAAGTGGAAGGGTATTTTGTTTTATCATATGATCGGCGGAAAAAAGCGGTTTAATGAGTTTCGGCGCATTTGCCCCAGCATTACGCAGCGTATGCTGACGCTTCAGCTTCGCGAGCTTGAGGCGGACGGCATCGTGCATCGCGAGGTATATCAGCAGGTGCCTCCAAAGGTGGAGTATTCTCTTACCGAATTCGGCAGGTCGCTGGAACCGATCGTTTTGCAAATGAAGAAATGGGGAGATGCCAACCGGGAGTTTCTCGAGACATACCGGGAAAAAACGTCGCCTCAAGATCAGTCCGCTCAAAAATAAGAAGCAGCAAAGGATTAAATTCCTTGCTGCTTTTTTTTATTTCATCGCGATGGCTTTTCTGGCGTTGCGCACATCATTCTTCAGCAATTCGCTCAGGTTGTAAGCCGGATATTGACCGCGTTCTTCCATATACTCAAAGACCATTTGATGCCACTTGATAGCCGCGTTTAAGTGCTTGACGAAAACGTGTCTTAATTGGGGTGTGGCCGTCTCTGTAATGGCTCCGGCGTAATTGCGCACAGACGTTTTGGCCATGCTCAGCAGGCCGCCGCTGTAAAACGCGGAATCAGCGCGCTCTTCTGTTTCATCCTCACGAAAAGCGGGAGCTTCAGGGAAGAAAGGAAGCAGTTCACGCAGATTTTGTTCCAGCGAATGGATGGAAAATCGGTAAAGCTGTTTTAATCTGGCATCGCTTACGTCCCGCTCTGTTCTTTTTAATTTCACAAGTCCGTTTGCCTGGAAAGCCACTAACTCATGCAGTTCTAACGTTTCATGCCATGCTAATGTTCTCCGCTCGGTCATAGTGTAAGAATCTCCTTTATCCTTCATTTTCACTTTCAGCATATGCCCCGGTCCCGATGTTGTTCCTGATGTTTTGAAGTTTCCAGAAAGGGAAACTCAATGTAAAGGAAATACGAAATAGAGGTGAAACTATATGTGGGACATGATAAAGAACTTCTTCCTTTTCAGCAGCGGGGTTTTACAGGCGACCACTCTCTTACTTATCGTTATCGTCTTGTTATATGTACGAAAAACCAAAAAGAAAAACAGAGATACTTCTGGTTTCATGGATGATCAGGATCACTGATACAACGGGCATTCTTTCACGGGGATGTCCGTTTGTCTGTTTTCATGTTTCACATGGAACATTACGGCTGTCCGCGCTCATTTTACTTGCGATTTCGACTTATGTTAAAATATATACGTGTATTTTGGAGAGTTTATGGAAAATTCAGGTCTTGAAAGAGACATTGCGGCGTCAAAAGAGCAGTCGTCTAAGCTGCTCTTTTCTATTCGTATGTTCGAATGATACAAGGTTTGAGGTGAGTAAGTGAAAAATACAAGGGCTCTAATAGAAGGCGCCATTTTGATCAGTATTTTTGCAATCATTTCCCTTTTGGTCGTGTACCTCCCTTTACTGGGGGCAATTCTTCTCTTTGCTTTGCCGCTGCCGATCATTCTTTACACCATTCGGCACGGTCTGAAGCCCGGGGTATGGATGGGGCTTGCCAGCCTTCCTGTCAGCTTTATTGTAGGTTCGTTTACCGGGCTTACAGGCGCTTTTATGGCGGCCTGTACGGGAATCGCCATGGGATATTATTTTAAAAAGAAACAGCCCGGCTATGCGGTTGCTGCCGGCGCTATGGCGTATGTGCTGTGCGGCGTCGTTTTTTTTGTGGTCAGCATCGTGTTTCTTAATATGAATGTGATCGATACCACCATGTCCCAGCTTCGGGAGTCGATGTCTTTAGCAGAAACCATGTCAAAGCAGCTCGGTTACGGAGATCAGTTCGGGAAGCAGATCAAGCTGATGGAAAGTCAGCTGAGCACGGTTCAATATCTTTTTCCGACAGTGCTCGTATTGACCGGCATCGTTTTTTCTTTCCTCAGTTATGCTATGGCAAGGCCGCTTTTACGGCGATTTTCCCCTGATCTTCCGAAGATGAAGCCTTTTAGAGAGCTCAAACTCCCGCAAAGCGTTGTCATTCTGTATTTTATTGTGACGATATTAGGGTTTCTGCCTTTAGAAAAAGGGCATATGCTGTATTCGGTTTCATTGAATGGGGGATTTATTCTCAGCTTGCTGATTTGTATTCAAGGGTTAGCGTTTATTTTTTTCTATTGCCGCGAAATGGAGATGCCGAAAGCCGTTCCTGTTTTAGCAATTGTGCTGGGTGTGCTTTTTCCGCTCATCTTGTCCGTGTATCTCCTCTTAGGCATCATTGACATAGGCTTTAACATAAGAAATAAGGTGACGCGAAATTGAGTGTGACTTACAGGTGGGGAGTTGATAGAAATGCCTAGTTTTTATGAAAAACCGTTGTTTCGGTATCCCATCTATGCATTGATTGCATTGTCAATCATCATAATCCTCATCAGCATTTACTTTAACTGGCTGATAGGAGCCATCGGCGTTGTGCTGCTCGCCGTGATCCTGTTTTTCATTAAGCGTGCGGATTCTCTGATCAGAAAAGAAATTGACGATTATATCTCCACGTTATCGTATAGATTGAAAAAAGTAGGCGAAGAGGCATTAATGGAAATGCCTATCGGGATTATGCTGTTTAATGATCAATATTACATTGAGTGGGCGAATCCGTTTTTGTCTTCCTGTTTTAATGAAAGTACGCTCGTCGGGCGCTCGCTGTATGACACATGCGAGGCCGTCGTGCCGCTGATCAAGCAGGAGGTCGATTCGGAAACGATCACCTTGAATGAGCGGAAGTTTAAAGTAGTGATTAAAAGAGATGAGCGCCTGCTCTATTTCTTTGATGTGACAGAACAGATTCAGATTGAAAAGCAGTACGAAAATGAGAGAACCGTGCTGGCATATATCTTTTTAGATAACTATGATGACGTCACACAGGGGCTGGATGACCAAACGAGAAGCACGATGAACAGCCAGGTCACCTCATTATTAAATGCGTGGGCGCAGGAGTACGGCATTTTCCTGAAACGGACGTCCTCGGAGCGGTTTATCGCGGTGTTAAATGAACACATTTTAACGGAGCTTGAAAACGCGAAATTTTCGATTTTGGATGAAATCCGTGAAAAAACATCCGTTCACACTGTATCTTTGACCCTCAGCATCGGGATCGGCGCATCGGTTTCTTCCTTGAAAGAGCTTGGAGATCTGGCGCAGTCCAGCCTCGATTTGGCTCTCGGCCGCGGAGGCGACCAAGTGGCCATCAAAATGCCGAACGGCAAGGTGAAATTTTACGGCGGCAAAACAAATCCGATGGAGAAACGCACAAGGGTGCGCGCCCGGGTGATTTCTCACGCGCTCAAGGAGATTGTCTCAGAAAGCAGCAATGTCATTATCATGGGGCACAAATTTCCTGATATGGACGCAGTCGGAGCCGCAATCGGAATATTGAAGGTGGCGCAGGCCAACGGCAAAGAAGGCTACATCGTCATTGATCCGAACCAGATCGGATCAAGCGTTCAGCGCCTGATTGAAGAAATTAAAAAATATGAAGAGCTGTGGTCGCGGTTCATCACACCGGAAGAGGCGATGGAGATTTCAAATGACGACACGCTGCTTGTCGTCGTTGATACACATAAACCGTCCCTTGTGATGGAAGAGCGTCTCATGAACAAAATCGAGCACATCGTTGTGATTGACCACCACCGCAGAGGCGAGGAATTTATTAAAGACCCGCTGCTCGTTTATATGGAGCCATACGCTTCATCCACCGCAGAACTCGTGACGGAGCTGCTTGAATACCAGCCGAAGCGGCTCAAAATCAATATGATTGAAGCGACGGCCCTGTTAGCTGGTATAATAGTGGATACGAAGAGTTTTTCCCTTCGCACGGGCTCGCGGACGTTCGACGCCGCTTCTTATTTGAGAGCGAAAGGCGCAGATACGGTTCTGGTGCAGAAAGTTCTCAAAGAATCCGTCGGTTCTTATATCAAGCGGGCGAAACTGATCCAGCATACAGCTCTTTATAAAGAACATATCGCGATTGCTTCTCTTCCTGAGAACGAAGAGGAGTACTTTGACCAGGTGCTGATTGCGCAGGCGGCTGATTCCCTCTTATCGATGAGTGAAGTGGAAGCTTCATTTGCGGTAGCCAGACGGGATGAGCATACGGTGTGCATCAGTGCGAGATCGCTGGGCGAGGTCAATGTGCAGATTATTATGGAGGCGCTGGATGGCGGAGGGCATTTAACCAATGCGGCAACCCAGTTATCGGGCATTTCTGTCTCAGAAGCGCTCGTCCGGCTGAAGGAAGCCATTGATGAATATTTTGAGGGAGGCGTTCAGAGATGAAGGTTATTTTCTTACAAGATGTAAAAGGTAAAGGAAAAAAAGGCGAAATGAAAAACGTAGCAGACGGTTATGCACATAACTTTCTCATTAAAAAAGGCCTCGCTGTCGAAGCAAATGCAACAAACATCAGCGCATTGAAAGGACAGAAAGAAAAAGAGAAAAAAGAAGCGATTGCCGAGCTTGAAAGAGCGAAAGATTTGAAAGAAACGCTTGAACAGCTGACTGTTGAGCTGAGTGCCAAATCCGGTGAAGGCGGCCGCCTGTTCGGGTCTGTCACAAGCAAGCAGATTGCAGAAGCGCTGCAAAAAACGCATAAGATTAAAGTGGATAAACGGAAACTGGAGCTCCAAGACGGTATCCGCACACTGGGATATACAAACGTTCCTGTAAAGCTGCACCCTGAAGTTCAGGCTGTGCTGAAGGTTCACGTAAAAGAAGAAGCGTAATACACAATGAAAAACCCGCCGATCCGGCGGGTTTTTTTCATGCAGCAGACGGCGCAGCGCAAGAAAATGATGAGATTGTTTCATTTCCGATCGTTACCAGATTGCATATTATATTACATCATAACGAAGGATGTGTCGGTATGAAACGATTTTTTTCTGAAACATATTTTAATAATCCGGAGAATAAAAAGGCGCTGGAGCATTATCCGCTGATCGGAGACGGAAAAGACGGGGAAGTCTACCGCTTAACACACAACAAATGCATAAAATACTTCTTTGAAAAAGGGACATGCAAGAAGGAATTGGCGGCTTTAAAGACCGGACAAGGTTCCCCGGTGATTCCAAGACTGTATGAATACGGAGATCGTTATATTGTGATGGAATACGTCCAAGGCACCTCTCTTGCCCGCCATATCAGAAAAGAAAAATCCCTGTCCGTCAAAATGACTGCTGATATTTTAAATATGCTGGATGAATTAAAAAGAATCGGTTTTACCAGATGGGATGCCGAAATCAGGCACATTCTGATCAATGAACACGGAAATCTTAAAGTCATCGACCATAAAAGAGCTTTTTCCGCTATTACCCGGTTTCCCGTAAAACTATTAAAAGGACTGGACAAATACGGCTTGGCGGATGAGTTTTTGAATACTATAAAAAAATTAAATCCGTCACGTTACCTGGAATGGCAGCCGCACATGTAAGTTTCTGAAAATCCGCACATGTAAGTTTCCTTTTTTTAGGGTCGTCATATGATATTTGTAACATTTGTTTGGTGGAGTGTGGAAAAAATGGCAGAATACATTATGGTTATCGGCGCTCATCCCGATGATGAACTATTGGGAGCAGCGGGCACCATAAAACGGCTGATCAATGAAGGATATAAAGTGATTTCCATTATTACGGCATTAGGAAGAAAAGAAGAAGCTCATCATATTAAACAATTAGGCGAACGCGCGAATCAAGAGCTTGGAATTGAGAAAGTCATCTTTTTGGAGCATACAAATTTAGAGCTGGAATGTATTCCTCTTCATAAGCTTGTCAAAGAATTAGAGCAGCTCATTCGCGTCTATCAGCCTGATAAAATCTTTACACATCATTACGGCGATATCAATATGGACCACCAGAGAACATTCCAAGCAGTTTTAACAGCCGCCAGACCGCTTCCGAATCAAAAGCCTATCGAACTGCTTACGTTCGAAACGCTATCTTCAAGCGAGTGGGAGAGGAATACGGCTGATAAACTCTTCAAACCTAATTACTTCGTTAACATCACAGACACAATGGATGCCAAACTCGCGGCGCTTCACCACTATGACGTAGAAATGAGGGATTACCCTCATCCCCGTTCATATGAAGGCGTTAAACATTTAGGAAGAGTCAGAGGGATGACGGCGGGTGTGGAATACGCTGAAGCTTTTGAAGTCGTGCGGAGGATCTGGAAATGATCAAGACATTTTCCGTCCCGTATCCGTATATGGTTCAGACGCTTGACCGCTACTACGGGGTCAAAACGCGCCCTCAAAAAAAGGCGGCAGTAAAGACACAGTTGAAACATGAACATCATATTCCGCGGTTATACAGGAAAAAAAAGAAGTTATCCATTTTGATTGCCACGTTTTGGGACTACCCGCACACGGGCGGTTTATCAAACTATATTAAAACGCTTAGTGAAGGCCTGAAAAAGAGAGGTCATAAGGTGGATGTCATCTCCCCTAATCTGTTTCCGTCCGCACAGGTAAAAGAACTGCGGGCGGCTGTTGTTCCGAAATTAAAAGATTTCTTTAAAGACAGATATGGGGATTATAACGATCATATTTTGAAAAATAATCGGCTGATGTTTATATACGAGCAAATGCTTCAAAAGATTCATTTGGAAAGATATGATGTGTTCCACGCTCAAGATTTATTTACAGCCAATATGTTAGGCAGGTTCAATCAAATCTATAAGAAACCTTTATTTTTCACACCGCATGGCATGTTTACTTTCAACAGACTTAAATTTCACATCTTTAAAAAAGGCTCGGTAGAAGAGTTTTATTATAAAAAACTAGAGATGAAAGCCATTGAATACGCAGATCGCCTGATTATTATCAGCGATACGTTCCGCAGCCCGCTCATGAAGCTCGGAGCCGAACAGGAAGACATGACAACGGTGATCACAGGAATCGATTACGATGCAAAAACAGGCGGGAAAAGAAAAATCCCGGTACCGAAAAATAAGATCATCATCTCGTGTATTGCAAGATTAGGCCCGAGAAAAGGTCACAAATATTTACTGGACGCACTTTCGAGAATTCCATCTGATGTACTTGAACATGTTCAAGTGCTGATCGCGGGCGACGGAGAGATGAGGAGCGCCTTAGAGGAACAGGCTCGAAAACTGAATCTATCTATGGTCTCCTTTTTAGGAAAAAGAGATGATGTTCCCGCTATTTTGAATATGACGGATATATTCGTACTGCCGACCATTAATGATAGTCTGCCCATCTCGATTATTGAAGCGATGTTCAGCGGCTCGGCTATCATCGCGACCGATTGCGGGGGTATTCCGGATCTGATCCGCCATAACAAAACGGGACTTATTGTCGAGCCGGGAAATGCAAAGGTTCTTGCCCGGGCTTTAGCGTTTTTTATCACTAACAAATCTGCGCGGGAGAAGGCTGCTTCAAACGCAAAGGCCTACGCGGAGAAATATTTAAGCAGTGAGACGATGATAAAAAATATCGAATCGATTTATCAAAATACCAACAGCTCGGAGGGAGATCATGAAACATGAACATGCAGCCGTTGTACTTGATTTCAGTGCCAACGGGATTGGGATCATTCGCAGCCTGGCCCGAAGAGGAATCGATGTTTACGCGTTTGACACGGAGGGACCTTATCGTATCGGAAAATCAAGATTGGCAGATTGCGGGATATGTCCCAGCCCTTTAACACAAGAGGAAGAACTGCTGACATTCCTGACTGATTTCGGGAAGCGATTCCAAGCAAAGCCGGTTCTGTATGCAGGTTCTGATGATTATGCGGGATTTATATCTAAATTCCGCGAGACATTAGCCGGTTTTTTTTTATTTTTGCTCCCGAGCCGCTCTCTGTTAGAAACGGTCTTAGATAAAAGCAAAGCATATGAATTAGCGGTCAAGCATAACATCCCCTGCCCGAAAACCTTTTTTCCGAACAACCGGGATGAGCTGGAAGAGGCCATCGCCAATATTGACTTCCCGTGTATTTTAAAACCGGTGGCCGGCCATGAATACAGAAAAAAAGTAAACAAAAAAGCAATTGTAATGAAGGATGCCGCACAATTGCGCAAGGAGTTCAGCTCCTACAGAGAAAATGGAGAACTGCTCGTGCAGGAGATCATCCCCGGAGACAACCAGTGTTTTTATAAAGTCGCCACTTTTTATGATGACCAAATGAAATTAATGGGCTTATTCTCTCTGCAAAAGAACCATCAATTCCCTGCTGATTTTGGCGCGGGGGCCCACGTCGTCAGCAAACGGCTTCCTGATTTAATCGAGAAGACCCTGCCGTTTTTTGAAGCGATTCAGCTGAAGGGAGTAGGCATGGCGGAATTTAAAAAGGACCCCCGGGACAATGTTTACAAGTTTATCGAAATTAATCCGCGCTTTTGGCTCAGCCATAGCCTGACAGAACCGGCAGGCATTCACTTCGTTTACATGTACTATCTGTATTTGACCGGACAACATGTGAAGCCCCAGCTCGAACAAAAAGACGGAATCAACTGGATTTATGAGGTGCGTTACTTCTTAACGTTTTTGAAGAAACGAAAAAGAGGAGAAATGACGTTCCGGGATTTTTGGAAAGGATTTAAAGGAAAAAAAGAGTACGCTCTTTTTGCTTGGAATGACCCGATGCCATTTATCAGAAACACTTGGTCTCATCTCAAAAACAGCTGGAAACGGAAGCGGAAGGAAGATCGGCATGTATGAAAAGGATCTTTTGTATGACGCATTTCAAAAACTGAGAATTGACGAAAAACTGTCGTATTCGTTCGGTGAAAGGGCCGCGGTGAATCCGGATGACATCACATGCCTGAAATCAACAGACAGAAGCGCCATTTATAAACTGTTTGTAAAGAAAAAATCCGGAATTGTTCCGCTGATATTGAAGGTGTATAAATCTTCCCGTGAAAAAAACAAGGTCGAGATTAATATATACGGGAAAGCCCGTTCTGTTTTAGGGGATTTGCTGCCGGACATCTATCTTATAGAGGAAAGTGACCATGAAACGTGGATATTTATGGAGTTTGTCAGCCAGATCAGAGGACAGCTTACATTTCATCCGAAGCATTTCAAGTATATTATTCCGTCTGTCGCAGAACTGCACAGCCGCACCTTTGAAAACAAGGCTGTTTCTGACGGTAAATGGCGGTCGTGGCTGCCGGTATACGAATCGGAAACCATGAGAAAAGGGCGTAAAAAGCAGATCAAAAAGACAGCGGAATTATTGGATAGAGCTCTTAAAGATGAGCGCACAAAAGATATCGTGAAGCCTCATTATCGGCAAATCACAAACTTGCTGGAGCAGGAGGAGCCGGATTTTTTCCCTGAATTGATCCAAAACGGCTCAGCCATCACACACGGTGATCTTCATATGCAGAATATCTGCACCCACGATGCGTCCGGACATGAACCGTGGGATATTCAATTCATCGATTGGGAATCCGCAAAGTACGCGCCGGTTTGGTTTGATATGACGGTGCTGGTCGAAATTCTGCTCGGCTTCAGAAAAGACTGGAGCCGGCACGCAGAAGATATTCGGACGTATTGCGTAAAAGTGTATACGAAAGAAATGAAAAAGCGGGGCATTCATTTTCAGACCCCTCCTATGACGCTTTATAAAATGGCTTATTTGCAGAGAACACTTGAGAAAGGGCTTCATACCCAATTGCGGAGAATCTTCGACAATCGGGGAGGAGAACTGCTGCCGTATCATGTTGACAAAGTGTCAAAATGGGGACGGGAATTAGGATTATAAGTTTAAGAGAGGGGGAGCGGATTTGAAAGGAGAGATCGGCAAGCCGAACGGTCTGGTGCCTCTTGCCTTATTGCGCGTCATGGATCAATTTTACGGGATCGAACATCAAAGTGAGCCGGAGATGCTGTATTCGTTCTGTGCGGAAGGAAAAAGCTCCCCCAAACGAAAAAAGCCATTGCGTATTCTGTACGCAACCTTTCTCCGTTACCCGAATGTCGGAGGACTGGCGAGTTATATCACGTCAATTAAGACGGGTTTTGAGCGCATCGGTCACCAGGCGGATGTCATCTCGCCGCTCCAAATGCCGCCAACTTTTTTTCAGGAAGATATCCCGCGGGCCGCTGACGAGATCAGAGCGTTTCTTGTTGGCAGATACGGGGCCGCAAACGAAAAGTTTGTGAAGAATCTCAGCTATTTACATGTCTTTCAAAGATTTTTGAAGGAGAAGGACTTAGAACAATATGACCTGTTTCACACGCAGGATTTATTTGCGGCATTTTTGCTGGGATACCTTAATCAAACGTATCGGCGTCCGCTTTTTTTCACGCCGCACGGACATTTCACGAAAAGCCGGATGAAGTTTCATAAAATCCAAAAGGGTTCAATAGAAGAGGCATATTTCAGTGAAATAGAAAGGCAGGGTATTCGGGCTTCGGATAAAATCATTACAATCAGCGACTCCTTTCACGAGCCCTTGCTGGAGTACGGAGCGAAGGAGGCTCAGCTGACGACTGTTCATACCGGCATTGACATCCGGGTTGCACCCGAGCCAAAACGTGCTGAAAAGGTCGTGATTGCGTGCGTTTCCCGTCTGACCGAGCGAAAAGGACATGATGTGCTGCTGGACGCTCTCGCCCGCATCCGGCACCATTTATCCGGAGTGGATATATGGATCATCGGAGACGGAAACATGAGAGGGTTTCTGGAAGAGAAGAGACGGAAACTGGGCCTCTCAAACGTGTTTTTCCTCGGAAAACGACATGATGTGCCGGCGCTTTTGGCTGAATCATCTATATTTGTCCTGCCCACATTGAATGATAATTTCCCCATAGCGATCATCGAAGCGATGTTCTCAGGTCAAGCCATTGTCGCAACTGACTGCGGAGGAATCCCTGAGATGATCCGGCATGAGGACACAGGGCTTATCTGTCAGCCTGGCAACAGCCGTGAACTTGCTGATGCCCTCGTAAAGCTGATTACGGATCAGTCTTTCAGGGAACGGCTTGGAAAAGAAGCGCGCTCCTATGCCGGCCGGCATCTGCGTCAGGAACTGATGGTTTCAAAAATAGAAAGGATTTATCAATCATTTTTCTGAATGATACCGGCGCCGCATGGCAGGTGCTTCAAGAGCAAAATAAAGAGGCCGGTGTTTAACTATCCAGCCTCTTTCCGAGCTGTTTTTTCATCTCATACAGAGTCTGCTGACTTTGTCCGTCCGGGCCGCCTGTCATTCCTCATCGGGCTGAGCCTGTTTTTCCGGTGCTGTATCGGTCAGCTGAGATTTTTGTGCCGTTCTTTTTAATCCATGAGACAAGCTTTGTGTTGCCTGAATTGTTTCCGGATAATAAGAAATAGTTCAATTTTCCTTCGTCAACAAGTTTTTTCAGCTGTGAGACGGTTTTACCGAAATTTTCTTCATGGAAAAAAGAGGCGGAAAGCCATCGCTTCCGCCTCCCGCACATATATATGAGAGAGCAGCCTTTATTTGTGATCGTTCTCTTTTTGGATTTCAGCTAATTTGGCAAGCAGAATGTGCTGAGGCATGTGCATGATTCTCTCAAGCGGCATATTCAGTGATTCTGCGAGCTTTTGCGCCGTTTCGGCGGAAATTTGCAGCGGTTTCATGTGATCACTCCTTCCGTTTCTTTATTGTACTAAAATCAGAAATCTATCGTAAGAGGATATGACAAAGGAATGGAGGTTTGAAAAGCGGGGCTTTATAACAGAATGGGGGAGGTTTTTTATGCAATCGCCATTGATGTTATTACAGCTGAAGCTGGCTGATTATCAGAAAAAAGCCGCAGAACTGCGGACAATTGACGAATTTATCATACTGAAACAGACATTGCAGGACATGATGAAAGTATTCGCCGCCTTTGAAGAATGGGAGCTGTATCAAAAAACGGCCGATCTCATGGCGCAGACGGTGCTGCACATCCGTTTCATCGAATAAGAAAAGCCCTCGCACGGGCGAAGGCTTTTCTTAAAAGGAACGTTCCTCTTCAATGTTTTTATGCTGATCATAAATGACAAGCTTAGCCGGGCTGTTCTCTTTCGCCATCTGCTCCGCTTTTTCAATCGCCGCGTCCTTTGATGTACAAAGAGCCGTCGGCGCCACATTTTCCACCTTCACAAACCATCCGTCCGCATCAACACTGGGTGTTACTGCATATGTTTTCATCCTTCTTACCTCCCGGTTTCGATTTATTTATTTGTTTCCCGGCATTCGGAACGGCAAAACACATAACCCTCTCCTGACAAATACAGGCAAAGTGATATTTTTCTATTCTTTTTCATGAGAAATGGTAAAATGAAGTTTGGATATTTTTTAAGGAAAGGACGGTGCTTAGCATGACAGACCTTCTGAATGATCGGCTGCCGCCGCAAAACATAGAAGCTGAGCAGGCCGTGTTAGGTGCTGTTTTTTTACAGCCGTCTGCGTTGACACTGGCTTCTGAAGTGTTGATTCCGGATGATTTCTACAGAATGTCACATCAAAAAATTTACAATGCCATGCTCGTGCTCGGAGACCGCGGTGAACCGGTTGATTTGGTCACGGTAACGTCAGAGCTTGCGAATACCGATTTGTTAGAAGAGGTGGGAGGCGTCTCTTACCTGACGGACATCGCGAATTCCGTTCCGACAGCGGCTAATATAGAATATTACGCGAAAATCGTTGAGGAAAAATCCATTCTCCGCCGTTTAATCAGAACGGCGACCTCGATCGCTCAAGACGGGTATACGCGCGAGGATGAAGTTGAAGATTTATTAAGCGATGCGGAAAAAACGATTATGGAGGTCGCGCAGCGAAAAAATTCGGGCGCCTTCCAAAATATTAAAGACGTGCTTGTTCAAACATACGACAACATTGAGCAGCTTCACAACCGGAAAGGCGATATTACCGGGATTCCGACCGGCTTTATCGAGCTTGACCGGATGACGGCGGGTTTTCAGCGGAATGATTTGATCATTGTCGCAGCCCGTCCGTCTGTGGGGAAAACGGCGTTTGCCTTAAATATTGCGCAAAACGTGGCTACCAAAACGGATGAGAGCGTCGCGATATTCAGTCTTGAGATGGGTGCCGAGCAGCTTGTCATGCGTATGCTCTGCGCCGAAGGGAATATTAATGCCCAAAATCTCAGAACGGGTAATCTGACGGAAGAAGATTGGGGCAAGCTGACGATGGCGATGGGAAGCCTGTCAAACAGCGGTATCTTTATAGATGACACCCCCGGCATCCGCGTCAGCGAAATCCGTTCAAAATGCCGCCGGCTGAAGCAGGAGAACGGATTGGGCATGATTTTAATTGACTACCTGCAGCTCATTCAGGGAAGCGGCCGTTCGAGCGACAACCGTCAGCAAGAGGTATCGGAAATTTCACGGGCGCTAAAAGCGCTGGCGCGGGAGCTCGAAGTCCCGGTCATCGCCCTGTCTCAGCTCTCCCGGGGTGTTGAGCAGCGGCAGGATAAACGTCCGATGATGTCAGATATCCGTGAGTCGGGAAGTATTGAGCAGGATGCCGACATCGTCGCCTTCCTGTATCGTGATGATTACTATGATAAAGAATCCGAAAACAAAAACATCATCGAAATCATTATCGCCAAACAGCGTAACGGCCCGGTGGGCACCGTCTCACTGGCTTTTGTGAAAGAATACAATAAGTTCGTAAATCTGGAAAGGCGCTTTGATGACGGCGGTGTTCCGGCAGGTGCGTAAAGCCTCAAGCAATGTCTTGAGGCTTTTTTTCATCCGAAAGAATGAGAGAATGCCGTCTGTTCGGCAGTCGATAAAAAGAAAGCGCTTTTATATAATGGCATTAAGGGAGGGATGATGATGACAATTGAATTTCCGCAATTTCAAGCGGCGCAAATCCGGATTGCCCGGCCGACCGGACAGCTTAAGGAAATCATCAGGTTTTATGAAGAAGGCCTCGGATTGAAGAGGGTCGGCAGTTTTTCCGGACATGAGGGCTACAGCGGCGTCATGTTCGGCCTGCCGCATACGCAATATCATTTAGAATTCACCGAAGAAACCGGCTCGTCTCATCCGGCGCCCGTTCCGCACGGCGACAGCCTGCTTGTCTTTTACGTCCCTGATCAGCAGGAGGTCATTCGCATCAGCACGAAATTAAAGCAGATGGGATATGAGGAGAAAGAACCCGAAAACCCGTACTGGGAAGAAAAAGGCGTGACCATCGAAGATCCTGACGGCTGGCGGATCGTCCTGATGAATACAAGCGGAATATAAATGACTGTCTGAAGAACCCGGGATATGGGTTCTTTTTCGTGTTAAAGTATGAAAGTTTCGGGAGTAATAGATAGCAAATGAAAGAGAAAACGCTTTTAATCAGGTTTAAGGCGAACAAATATAGAATAATAAGATTTTAATGTTCGGATTTACGATTGACTTTCTGTTTCGGCACTGATACACTTAATTTGTTTGAATGAGATATCGTTTTGAAAGGTTAACGGAGGTGCACGGATATATGTCTTCAGTAGTCGTAGTAGGTACGCAGTGGGGCGATGAAGGAAAAGGTAAAATTACAGATTTCCTATCAGAAAATGCAGAAGTGATCGCACGTTATCAAGGCGGAAACAATGCAGGACATACCATCAAGTTTGATGGCGTCACGTACAAGCTTCATTTAATCCCATCAGGAATTTTTTATAAAGAAAAAGCGTGTGTCATCGGGAACGGAATGGTTGTTGATCCGAAAGCGCTCGTAACGGAGCTTGCGTATCTTCATGAACGCAATGTGAGCACGGATAACTTGAGAATCAGCAACAGAGCCCACGTCATTCTTCCATACCATCTGAAACTGGATGAAGTAGAGGAAGAACGCAAAGGGGCCAACAAGATCGGCACAACGAAAAAAGGCATCGGACCTGCTTATATGGACAAAGCGGCGCGGATCGGCATCCGGATCGCAGACCTGCTAGATCGTGACGTGTTTGCAGAAAAGCTTGAACGGAACCTTGAAGAGAAAAACCGTCTGCTGGAAAAAATGTATGAAACGGAAGGCTTCAAAATTGAAGATATTCTGGATGAGTATTATGAATACGGCCAGCAGATTAAAAAGTATGTATGCGATACATCCGTCGTTCTGAATGACGCGCTGGATGAAGGCCGCCGCGTTTTATTTGAAGGCGCTCAAGGGGTTATGCTTGATATTGACCAAGGGACATACCCGTTTGTCACTTCATCCAACCCGGTCGCCGGAGGGGTGACGATCGGTTCAGGCGTAGGTCCGACAAAAATCCAGCACGTCGTCGGTGTATCTAAAGCGTACACAACCCGTGTCGGTGACGGTCCTTTCCCGACTGAGCTGAAAGATGAAATCGGAGATCAAATCCGTGAAGTCGGACGCGAATACGGCACAACAACAGGCCGTCCGCGCCGTGTCGGCTGGTTTGACAGCGTTGTTGTCCGCCATGCCCGCCGTGTCAGCGGAATCACAGATCTTTCTCTGAACTCAATCGATGTGCTGACTGGCATTGAAACATTGAAAATCTGTGTCGCTTACCGCTACAAAGGTGAAGTGATTGAAGAATTCCCGGCAAGTCTGAAAGCTCTCGCAGAGTGTGAACCGGTATATGAAGAAATGCCTGGCTGGACGGAAGATATCACAGGCGCAAAAACATTAAGCGATCTTCCTGAAAATGCGCGCCATTATCTGGAACGCGTATCTCAGCTGACAGGTATTCCGCTTTCTATTTTCTCTGTCGGTCCCGATCGTTCACAAACGAACGTCATCCGCAGTGTATACCGCGCTAACTAAGAATTTGCAGTAAACAAGCCTCCGGTCACGGAGGCTTGTTTTTTTATGTAGGAAAAAAATAATAGATTTTTTTCAAAAAAGTAGTTGCCACTTTCGAATGTTCTATGATATTATAAATCTCGTTGTTACGGAACAGCTTCAATAGAGTACTGCAAGAAAGCTTTTGTCTCAATGCTCTATGATACATAATCCGACACATCAAGAGCCATTAGCTCAGTTGGTAGAGCATCTGACTTTTAATCAGAGGGTCGAAGGTTCGAGTCCTTCATGGCTCACCACTTTTTATGGCCCGTTGGTCAAGCGGTTAAGACACCGCCCTTTCACGGCGGTAACACGGGTTCGAATCCCGTACGGGTCATTGATTTACTTTAGCGTTATTGCTAACTCCTTATTTGTCCTCGGAGGACCGCCACGATACGGTTCTCCGGACAAATTACTGTAAGGTCCGGTAGTTCAGTTGGTTAGAATGCCTGCCTGTCACGCAGGAGGTCGCGGGTTCGAGTCCCGTCCGGACCGCCATTTTACTTTACTTTATAGTATAGAAAAGAAACATCTGGCTCGGTAGCTCAGTTGGTAGAGCAACGGACTGAAAATCCGTGTGTCGGCGGTTCGATTCCGTCCCGAGCCACTTACCCAAACGCATCTGCAATAGTAGGTGCGTTTTTTCTTTTGTTATAAAAAAGGGAGAGCCGGCTTTTCAGCCGGCCCAGAAGAAGACGTCAAACACTAGACGGCGTTTTTTTTCTTGAGGTTTCAAAAAAATATTATTTTTTAAAAGAAAATAAAAAACATGACAAAAGGATGGCAGTTCAATACGTTTTTGCGCTGTTCTCTTTAATTTTTTTATCTTTTGACCTGAAACCGTTATAATAGACGGGGAACGTTTTTCACGATACGAATTGTGATCATCATGAAACATCAATAGATGAAATGAAGTCATTCTGGCAGGAGGAAAATCAAGATGATGGATAAGAAAATCCTTGTAGTCGATGATGAAAAACCGATTGCAGATATATTAGAGTTTAATTTAAGAAAAGAAGGCTATGACGTGCATTGTGCGTACGATGGAAACGAAGCCGTGGAAATGGTGGAGGAGCTTCAGCCTGATTTAATTCTTTTAGATATTATGCTTCCGAATAAAGACGGAGTTGAAGTGTGCCGGGAAGTCCGGAAAAAATATGATATGCCGATTATTATGCTGACGGCAAAAGACTCGGAGATTGACAAGGTCATCGGGCTTGAAATCGGAGCGGATGACTATGTCACGAAGCCTTTCAGCACGCGTGAGCTTCTGGCCCGCGTCAAAGCGAACCTGCGCCGCCAGCTTACGGTTGCGCCGGCTGAGGAAGAATCAGCTTCTAATGACATTCATATCGGTTCTCTCGTCATTTTCCCTGACGCTTATGTCGTATCAAAAAGAGAAGAAACGATCGAGCTGACTCATCGTGAGTTTGAATTGCTTCATTACTTAGCCAAACATATCGGACAGGTCATGACCCGTGAGCATCTGCTGCAGACTGTGTGGGGCTATGACTATTTCGGTGACGTGAGAACGGTGGATGTAACAGTGCGCCGTCTCCGTGAGAAAATCGAGGATAATCCGAGCCATCCGAACTGGATCGTCACAAGACGGGGTGTCGGTTATTACTTGAGAAATCCTGAACAGGACTAACCGGCGATGAATAAGGTTGGTTTTTTTCGGTCGATTCAGTTTAAGATCACGCTGATCTATGTGCTTCTCATTATCATCGCCATGCAGATTATCGGCGTGTACTTTGTGAAACAGGTGGAGAATTCTCTTCTCAAGTCCTATGAATTATCGTTAAATCAGCGGATTGACAATCTATCCTATTATATTGAGCAGGAATATAAAGGAGATAATGACAGCACCGTCATTAAAGATGACGTCAAACGGATTTTGAATGATTTTACGAAAAACAATGAAATACGGGAGATTACATTTGTTGATAAAAGCTATGAGGTCGTCGGTTCTTCGAGGCCTTATGGCGAGGAAATAGCGGGGAAACAGACGACTGACCCGATTTTTAAACGGATTTTCTCAACAAAACAGGCCTATTCAAAAAAATATTATGATCCTAAAAGCAAAAACAGAGTGCTGATTTCAGCAAAACCTGTCGTCACAGAGAATCAGGAAGTTGTCGGCGCGATTTATGTCGTGGCCAGTATGGAAGATACCTTTAACCAGATGAAAACCGTCAACTCGATTCTTGCTTCAGGAACAGGCTTAGCCCTTGTTCTGACGGCTCTTCTCGGTATATTTCTCGCCCGCACCATCACCCATCCGCTGTCGGATATGCGTAAGCAGGCGATGGAACTGGCAAAAGGGAATTTCTCCAGAAAGGTGCGGAAATACGGGCATGATGAAATCGGTCAGCTCGCAACGACATTCAACCATCTGACGAGAGAGCTTGAAGATGCCCAAGCCATGACGGAAGGGGAGAGAAGAAAGCTTTCTTCCGTTATCGCGTATATGACGGACGGTGTCATCGCTACGAATCGCAACGGGGCTATTATTCTTTTAAACAGCCCTGCGCTTGAGCTGCTGAATGTTTCACGTGAAACGGCTTTAGAGATGCCGATTACGTCTTTATTGGGCATAAAAGAGAACTTTACATTTGAGGATTTAGTAGAACAGCAGGATTCAATGCTGCTGGAGATCGAACGTGACGATGAAACGACTGTACTGCGGGTGAATTTTTCCGTTATTCAGAGAGAGCACGGAAAAATCGACGGTTTAATCGCGGTTCTTTATGATGTCACCGAACAGGAAAAACTCGATCGGGAACGCAGAGAGTTCGTTGCCAACGTGTCTCATGAGCTGCGGACACCGCTGACGACCATGCGAAGCTATTTAGAGGCGCTTGCAGAGGGCGCGTGGGAAAACAAAGATATCGCTCCGCGTTTCTTAATGGTGACCCAAAATGAGACTGAGCGCATGATCAGATTGGTGAACGACCTGCTTCAGCTTTCTAAATTCGACAGCAAAGATTATCAGTTTAATCGGGAGTGGATTCATATGATCCGCTTTATGTCACTGATTATCGATCGTTTTGAAATGACGAAAGAACAGCATGTTGAATTTATCCGCGAGCTTCCGGACAGAAATCTGTACGTGGAGATTGATCAGGATAAAGTGACGCAGGTTCTCGATAATATCATTTCTAACGCACTGAAATACTCACCGGAAGGCGGGCATGTCACTTTCTCAGTCGATGTGAACGAGAAAGAAGAGCTGCTTTATATCAGCGTAAAAGATGAAGGTATCGGCATTCCGAAAAAAGATGTGGAAAAAGTCTTTGACCGTTTCTACAGAGTGGATAAAGCGCGCACGAGAAAACTCGGCGGCACCGGGCTCGGCCTTGCGATTGCAAAAGAGATGGTTCAGGCGCACGGCGGAGACATTTGGGCCGACAGTGTAGAAGGCAAAGGAACGAAGATTACATTTACTCTTCCATATAAAGAAGAGCAAGAGGATGATTGGGATGAGGCGTGAAAATATAAAAACAGTCATACTGTCAGTGCTGGTCGTCATTAGTCTTGTTTTAACATGGGGAATTTGGACATTCCAGCCCAATTTTTCAGAAGGCACGGCCTCAACCAAATCGACTGTCCGGGAAAAGCATAAAATTGATAAAACGAGCCAAAAAGTGTCGCAAACGGTAAAACCCCGGGATATGTTTATTCATACAAACGGCTCTCATTATAAAGTGGATGATGAGACGCTCTTTAATGACCTGTGGGCGGATTTGCCGCAATGGGAAGTAAAAGGGATGAAGGATATTTCCGATCAATACGACAAGCTCGGTTTTAAAAATTGGCTTTACGGCAGAAACGGCAATTCGGCAAAGCTCGATCTGCAATTCAATGACACCATTCCGATTGATTTCTTCCAATCGATGTTTAAATGGTCAAATCCGTCAATGGAATACAGCTCATTTGACCATATTGTTATTCCGTTTAATGAGAATAAGACGAATAAGAAGATTTACATGGTCTCGTACAGCAAGCAGCTGATTTTGGAAGTGACTGTGGAATCGGCGAATTACCGCAATCTGATGAATGAGCTGTACAGCAAAAAGTCGAGTATGCCGTTATACCACCTCTATTCGGTCGGAAAAAGCAAAGAATTTCTCATGCCGAATGCGCGGTTTAATATGAAGGAAAAAGAATTTATCACTGAAACCATTAAGACGAACCTGTTTAAGCAGACGCTTTTTAATGATCCGAGCACGGTCAGAGAGGACCCGAATTACAATCGGAATGTGCTGACTGACGGAATCAGCCGTCTGGAAATCAATTCGACACAGCGGCAGATTCAATTCCAGCATCGGAACCTGGCACAAAGCGCTTCTTACCAAACGGGTGAGCTGATTAAGAAAAGCTATAAATATTTAGAGGATACGGGAAGCTGGACGGATCATTATCAATTTTTCAATGTGAGTGATAACCAGCAGCTGAGTTTCTACATGTTTAAAGACCAAATGCCTGTGATCAACAGCACGTCTAAGCCTTTCGGATCCGGACCTGTTTTGACCCTGCAATGGGCCAATGACGAGGTTCTCAGCTACAAGCGGCCGAACTATGTTCTCGGGCCGAATCCGATTAAAACAAAAGACGTAAAAATGATGAACGGCAATGAGGTTGTGTCTCTGCTGGAGCAGCAGGATAAATACGACGTGAACAAAATCGACCAGATCTTCCTGTCCTATCAAATGGTCTCTTCTTCAACGAATGATCTCGTTGAACTGGAACCCGTCTGGAGTATGAAGATCAACGGGAAGATCGTCCCGATTACGAAAGATCTGCTGGGGAAGGAGGAGGACGATAATGGAGTGGAATAAGACAAAAACGATCTTCATCATTGCCTTCCTCATCCTCGATATTTTTCTCGGCTATCAGTTTTTTGAAAAACGCTCGAGCAGTGAATACGAAGTGATTAAAAATTCAAACGTGGAAAAAGACATGGAGATGGACCATATCACATTCGGCAACCTGTCTTCTGATTCCGCGACGGGCTACCGGCTGACGGCGGGCCAAAAGGTATTTACCGCTGAAGATATTGATGCTTTGAAGGATCAAAAGCCGTTAATGGAAATGCCGGCGGATGATCATAAGGTCACAACGCTGAAAATGAAATTTACCGATCCGGTCGGTTTATCGAAGCAAAAACCGCAGGAGGATGCGGAATCGCTCGTCAGTTCTAAAGTAACCGGCGGTGAAAAATATAAACTGTGGAAAGTCGACAAGGATCAAAAACAGATCATTTTTTACCAGACATATGACGGACAGTTTATTTATCAGGATTTTGACTCGTCCACGGATGCGATCGGACAGGTGATTCTGCATCTGAACGATAAAAACCAGGTCGTATCCTACGAGCAGACCATGCTGGAGTCATTCAAGCGAATCCAGACCGAGAGCCTGATTCCTGAGCTTGATGCGGTCGAATTATTGTATTCTCAAAATTACTTAAAAGCGAATTGCGCCGTTAAAAGCGTCAAGTTCGGCTATATTGCCCAATACCCGCTGACAAGTACGCAGGTGCTGGCGCCGGTATGGAGAATTACAATTGAAGATAAGTCAAAAGGGACGAAGAAAAAGACACAGCAAACGTACACTGTGAATGCATTGGAAAGCACAGTCATTGATAACAATCAAAATAAATAATGGAGTGAGACACAATGGGCTTGCAATTTAGCGTGCTTGCGAGCGGGAGTACCGGAAACGCGTTTTATCTGGAGACAGAGGAGCATTCTTTTCTGGTGGATGCCGGCCTGAGCGGTAAAGCGATGGACGGGCTGATGGAGAGAATCGGCCGCAAGATAGACGACGTCGACGGCATCTTTGTCACTCACGAGCACAGCGACCATATTAAAGGGCTCGGCGTCATTGCGAGAAAGTACGGTCTACCCGTCTACGCCAATGAAAAGACGTGGAAAGCGATGGAGAATCAGATCGGCAAGCTTGATACCGGACAAAAGTTTTTGTTCCCGATGGAAAGCGTAAAATCTTTCGGCGGGCTTGATGTTGAGTCATTCGGCGTCTCTCATGACGCGGCCGAGCCGATGTTTTATGTTTTCCACTACCAAGGCAGAAAGCTCGCGCTGATGACGGACACCGGATATGTGAGCGACAGAATGAAAGGCATCATCCGTTCGGCCAATGTGTTTGTGTTTGAAAGCAACCATGACGTCGGCATGCTGCAAATGGGCAGATACCCTTGGAGCATTAAGCGGCGGATTTTAAGCGATGTCGGCCACGTCTCGAATGAAGATGCGGCGCTCGCCATGACTGATGTCATCGGCGACGGCACATCGCGCATCTATTTGGCGCATCTGAGCCAAGACAACAATATGAAGGAACTGGCGAGAATGTCCGTGCAGCAGACATTGGCTGCGAAAGGATTTGTCGCCGGGGAAACGTTTCAGTTATTTGATACCGATCCGAAAATTCCGACGCCGCTGTGCGCCGTGTAATTTTTCCAAATGAATCATGATTATTAATCCGCGATCTGACCCACACTATAAGCAAATCGAGTACTCTTGAAAGGATTTGAGATAGGGTGGATTATAATCGCGATGATGAACAGTACGCCTCCGAACAGCCCCGCCGCAGCAAGAGAGGATACTTTCTATCAAGTCTGATCGGCGTCATCGTCGGGGCCGCGCTCATGGCTTTCCTGATGCCGTACTGGACAGGCGGAGACCATGGAGACAGCAGCAAAAGCACCAGCCGGCGTCTCGGCAGCGAACAGGTGAAAACAGTCAACGTAAATGTCAATGACGCTGTCACGAATATGGTCAGCCGTGTATCGGATTCGGTAGTCGGCGTTCTCAATATCCAAAAGACTGATATTTGGGGAGAGGGCGGCGAAGCGGGAAGCGGGTCGGGCGTCATTTACAAAAAGAACGGAAACACTTCTTATATCGTAACCAATCACCATGTCATTGAAGGTGCGACTGAGATTGAGATCAGCCTGAAGGATGGTTCGCGCGTGCCTGCTGAGCTGATCGGGAGCGACCGTCTGATGGATCTCGCGGTACTGAAGGTGAAGTCTGATAAAATCAAATCGGCCGCCCAGTTCGGCAATTCTGATCAAGTCAAAGTCGGAGAACCGGTCATTGCGATCGGAAATCCGCTCGGACTTGAATTTGCGGGATCAGTGACACAGGGGATCATTTCAGGCACGGAAAGAGCGGTGCCCGTTGACTCAAACGGCGACGGACATCCGGATTGGAATGCGGAAGTGCTGCAGACCGACGCCGCGATTAATCCCGGCAACAGCGGCGGCGCTTTGATGGATATTTCGGGCAAGGTGGTCGGCATCAACTCAATGAAGATCGCTGAATCCGCCGTTGAAGGAATCGGCCTGTCCATCCCGTCAAAGCTTGTCATTCCCGTTATTCAGGATTTAGAAAAATACGGAGAAGTCCGACGGCCTTTCCTCGGTATTGAGATGAAATCCTTAACGGATATTGCGAGCTACCATTGGAGCCAGACGCTGAAACTTCCGAAAGGCGTTAAAACCGGGGCGGTCATTATGGGTGTCGACGCGTTTTCACCGGCCGGAAAAGCGGGTTTGAAAAAGCTCGACGTGATTACCGGGTTCGACGGACATAAGGTCAATGACGTTGTGGATCTCCGTGAGCGCCTGTATCGCAAAAAGATCGGCGACCGTGTGAACATCACGTTCTACCGTTCGGGAAAGAAAAAAACAGCGGAAGTCAAACTGACAGAAGCGGATCGATTACAGAAATAAAAAAGCAGCCCGGACATCCGGGCTGTTTTTTATTGATTTATTTGTTAATATTATACTATTGTGAAGCAGGGAGGTGAAACACATGAAAACGGCTGATGTGATCATCGTATTGAATGAAATCGAGGGTGAATGTGAAGGAAGAATTATTTTAGAATGCAGAATTTAAGAAAATGAAACATGTCATATTAAACGTCCTTTTTCAGGGGCGCTTTTTTTTATGCCTTTTTTCAGAAGCTATAAAAAAGAACTGAACGCGGGTCACAACACGTTCAGTTGAAAATGGATATATGTAGAAAAAGGCAGACATGACCTTAGAACTTTGTGATTGAAACAGACTGGTGCTGCTGAATAGCGGCAGATGAAACTGCCGGCAGCTTATTTGCAGATGGCTCCGTTTTCAGCGTTTATTTTCACCAATTCAGCTTAGCTTCCGTTTTGTTTCAGATAAAAGCGAATAATAGAAGGGGAAGCGAAAAAAATAAACACAGGCTGATACATCTAAGGAGAGACTGCATCATGGATAAGTTGAAAGGCATCAAGCTGCTGAGTGCAGACGGCGAGTCTGCACTCATTGATTCTTTAACGATGGGGCTTCATCACGGAACGGTTCTCGGGGAAGACAATATCGTCGAGACATACATTCGTTCTTTGCGCGAAAAGCTGAAGGACAAAGAACACAAGGTGATTCGCACGGTTCGGGGCGCCGGGTACAGGGTGGACCTGGCATGAAACGGCTGTACAGAACCCTGCGGTTCCAGCTCCTGTTCAGGTCACTGGCGATTTTGACCTTGCTGTTATGTTTCATCGGCGGTACACAGTACATGTTTATGAGACGGACGATGTATGAAAATCAGGCGATCAGCATTCAGAGTGATATCAATTCAATGGATCAAAGCGTATGGAGGTCAATCAAAACTCCTGCCCGTTCCGAAACACCGGCTCATCCGAATGTGATTTATCCCGGGGTGACGGTTGCTTTTATCAATCAATCATACAAGATGTCAGTTTTATCAGAAGACCCGCACGCGGGAGCCGCTCCTTCTTTCCCGAAAAACGTGTATCGGGATGCGCTGACAGATACAATGGCGCTTCACTATCAGGTGGCTCACAATAAGGCGGGTGAGGAAATCATCGTCGTGTTTCAGGCGATTTCCGTTGACGGAAGGCAGGCGGGAGTTGTACAGATGAGCACGCTGACCCAGCCTCTGAATGATTCGCTTTTCCGCCAGATCAGCATTTTCGCGGTGCTTTCCTTTGCGGCTTTGGTTATCGGACTGTTTGTTTTTTTGCCGGTGATCCGGCTCACACTCAAGCCGATGTCCCGCATTGTGCATATGATGGGTGACATTCATGCCGGCAGTCTCGATAAACGGCTGCCGATTGATAGGAAGCAGGCCGAAATTGAGTCATTGGGCATCTCCATCAATCAGATGCTGGAACGGATTGAAACCGCGTTTCAGGCGGAAAAAGAAGCGAAGGAGCGCATCCGGCAGTTTGTATCAGACGCATCACATGAGCTGAGAACGCCGCTTACCTCCATTCACGGCTTTATCGAAATTTTAATGCGCGGAGCGGCGGAAAAGCCGGAGCAGAAAGAAAAAGCGCTTCAAAGCATGTACGCGGAATCCGTCAGGGCGAATAAGCTGATAGAGGATCTTTTGTTTCTCGCGAAGATTGACCGGGAGCCGAGCTTTGAAATGAAAAAAGGGGCATTGGGAGACGTCATTTTGGAAATGGAGGCTGAGCTGAAGCTGCTCGCGAGAAACCGGAAACTCGAGTTCTTTGTTGATCAAAAGATAGAAGCTGTTTTTGACAAAGACAAAATGAAGCAGGCCATTCTCAATCTCTTTTACAATGCGGTGCAGCATACGGATGAAGACACGGGTGTCATCACCGTCTCCCTGCAGGAAGACGGAGGAATCATGCTTATGATTGCGGATAACGGAACGGGAATCGCTCCGGAGCATGTGCCTCATGTGTTTGACCGGTTTTACAGGACGGAAACCTCCCGATCCCGTCAATCCGGCGGCGCGGGGCTGGGTCTTGCCATTACAAAAACCATTATCGACAGCCATAACGGAACAATTGAAGTGAAAAGTGAGCAGGGAAAAGGCTCCGTGTTCATCATCCGGCTGCCGGGGTAAACCGGGATAGCGGAAGAAATATCACAATTTATATATAAATTCTAAATTTTCAAAAAATAACTTGTCCTTTTCCAATATTGATGATAATATCTAGTTATTGGTAAAGGGGGTGTGTACTGATGAAGATTGAAGAACTTGATCTTGATACAGAAACAGCAAGCTTGGTGCATCGCTGCTAGTAAAGCCGTGACTCCCCTTATTGGGGAGTTATTATCATTCAGGGGGTATGTCATGATGTCAACGGACTGTAAGCGCTGGAAGTTTAAAGACAGCGTGCAGGTGCTGACCTACACGGGGCATATTATCATTCAATATCGAAAGGCGATTAAGCTTGCGCATACGAGTGAGATCAAAGAGGCGGTTGAACGGCTGATCACCGGCTGTGAAAAACAAGAGCTTTCTGATCTTCTGGGAGAGGAAGCGGGAAACCAGTTTTTCGATGCGTTAATGAAATTGGATGCTTTAATAGAGCCATGGCAAAACGGCCGTGAAGGCTGCATCACTGAAAAGCAGCTGTACCATTTTGAGAAATACAACCAAAACCCCAATCTGATCCAAAAAAGATTAGACGGCAGCAGGGCAGCGATCGTGGGTCTGGGGGGCGTCGGAACGATCATTCTTCAAAACCTTTTGGCGGCGGGCATGCAGCATTTTATTCTCATTGATTTCGATGCCGTATCAGTACATAACCTGAACAGACAATTCGTCTATACTCAATCTTCTGTAGGCAAATTAAAGATCTCAGAATGCAGAGATTATATCGCGGGTATCAATCCCCATGCGGACGCAGCACTTTACCATCAGGAAATGACACAGCCGCAGGACCTGCGTGTGTTAGATCCGTACGAAATTGATATCGTCATAAATGCCGCTGACAAACCCCATAACATTTCTGAATGGGTTTATCAGTATTGTAAGGAGCGGAATATCGCGTTTATGACCGGGGGTGTCGGCAGCTTCAGCGGCCAATGGGGGCCTCTGCTCACGCCTGAATCCTATCAATCCGGCGTCACCTATGAAAAAAACATGCCGGCCGGACTTCTGAACTGTTACCCCGATGAACCGATCAAAGGTTCGTTAGGAGCGACAAACGGTATTATATCCTCGTTTATGTCTCATGACATTATCACATACCTTGCAGGCGGAAGCCCGAAATCCCTGAATACCCGCATCGGCCTGGACTTTGACGGACTTCATATTACAGAAACGAAGCTTTCTCAAAAGGAAAGCGCTTTATGAAGACGATGCATCGTACGGCGAGAAAACCGGGCGACCCTCTGAAAATAGAAATCGACACAAGCCCGATACGCTTGAACCCATTAGATACGCAGGATTACACAAGCAAGATGATTTGCAGCATTATGTATGAAAGCCTGCAGGACGGCTATAACTGCCGAATCATCCGCAAAGATCGCCGCACCTGTCAGGTGGACATTCACCCGGACTATTTAGGTGACGCCGAGGGTGTGGTTCAAACGATCATCTATCATCTGACAAAAGAAAACCAAAGTCCCCATCTCGGCAGTTTCCTGAACATAAAACAGGCCGTTCCGTATGTAAAAGGCCTCGTCTCATCCGATCAGCTCGGGGTGAACGTAACGGGCGAAAAACGCTTTGAAGTCACCTTGGACGAGCCGTCTGATGAAATAGAAGCCGTTTTGCAGAGCAGCTTTCTGATTCCGGCGACCGCCGGGGGCGATGTGCCGGAAAATGGCCCGTACCGATTCAAGCGTACGTTTGAGAAGGGACTGGAATTTGAGCGGAATCCGCAATATAAAATGACGCCCGCGGATGACCGCACCGTTCAGATCATCCAATTTATTTTGAATAATGATCTGGAAAAAAGCATCGGGCTGTACGAAGCGAATCAGACCGATGTGACCTGCCACACCCAGTTTCATCATTCCAACATGAGGTATCGGCAGTATGCTGATTTTAAAGAAAATCATTTGCCGATGTTATTTACCTTCAAGGTAAAGGACGGCATGCTGAGAACTTTCATTCAGCATTATTTTGATAAACAAAAGCTGGCCGGGGATTTGGGGCATATCATCACACCGACTGATTCACTGATCGGTATATGGGAAAGCGGACGGACACCGCAGAAAGATCCGCCCCTTTTGACAAAAGAAGAGCCGATCCGAATTGTTTATGCCGATTATTATCCCAACGGAGAGATCATTGAAAGGCTGGCTGAATTGTTTCGGAGGGCCGGAGCGGACGTATCCGTCTCCCGCGTCAGTCATTTCAATGATTATTACCATATGGATAAAAGCGGGTTTGATATTGAGCTCCATTTGTTTCTGCCGGCTTATATGCATGAGCTGAGCTATATCAAATATTTCATCCGCGACATCAGCGATTCGGAGAAGAAAAAAACGATCATTGATGCCATAGGATCTGAAAAAAAGAAGGAACTTTTTGGGTTATTCGAGAATACAACTCATTATTGCCCAATTTGTTTTGGGAAAAGTCTGTATCTGCAAGATCCATGTATAGAGGGTTTTAGTGTAAAGACTGACGGGCTCCTTTCTGTTCATGATGTTAAATGCAGATAGCTGGAAAGGGGTATTCATTTGCGGAATCGAAATTTGCTTTACTTCTCCGGTTTTTTCGGAAACTTCTTTTTCGAACGGGGAATTTGGATTTTATATTTAACAAGCATGAATTATTCATTGTTTCTAGTGGGCATCCTGCAATCGGTCCTGAATTTGGCGATGTTTCTGGCGGAAGTGCCGAGCGGCGTCATCTCGGACAGAATCGGGAGAAAAAAATCGCTCTTGCTCGGCCATTTTATGGTCATTGTCTATTTGGTAATGTTCCTGAGCTTTCATAACTTCATCGCCCTCTTCATCGCTCATATTATATACGGTATCGGGCTGACGTTTATATCAGGAACGGATCACGCCTTTTTGTTTGATTCACTGAAAGAACAAGGGAAAGAAAAGTGGTACGGCAAATCCATCGGAAATTATAACGGACTTGTCATACTCGGTCTTGCGATCGCCATGGGCATCGGCGGCTACTTGCAGGAAATATCATGGTCGTATGTGTTTATCGCCGGGATTGTGACTCAGCTGATTGCGATGGCGGTCATTACACAGCTGACGGAGATCAAATTTGAAAACAGTGAACACGAAACGCAGACGGTCGGGGACATCTTAAAAGAAGTCAAAGATTTCTTCAGGCTGAACAAAGCCTTTAAATATTTGGTGCTGTCACTCTCCGTTTTCTTTGCGATTACATCGGTTTTTTATATGTACGGACAAGATCTGTTAAGTCAGGAAGGGCTGTCCGTGCGCAATATATCCATTATTTTTGCGGGGCTGTCCATCTTGCAGGCGCTGTGCTCCATCTTTTCTTCAAAGCCGGCGGAAAAATTCACGCCGAGGCGCGTGCTTCTGCTGACATTCTGCATCATCGGGGCGGCCTATCTGTTTATACCTTCGGGCAGTCTGTACGTGACGATTGCAGCTTTTGTCGTCATCAACGCGCTCTATGATGTGATAGAACCCGTATCCAGTCAGGTGGTGAATAATGAGATTCCGTCCAGAACGAGAGCCACGCTGCTGTCCATTATCAGTTTGATGACCTCGCTCTTCATGTTCATTGCCTTTCCGTTTATCGGATTCTTAACGGACTATTTTGATTCAGCTTTGCTGCTGACCGCAATCGGGGTATTATCCATCTTATTGTCGCTGTTTATGATGCTCAGCTTTTACAAACTGAAAGCGAGCGTCGCCATCCAGAATAAAGTCGAGCTTTGAACCAGAATGACAAAGGGATGATGTGAGTTGCTGAATATTCATAATCTTACGGTAAATTTAGCGGGAGATACCATTTTCAAACAAGTTTCTTTCTTCATCAATGAAGGCGAAAAAGTGCTTGTGGCCGGGCCGAACGGTTCCGGCAAAAGCACGCTGTTCAGGGTGCTTTCCGGGGAGCTTGAGGCGGATGAAGGAACGATTGCGATCAACAAAGGGGCGAAGGTCGGTTTGCTGAAGCAGATCGCTGATCCCCATGAGGATCTGACATTGTATCAATATCTGGAAAAATCGTTTGAAGCTCTCGCGGCGATCCAGAAGGAAATGAAGGCCATTGAGCTGAAGCTTTCGGAACCGATGGGTGAGGACGAGCTGACTGCTTTATTGGAAAAGTACAGTCAATACACGGAAACATTTGAGCGGAACAACGGCTACCAGATGCATGCGATGATTGACGAGGTATGCAACGGGCTCAGCCTCAGCGAATTAAAGGATCAGCCGTTTTCAAAGCTGAGCGGCGGCGAAAAAACAAAAGCCGGCCTTGCCGAAATTTTAATCCGCAACGACGACATTATACTGCTGGACGAGCCGACCAACCATTTGGATGTTCATGCGATTGAGTGGCTTGAAGGGTTTATTAAAAAATCGAACAAAACCATTCTGTTTACGACCCACGATAAAACGTTTGCCGACCAGACGGCGATGAAAGTGCTCGAGATTGACGATACCGAGGTGAAGATTTGGCCTTACGGTTTCAGCGAATACCTGAAAAAGCGGGAAGAATTCATCATCGCCCAGTTTGAGAAATATGAAGAACAGCAGAGAAAAATACAGAAGATGAAGGAATCCATCGCCCAGCTGAGAGATTGGGCCAACCGCTCGAATCCGCCGTCTGTCGGGCTGCACAGACGCGCGAATAATATGGAAAAGGCGCTGAAAAGGATCGAGCTGATCAATAAGCCGGTCCGGACGGAGCAAAAATTAAAAAACGCATTTCAGGAAGCGGGCGCCGGTTCAAAAGATATTGTGTTCATTGAAAACGGAAAGGTGGCCAACGGATCTTCCCTTTTATATCAAAATGTGAATCTGCGTATAAAGCATAAAGACAGAATCGGCATCGTCGGCAGAAACGGCGTCGGCAAAACAACGCTGATCCGCTGCATTATCGGGGAAAGAGAACTGTCGGACGGCACCATTAAAGTGGGGGAAAATCTTAAGATAGGCTACATTGATCAAAAGAGCCACGTCGGAGATTCGAGTCAGACGATTCTGCAATTCTTTAAAGAAAATCTGCTGACTGAAGAGGGCATGGCCCGGAATATGCTGGCCAAGTACGGATTTTACGGGTCGTCGGTCTTTAAAAAACTTTCCGTCCTGTCGGGCGGTGAGAGAATCAGGCTGAAGCTGTCTATCTTAATGGAAAAAAAGCTGAATGTCCTGATCCTGGATGAGCCGACCAACCACTTGGATATTGAATCTCAGGAAATTCTCGAAAACAGCCTGATGCAGTTTCAAGGCACCATCATCTGCGTTTCTCACGACAGAAACCTGCTGGAGAAGTTCAACAAGATTTTCTGGCTTGAGAATCAAAACGTCACCATCTTTTCAGGTCCATACAGTTACGCCAAACAAAAAAAACGGCAGATTGCCGAATAAAAGGGGAATGGATATGACCATTGACAGACTGACAATCAATGAGTTATCGTACGATCTTTTTGTAAGCGAGTATGCTGATAAGAAACCTTTTATTTTGACGGGGGCAATGGATCACTGGGAATGCAGGCCGTGGACGCTTGAATACATTGACGAACACTATGGAGACAGAATGGTCACCATCCGGAAATCAGATATCGAAGGGGTCAAAACGTTTAAACAAGTAAAGCTTTCCAACTATATCGAGTACATTGATCAGAATGATGACAAATGGTACTGTGACTGGAATTTTACGCAGCTGAACCAAAATGACTTAGACCTTGTCTATTCCGCACCCGAGTATTTTACAAAAGACACATTGAGAGCGGATGAAGAAACGGGACGGGACTGGAAATGGTTCTTTCTCGGTTCTAAGCAGACAGGCACGCCGCTGCATCAGGATTTTAACAGCACGCACGCGTGGAACGGCGTCATTTTCGGGGAGAAGGAATGGATTTTCTATCATCCGGACGACTCTCCGTATTTGTACGAAGGAAATATCAATGTCTTTGATGAAAAAGATATAGAGCAAAAACCGCTGGCGCAAAAGGCGTCTCCGATCCGCTTCAGGCAAAAGGCGGGAGAAATCATTTACGCGCCGCGCCATTGGTGGCATCAAGTCGAGAATACGGAACATACATTGGCAGTGAGTGAGAACTTTTGGTTTACCGGAGAGCGGCTTGCCAATCAGATATAAACGAAAGGCTGAGGAGCACCTCAGCCTTTTTTTGTATGGATTCATTTCATCCGGTCCAGACCGAATTTTTTCAGGCGGTATTGCAGGCTCTGCCTGCTGATTCCGAGCTCGTTTGCCGTTTTGGATATGTTATTGCCTTGTTTTCTCAGGGTTTTTTCGATCATGTATTTTTCGAAGTTTTCCATTTTGTCTTTTAAATCTGTGCCGGGCTGGGTGCTTGCGGCTGCTTTGCTTTCCGTGTCAGCGGGTTTGATTTTCATCCGGTATTGGTAAGGCAGGTGGGCCGCCGTAATCGTCGTTTCATCCGTCATAAAGTTCATGGCGCCTTCAATCATATGTTCAAGCTCACGGATGTTGCCCGGCCAGTCATACTCCAGGAAAAATTGCTGCACATCGTCACTGATCGAATCGACATGCATTTGAAACAGGTGGTTGTTTTTCTGAATAAACACTTCGGCCAGAGGCAGAATGTCTTCCTTGCGCTCCCGGAGCGGGGGAATGATCAGCGTGACAACGCTTAAGCGGTAGTATAAATCTTTGCGCAGCCGCTCTTCTGAAATGGCGGTGATCGGGTCTTCATTCATCGTGGCGATGATACGGACGTCAATCGGTTTGTCCTGAGCTGATCCGATGCGCCTGATTTTCTTTTCCTGAAGGGCGCGGAGCAGTTTTGCCTGCAGGCTGAGATTGAGAGAGTTGATCTCATCGAGGAGCAGGGTGCCTCCCTGCGCCTGCTCAAATAAGCCGGGCTGGTCGATGGCTCCGGTAAAGGCGCCTTTTTTCGTGCCGAATAAAATACTTTCGACCAGACTGTCCGGCAGGGCGGCGCAGTTTTGTGAGATGAACGGGGCGCCTGAGCGCTGGCTGCCGTTGTGAATGCTTTGGGCGAACAGCTCCTTGCCTGTTCCCGTCTCGCCGGCCAAAAGCACGGACGATGATGTACGGGTTGCCCGTTTCGCATTTTCGATGACTTCCTGAATGACCGGGCTGTTGCCGAGAATGCTGTCAAACGTGTAGCTGTTCTGTTCTTTTCTGTGCATGTTCTCCCTGATCAGCCGTTCGAGCTTGGTGACGTCCTTGGCGATTTCCACGGCGCCCTTGATCTCGCCGTTTTGCACAATCGGGAAGGTGTGGTTGATCGTCGTGATTTCCTGGCCTTTGTTATTGAAATAGCTCTGCTTTACATTTTTAATCGTTTTGCCTTCTTGAAGGGCCTGAACGAGCGTGCTGTCCTGCTGATTGGAAAACATAAATACATCAGTCAGGTTTTTATGCAGGACGTCCCGTTCATCCATATCTTCAATCTGCATCATTTTCTTATTGTAAATGACGGTGCTGCCCTTTTCGTCCACCACATGCAGCCCGACATCAATCTCTTCCAGAATGCTTTGTAACACGAGTGTGTAAAATTCGCTGGTTGTGTGCAGGTCAATTCCCCCTCTCAATCGTCTTAACATTCATTATTTTAAAATAAATCGAACAGGAAACGCAAAAAAATTTTGCGCTTGGCTGAAGTTTGCACGCAAACTGCCGGAATATTTTGCAGGAAAAGAAAGAATGCTGGCGAAACATCCCGTTTTTTCGGATTGGCACGGAACTTGCTTTATAAAAAGGGAAAGCAAGATCTAATGTTGAATGATTACAAAACAAGGGGGAATCAGATTATGTCAGCTTTCACAAAATCTCAAGAAATTATCAGTCAAACTTCACATTACGGCGCGAACAACTATCATCCTCTGCCGATTGTTATTTCCGAAGCGCAGGGTGTTTGGGTAAAAGACCCTGAAGGCAATCAATATATGGATATGCTGAGTGCTTATTCCGCGGTGAACCAGGGGCACAGACATCCGAAGATCATTCAGGCGCTGAAGGATCAGGCGGATAAAATCACTCTGACGTCACGCGCGTTCCATAATGATCAGCTCGGCCCGTTTTATGAGAAAACAGCCAAGCTGACCGGAAAAGATATGATTCTGCCGATGAATACGGGGGCGGAAGCCGTTGAATCCGCTGTCAAAGCGGCGAGACGCTGGGCATATGAGGTCAAAGGAGTAGCGGATAATCAGGCGGAAATCATTGCGTGTATCGGCAACTTCCACGGCAGAACGATGCTTGCGGTATCCCTTTCTTCAGAAGATGAGTATAAACGCGGTTTCGGACCTATGCTTCCGGGTATAAAATTAATTCCATACGGAGACGCGGAAGCGCTGCGCCGGGCGATCACGCCGAACACAGCCGCTTTCTTATTCGAACCGATTCAGGGAGAAGCGGGCATCGTCATTCCGCCGGAAGGATTTTTACAAGAAGCGGCCGCTATTTGTAAGGAAGAAAATGTGCTTCTGATCGCTGATGAAATTCAGACGGGACTCGGCCGCACAGGGAAAACATTCGCGGTTGACTGGGAAAATATCGTACCGGATATGTTTATCTTAGGCAAAGCGCTCGGCGGGGGCGTTTTCCCGATTTCGTGCATCGCGGCGAACCGTGACATTCTCGGCGTGTTTAACCCGGGTTCCCACGGCTCGACATTCGGCGGAAACCCGCTCGCTTGCGCGGTATCGCTCGCATCTCTTGAAGTCCTTGAGGAAGAAGGGCTGGCAGAGCGTTCCCTTCAGCTTGGCCGGTATTTTAAAGAAGAGCTTGAGAAAATTGATAACCCGATCATAAAAGACGTGCGCGGACGCGGCCTGTTTATCGGTGTTGAACTGACAGAAGCGGCCCGCCCGTACTGTGAAAAGCTGAAAGGCGAAGGGCTTTTATGCAAAGAAACACATGATACCGTGATCCGTTTTGCACCGCCGTTAATGATTTCCAAGGAAGACTTGGACTGGGCGATCCAAAAGATCACAAGCGTCCTTCAAAACGCGTAAAACCTTGATGCGGAAATGCTTTCCCTCGGCTTGTATGGAATTTACAAATAAAAAATTCAGCACACTCTATTTGCGCGGAGACAGTATTTTAGTATAATGTATCTTTATGTACGAAAATGAATTTCATATAACATTCATATACAAATAGAGGCTCTTTGGACAGCAAATCGGTTTCAAAGCACCGGCTTGGTTCCAATACAAGTTGCTGAAGGGGTGCAGAATAGTGAATACAAATCAAAAAGAGAATCAGCTTCAGCGCACAATGAAATCGCGCCATTTGTTTATGATTTCATTAGGCGGAGTGATCGGCACCGGGTTTTTCCTGAGTACCGGATTTACAATTAACCAGGCGGGACCGCTGGGCGCGGTTCTGTCTTATCTGGTCGGCGGTTTTATTATGTTTTTGACAATGCTCTGCTTAGGCGAGCTTGCGGTTGCCCTTCCCGTATCAGGGTCGTTTCAGACGTACGCAACCAAATTCATCAGCCCCGCTTTCGGTTTCGCATTCGGCTGGCTGTACTGGCTCGGCTGGGCGGTGACATGCGCCATTGAGTTTTTATCTGCGGGACAATTGATGCTCCGCTGGTTTCCGCATGTTCCCGTATGGGTGTGGTGCCTCGTGTTTGTCGGACTGATGTTTCTTTTGAACGCGATTACCACAAAAGCGTTCGCTGAGTCGGAATTTTGGTTTTCCGGCATTAAAATTTTAGTCATTCTGCTGTTTATTATTTTGGGCGGCGCCGCCATGTTCGGCCTGATCGACATGAAACACGGCGAGCAGGCTCCTTTCTTCTCTCATTTTTATGAGGATGGATTGTTTCCGAACGGCATTAAGGCTATGCTTATTACGATGATTACCGTAAACTTCGCGTTCCAGGGAACGGAGCTGATCGGGGTTGCCGCGGGAGAAAGTGAAAATCCCGAGAAAACGATTCCGCGCTCTATCCGGCAGACGGTATGGAGAACGCTTGTCTTTTTCGTTCTCTCCATCATCGTCATTGCCGGCATGATTCCGTGGAAGCAGGCGGGAGTGGTGGAAAGCCCGTTTGTCGTGGTGTTTGAACAAATCGGTATTCCATATGCGGCCGATATTATGAACTTTGTTATCTTAATTGCGCTGCTCTCAGTGGCCAACTCAGGCCTGTTTGCATCGACGCGTATCTTATATGCCATGGCGAACGAAGGACAAGCCTTTAAATCACTCGGCAAAACAACTAAACGCGGCGTGCCGATGAACGCTCTGATCGTGACGCTGGCCGTCGCCTGCCTGTCCCTGCTGTCTAAAGTGGCAGCGCCGGAAACCGTTTATATGTTTCTCTTATCATTAGCCGGACTAAGCGCGCAGGTCGGCTGGATCACGATTTCCCTGTCACAGCTGATGTTCAGACGGAAATACATCCGCGAAGGCGGCAAAGTGGAAGACCTGAAGTTTAAAACACCGCTGTACCCGGTGCTGCCTATTATCGGGCTGACGTTAAATACGGTCGTTCTGATCAGTCTCGCATTTGATTCAGAACAGCGGCTCGCCCTTTATTGCGGCATCCCGTTCATGGCGGTGTGCGTTATCGTCTATCATCTGTATGTAAAAAAGCATAAGCAGTCAGAAAAACAGATAGAGCTTTAAATCTTTTCGTGTCCAAGTCATCTTTGAGAAACCCGCACAGGACAACATACAACATGTTGAGGTGGAAAAACGGATGAACAAGAATATCTCAGTTATTGGAATGCCGATGGATTTAGGACAAGCACGACGCGGAGTGGACATGGGCCCGAGCGCCATCCGCTACGCGCATCTCATTGAACGGTTATCTGACATGGGGTATGCGGTGGAAGACTTAGGCGACATCCCCGTCAATCGTGAAAAACTCAAACATGATGAAGAGCTGAAAAATTTGAACTCTGTGCTCTCGGGGAACGAGCAGCTCGCCCAAAAGGTGGACAGCGTCATTGAGAATGAGCGGTTCCCTCTCGTCTTGGGCGGCGATCACAGCATCGCGATCGGAACGCTGACAGGAACGGCAAAGCACTATAAACAGCTCGGCGTCATCTGGTACGACGCGCACGGCGACTTAAACACCCTGGAAACATCGCCGTCAGGCAATATTCACGGAATGCCGCTGGCCGTCAGCCTCGGCGTCGGGCACGACACGCTGGTGAATCTGGGCGGGTATGCCCCGAAAATCAAGCCGGAGAACGTCGTCATCATCGGCGCGAGATCGCTTGATGAAGGCGAGCGTGAATACATTAAGGAAACAGGCATGAAAGTCTATACGATGCATGAGATTGACCGCCTCGGCATGACAAAGGTCATTGAAGAAACCATTGACTACCTGTCAGACTGTGACGGCGTTCACCTCAGCCTTGATCTAGACGGCCTTGATCCGAGCGACGCACCCGGCGTAGGCACGCCTGTCGTCGGCGGCATCAGCTACCGTGAAAGCCATTTGGCAATGGAAATGCTGTATGATGCCGACATCATCACTTCAGCTGAATTTGTCGAAGTCAACCCGATCCTCGATCACAAAAACAAAACCGGCAAAACAGCCGTCGAGCTGGTGGAATCTTTGTTGGGAAAAAAACTATTATAAAATATGCGCCTCCGCACCTGCGGAGGTTTTTTTGTTGCCACGAGGAAACTAGCGGGCTGTCACCCTCTTTTTGGACCTGTAAATATGATATATTTATTACACAAAATGGGAAAGGGGGGTGTCCTGACAGATGGCTGAAGTGATGGCCCACGAAACAGTTGCGAAAAAAATCAGTGACTGGTATGAGGAAATCAAAAAGCACAACACTGAATCGGCTGAGGCGTTAAGAGAACAACTGCTTACGGATCTGCAAAATATGACACAAAATCAAACGGTGCTCCTTTATTTTAATTTAATTGATTCCCGCTATAAGCTTTTAATGGAAGAGTATGAGAAAACAGACGGCATTTTAAAAACGATCCAGCTGAACGCCGATAAAGAAAAAACAGACCAGATGATTCAATACTATTATTATTTCTTTTCCGGAATGCACGAGTTTTACCGTAAACGGTTTATGAACGCCATTAATTTTTACCGGATTGCTGAAAGCAGGCTCCGGCACATACCGAATGAGATTGAAAGAGCCGAGTTTAATTATCAAGTGGCGATTGCCTACTATGAAATCCGCCAAAACTACTTTGCGATGAACCACGCGGAAAAAGCGTTGGAGATCTACAAAGCCAATGAAATGTACGCGGTCAGAGAAGCACAGTGTTTAATGGTGATCGGCTGTAACAGAATGGACTTGTTCCACTATCAGAAAGCCGAAGAGCTCCTGCAGACGGCGGTTCATCAAGCCGCCAAAGCGGGCGATCCGCATATTGAAGCGCTCGCCCACTTTAACGCAGGCATTTGCTATGAAAGACAGGAAAAACTGGAAGAGGCGCGGGTCGAGTTTGAAACGGCTCTTGATCAAAAGGAGCATTTGCGATCAGCGTATTCGGTGCGGAGTCTGTACATGCTGGCCAGAGTGTTATTGAAGCAGGAAAAGACGGATGAGGGCCGGTTTTGGCTGCATAAAGCGCTGAATGCCGCTGAAGAAAAAAACGAGCCTGTATACACCCAAAAGCTGCGCATTTTACAGCATGTCTTTATTGACCGCAATGAAGAAGCGCTTGAATCAGCTTTCGCCGAGTTAAGAAGGAAAGAGCTGTGGAGTGACGTTTCCGATTTGTCGTATCAGGCCGCGGCGCATTTTAAAAAACAGGAGAAATACAAACCGGCGGCGAAGTATTTTCAGGAATCAATTGATGCCAATGACCAAATTTTGAGATTAACGGAGGGGATTCGTAATGAAAACATGTAAATTCATTGTACTCTCAGCAGCCTTGGCAAGTCTCATTTCGATTGGATTATTTGCACAAACTGGTTCAACGGCACAAGCCGAACAAATCATAAAACCGGCGGAAAACGGAGCCTTCGGATAATACTGCATGATACCGCTTTCGTGTAAGGAGTGATTCAATGGCTATCACGCTGCAGCCGATGACAGGACAAGAATTTCAGTCCTATCTCGCTCATTCAACCAAGCATTACGCTGAAGAAAAGGTAAAAGCGGGAACGTGGCTGCCTGAAGAAGCGCCGGAATTAGCGGAGCTGGCGTTTGAAGACCTGCTTCCAGACGGCTTGGAGACAGCCGATCACTATTTATGGACGCTGACATTGGACGGAAAGGAAAATGCCGGCTGGCTTTGGCTGCACGCCGATCCGGACCACCCGCAGCAGGACGCATTTATTTATGATTTCGGCCTTCATCCGCCTTTCCGCGGCAAAGGCTATGCAAAAGAGGCGCTCGCAAGGCTGGAGGACAAAGCCAAAGATCTGGGTGTCCGCAAGATTTCTCTCCATGTGTTCGCTCATAACGAAACGGCGCGGAAGCTGTATGAGAAGACGGGATTCCTGGAGACGGATGTCATTATGAGCAAAAAGCTGTCATGAAAAGAGGCCCGCACGATGGGCCTCTTTTGTTATTCATCTAACAATGTCATCATTTGTTTCGGGTAACGCTCGCCGGCCGCCGTGCCGATCGGAAACATCTCATCCAACCGCGCCTTCACATCCCCCGGAAGCACAATGTCGAGAGCGGCGAGGTTCTCTTCCAAGTAGTGTTTCTTTTTTGTACCCGGAATCGGAATGAGATCATCGCCGTTTGCGAGAACCCATGCGAGCGCAAGCTGAGGCGCGGTGATATTCATTTCCCGGGCAATGGCGGTAAGTTTTTGGACGAGCCCTATATTCACCGCCAAATTGTCTTCCTGGAATCTCGGCGTTCTTCTTCTGTAATCATCGGCATCCAGCTGATCTGTCGACGTCATCTTTCCGGAAAGAAAACCTCTGCCGAGCGGACTGTAAGGCACAAATGAGATGCCGAGCTCACGGCAGGCGGGCAGCACATGCTCCTCCGCTTCCCTGCTCCATAAAGAATATTCCGATTGAAGCGCGGCAATCGGGTGAATGCGGACGGCGCGCCTGATCGTTTCTGCGGAAGCCTCTGACAATCCGATATACCTCACTTTTCCTTCGTCAATCAGCTTCTTCATGGCGCCGACAGTTTCTTCAATCGGCACCCGCGGATCAACCCGGTGCAGATAATAAAGGTCGATATAATCCGTCCCAAGGCGTTTCAGACTGGCATCACACGCTTTTTTCACATAATCGGGCCGTCCGTTGATTTCGATAAACTCACCCTTTTCGCTTCGGACATAACCGAATTTCGTCGCGAGGCACAGCTCCTTTCTGAATGGGGCGAGCGCTCTGCCGACAAGTTCTTCATTCGCACCCAATCCATATTGATCAGCCGTATCAAACAAATTCACGCCGAGATGAACGGCATGATGCAGTGTGGAGATCGACTCTTCCTCACGCTGGCTGCCATAGTATTCCGACATGCCCATGCACCCTAACCCCATTGCGGAAACCCGCATCGAACCGATCGTTCTGTCCTTCATATGTCCTCCCCCTTTCTTGTATGATAACCAGATTTCCTGATATTTGAAAATGATTTATGTATATGATTTACATATTGTTATAAAATTTTTAAAAATCTGTAAATTGTATATTTTTTTATCACAATTTCGTCATATAATGAAAACGTGGAAAAATTAACCTTTGAGAAAAGAGGCGAAGTCAATGTGTAAAAAGCTGTTCAAAGCCGTCCTCCCGTTTGCCCTGTCATTCACCATGGTTCTGTCGTTCTCCGGTTTGAATGTAAAAGCGAAAGAAACAGAAATACCACGCTACGCAAAAGAAATCGCAGACCTTCAGCAGGGCACGACTCCTCAAGACGTTCTCCAATCCGCCAAAGAGCTTGCCAAACAGAAGCACGTTTCAACAGAAGCAATTCTCAAGCAGTTTCATCAAGAAATCACGGCAGACAAGGTGCAAGGAAATGTAATCGCTTCCAAAGAAGGACTCTCTGCGATGGGCGGATCATCAGGTACAAAAAAACTTCCGAAAAGCACAAAAGGCAATATTTATTACACGAACTCATACACGGCTTATTACAACCACGGGCATGTCGGCATGTATTCATCCGCTGATAAAATTGTTGAATCCGTGCCGGGAGACGGCGTCCGTCAGATTGCTTATAACGGCAGAGAAGTCGAAGACAATTCAATCGTCCAGACCGTGAAAGTTACCGATGCTCAAAAACAAGCCGCCGCTGACTGGGCCGTATCAAGAGTGGGTGATGAGTACTCCTTCAACTTCGTCAATAACAGAAATACGGGCCATGAAGGCGCCAAAAACTGCTCAAAACTGCTGTGGTCGGCATTCCTTTTAAAAGCGGGGATTGATATCGACTCTAACGGCGGCTTAGGCGTATACCCGCGCGACATCACAAGCTCGTCCTACACAACCACGATCCTGACCATTCACTAAGGAGAACAACGTGAAAAAAATCATCTGGATACCCTTAGTGATCATCGCCGCCGCAGCGGTCTTATGCTTCTTCTATTTCCGCACGGAAGACCCTGCGGAGGTTGCGAGAGACACATTAAATGACCCTGATTTTCTGAAAGATAAAGAGGCGCTGCTGTATTTCTCCACTGCGGCTGACCAAGACACGTTCGGCGGCGGAAAAAGCTACGCCCTCTTCGCCGATGAAAAAGGGCGGCTTTCTTCTTATCAAATGAAAGGGCTTGAGCTCGGATCGGCCAAAGTGCATGACGGCAACGTGCTGCTGGAGGACAAAAAAGGAATCTACACCGTTCAAAATGGTCTTCACACATATAAAAGAGCGTATCAGCATACGGGAGACAGCGCCGGGTATATCGAACGGACGAAAGGCTTTTACACGCTGTACAATTCGGGCTACGACAAGAGCGGCGGCAGCTATCGCTCAGAGCTGTACCGCCAGATTGACGGCAGGTGGAAGCAAAACGTCATCCCGCACTATATCCGCGCCTCAGGCTATTTTAAAGATCATCTTTTCGCGCTCACGCCGACAGATGACGAAAAAGGCTATCACATACAAGACATTCAGGCCGATAAAGAAAAGCTCCATACAAAATCAATTGCGACATGGACGTATAAAGAAGGCGCGTCAGTCGAATCCCAGCTCGCCGCGGACGACGGCGCCGTCTGCTTTGTCACCAGAGGGGAAAAAGCAGAACACATCTATCAAATGGTGAAAGTTATGAGAAAGAGCGGCGCGATCAAAACATATGACATCGCCGCTTATAAAAATGACGAACAGACGATCTATGACTCCATGCCGTTCAGCTTCAAAAAAAGCTTTTTCATGGAGCATCGCAGCTTCTATTTCGTTGACGGCTTCGGAACCGTCTACCGCATCAACCCTGAGACCGGAAAAAGCAAAAAGGCCTTCACCCTCCCCGCATCACGAATGAAGGCCGACTTTAAAGAACTGACGCATCAAAACGGAAAGCTGTATCTGTTCACGTACAGCTACAAAAAGCCCGCCAAAATCGAATCCTTCGACCTGAAAACGGGCAAAAAACTGAACGACCTGACCATCCCAAACTTAAAAAACATCGTCACGCCGAAAAGCCATCTCAAGCTGTATGATGTGCAGGTGATGGATGGGTTTTAAAGAGTATGAACATTTCGGAAGAGCTTGCCGCTTTTGGTAAGCTTTTTATAATGAAACGTTACTGTGGGAAAGAAGGTGTTCATTTGAAATCATTCAGTATCTTCTTATTGTTGTCCGTCATTTGTATAACCATTGTTTTTGTCATAATGAATATATTGATTGGATACCCTGATGTGAGTAACGGGGCATTGATTATGATTGTATATATCGTTGTGACCCTCTTAATCAGGCTATATAGCAAGAAAAAAACTGACCGAACATAGAGATAGAGGAATTTGAATCGTAAAAGCAGAAGACAATCAGGTGAAGGAGGGAGCCGATGAAGAAAAAGCTTGCCGCGGTGACCGTCACCATTCTCCTGGTTTCCGTGATAACCAACTCTTTTTTAAACGGCGGAAAGCCGGACTGGATTGATGTATGCTGTACGCTGCTGGCGTGTCTATTAGGAATTCTGTTCGTCCTTCGCTTAGAAAAAAGAGAAAACACGTAAAGAGCCGGATGCTGAAAACACCGGCTCTTTTTGCGCGTCATTTGCCGAATTGTGGATAAAACTCAGCCCGAAGCACTACTAACATGTGTATAAATAGGTTATATTGAAAAGAGAACAATTGCCGCGCGCAAAAGAAAACCGGAGGATGTAACAATGAAAACTGCTTATTATTCTTGTGAAGAACATATCGAAACCGTGCTGGACATGTACATAGACGATCATGAGCTTCCGCCCGAAATCAGAAAAATCGAACATACTAACAGTTTATCCACAGCCTGTGAATTATGTGGGGACACTGCAACATATCTAGTAGGGAACGAATGATCCTACACAAAATACAGAAAAGATATCCACAATTGTGGACAATATATATGAATAACTTGTTTCTAAAGTGGGGATGACCTGTGAATATCAATATTGTGACAATCGGAAAACTAAAAGAAAAATACCTCAAGCAAGGCATTGAAGAATACAAAAAACGACTCTCAGCCTACGCAAAAATCGACATCATCGAACTCCCGGACGAAAAAGCACCGGAAAACCTGAGCGACCAAGACATGAAAATCGTCAAAGACAAAGAAGGCGAACGCATCCTGGCCAAAATCAGCCCGGACACCCACGTCATCGCCCTCGCCATCGAAGGAAAAATGAAAACATCCGAAGAACTGGCCGATACAATAGATAAGCTGGCGACTTATGGAAAAAGCAAAATCACCTTCGTCATCGGCGGCTCACTCGGCCTAAGCGACGCCGTCATGAAACGGGCAGACGACAAACTGTCATTTTCAAAGATGACGTTTCCTCATCAGCTCATGCGGCTCATACTTGTAGAGCAGATTTATCGCGCGTTTCGGATTAATCGTGGGGAGCCTTATCATAAGTGAGTGGGGTTTTCTACTTTACATTAATTAATCATTCTAAAAAGAATTGATTATCTACGAAGTGAAAAGTCTAACTTGATCGGGGTGTTTTATATATATTGAAATAGTCAAATAATGCGAAATTAGTTTGGGACCTGCCCCGCTCAATTGAAAGGTTCAGTTTTTATGGATAGTCTACGAAGGTCTGGGGACTAATAGTCTTAGAATACATACAAGTGCAGTTTATAAAAGAATCACCTAGAACCATTTATTAATACATGTAACTACTAAGGTTATGAGAAAAGTAAAATGAGGTGAGAAATTTTGAAGAATAAAGAAGATTTTTATGTTGACATTAAAAAGAGAGCATTAAATATATATGAACAATACCAATTTCTTACGAAAAAAATTTTTAAAAATGAATCAAGCATCTCAAAATACAGACTAAATTTTTATATTAAAGAAGATGCGAAATTAGGTGGAAAAGCATGGTGTGAAAAATATACAGATAATATACTAATAAACAAGGGGGTTATAGATAATTTTTTTGATTACTTTTATAGCTTTACAAAAATGCAAAGTGAAACTTTCTTGAAAAAATTAAATTTTAACGATGAAGACGAAACTGAAGTATCATACGAGTTTTTTAAATTTAATGATAATGGAAAATACACTATTTTTGATAGTAAAATTATAGATATTAAATTAGCAGGATTGCTTACTATTTTTGTATCACGCTTTATAATAACTCATGAATTAGGACATTTACTTAATGGGCATTGTGAATTTATAAATTCAAAAGATGAAAAAAGTATACAATATATCCCAATGTTTGAGAAAGATAATAGTCAAACTCCAAAGACTATTTCTCCATTAGATTTCAGAACTCTAGAAATGGATGCAGATGCATTTGCTGCGACAGATAATTTCAGAAATTTGATCTTACTTTATGAACGTTTTGAAGAAATGGTGGACGGAGATTTAAATATAAAACCAATTGAGTTATTTTATTGGTGGTCATTTGCAATTAGAAGCAATTTTTTAATAACACAAAGAATCTTAAATGATGAGGAATATAAAGCTGATAAAACTCATTTGCCAAGTGTAGCACGCTGGATTTTAATATTAGGATCAATATTAAATCCTATAGAAAGTGATACATATAAAATAAATTATAGGGTTGGAGATAATAAAGCGAAATTATTACAATCATTAGCAGCTGGGTTTGTATACGCTGAAAAGTGTTATAATGAAGTTTTTTATACAAATTATAATTGTATAGAAGAAACTAGTAATAGTGCAGATTATGAATATTATGCAACAGCAACTCAAAAAAACTGGGGAAATCTTCAGAGTGAACTAAATGCATTTTCAAGGCTGCCTCTGTATAAATCTGGCTCATAGTGTATATATAAATAAGATTAAAGACTTTCTATAGGTAGAGAGTTTATACTTTTTTCATAATAAATCCTCATTTAGACATTTTACGGAGAGTCGTATCATAAGTGATGGTAAATCGGAAATTTAAAATAACACTCTAAATGTTGCTTTGTGGAAAGAGTAAATAACAATATATCCCTACGCGCTTTTTGACTCTATAAAGAAATACATAGTCATATGAAAAATTGTGAGGTATAAACTATGACCACTAAAAGTTTGAAAAAGAAGGATACACGTTCAAAAAAAACAAAATATGAAAGTATTACCCCTAAAAATAAGGATTATATCTTTAGATATCTTGAAACTATAGGAAAGAAGGATTCTGCTGATATTTATGAGGGGTCATTATTAAAGATTATATTATTTATCGATAAGGAAATAACTGAAATTAATAGTGGTGATATTGATGATTATGTAGCTGAAGCTAAGAAGATTTCTTTTTCCGTTCAAACAATTAATAGAGACTTAGCGGCGTTTAGAAATTTAATTAAATTCTGTATAGAGGAAAAAATACCTGTTGAAGTCTCCTTAAAAGACTACAAAAATTTACCGGACGAGGGGAACGAACGTGCCTTAGAGGGTGTACCGTTAACATATAAACAACTCTTGCAAGTAAAAGATGTTTTAAAGGCTCCTGATACTATTAAAAAAATGGAGTATTCAATAGTTTGGCATTTGGTATTTGAAAAAGAACTACGGAATGGTGTACTTAATGAGTTCTGCACAGAGAAGTTTTCTTCAAAGGAAAATAAGTTTGTTACGTCTTCTGGTGATGTTTTTTTGGACGAATTAAATGGCGAGTTTATGAAGAAATTAATAGCTGAAAAGGGAAAGAAATTTGGATTTTCTAAATATCTATCCGATAGGATTATTAGGGATTTAGGAAACGTTATTGGGATTAAAGAATTAACTTATAGAGATATAATTGCTACAAAGAAAAAATATAGCATGATATGCCCGGTTTGCGAAAATGTATTAGAAAACCGTGGTGATTTATGGGTTATTCTAGGAGGGAGAATAGTTTGTGTTAACTGTTCAGGGGAGATAAAAAAAAAGATAGTAGTGAATGAGGTTTCTATACCGATGAGTGAATTTTTGGTTGAAAAGGAGCCTCATCCTCTACTGGAAGATAACTTTATTTCCGCTAGAAAAAAATTTGAAATGACTATAGATGACCTATTGAACTTAAAAGATTTTCAAAGAAGAGTAGGAAGTTTAGGAGAGCGGTTTGTGTTAGACCAAGAAATTAAAAAATTAGAAGGTACAGAATACTTTCCTGAATATGTAGGAGAAGTTGATGTTACTGCCGGATACGATATTGTTTCTTATGAGCGAACAGGAGAAAAAATTTATATTGAAGTAAAAACCTCTGTGAACGTAGGTAGCTGTTTTTATCTGTCGACTTCGGAATATAGCAGGGCAAAAGAATTAAGCGATTCTTATTATATATATCGTGTTGAAAATGTATTGGCAAAGGATTCAAAAGAAGTAAGATTAAATCGGTATAAGAATCCGTGTAATAACCGTTTGTTTAACTTTATTAATAATGGCTGGAAAGTAGATATTGCTTTAGATTAAGTAATAATAGCATATAGGTGATTTTAGTTATAAGTTATTGTATTGTTTTATTTTAATAAGAGTAAAAAGTTTTCTCTGAAAAGTTAATTTAAATGGGGGATTTTGTGATCTCTTAAATATTATGGTGTTCCTCTTGTGGGGCGGGTATCATGATGAATAAATCGAAAAAATCATATGTAATATTATTGCTTTTTATATTATATTTTGCCAAGTTTAAGCTAGTAAGGGATTAAAAACATGTAAGTATATTTGATTAGAAAAGAAGTAATAGAGAAGAAAGTCCTTCGAAAGATTAAAGTGCTCTTAAGGGTTTTGAAGATAGTAGAAAAGGTCCAAAATAAATTTGAAGAGGATGCTGTATGAACTTCCCCCTTACCAATTAATAAAAAACTCTGTAAGAAACGTTCTAACTGAGAAAAAATCAGTAACGACTATTATGCGGAAAGGATAGATACAGGAGTTTATAATAATCAAGCCAAAACGCTAGAGGGAGATAGCTAGTTTAGAAGAGAATAGGAGAAGGGCTGAGAGAGTGTTAGACGAGATGAAATCCCGAACGATTATAACAAAAGAAGCTATGTATCGGATTTAGAAAATTTCGGGAATCTGTACGAAGGTGCTAGCAATCAGGATAAAGATATTGTTGATAAGAGCACTAATTTTTTTAAAAAAAGTTCTACTGAACCGAAAGGATATGGATTATATAACTTTTTGGTTTAATTATAATGACGCTTTACTACCTAGTAAGACGGGGAGAGCTATATCATAAATAAATACCTAAATTTAAATTCGAATAAATATATACAAAACGTATAGAATAAAAACTTATATATACTTAAGTTTTTATACCAAAAATCGGATTAATTATAGCTCCCATTCCGCCAAACCTGCAGCTTCATGTTTCCTAAAGCACCTTTACTCCAAAGAGTCCTCAATAATTCATAACTTCCAAATGTTTCCTCAACCCCAAAAAGAAGCTGTGATTCAAGAATTCCCCCCTTGAATCACAGCTTTTTTCTCTTTTTCCATATGTCAGTATAAATCCCTTTCCGTCACGGAAACCTAGTGGAAAAGGTTTCTGAAAGGAGGGGGCGTATGATGAAAAGTGAAAAAATTCAAAACAAAACATCTTTGGTTTGGAAGATGGCGATTGCCTCTGCGGTTGCTTGGGAAGCGGCAAAACTGGCGGGTTCTGATCATCCATATTTAGCGCCTCTGTCTGTTATCTTATGTTTGCAGCCAACGATAGATCAGTCAATTCGCTTTTCTTTTCATCGTATTGCGGGAACTGCGATTGGGATCATGCTAACGTCCTTTCTTGTCAGTCACTTGCCAATGAATGGCTGGATGCTGGGGCTGTTCCTGTTAGGCGGGACTTACATTGCGAAGTGGTTGCGAATAGATGTAACGGTTTTACATCAGGTAGCGCTCACCATTTTATTGGTCTTTACGTTTGAACGAAACTCTAAAGATTATGCATTCGACCGAATCATCGATACGGTGATCGGCGTCATCATCGCGATTCTGATTCACATGTTCCTGTTTCCGCCGGACTACACAAAAAGGGCAGCGGACTCTTTTCAAACATTGGCCCGTCAGCTTTCCGGCACACTTTCAGACCTTTCCAAATGGGTGCAATCAGAGTGGGGGCAAGGAACAGGGAACCTTATGGAATATAAAATGAACCATCTTCTGCAGGAGCTGCATACGGCAAAAGAGATGCTGCAAACAGCCTCTGACAGCTTAAAATTCAACCCTGTCAGAAAAAAACATAAACACAACATTTCAAGCTATCAAATAGAGATGCAAAAGTTGAACGCCGGGTTTGAGTATCTATCAAATATAGTGAAAACGTTAAAAGAATGGGAAACAGAGGGGGAGTTATCTTCAAGTGACAAAAGGGAGCTGGGGAATGATTTACAAGTGTTAAGTGAATACTTTGCGGGTTTTAAAGGCATACAGCATGGTGAAACAGACAATTGGAAACAGAAGGAACAGGACATGTTATTGGAATCTCTCCGCTCCGACTTGCTGTCGCACCCGCCGCCCGGTCATAAGGTCTATAAAGACTCTTTTTTTTTAGAAACGAAGAAATTGCTGAAGCGTTTGTAATGTTTTCCGGAAATAAAGAATACGGATATACAGATGCAGATATGATCAGGTAAAAGCGGGGGACATGAGATGGATGATATACACCGGATTTTGGATGTCATCGCCAATTCTAAGAAAGCTAAGGTACTGGCTACCATCATTAAAACAGAGGGGTCCGCTTATAAGAAAGAAGGGGCTTCGATGCTGATTTTAGGGGATAAAACAAGAGTCGGAATGTTATCCGCCGGTTGTCTGGAAGAAGATCTCGTTGAACGGGCAGAACAGGTCTGGGCTGCAGGACAGCCGTTGATTGTCCGCTTTGATATGAGCGCGGAAGACGATTTATCCTGGGGACAGGGCGTTGGCTGTAATGGTGTTTTGACGGTTTTACTTGAGCCTGTAAAAGGAGAATTGGAACGAAATCTGATGACAGTCAAGACATGCTTAGATGAAAAAAAGTCTGTGACCCGAGTGAAACGATTCACTGAAACGTTAGAGCCGAAGGAAGATCTGTATATCGCTGAAGACGGCAGCGTGTTTGGAACCGGGGATGTGATGGAACAAGGCCGTATTCAAAAACTGAGACAGATAGAAAAGGGAATCAAAAGGGATGAACATACATCTGATTTATTTTTTATCCATCAGATGGTGCCAAAACCTTGTTTATACGTCTTCGGAGCAGGAGAAGATGCGAGGCCGTTAGTTTCGTTGGCGGCTCGTGCGGGCTTTCATGTGACGGTGATTGACTGGCGTCCCGCCTTATGTCATCACGGCCATTTTCCTGAAGCCGGCCATTTGATAACGGGAGCGCCGGAAAAAGTCATGGAAGGCCTGAGCATGACAAAAAGGGATTTTGTTGTCATTATGACGCACAGCTTTCAAAAAGATCAGATCATTTTACATACAATAAAAAACGAGAATGTGTTTTATAAAGGCGTTTTAGGCCCCAGAAGGCGCACGGAGCGGCTGTTAGGCGGGGCAGAGATTCCGGCAGATATTCATTCCCCTATCGGCCTTCCCATCGGGGCACAAGGCCCTGAAGAGATTGCTGTAAGTATTGTCGGCGAGCTGATTCAAAAAATGCGAAAACAAAGGTCCCGCTTATGAAAACAGCAGCCATATACCTGGCAGCCGGTACAAGCAGACGCATGGGAACGGATAAGCGAAGTTTATTTCTCAATGGCGTTTCCCTTGGAAGTATGGCTCTTAAACATGCCTTGTTATCTGAATTAGATCATATTTTCGTTATTACGGGAAAGGGAGATTCACTGCATTGGCTTTCGGATTTTTTCTTTTTAGATCCCATGTCAAATAAGTGGAGCCAGGCAGAATGTGAGCAGGCGGGTAAGGGCCAAGGCCATTCTATACAATGCGGTGTAAAAAAAGCGGCAGCGTACGAGGCTGACGCCGTTATCATTCTCCTTGCAGATCAGCCGTTTGTCACCGCAGATATCATCAATACGTTAATTGATTCCTATCAAAAAGAGCGCCGTTATTCATTTATCGCCGCTGAAAATCAGCATCTTCCTATGCCCCCCATTTTATTCTCCAATCAATGTTTTCCAGTCTTGTATCAATTAAAGGGAGATCAGGGCGCCCGGCATGTCATCCGTGAAAGTATGATCAAGGCGGGAAAAATGATCAGCTTTCAAGACCCTTTGCTTTTTTATGACGTCGATACAGTTGAAGATTATAGGCTGCTGCTGAATAAATTCGGGGAGTGAATGAGTTGGAGTATATCGGGAAGAGTGTCATTCGGAAAGAGGCCCTTGAAAAAGTGACGGGTAAAGCGAAATATACGGATGATTTTCAAGAAACAGGGACGTTGCACGCAAAAATGCTGACCAGTCCATATGCTCATGCCGATATTGTGTCGATGGACTTTTCAGAAGCTTGGAAGATTCCCGGCGTGAGAGCGATATTGGGGGATGAACCTTTTCCGCTTGCAGGTGAGGAAATTAAAGACAGATCGCCGATTGCTTACAAAAGGGTCAGATACCATGGTGAGCCGGTTGCTGTTGTTGTTGCGGAAAATCCGATTACAGCTAAAAAGGCCGCGGATGCCATCAAAGTATCCTATAAACCTCTTCCCGTCGTCAATTCCCCCCGTGAGGCCTTTCAAAAGGATGCGCCGCTCGTCCATGAACATGCGGACCGCTATGAGAAGACAAAAGGTGTATTCCCGGTTCCGAAGACAAATATCGCAAACGTGGATAAGGTTAGAAAAGGAAATATTGAAGACGGATTTAGGGAAAGTGATGTGACAGCAGACTTCCAGATTTCCTTTAACCCTTCTGATCACGCTGCGATGGAGACAAGATGCTCGATCGCTGAAATTCGGGCGGATGAGGAGATTATCATTACCACATCCTCTCAAGCTCCTTTTGCTATTAAAAAATTAATGCAGTGGTATTTTGGAATTGAACCCGGAAAGGTTATCGTCAAAACGCCTTTAGTAGGCGGGGCGTACGGGGGAAAAGCAGCCGTTCAGTTAGAGGTGATTGCCTATTTGGCATCAAAAGCAGTCGGAGGCCGGCCCGTCAAATTGTTTAATACGAGAGAAGAGGATATGATCACATCTCCCGTTCATGTAGGATTGGATGCCATTGTCAAATTAGGGGCCACAAAGGATGGAATTTTAAAGGCGGCGGACATTCAGCTTTTATTTGATGGCGGAGCATACTCTGATAAAGGAGTGGACATCAGCCGGGCTGCGGTGGTTGATTGTACGGGTCCGTACGCTATCGACCATATATCGTGTGATTCATATTGTATGTATACAAATCATCCATATCCAAGTGCATTCAGAGGCTACAGCCATGCTGAAGTGTTATTTGCTTTTGAGCGGACGATGGATGTATTGGCGGAAAAGCTGAACATGGACCCGTTAGAACTTCGCTATAAAAATGCCATTCGCCCCGGTGACACCACACCGACTCAAGTTCTTCTCAATTCAAGCACGGTCGGAAATGTGCCGAAATGTATTGAAAGATTGAAGGAATTAATGAATTGGGACGAGGGACAGCGAATTGAAATAGACGGCCGGAAGATACGGGCGAAGGGGATCAGCTGTATTTGGAAAACCTCAACATTTGATACAAATGCAACGTCCGGAGTGATTTTAACCTTTAATCCTGATGGAAGCATTAATTTGATGTCAGGGATAGTGGAAATTGGAACAGGGACAAAAACAGTGCTAGCCCAAATCTTAGCGGAACGAATGAAAATGGATATAAGCAAAATTCACGTAAAAATGCTTGTAGATACACAAACAACACCCGAGCATTGGAAAACCGTGGGGAGCAGAGGGACGTTAATGGCCGGAAAAGCCGTACTGAATGCAGCGGAGGAAGCCATTCGAAAGCTGAAGGACGCGGCATCATGTGTGTTGCGGGTTCCTGTCGAGGAATTGGAAGTGGCCGACGGAAAGGTTTATTTTATAGATCATCCTTCTGTACATGTTGACATAAAAGACATTGCTTACGGATATACGTTTCCGAATGGAAATACCATTGGCGGCCAAATCATTGCGAGCGGCAATTACACATTAACCCGGATGACGAATTTAGACCGGGAAACGGGAAGAGGAAAGCCGGGACCCGAGTGGGCTGTCGGTGCTCAGGGAATTGAAGTTGAGTTGGATAAGCGGGATTATACGTATCGGATTACAAAAGCCTATTCTGTTGTGGATATAGGAACTGTACTGAATGAAAAAGCTGCAAGGGGTCAAGTGATGGGGGGGATGAGTATGGGAATCGCATTCGGAGGAAGAGAAACCTTTGTCTTTGATTCATATGGCAGAGTATTAAATCCTCAGCTTAGAACATACCGCCCCCTTCACTATGGAGAGCAGCCTGAATATATCATTGAATTTGTTGAAACCCCGCATGAGATTGCGCCTTATGGAGCGCGCGGCGGCGGGGAACACGGACTGCTGGGGATGCCGGCTGCATTGGGAAATTGCCTTTCCGCCGCTTTAGGTGTCCAATTGAATCAACTTCCTCTCATTCCCGAACAATTATGGAGGACGCAAGAGGGGTGGAAAGATGATACCGTTTGATTTTGACTATTTTAAACCGAAGACCATTCAAGAAACAATCAATCTATTTCACTCGCTTGCGGCCGAAAAGAAAACACCAATGTATTATTCCGGCGGCACGGAAATTATCACGTTAGGAAGGCTGAATATCATCTATACGGATGCGGTGATAGACATGAACGCGCTTCCGGAATTTCACGCCATCCGTTTTTATGAACGTTATCTGGTGATCGGAGCGGGCGTGTCATTAACGAAACTGGAGGAAGAAAATCCATTTCCGCTATTAAGTAAAACGGTAAGTGAAATAGCCGATCGGACGACTCGAAATAAGATCAGCCTGGGCGGAAACATTTGCGGGGGCATCTACTACCGTGAGGCCGTGCTGCCGTTGCTGATTTCTGATAGTTTGCTAGGGATTGCAGGGAGAGCGGGGATTCATTACCATCCTATAAATAAAGTATTTAACAAGGAAATACAATTGCGAAAAGGAGATTTTCTATTTCATATCGTTGTCGATCGAGCGTACGTTGACCTGCCGTTTGTCAGTATCAAAAGAAGACAGCAGTGGAATGTCGGGTATCCATTGGTGACAGTCTGTGCGCTGAAAAAAGATGATGAGATCAGAATGGCCTTCAGCGGCGTATGTCCATTTCCGTTTCGTTCTGCTGAAATGGAGGCTGTGCTTAACGATAAAAGCTATTCATTAGAAGATAGAGCGCGCAGGTCTTTACAGTATGTACCCAAACCCGTTCTTGATGATGCGGAAGGCTCAAGTGAATACCGAATATTTGTCTTGCAACATACAATTTTAGATGCCTTACGGGAATTAGAAGGAGGTCCAAATGTCTGATCTTATTACGTTGAAAGTAAATGGCGAGGAAAGACAGATGACGGTCAGACCGGCTGATACTTTGTTATTTGCTCTTCGTCTTCGTCTCGGATTAACTGGTGCAAAACCGGGCTGCTTAAATGGGGATTGCGGCGCCTGTACGGTATTAACGGACGGGGTGCCGATGAAACCTTGCTTAATGCTTGCGGCAGAAGGGGAAGGAAAGGACATTACGACAATTGAAGGACTGATCAATACGCCGATTCAAAAGGCTTTTATTGAAAAATTCGCGTTTCAATGCGGTTATTGCACACCGGGTTTTCTCATGAATTGTCATGCTTTAGTGAATACTGAGCCGAATGCAAGTGATGACACGATAAAAAATTGGCTGGAGTCCAATATTTGCAGATGTACGGGTTACAGGGAGATTGAAGAAGCGGTTAAATCCGTTTTACGTACAGGGAAAGGGACTCATTAGTCCGTAACCGTAAAAAAAAGAGCCCAGAGAATCATCTCTGAACTCCATATTCTTCACTTCATATACCGATACTCCCGCAGTTTCTCCAAAATCGCCACTTCTTTCATCAGTTCTTCACCGACGTTTGTTTCTTTTACTTTCTTCCGCTCCAGCTCTTTGTCGACTAATCGTTTCACTGTTAAGACGTCGGTTCCGGTGCTCAGCACTTCGGCCTTGGAGTTAAAGTGTTTATGGGCGACGAGCTGCATGCCGTAGGAATTGTATAAGAGCGTGTAGCCGGCGATGCCTGTTGTGGATTGGTAGGCTTTGGAGAAGCCGCCGTCGATGACGATCATTTTTCCGTTTGCCTTGATCGGATCTTCGCCTTCGATTTCTTTTACCGGTGTATGGCCGTTGATGATATGGCCGTGATCCGGATTGAGGCCGAATTCCTTCAGGATGTTTCGGCAGGTTGCCTCGTCTTCACGCAAATAGTAATACGGGTTTTTCTTTTCTTTATGCGTTTCCTTCTCTTTAATGAAATACCGCTCAAAGGTTGTCATGGCCCGTTTTCCGAAGAGGGAGGAGTATTCGCCTGTCCATAAGTACCACGTCATATCTGTCGCCAGATCATCGGTTTCTTCCGGATGGGCAAACGCTTCCCGTAAGAACCGTTCAAATACATCGAGCAGCTCACGGCCCGCATAAGCTTTATCCTCTATCATCATCGTTTCCATGCTGCCGTTTTCATCGACGGGAATACAGCCGTGAATCAACAGGTTGCCGTTATATTTCAGATACAGGCTGCCTTTTTTCATCATAAAATTCATATGGCGGCCCAGCTTTTCGGAGTGCTGGACAGAAAACAGCAGCTTGTCCATGACTTCTGCTTCTTCTTCTAGCAGCTCGTCAGGCTGTTTGGGATTCACCGTCGCAAAGCAGGTGTTTTCCAGTTGATACGTTTTTCCGTTCAGCGTGATTTCATTGCGGTCATAATCGATCTTTTCCAGTAACAGCCGTTCCTCCATATTAAAGTTTGGCCGTCTCTTAATAATCGGGCTCTCAAGCTTGAATTGGATCATCGCGATCGCCTGATGAATTTTTGTGATTTGTTTAATCTCATCTTCCGGTCTGTTTTCGTCCGCTTTCGGGCGGAAAGACGGGTTATCATCGTAATATTTTTCGGCAAGGTTCAATAGCGGTCTCAGATTGATGCCGTAAACGTCTTCAATAATATCCAGATTGTCATAGCGGGCACAGATGCGGATAATATTTGCCAGGCATACTTTTGAGCCGGAATAAGCGCCTATCCAGAGAACATCATGATTCCCCCATTGAATATCCACTGAATGATAGTTGATCAGTTCTTCCATGATTTTATCCGGCTGCGGTCCGCGGTCATAAATATCGCCGACAACATGCAGATGGTCGACCACCAATCGCTGCGTGCTGTAGGCAAGACCGGTGATCAGCTTATCGGCCTGGCCGAGCGCAATGATCTGTTCTATGATTTCGGAGTAGTATTGTTCCTTGTTGGCGGCTTGTTCTGTTTTGTACAGCAGCTCTTCGGAAATATAAGCAAATTGGGCGGGCAGTGCTTTGCGCAATTTGGAGCGGGTGTACTTGGAAGAACAATAAGAAACGAGCTTAATCATCCGATGAATCGTTTCTTTATACCACTCGTTTAATACCTCTTTCGTATCAAAGCCATGTTTGATCAGCTTCAGTTTGTCTTCCGGGTAATAGACCAAAGCCGCCAATTCATCAATTTCTCTATCGTAAATGACGCCGCTGAAAATATCGCGGATCTTCTCTTTTACTCTTCCTGAACCGTTCCGCAGCACGTGCTGGAATGCCTGATACTCCCCGTGCAGATCACTGACGAAATGCTCGGTTCCTTTCGGCAGGTTCAGTATCGCTTTCAGATTAATGATTTCCGTGACCACTTTTTCTTCACAATCGTATTTTTGTGCGAGCAGATCTAAATATTTGGTTTCCAATCTCGTCCATCCCCTTTTTATTTACGAGCAATTGTATGATAAAGTGAATTTAAAGTATGACATAATGTTTAAATGATTAGACCTTATATGATAGTACCGCATAACGCCTTTTTGAGACAATGAAAACGGAAGATACGGCGCTTCAGGCATCAAAAATTGGACCGGGATAACGCTGTGAGCGTATACCCCTGTTGACAATGCATTCAACTTTCATTAAAATAAAAAGTTAGCTGATAGTTATTTCTATCGGAAACTCAATACGTAGCAGGCTATGATTGCTGTGGGTCGCACTACAGCAGGAGCGGCTTCTGGAGAGACCGCGGGTTTTCCGCGGCGCCGAAGGGTTCACAATCTCAGGCAAAAGGACAGAAGAGTACCGAATATGTATTTGTCATGCTGTTGATTGTCAGCGGCGCAAATATAATTTGATATTCTTATGACCATGAGATTGGAGGGCATCCAATCTCTTTTTTTTATTGGCTTTTTTTGCTCGTCGTTCACTAGAGAGGTAAGGAGGAGTCAGATGTGGAGCAGCGAGAGCTAAAGAGGGATCTATCGAATCGGCACGTGCAGCTGATCGCTATTGGCGGCACGATCGGCACCGGATTGTTTTTAGGGTCCGGTAAGGCGATTCAGCTGGCGGGTCCTTCTATCATCTTTGCGTATTTTATTGTAGGTATTGCGCTTTTTTTCGTCATGAGGGCGCTGGGAGAACTGCTGTTATCTAAAGCGGGGTACCAATCATTAACGGATATAGCCGAGGCGTATTTAGGGCCGCGTGCAGCGTTTGTCACTGGCTGGACTTATTGGTTTTGCTGGATTATGACGGCTATGGCGGATGTGATCGCCGTCGGTGTGTATGTGAAATATTGGTTTGATATTCCGCAGTGGATTCCGGCACTTATCTGTTTGCTCATTTTATTAGGGCTTAATCTGTTAACGGTTAAGATTTTTGGAGAATTGGAGTTTTGGTTCGCCTTAATTAAGGTAGTCACGATTCTCGCGTTAATTGTCATCGGGGTGGTTCTGCTGGTGATTGGGTTCAAAACGCATACCGGAACGGCTTCAGCGGCGAATCTGTGGGAGCACGGCGGCTTGTTCCCGAACGGATTTTCAGGCTTTTTGCTTTCATTCCAGATGGTGATCTTCGCCTATGTCGGTGTGGAATTAGTGGGTGTGTCGGCGGCGGAAACGTCAAATCCGAAAAAAAATATTCCGTCCGCTATCAATAAAATTCCATTGCGGATTTTATTTTTCTACGTCGGGGCATTGCTCATTCTTTTATGTATTAACCCGTGGATGCAGCTGAATGCAACGGAAAGTCCATTTGTAAAGACCTTCAGTCTGGTCGGCATTCCGTTAGCCGCGGGAATCATTAATTTTGTCGTATTAACGTCTGCCGCTTCTGCTTGTAACAGCGGGATGTTTTCAACAAGCCGGATTCTGTATAACTTAAGCAAAACGAAACAGGCGCCGGCAAGTTTTGCGAAGCTGAATAAAAATCATGTGCCGAGCCGCGCGTTATGGATATCGGTTATTGTGCTGTCAGCGGGCGCTCTTTTAAGCAAATTGATACCGGAAGCGGCCTTTGGCATCGTGACAACCATCAGCGCGATCTGTTTCATTTGGGTGTGGGGCGTGATTCTTGTCTGTCATATCAGATACAGGAAAACCCGTCCGGACTTACACGCAAGCTCGTCTTTCAAGGCGCCGTTTGCGCCGTTTATCAATTACGCCGTGCTGGCGCTGTTTGCCTTCATTCTGGTGATTATGCTGTTTGCGGATGCGACGCGCCCGGCTTTGCTGCTGACGCCGCTGTGGTTTATTGGATTGTTTCTTATCTATCGGGCGAGAGGGAGAAAGACAGATTGAATTACTTCAGACGGTGTACTGCTATGCAGTATGCCGTTTTAATATAAAAAAAGCGCTATCCTGCCGTGTAAGCAGGGTAGCGCTTTTTACATTAATTCCGGATCAAATAATCAAATGCGCCTAAAGCGGCAGTTGCACCTGATCCCATGGAGATAATGATTTGGTTGTACGGGCCGTCTGTGCAGTCCCCTGCGGCAAATAGGCCGGGAACGCTTGTCGCGCCGCTCTTATCGACGATGATTTCGCCGATGCGGTTGCGTTCGACGGTTTCGTCTAACCATTCTGTATTAGGCACGAGACCGATTTGGACGAATACACCTTGGAGTTCAACGTGTTTTTCTTCGCCTGTTTCACGGTCAACGAACGTAATGCCGTTTACGTTTTGGTCGCCTGTGATTTCTTTCGTTTGTGCATTTTTGTGCACAGTGACGTTCGGCAGGCTGTAAAGACGTTTTTGCAGGACTTCGTCTGCTTTCAGTTCAGGCGCGAACTCCAGCACAGTCACGTGATTGACGATACCTGCAAGGTCAATCGCCGCTTCGATTCCGGAGTTTCCGCCGCCGATAACGGCTACGTCTTTGCCTTCAAATAATGGTCCGTCACAGTGCGGGCAGTATGCAACACCTTTGTTTTTGAACTCTTGCTCACCAGGTACGTTGACATTGCGCCAGCGGGCACCTGTTGAAAGGATCACTGTTTTACTTTTCAGTACAGCGCCGTTTTCAAGTTCAAGTTCGAAGAGGTCTTTTTTCTCAAGGCGTTTCGCGCGCTGAAGGTTCATGACGTCAATATCATAATCTTTCACGTGCTCTTCAAGGCTTGCAGCGAGCTTCGGTCCTTCAGTCGCTTTGACGCTGATGAAGTTTTCGATGCTCATGGTGTCGAGTACCTGGCCGCCGAAGCGTTCAGCGACGACACCGGTGCGGATGCCTTTACGCGCCGTGTAGATCGCCGCGCTTGCGCCGGCAGGTCCGCCGCCGACAACAAGAACGTCAAACGGCTCTTTGTCGGCAAACTCAGACGCATCTGCGCCGCTGCCCATTTTCGCGAGAATCTCTTCGATGGTCATACGGCCGCTTCCGAAAGATTCACCGTTTAAGAAAACAGTCGGAACAGCCATGATGTTTTTGCTTTCTACTTCTTCTTTGAATGCCGCGCCGTCAATCATTGTATGTGTGATATTCGGGTTGAGCACGCTCATCATGTTTAATGCTTGGACGACATCAGGGCAATTGTGGCACGTCAGGCTGATATAAGACTCAAAGCGGTATTCTCCGCTGATGTTCTTAATCTGGTCAATGACCTTTTGATCAGCCTTAGGCGCTCTGCCGCTGACTTGAAGCAATGCCAGCACTAATGATGTAAATTCGTGGCCGAGAGGAACACCGGCGAATGTAACGCCTGTGTCTTCTCCGGTACGATTAACGCTGAAGCTCGGTGTTCTGTTTAATTCAGTTTTTTCAACTGAAATTTTAGATGACATGGAAGCCAGTTCGTCAACGAGAGCCAGCATGTCCTTAGAAGTGTCATCGTCACCGGCGCTTACTTTGAGAACAATGTCGTTCTCAATTAGCTGCATGTATTGATTTAATTGTGCTTTGATATTTGCATCAAGTACCAATGGAATGCACTCCTTAGATTTTACCTACCAAATCAAGGCTAGGTGTAAGTGTTTCGCCGCCTTCTTCCCATTTAGCCGGGCAGACTTCACCTGGGTTTTGACGAACGTATTGAGCTGCTTTTACTTTGTTTACTAGGTTGCTTGCGTCACGGCCGATACCGCCTGCATTGATTTCAACTGTTTGGATAACGCCATCAGGATCGATGATGAATGTTCCGCGGTCAGCAAGACCAGTTTCTTCGTCAAGAACGTCGAAGTTGCGGGAGATCGTTTGAGATGGGTCTCCGATCATTGCGTAAGTGATTTTGCCGATTTTTTCAGAGCTGTCATGCCAGCCTTTGTGTACGAAGTGAGTATCTGTAGAAACAGAGTATACTTCAACACCTAATTCTTTCAGTGCAGCGTATTGTCCTTGAAGATCTTCAAGTTCAGTCGGGCAAACGAAAGAGAAATCCGCTGGGTAGAAGCAGAAAACGCTCCATTGACCTTTCAAATCTTCGTTTGTTACATCGATGAATTCACCGTTTTTGAAAGCTTTTGCTTCGAATGGCAGTACTTCTTTTCCGATTAAAGACATAATATCTTCCTCCTGAAATGTGATTTGAAATATATTAAAAAGACAAAGCATTCACTTTATCTTTCAATAATAATTCTAATTATATATAGATTATTAAATAACATTTATTTTTTGTCAAGCTATATGGGGTATTATTTTCTGCTTTTTTTGCTTCAGACGTTAAAAAACGCCTGGTATAAGCGGTTTGGCGCTGTTTGTCATGTTTAGCGCCGGGCGAAAGGGGGATTCTCAATTGGTGAATCGAAACAGTAGGAAATCAACCCCTCTATATGGCAGTATAAACCAAAGGGGGTATGATCATGCAAATAAATCACATTACTTTGTACAGTTGTGCGTTGGAGGAGACGAAACACTTCTATGAACGGGTGTTAGGTTTTCCTTTAATTGATGAGTCCGGTGATTCGTTTACCATCAAGGCGGGAGAAAGTGAGTTGGAATTCAGGCGCGCCGATTCTCACTCTCATCCGACGTATCATTTCGCGTTTAATATTCCGAATAATCGTTTTGATGAGGCGAAGGCGTGGATAAAGGATAAAGTCGTTTTTCAAACGGAAGATGGGGAGGATGAGGTGTATTTCACTCATATTCAGGCGCGTTCCTTTTATTTCAAAGATCCGTCCAACAATCTGGCGGAATTCATAGCGAGAGACACATCGCCGGAAAGCGCGGAACGTTTTTCGATTGAGTCCGTCCTGAATATCGGCGAGGTGAATCTGACGGCTGCCGAGGTGGTATCGACGGGGAAGGAGCTGCAGCGTCTCGGCATTCCGGTGAGAAAGCATGCGCCTCTTAGTGAAAACGGGTTTCATTTTATGGGTGATTACAATGATGGGGCGTTTTTGCTTTTAGGGCCGAGCGGCCGCCGCTGGATTTTTTCTGATCAGCATGCGGAGTTCCATCCGCTGTCTGTCATTGTGAACGGGACGATCCGCATTGAGGCTGACGGAGAAGGCAGCATTGACATCAGGCGGGCACAGCCGTCATAAAAAAGCCCGGGCTCAAAAGGCCCGGACTTGGGGACATTATTTATAAACAAACCGGGTGCTGCACATGATGTCGTGCAGCGTTTTTTTCTCTCCGAAGGCACCCATGATGAATCCGATATAAAGAATGAGCTTGGATATGATATAGGCGAAAGCGCGTCCGAAGGCCTGGCCGATGGAAATGCGTCCGCCATCTTCATTGACGACCTTAAGGCCGAGCAATGCTTTTCCCAGGGTCCCCTGCATCTTTGAGGCTGTGAGCAGGCTGAAATATAAGATGCTGATCACAATAGAGCTCACAAGAATCGGAATGACGCCGAACACCAGAAAAGAGATGTTAAACTGATTTTCGGTCATGAAGGGGTCAGCCGCCGCAACGCCTGCCGCAAATAAAAAAGAGACCATAAATTGAATGATAAAAATCGGAATTCCTATGATGATTTGATCAATGACGTAAGCCAGAAACCGAATCCAAAATCCTGCCGGTCTTTCCATGTATCTTTTTCTCTCCCTTGCTTTAATCTGGAATATTATACGTAATCATTCCGGATTTTGCAATGGAGCTTAAGCTTCTGCGAGCAGCCTCTTTCCCCATGCCAAGCGTCCCATGATCAGCCCGAAAGCCAGAAGGGCAAACATGATGCCGCACCACATCAGCTGATGGATTCCCAAATGTGAAATAAACCAGCCGCCCGCCGCCGTTCCGATGGTGATGCCGAGGTTGGAAAAGGAGACAAACAGGCTGTTGCCGAATTCGGGCGCCTCCTTTGCTTCCGCAGTAAGCCATGTCTGGCTGACAATGAGACCGCCGGAATGAACGGCGCCCCATACGAAGACGAGGACGGCCATCGGCGCGAAAGACGTCCCAAACCCGTATATGAGCAAGTAGGCGGCTGTATAAAGAAGCGGAAACAGGATGACGGTCTTTTTCATATTTTTATATAACAAAGCACCGAAGACGAAATTCCCGGCTATCATAATCACCCCGAAACTCATCAGCATGAAGCTGACCAATGTGCCGATCATATGGGACACCCGCCCGAGGTACTCCGCAAAATAGCTGTAGACAGAAAACATGGCCGCAAAGAGACAGGTGACGGCAGCGATATTGAGCCACAAAGCCGGTTTGCGAAGAATGCCGAGCTGGCTACTGAAAGACATTTTTTCTGTGACCGGCATGGATGGCAAAAAGAGAAGAATGCCCGTGAACGCGATGAGACTGATGATAGCGCCGAATAAGAAGGCGGCTTCAAGAGAGAGACGATCCGCCAGATAAGACGTGAAAGGCACGCCGAACGCAAAGCCGGCGGTGATGCCTGAAAAGACTTTCGTTACGGCTTTTCCGGATTGGCCGGCGGGGACAAGCCGGGCCGCGGCCGCAAGCGCTACAGAAAAGAACACCGGGTGGCATAAAGCCGGAATGATCCGAAACGCCAGCATGACATTGAAATGCGCCGTATACGCGTAGACCGCATTTGAAACGGCAAACATCAGCACCGCTAAAAGCAGAATGTATTTCCGGTTTATACCTGAAGCAAGCAAGGTCAAAAACGGTCCCGACACAGCGACGATGAACGCGAAAATACTGACAAGCCACCCCGCTTTTGAAGCAGAAATATGAAATCTGTCCGCCACTTGCGGAAGAACGCCGATAATGCCCATCTCGGTCGTGATAATCCCGAAAACCCCTAGTGCCAAAAATAGAATGAAGATGGAGCTGCTTTTTTTCATTGTTATGTATGCCTCCTTTTATTTAACTACATATACAGAAAAATAGATATGTTAGAACAAAAAAAGCCCTCCTTTCATGGTTATAGCTGGTGCTGGACATAGTCAGCAAAGGCTTTAATTTGTTTTTCATTTCTTCTGTAATAGGTCCACTTTCCGATTCGTTCGGATTCCAGCAGGCCGGCTTTTTGCATCGTCAGCAGGTAGCTGGAGATGACGGACTGCGCAAGCCCTGACTTTGCCTGAATATCACCGACGCAAATTCCGGTGCGGAAACTGAGTCCCTGATCAAGATAAGGTCTTTCATTAAAATGGTCTTCCGGGTGTTTAAGCCACGTCATAATATCACTTCGTGTTTTGTTAGATAACGCTTTATGAATCAATATCGGTTCCATAACGTTTATTATATCTATTTTTCTGGATTTGTAAATTCGTTTTTGACAAAACATTCTCAAATTAAGTAAATATCGTGCTAAAATATAACATATTATCAGATTACCGGTAAAAAAGCCGGGTTATTGTCAGGAGGATATTCACATGAATCAAAAGAAAAAAGGTGCGGTTGCGGTGACCTTGCTTTCCGCTCTGATGTTTTGTTTATTGCCGGTCCTCGTCTCGCTTTCTCCGCTTGCAGAAACGGGGCCGAACGCGAATCGTTTTAATTCCGCGGGCATGTGGGCCGCCGTCGGTCAGATCCTTGTTATATATGCGGTCCCGCTCATTATGTATATTCTCGGTGTTCGTGGCATGAAAATCATCATGGCTGTTTTTTGCGGGATCGGGCTTATCATTTGCGCGGCTGTCTTGTTGGTGGCGTTATTGACCGCAATTTCCTTAGGGCAGGAGCTGTCTCTTTATTACGGTCTTTTCGTTTGGTCAGGCGCGGCTTTCATCGTCAATGTGGTGTGGTATATTGCCGCGTTTCGATCATCCCCGAAGCATCAGCAGGCTATGTGACATTTGTTCTATAAATCTACCGAAAATACAAATATTTCATAGGATGATTATGGTATGATGAAAGTGGTATAGCAGTTTTTAATAGAAACGGGAGGAACTGACATTGAAAAAAAAGACAGCTTCATTGCGAATGAAAACATTGGCGGCCGGCGCTGCGGTTGCTGCGGCTTTATCTGTGGGGGCGGTTTCTGATCTGCCGGGGGCAAAATGGCTGCATCCGGCGGCTGCTCAAGCCGCGGAAACGGTATTTAAACAAAATCATGCGGCATCCGGTTTCTTGGCGGGACGGTATGACGCGCAGGCGATGTCTCCGACGATGTTCAACTGGTCAAGGGAAAGCCGGTTTACAAGCACTGCCGATGGCGCGTTAAAATGGGAAAAGAATGTTCCGGCCACCCCTCAAAACGGTGCGGGAGCCGCGGTTGACGGGGACGGCACCGTATTTATTCAATCAAAAGACGGGAAGCTGATGGCGTATCATCCGGACGGTACTGTGAAATGGGTGACGGAAAACCTCGGGACGACCTATACGCTGACTCCGGTGCTCGGAACAAACGGTGTCATTTATCTTCCTTCTCACGATAAAAAACTGTATTTCATCGACAAAGAAACCGGAAACATTTTAACATCGGTTCCGCTGAGCGGAGCGCCGAGTTCCGATGCGGCTATCGGCTCTGACGGCACGCTGTATGTGTCGACGCTGGATAACTATATCTATGCGATTAAACCGATGTCGCCTTCGACATGGACGCAAAAGTGGAAATTTAAAACAAACGGCGTGGTCGGCTCCGCTCCCGTGTTAGCATCAAACGGCACTCTGTATACGGCAACGTACAATAATATCTTTTACGCGATCAATTCCGGAACGGGCCAAGTGAAATGGTCAAAAACGACGTCCAACGGGTTTAAAGGTTATCCGGTTATTGATAGAGACGGCACCGTTTACGCCGGAAACCAGGACGGCAACTTATACGCCTATACATCAACGGGTGCTGTAAAGTGGACGTTCCCGTTAAACGGTTTCTCCAGCTCTTCATTAGCGATCGACCATAACGGCAATGTGTATATCGGTTCGGGAAGCGGCGAGCTGTTTTCCATCAGCAAAACCGGTAATATGAACTGGTCTTTCTATACGGACGGGCCTGTGAGAACGGCGCCGCTGATTGATGCGGACGGCAATGTGTACTTCGGCTCTGACGATAAAAACGTCTATGCGGTTGACGCTGACGGCAATGAAAAATGGCGCTATCAAACAGACAGCAATGTCATTTCCTCCCCGGTTCTGGCTGAAGACGGCACGCTTTATGTCGGCACTTATACGAAACTGCTCGCATTCGGGGCAAAAAAATAATAAAAAAGAATCCGCGCACGCGGATTCTTTTTTTTATTTAGAGGCTTGAATGAATACGCCTTTTTCATGAGAGAATTCTTTAAAGCCGTACACACCGTGATATGAACCGATCCCGCTCGTATTGACACCGCCGAACGGAAGGTTGACGTCAGTGAAATGAACGACGACATCATTGACAGAAGCATTGCCGGACGTCGTATGCTGCAGAACATAATCGATCAGCTCCTGATTATGGCTGAATACATACAAGGCAAGCGGCTTGTCCCGTTCAGTGATGTAATCAACGGCTTCACTGATATCTTCGTAATTCATAATCGGCAGAATCGGTGCGAAGATTTCTTCCTGCATGATCTTCATATCAGGCGTGACGTTTGTCAGCACGGTCGGAGAAATCGTGCGGTCATGAGCATCGAATACGCCGCCGAACGCCGTTTTTGCCCCTTTTTCAATGGCATCATCATACAGGGCTTTGACACGGTTAAAGTTGCGGTCATTGACAATCTGCGTGAATTTGTTGCGGTCAACCGTATGATCATCCTCCATAAAACCTGCATTGACAATGGTCTGCAGGAGATCTGTAAAGGTGTCCTGTACATCTTCCTTCATAAGGAGATAGTCAGGGGCGATACATGTTTGCCCCGCATTGACAAATTTGCCGACGGCGATTTTTTTCGCCGCGTCCATCAAATCATAGCCGCTGTCGATGATCGTCGGGCTCTTTCCGCCAAGCTCAAGCGTGACGGACGACAAATGCTTCGCCGCTGCCGTCATGACGATTTTACCGACATTCGTGCTTCCGGTGAAGAAAATGTGGTCAAACGGCTGGTCGAGCAGTTCTGTCGCGACATCGACCTCACCTTCAAAAATGGCGACTTCTTCTTCGTGAAATGCCTCGCGAATAACTGTCGCGGCGATATGGCTCGTCTCCATCGTAAAATCGGACAGCTTCACAATCGCGCTGTTTCCCGCCGCAATGGCAGCCGCAAGCGGAGCCATCGTCAGCATAAACGGATAATTCCATGGGCCGAGAATTAAGGTAAGGCCTTTTGGCTCGTACATTAATACGCCGTCAGCGTCGGGGCTGACGGATGAGCCGACGCGTTTCGGCGCCATCCAGGTGTCGAGATTGTTCATATTATCTTTAATCGCCTTGATCGTTCCCTGCGTTTCCGCTCTTTTCACCTCATGATAAGGCTTGCGGACGTCCCGTCTGATCGCCTCGATGATTTCTTCTTCATGTGCGGTGACGGCATCTAAAAAGCGCTGAAGCTTTTCTCTGCGCTGCCCGGCTGTTGAAGCACGCAGCGTTTTTTGATTTTTTTTCTGAAGCGCAAAGACGCGTTTGATGTCTGCTTTTATATGCTGATCCATCGGTTTTCCTCCTCTGGTTGCTTTTTTATTTCTTCAGGGCCTATTATAATGTGATGTGTTTTTGCGGCAAAGACAGCGTAAACGCATCTATACGTTACCGTACAAATTGCCGTGATCTGTCTAATGAAAGGAGTGTCTCTTATGCCGGATTCTATGACAAATGACATCAAACAAGCGCTTTTGGCCATGCTTGGAGAGCGGGATATCCGCCGTGTGACCATGAAGGACATCGCCGAACGGGCGCACGTGAGCCGGGGGACACTGTACCTTTATTACGAAGATAAATATGCGATTTTAGAGGATATAGAGGAAGAAATGAAAGACGGGCTGAGCGAAGCGCTGTATGATTCGCTGAAGAATAAAGATGTGCTTCATTTACAGGGCGGATGGCAAAAAGTGCATCCGACACTGTCTTTTGTTGACCGGCACCGGGTGTTTTTTCAAACGATGATGGACCGTCATAAAATGCCGTATTTTCACGTTCATGCTTTTTTAAAAGATGTGTTCCGGCATGATGTGCTGCTGTCACCGGTCAATGCGGATTTCTCACCGACTGAACAGGATATGTACATTCATTACCGCGCGTTATACACATATGCCATTGTGTTGTACTGGCTGAATGAGGAGCCCGGGGCATCCCCGGAAGAAATCAGCGGACAGGTGTGGGATTTGATTTCTCAAAAACGGTTTTACTGGCTGTTTGGCCGCCGGGTGCCGGAACAAGAAGAAAAAAAGCCCGCCGACCGCCGGGTGACAAGGACGAGGCAGGCCTTGCAAGAAGCCATGATCGGCTTAATGGCGGAAACAAAAGAGTACGCGGCGATCACGATTTCCGATATTGCCCGTCAAAGCAACCTCCGCCGTGCCACTTTTTATGACCATTACGCCAACAAAGAAGCATTGCTGAAAACGATCATCCATCAATCATGCCGGGATCTGATCGGATTATTGACGGTAAAAGGAGATCCTGCCGACTGTTCCGTGGAAGAAGCGGAAGCCGCGCTCGTCCGGCTCTTTTCGGCGCTGTCCGGCGGCCTTCCGCTCGTTCATTTTCTGAGAGAGGGTTCAGGAGTGCCTGACGTCATCCCGGAAATGTTCAGAGCGCTGCAATCGTTTTATCTTCATCAGCCTCTGCACATTCAGGCGGGCAAAAAGCTCTATGCATACTATGTCGCGTCCATGCTCGTCGGTCTGATTCAATATCGTCTTCATGAAGGAAAAGACCACGCGCCGGATATGCTGGCCCGGGAGTTTCTGCAGTTTTTGGATGTGAAGAAGTATCGGGTGATTTTGCTGTGAGGATGATGAAAAAGAACTCGGCCGAAAACAGGCCGGGTTCTTTTTTGCTGTTTTCTTTGAGAAGTGCAGATATGAAAGAAACCTTCCATATGACGCCTGATCAGCATTCTGCCGCCAAACATGACAAATGTCATATTCGGGGCATGATGGCTGCTACTACAACCGCGTCGGGCGCCCCGTTATACTTGAGGTCATAATGAAAAAGAAGGGACATGACATTCATGATCAATCACGCCGCAACTCAAAAACAAGCGTCTTTAAAAAAGCAGGTTGCCGCATTTTCCGGCGCCGATACAAAGCATAGTATCATTCAGCTTTTCAACACGTTTGTGCCGTTTTTTGCCCTTTGGTTTCTTGCTTACTTCAGCCTCAATGTCTCCTATCTTCTGACCCTCGCCTGTACTGTTATAGCAGCGGGATTTTTGACAAGAATCTTTATTATTTTCCACGACTGCTGCCACCAATCCTTTTTCAAACAAAAGAAGCTGAACCGGCTGTTCGGGTTTATTTCAGGTGTGCTGACACTGTTTCCGTTCCTTCAATGGCAGCGAAGCCACTCCATTCATCATGCGACAAGCAGCAACTTAGATAAACGGGGCACCGGCGATATTTGGATGATGACCGTCAAGGAATATAACGAAGCGTCAGCCTGGACAAAAATACGCTACAGACTTTATCGCAATCCGTTTATTATGTTTATTCTCGGCCCGATTTACGTATTTCTGATTAAAAACCGTTTCAATGTAAAAGGCGCCCGCCGCAAGGAGCGCTGGAACACCTATTTCACGAACGCGGCGATTGTCTTATTGGCTGCTGCGACGTGCCTGCTTCTCGGCTGGGAAAACTTTTTGCTTGTTCAGGGTCCGATTTTCCTTATTTCGGGGTCAATCGGCGTCTGGCTCTTTTATGTTCAGCACACGTTTGAGGATTCTTATTTTGAAGCCGATGAGCATTGGGATTATGTGCAGGCCGCGGTAGAAGGAAGCTCCTTTTACAAGCTGCCGAAGCTTTTGCAATGGCTGACGGGCAATATCGGCTACCATCATGTCCACCACTTAAGTCCGAAAGTGCCGAACTACAAGCTGGAAGCCGCTCATGAGAGACATGAGCCTTTAAAAAACGTACCGACCATTACGCTTAAAACAAGTCTTGAATCCATGAAATTCCGTCTGTGGGATGAGGACGAAAAGCAGTTTGTCAGCTTCCGGGAGGCGCGGAAAACATCGGCGCCCCATCCGGTGCCGAAAGAACCTTTAAAGAAAAATGCCTGATACGGCGCACGGCTCTTTCTCTTATCAGAAAGAGCCTTCTCTTCATGCGTGAGGGTGCAATGAGGGCGGTGTTTTGATAAAGTGATGGTAGACACAAGCAGCAGAAGGTGGAACAAAGATGAAGAAGTATTTTAAATTTCAAAAACTGAACGGGATTTCTCCTTATATATGGACGATTTTTTTCATCCTGCCTTTTTATTTTATTTTTAAAAGCTCTTCTACCTTTGTCATCGTGGCCGGCATCATTTTCACGCTCGTTTTCTTTGGCGCATACCGCTTTGCATTTGTTGCAAAAGGCTGGCCGCTTTACTTATGGGCGCTTCTTCTGATCGGCATTTCGACCGGCTCAGCCATGCTGTTCAGTTATATTTATTTCGCCTTCTTTATCGCCTACTTCATCGGCCATATCCGAGACAAAGTTCCATTTTACATCTTATATTACATTCATATCATCAGTGCGGCGGTTGCCGTCAACTTCAGCCTTGTTCTGAAAAAAGAGTGGTTTTTGACACAAATTCCGTTTATCGTCATTACACTGATCAGTGCCATCCTGCTTCCGCTCAGCATTCGAAGCAGAAAGGCACGGGAGCGCCTTGAGGAGAAATTAGAATATGCAAATGAGCGAATTGCCGATCTTGTGAAGCTGGAAGAAAGGCAGCGCATCGCCCGGGACCTTCACGATACACTTGGACAAAAGCTCTCCTTAATCGGACTGAAAAGCGACCTTGCCCGAAAGCTGATATATAAGGATCCTGAACAGGCCCGCGCTGAGCTGAAAAGCGTGCAGCAGACGGCCCGCACTTCCTTAAATGAGGTCAGACAAATCGTCTCATCGATGAAAGGCATCCGATTGAAGGATGAGCTCGGCAATGTTCGGCAAATTCTTGAAGCGGCAGGAATTGAATTTGTGTATGAAGAAAAAGAAGCGCCCAAACATATCTCTTTGCTGAACGAAAACATCGTCAGCATGTGCATTAAAGAAGCCGTCACCAATGTCGTGAAACACAGCGGCGCAAAAGTATGCCGCATCACCATTCAGCAGCTTTGGAAAGAGGTTGTCATTACGGTAGAAGATGACGGCAGCTTTCAATGCAGAGAAGACCGCTTTTTTTCAAAGGGGCACGGCCTGCTTGGAATGAGGGAACGTCTTGAATTCGCAAACGGCAGTTTAGCCATCGATACAGCCGCCGGAACAAAGCTGACCATGAGAATCCCGAATGATTCAAAATCAAAAGAAAAGGATGGTAGCAGATGATCAACATCTTCATTGCCGAGGATCAGCAAATGCTGCTCGGCGCACTCGGTTCGCTGTTGAATTTAGAAGAGGATATGACGGTTGTCGGCAAAGGCACAAGCGGCCAGGATGCCATCGATTTCGTGGAAAAACATGCGCCCGACATCTGTCTGATGGATATCGAAATGCCCGGGAAATCAGGTCTTGAAGCGGCAGAAGAACTCAAGGACAGCGGTGTGAAAATCATCATTTTGACGACCTTTGCCCGCTCCGGCTATTTTCAGCGGGCGCTAAAAGCAGGCGTCAGCGGGTACATGCTCAAGGACAGCCCGAGCGATGAGCTCGTCAGCGCCATCCGCAGCGTCATGAAAGGGAGACGCGTCTATGCACCTGAATTAATGGAGGACATTTATAGTGAAGAAAACCCGCTGACCGAACGGGAAAAAGAGGTGCTCGAGCTTGTCGCAGACGGAAAAAACACGAAAGAAATCGCAAACGCCCTCAGCATCAAAAGCGGCACAGTCCGCAATTACGTTTCGATGATTCTGGATAAACTAGAAGTGAAAAATCGAATTGAAGCCATTACCCGATCAAAGGAAAAGGGCTGGTTTAAGTAACCCGCCCTCAGCTTGTTCAGCCAGTGTTTTTGCACTGGCTTTTTTTATTATCTATCGTCACTCCGTCTCTTCCTTCCACTTCTTATCAATCAGCATTTTCCCCGGCCAAGTGTATGCCATGATGCCGCCGTCTGCGGTGATGTCTTCTCCCGTGACGTAAGAGCTGTCGTCTGAAGCGAGGAAGAGCGCGACAGCCGCCATTTCTTCCGGTTTTCCGAGCCGGCCGAGCGGCGTGATCCATTTGTTGGCTTCACGGAACGCCTCGCCCATTTCGTCTTCTTTCGTGCCTGCCAATTTATCAATGAGCGGCGTTTCAATTGTACCCGGCGATAAGGAATTGACGCGGATTCCGCTTCTGGCGTAATCAATGGCCATCGCTCTCGTCAGGTTCGTGATTCCGCCTTTTGCGGCGTTATAGCCGGAACGGTCAAGGTCTGCGGCCCGGCCGGACATGGAGGAGGTGTTGATGATGGAGCCTCCTTTTTCGAGCATGAGCGGAATCAGGTATTTGCTGCACAGAAATGTGCCGCGCAGATCGACGGCGATGATCCGGTCAAAAAGCTCGATTGGGTATTCATGGACTTTGCCGCCCTCTTGGTCAACACCGGCATTGTTAAACAGAATATCAATTGTTCCGTACCTTTGCTGAATGCCGTCCGCAAAAGACTTTACGTTTTCTTCGTCTGATACATCAAGGTGAAAGGCTTCTGCTTCTCCGCCGTTTTTTCTGATGGCGCTGACGGTTTCATTCAGTTCGCTTTCATTGATGTCACCGCAGATCACGCGGGCGCCTTCATCGGCGAAAACCCGTGCCGTCGCTTGTCCGATGCCTGTCGCGGCCCCTGTGATGATTGCGGTTTTGTCTGTTAATCTTCCCATAATGCGATTCCTCCTTTTTCTATATCTGTTCCCGCTGAATAGGGGGATAAACATACGGAGGTTTGTTTCTAAATACCTATTAAATATGTTGATATTATGTATATACATCATTGGGAGGTTTACATATTTTGAAGATACAGCATAAAAAGGAGATAGCGTTTTATTGTTATGCCATTGTTCCTATGCGATTTGTGATTTACACCGTTATCTCTATTCTGTTTCAGGACATTACGTTTCCTCTCACTGTAAGAAATGTTCTGCATGAGTCTTTGCGAAACTTGGGATCTCTTATCTTATTTAGTTTGTTTTTCTACCCGTCATACATATGGATGAAGAAGGAATTCGGCCGCCGGAAAGAAGCAGAGAGGAGAGGATGATCAACATTCTCTCTTTTTTATTGATAAAATGGGTGAAATGAATCCATTAACATGTTAAATTTACAATATATGCATCTGCTAATCCTAGTTGACAATTGTCACTGTATATGATAAATAGATGCTGAAAAGATTTTACATAACATCAAAGCATAATTAAAGGAGAGATCTGAAGTGCGGAAAAAAAAGTTTAAAGCAGAATCCAAGCGATTGCTGGACATGATGATTAACTCCATTTACACGCAGAAGGAAATTTTTCTCCGCGAGTTAATTTCCAACGCGAGCGATGCGATTGACAAAATCTATTACAAGGCGTTAACCGATGATTCATTAACGTTTGATCAAGACAATTACTATATAAAAGTGACGGCGGACAAAGAAGCGAGAACGCTCACCGTCACAGATACCGGTATCGGGATGACAAAAGACGAGCTTGAACAGAATCTCGGCACGATTGCGAAAAGCGGTTCACTCGCTTTCAAGCAAGAAAATGACTCGAAAGACGGCCATGACATTATCGGCCAGTTCGGCGTCGGATTTTATGCGGCGTTTATGGTGGCTGATAAAGTCACGGTGAAAAGTAAGGCGCTCGGCAGTGACGAGGCGTATGTATGGGAGTCGGAAGGGGCTGCCGGCTACACGATCGCGCCGTGTGACAAGGAAACCGTCGGTACGGAAATCACCCTGAAAATAAAAGAAAACACAGAAGATGAAAGCTATGATGAGTTTTTAGAAAACTACCGCATCAAAGCGATCGTGAAAAAGTACTCTGATTTTATCCGCTACCCGATCAAAATGGAAGAGACGGTCAACAAGCCGAAAGAGGGCAGCGAGAACGAATTTGAAGAAGTTCAGGAAGAACAGACGGTCAACAGCATGGTTCCGATCTGGAGAAAAAACAAAAGCGAGCTGACGGATGAGGATTACGAGGCTTTTTACGCCGAGAAGCATTACGGTTTTGATAAACCGCTGACCCACGTGCATATCAGCGTCGATGGAGCGGTGCGCTACAATTCGATTTTGTTTATTCCGGAAAACATGCCGTTTGACTATTATACGAAGGAATTCGAAAAAGGATTGGAGCTGTATTCCAACGGCGTGCTGATCATGAACAAATGCGCCGACCTGCTTCCGGATCATTTCAGCTTTGTAAAAGGCATGGTGGATTCTGAGGATCTGTCGCTGAACATTTCCAGAGAGATGCTGCAGCACGACCGCCAACTGAAGCTGATTGCGAAAAACATCAATAAAAAAATCAAAGCCGAGCTGAAGAGCCTGCTGAAGAACAAAAGGGAAAAATACGAATCTTTCTATGAATCTTTCGGCAGACAGCTGAAATTCGGCGTCTATAATGATTTCGGCGCGAATAAAGACGTCTTAAAAGATCTGCTTCTCTTCTATTCATCTAAGGAGAAAAAGCTCGTCACTCTGGACGAATATGTGTCCAGAATGCCTGAGGATCAAAAATATATCTATTACGCGTCCGGCGATTCATATGAGCGGATTGAAAAGCTGCCGCAAACTGAAATGGTGGCGGACAAAGGCTACGAAATTTTATATTTCACGGAAGATATTGATGAATTCGCGATCAAAATGCTGACAAGCTACGAGGAAAAAGAGTTCAAATCCGTCTCAAGCGCCGACTTAGGCATCGACAGTGACGAAGATGATAAGCAGACTGAAGCCGAAGAAAACGTATATAAAGACCTGTTCGAAAGCATGAAAGAGATTCTTGCGGATAAAGTCAAGAATGTCAGAGCCTCAAAACGCTTAAAATCTCATCCGGTCTGCTTTGCGACAGACGGCGAAGTGACGATCGAAATGGAGAAAGTGTTAAACGCCATGCCTGACAGCCAGCAGGTCAAAGCGGAAAAAGTGCTGGAAATCAACCCGAATCACGAAGTGTTTGAGACGTTAAAGAACGCGCACGGACAAGATCGGGAAAAGCTTGCTTTATACACAAACCTGCTGTACAATCAGGCGCTTCTGATTGAAGGGCTGCCGATCCATGATCCGGTCGAGTTTACGAATGATATCTGCAAAGTCATGGTATGACGCCAAAAAGGAATCGCCCAGCGGGGGCGATTCCTTTTTTGATTACAGTGTGCGCTGTTTAAGAATTTGATTTTGTTTGCTGCGCTTTTTTAAGGAGAACCGTTTTTTCAAGTGCGTTTCGATTTCTTCTAAACTTTTGCCCTTCGTTTCAGGAACGATGTAAGCGGCGAAGAAGAAAGATGAGAGGCAAATGACTGAGAATATTCCGAATACCCAGCCGATGCCCATAGCGCTCAGCATAAGCGGGAATACCAGTGAAACGATCAGGTTGGTTGCCGACAGAATCAATGTCGTAAATCCGGTTGCGGCTCCGCGTGCGTTTGACGGGAACAGCTCCGGCATCAGAACCCATACGACGGGACCCCATGTCGCCTGGTAAAAGACGATATAGATTCCGAGAAACAGCACGGTCAGCCATGCTGTTGAAGCTGACAGGCCGGCCAGAAGGAGAATGGCTGATAGTGACGCCAGGCTCAAGGTAATGCCGACACTTCCCCACATCAGCAGTTTTTTTCGGCCGATCCGGTCGATTAAGATCATGGCGGTGATACACATGATGACGTTTAAGACACCGATGCCCATCGTGCCGAGAACGGACGCCGAAGTGCCGAGTCCGGCCTTTGTAAAGATGGTCGGCGCATAGTAAATCACCGTGTTGATACCGACCGCCTGCTGGAAGATGGCGAGGCCGATCCCGATCAGCAGCATAGGGCGGATCCATTTTGCTTTCAGCAAGCCGAGCGTAGATTCTTTTTTCTCAGCTTCTCCTTGTTTCATTTCCGCCAATTCAACGGCGATATCCTCTTTGTCGTGCGTCATTTCCATGACTTGTCTGGCTTCCTGCTCACGGCCGCGTTTGACGAGCCATCTCGGAGATTCCGGCATAAACGCGATTCCGATTAATAAAAGCGCCGCCGGTACTGCCGCGAGACCGACCATCCAGCGCCAAGCTTCAAACGGGGTGAATATGTAATTCACAATATATGCGAGTAAAATTCCGGTTACAATCATTAAGTTATTCAATGTGCCGAGCGTTCCGCGTATTTTTGTCGGCGCCATCTCAGATAGATAAACGGGAACCAGCGCCGTTGAGCCTCCGACGGCTAACCCGAGTATGACACGGGAGATAATCAGCATGGTGACGGTTTGCGAAGCCGCACAGGCAAGCGCGCCGATAATAAAAATGAGTGAAAGGACGAAAACCACTTTTCTCCGGCCCCATCGGTCAGAGCATGTCCCGCTTAAGGCGGACCCGAAAATCGCACCGAGCAGCAGCATGCTGACGACCAACCCCTCGGTCAGCGTGTTTAAAGGAATATCATTGTTAATAAATAACAAAGCCCCTGAAATCACACCGGTGTCATAGCCGTAAAGCAGCCCGCCCAATGCTCCGAAAAAGTAAATCAGGTATTTTTTGGTGTTTTTCTTCACAGATGATCCTCCTCATCTTTTGGAACGCATAATAGTTTATTTAGATAACTATTTCATTCCCCGAAGAGAAAAATATAAACATAAAAAAACACGCCCTTTCAAAAAAGGCGTGTTTTTTTCTTAGGAAAACAGCTTGTCGATAAACGCGATTTCTTCAGCAGATAGCGTAATGGAGGCTGCTTTCATGTTGTCTTTTAATTGATCCGCGCGTTTGGCGCCCGGAATCAGGATATCGATTTCAGGTCTCGCCAAGTACCAGGCAAGCACGATATGCGCCGTATCGGCATTGTGCTTTTCAGCAATCGGTTTGAGCTGGTTGACTTTTTTGATGTTTTCTTTAAACTGCTCCCCTTGGAAATGCGCCTGATCATTGCGCAGGTCGCCTTCCGGGAAGGTTGTGTTCTCGTCGTATTTGCCGGCCAGCAGTCCGGATACGAGCGGGAAGTACGGAATGAATGAGATGCCGTGTTCTGTCGTATAAGGGAAGAAAGTCTTTTCCGCCTCACGGTTCAGCAGGTTGTATTCTCCTTGAATCACGTCGACTAAGCCGTCTTTATTAGCTTCTTTCAGCTGCTCCAAAGAGAAATTGGATACGCCGATGGAACGGATTTTTCCTTCTTTTTTCAGCTCATTCAATGCTTGAACGGCTTCGTCCTTCGGCGTGTGCTCATCCGGGAAATGGATGTAGAATAAATCGATGTAATCCGTCTGCAGGCGTTTCAGACTGTCTTCGACCGATTGTTTCAAAAAGGCCGGTGAGTTGTCGAAAACAAAGTCATCGCCTTCTTTTCTGTGAGCGGCTTTTGTGGCGATGAAGACATCCTCGCGGTTATATTCTTTCAGCACCTCGCCGATCAATTCTTCAGAACGGCCCACTCCGTAAATATAGGCGGTATCTAACATGGTAACACCGCTTTTAATCGCTTCCCGGACCAATTCTTTTCCCGTTTCTTCATTCAGATTCGGATAGAGATTGTGTCCGCCGACCGCATTTGTTCCCAAACCGATCGGAAATACCTTTAGGTCAGTTTTGCCGATTGTTACTTTGCTCATGTTTTCGCCCCCTGAAAAAATTGGATATCATAGCGCCTGCCGGGAAAATACGGCAGCGTTCTCTATTAACTATAACGCTATGCCAAGTGAATGTCGATTTGGTGCTCTTGGCAATACTTCGTATATTCCTCATCGAGCTGCTGAGAAGTGACGATGCTGTGAAGCCGGTCGAAAGGCGCGTATGTCAAAAGCGTGGATTTGCCGAATTTGGAATGATCCGCGAGCAGATACACTTCGTTCGCCTTTTCGGAAATTTTCTTTTTCACCTCGTATTCCAGTAAGTCGGAATTCGTCAGGCCGTGGGTGATCGTTGTCCCGGTAGCGGACATGAACGCCTTGTTAATGTTGTATTTATTGAGTGTGCTCGGATCATCAATGCCGACAAACGACCTTGTCTTCCGTTTGTAGTTATTGCCGATGATGATCAGGTCGATATTTTTCATGGATGAAGCGGCGTTAATAATATCAAGGCTGTTCGTCAACACCGTTACATTCTTGTCGGGATCAAGCGTCTCCAGCATCGATTTGGTCGTCGTGCCGGAATCAATAAATACAAGATCGTGATCCTCGATAAACCGCGACGCATAGCGGGCGATTTTGATTTTTTCATCCTGATGTTGAATGGTGCGGTTCTCAAAAGGGACGAGCACAGATTTTTCTGCTGACGTCACGCCGCCGTACACCTTTTTGATCACCCCTTTTTCCGCAAGCTTATTAATATCGCGTCTGACCGTGTTTTTAGAGACGTTGAATACCTCGCACAGCTCATCCAGCGAAGTGGCTCCGTGTTTGAGAATGTATTCTTCCATCTCCTGAATCCGCATCAGTTTCATAAAAAAACTCCTTCTAGAATTCTTAAAGTAATTAAAATATATAATAAACACCAAGAGTTAATCAATAGTTACTTAACAAATGATAAAAAAGAGGGTTCCCACCGTTCGATTCGACACGGTTCTCCAAATTCCTGTTTTCCCGCTTAAAAAAAGTATGATAAAAATAATGAAAAAATTTTGATTTTTTAGATTGACTTGAAGGTGTGTTGGGCTTACAATGTAACCAAGAAATGACCAAAATATAACCTGTAAAATCAAAAGTGAAAGATGTAACCGTTTGCTTTATCCGGCACATGACCAACTTTTACATGAAAAGATTGGGAGTCACCATCATTTTAGCATTTGTAAGCGTTTAATTCATGTCTTTTATATGTAAAAGATGAATATATTCATCCGTTATTATCCAGCTGAACAGGATGTTTACTATTTAAGGAGGCAATGAGAATGGCAGAGATCAGAAAACTGAAAAACTACATCAATGGTGAATGGGTTGAAAGTAAGACAGATCAATATGAAGACGTTGTCAATCCGGCTACAAAAGAAGTGATGTGCCAGGTTCCGATTTCTACGCGGGAGGATGTGGAATACGCCGTCCGCTCAGCGTCAGAAGCGTTTAAAACATGGTCGAAGACGGCAGTGCCGCGCCGTGCGAGAATTCTATTTAACTATCAGCAGCTTCTCCAGCAGAACAAAGAAGAGCTTGCCCGTCTGATCACTTTGGAAAACGGTAAAAACACGACAGAAGCACTCGGTGAAGTGGGACGCGGAATTGAAAACGTCGAATTCGCAGCAGGCGCGCCGTCACTCATGATGGGCGATTCACTTGCCTCTATCGCCACAGATGTAGAGGCGGCGAACTACCGCTATCCGATCGGGGTGGTCGGCGGTATCGCACCGTTCAACTTCCCGATGATGGTTCCCTGCTGGATGTTCCCGATGGCGATTTCATTAGGAAACACTTTTATTCTGAAGCCGTCTGAGCGCACGCCGCTGTTAACGGAAAAACTGGCAGAGCTGTTTGAACAGGCCGGTCTGCCGAAGGGCGTCTTCAATGTCGTGCACGGCGCGCATGACGTCGTAAACGGCATTCTTGAGCATCCGGAGATTAAAGCCATCTCATTCGTCGGTTCAAAACCTGTCGGCGAGTATGTTTTCAAAAAAGGCAGCGAACATTTGAAACGCGTTCAGGCGTTAACGGGCGCAAAAAACCATACGATCGTGTTAAATGACGCCCACCTTGAAGATACGGTCACAAACATTATCGGCGCGGCATTCGGTTCGGCAGGAGAGCGCTGCATGGCATGCGCGGTTGTGACGGTTGAAGAGGGAATCGCCGATGAGTTTATGGCGAAATTACAGGAAAAGGCCGCAGACATCAAGATCGGAAACGGACTGGATGACGGCGTGTTCTTGGGCCCGGTCATCCGCGAGGACAACAAAAACCGCACGCACAGCTATATTGAAAAAGGCATCGAAGAAGGAGCGAAACTGCTTTGTGACGGCCGTGAACATGTAACGGAAGACGGCTATTTCGTCGGACCGACGATTTTTGACAACGTGACGACGGATATGACGATCTGGAAAGATGAAATCTTTGCGCCTGTTCTGTCGGTCATGCGTGTGAAAAATTTAAAAGAAGCGGTTGACATCGCCAACCAATCTGAATTTGCGAACGGCGCCTGCCTGTTCACGTCAAATGCGAACGCGATCCGCTACTTCCGTGAGAATATTGACGCGGGAATGCTCGGGATCAACCTTGGCGTCCCGGCGCCGATGGCATTCTTCCCGTTCTCGGGCTGGAAGTCTTCTTTCTTCGGCACATTGCACGCAAACGGAAAAGACAGCGTCGACTTCTATACACGTAAAAAAGTCGTGACGGCACGATACCCGTCTCCTGACTTCAATTGATCAGACAGCCGGCCCGGACGGCTTTGTGATTCCGTCCGGGTTTTCTTTTACCATCCATTAAGGAGGAATAAACATGAGTCATTTGCTGCGCAAACCGCAGGCCGATGAAATTTCTCAAGGCGTGACCATCATACATGACGTCACTTCAGCCAATTCAGACCTCAAATACGTCGGATTTAAAGTCGTTGATCTTGCTCCCGGCTCAACCTATACAGAAGATTTGAAAAAGACGGAGTGCTGCATCGTTGCGGTAACTGGAAAAGTTACCGTCACTGATTATGATCAGACATTTGAAAGCATCGGCACCCGTGAAAGCGTATTTGATAGAAAACCGACGGACAGCGTTTATGTGTCCAATGACCGCTCTTTTGGAATCACAGCCGTCAGCGGGGCGAGGGTCGCGCTGTGCTACTCTCCGTCAGAACACCAGCTTCCGACAAAGCTGATTAAAGCGGAAGACAACGGTGTGGAACATCGCGGCAAGCTGGCAAACAAACGAACCGTTCATAACATTCTCCCCGATTCAGATCCATCGGCAAACAGCCTTCTCGTTGTTGAAGTTTACACGGACAGCGGCAACTGGTCGAGCTACCCGCCTCATAAACATGACCAAGACAATCTGCCGGCTGAATCCTTTTTAGAAGAAACCTATTACCATGAAACGGACCCGCCGCAGGGATTTGTCTTCCAGCGTGTGTACACGGACGACCGCTCGATTGACGAGACGATGACCGCAGAAAATGAAAACGTTGTCATCGTGCCGGCGGGCTATCACCCGGTTGGTGTTCCGGACGGGTATACCTCTTACTACCTGAATGTAATGGCGGGACCGACACGAAAATGGAAGTTTCATAATGATCCGGCCCATGAATGGATTCTGGAACGCTGACAAGTGAGGAGTGGCAGATAACGATGAAATATACGTTTAATGAAGAAAAAGAGTTTGATATTGTCGCGATCGGACGCGCGTGTATTGATTTGAACGCGGCGGAATACAACCGGCCGATGGAAGAAACGATGACGTTTTCTAAATATGTCGGCGGCTCCCCGGCAAATATTGCGATCGGCAGCGCTAAGCTCGGATTAAAAGCCGGTTTTATCGGCAAAATCCCGGATGACCAGCACGGCAGATTTATCGTTTCTTATATGCAGGAAAAGGGCGTCGATACGTCACAAATGACCGTTGACAGAGAAGGACGCAAAGCCGGGCTCGCTTTTACGGAAATTCTCAGTCCTGAAGAGTGCAGCATTCTGATGTACCGGGATGACGTGGCGGATTTGTATCTAGAACCGTCCGAAGTCAATGAAGGCTACATCGCAAACGCGAAAATGCTGCTCGTATCAGGTACGGCGCTTGCGAAAAGCCCGTCGCGCGAAGCCGTCTTAAAAGCGGTGCAAATCGCAAAAAAACATGACGTAAAAGTCGTGTTTGAGCTCGACTACCGTCCGTATACATGGCAATCGGCAGAAGAAACAGCCGTGTACTACACGCTGGCGGCGGAACAATCCGATATCGTCATCGGTACGCGTGACGAATTTGACGTAATGGAAAACCGCAGCGGCGGAAATAACGATGAAACCGTCCGCCATTTGTTTGCGCACTCCGCCGACCTTGTCGTCATTAAGCACGGCGTTGACGGATCATACGCATACAGCAGATCGGGAGAAGTTTTCCGGGCGCACGCCTATAAAACAAAGGTGCTGAAGACCTTCGGAGCGGGTGATTCCTATGCGTCAGCTTTCATCTACGGACTGGTCAGCGGCCGGGATATTGAAACGTCGTTAAAATACGGGAGCGCTTCCGCTTCCATCGTCGTCAGCAAACACAGCTCCTCAGAAGCAATGCCGGCTGCCGGTGAAATCATCGAACTGATTGAAGCGCAGCACAGTCTTAACGGTAAATAGAACGTATAAAAGGTGGGATCGTTTGTGGGTAAGACAATTCGCTTAACGACAGCACAAGCGCTGATTCAATTCTTGAACCGGCAGTACATTCATGTTGACGGAAAAGAAGAGCCGTTCGTTGAGGGCATCTTCACGATTTTCGGCCATGGAAATGTGTTGGGGATCGGGCAGGCGCTCGAGCAGGACGCCGGGCACCTGAAAGTCTATCAAGGCAAAAACGAACAAGGCATGGCGCATGCCGCGATGGCATACAGCAAGCAGATGCTGAGAAGAAAAATTTACGCGGTATCGACATCGGTCGGTCCGGGTGCCGCTAACTTGACGGCTGCCGCGGGTACGGCGCTGGCCAATCATATCCCGGTGCTGCTGCTTCCGGCCGATACCTTTGCGACGAGGCAGCCTGACCCGGTGCTTCAGCAGGTGGAGCAGGAATACAGCGCCGCCGTCACGACAAACGATGCGTTAAAGCCCGTGTCCCGCTATTGGGACCGCATCACCCGCCCCGAGCAGCTGATGAGCAGCTTAATCCGGGCATTTGAAGTGATGACAGATCCGGCAAAAGCGGGCCCGGCGACCATCTGCATTTCTCAGGATGTAGAGGGAGAAGCATTTGATTTTGATGAAAGCTTCTTTGAAAAACGTGTTCATTACATTGATCGGATGCAGCCGAGCGAGCGTGAGCTGAAAGGCGCCGCGGAGAGAATTAAGGAGAGCAGCCGTCCCGTCATTTTAGTGGGCGGCGGCGCGAAGTACTCCGGCGCGCGTGAGGAATTAATCGCGCTTTCTGAAACATACGGCATTCCGCTTGTCGAAACGCAGGCCGGCAAGTCAACGGTTGAAGCCGATTTTGCCAACAATCTGGGCGGCATGGGCATCACGGGCACACTTGCCGCAAACAAAGCCGCCCGCCAGGCTGATCTGATCATCGGTGTCGGCACACGGTACACGGACTTTGCGACATCCTCGAAAACGGCGTTTGATTTTGACAAAGCAAAATTTTTGAATATCAATGTCAGCCGCATGCAGGCATACAAACTTGACGCGTTTCAGGTCGTAGCCGATGCGAAAGTGACGCTCGGCAGGCTGCACGGCTTATTAGACGGATATAAAAGTGCATTCGGCACGGCGATTAAAGGCTGGAAAGATGAATGGCTGGCTGAACGGGACCGGCTCGGCAAGGTCACTTTTACACGTGACGCGTTCAAGCCGGAAATTAAAAACCATTTCTCACAGGACGTGTTAAACGAGTATGCCGACGCGCTCGAGACTGAGCTGCCGCAAACAACGGCGCTGTTGACCATCAACGACACGATTCCTGAAGACAGCGTCGTCATCAGTTCGGCGGGATCTCTTCCGGGCGATCTGCAGCGGCTGTGGCATTCCAACGTCCCGAATACGTACCATCTGGAGTACGGCTATTCCTGCATGGGATATGAAGTATCGGGCACGCTCGGCCTCAAGCTGGCTCATCCCGACAAAGAAGTCTATTCACTCGTCGGCGACGGAAGCTTTCTGATGCTGCACTCAGAGCTGATTACCGCGCTTCAATATAACAAAAAAATCAATGTCCTGCTCTTTGACAACTCCGGGTTCGGCTGTATCAACAACCTGCAGATGGATCACGGGAGCGGCAGTTATTTCTGCGAGTTCCGCACAGAGGACAATCAGATTTTAAACGTTGATTACGCGAAGGTGGCAGAGGGCTACGGCGCTAAAACATACAGAGCCAATACGGTTGAAGAACTGAAAGCGGCGCTTGAAGATGCGAAAACGCAAGAGGTATCCACTTTAATTGAAATGAAGGTTCTGCCGAAAACGATGACGGACGGCTATGACAGCTGGTGGCATGTCGGCGTGGCGGAAGTGTCTGAGCAGGAAAGCGTTCAGCGGGCATACGAAGCGAAAGAGATGAAGCTGAAGTCTGCGAAGCAGTACTAGAGGGGAGGCATCACGATGGGCAAACAAAATATTTTGTGGGGCATCGCTCCCATTGGGTGGCGCAATGACGATATGCCGGAGATCGGAGCCGGGAATACGCTGCAGCATTTGTTAAGCGATATTGTTGTCGCCGGTTTTCAAGGTACGGAAGTGGGAGGGTTTTTCCCTGAACCCTCCGTCCTCAATAAGGAGCTGGCTCTCCGGAACTTGCGGATTGCGGGGAAATGGTTCAGCAGCTTTATCATTCAAGACGGTATTGAAAAAACGGCTGAACAATTTACAGAACACTGTGATTATTTGCAGAAAGTCGGAGCGGATGCCGCCATCGTTTCTGAACAGACGTACAGTGTCCAGGGCTTGGATATTGATGTATTTAAGAAAAAACCGCACTTCTCAAATGAAGAATGGGATACACTGTGCCAAGGCTTGAACCGTCTCGGGAAAATCGCTGACGAATACGGGCTGGAGCTCACGTTTCATCATCATCTCGGCACAGGCGTCCAGACGGCGGAAGAAGTTGACCGGCTGATGGATGGAACGGACCCGCGGTATGTCCATTTACTTTATGATACCGGCCATGCCTATATCTCAGACGGAGACTATATGACGATTCTCAACAAGCATATGGATCGGATCAGACACGTTCATTTCAAGGACGCGCGGTTTGACATTATGGAGCGGTGCAGACAGGAAGGCAAGTCATTCAGGCAGTCGTTTTTACAGGGCATTTTTACGGTGCCCGGAGACGGATGCATCGATTTTACCGAAGTGTACCAAACGCTCGTCCGTCATGATTATTCAGGCTGGATCGTCATTGAAGCCGAACAAGACCCGGCAGTCGCCAATCCGCTTGAGTACGCGCTGATTGCGAGAAAGTACATCGACAGTGAACTGCTTGATCCTGCAAATTAGAGGGGGACTTATATGAATAGTGCCAAGGCGGAATCAGCTTTCAGCAAACGGACCATCGCCGCAGCATTAGCAAATTACATTGATGCAGGTTCCATCGTGGCAGGATCAGCGGGTTTATCTATGTGGGTCAGCTACTTGAAGCTGTCCGACAGTCAGATCGGATTGCTCGGCGCCTTCAGCGCAAACGCGATATCAGCGGCCATCGGAGCGCTGCTCGGCGGGTATTTGGCTGATAAGGTCGGCCGAAAAGCTGTATACACAAACAGTATGCTCGTCTACGCTTTAGGAATTTGTTTGGTTTTGTTTGGATTCAACTTTCCCATGCTGTTATGCGGATACATGATTATCGGGATTTCTGTAGGCGCGGATATTACGGCTTCATGGACCATTATCGCGGAAAACGCCCCCGAGAAAAACCGGGCGAGGCATTGCGGAGTGGCGCAGGTGGCGTGGGCCGCCGGAGCCGTTGTGGTTCTGCTGTTATCCGTTTTGGTCGGTGACCTCGGGCTTTTAGGAAATAAAATTGTCTTTGCGCATCTATTGGTGATCGCCCTGATCACATATGTGATAAGAAAGCGTTTACCTGAGTCGGATGCCTGGAAAAACAGTGAAGAGCGGCCTGCCGCCGTGAAAAAAACATCTTATTTTGACTTGCTTCAGCCGAAATTTTTCAAGAACATTTTGTTTTTAATGGGTGTGTTTCTCGTATGGAATCTCGCCGCGGGCGTCATGGGATTCTTCATGCCGTACATCTACCAGCAGGTCGGCGGCGTATCCGCAAATACGGCCAACATTCTGCAGATGGCCCTGTTTATCTTCACCGGGCTCGGCGTCGCCTGTATCTTCATGCCTTTTGCAGATCAATATCGGAAAACGGTGTTCGGAATCTGCGCCTTTATGGCTGTTGTCGGCTGGTCGCTGTTTTTGCTGCCGTTTCAGGGACTCCCGATGCTGCTTTTGTTTGTTTTAGCGATCGGCATCAATAACGGAGCCGGCCAGCAGGCGAACTACCAGCTGTGGGCAAGCGAGCTGTTCCCGACAGAACACAGAGCGTCAGCACAAGGGCTCATGTTCTTTCTCGTCCGTATTTCAATCGGCATTTGGAGTTTATTTGTGCCGGTCATCATGTCACAATTCGGCATCGGTTTTATGGCCGGTATTCTGCTCATATGTGTGACGGCCAGTATGATCATCGGGCTTGTCTTCGCACCGAATACGTCCGGCAAGTCGCTTGAACAGATACAGGAGGAACTGTACGGTGCTCCTCAGGACGGCAGAGAGAAAAGAAAGACGAGAACCATTATTTGATTATCAGAAGGAGTGGCGATCAATGAATTTACGTATAGGTGTTATCGGAACCGGTGCTATCGGAAAAGAGCACATCAACCGCATCACAAATAAGCTGTCGGGCGCGGAAATTACCGCTGTCACAGATGTGAATCAGGAGGCCGCGCAGCAGACCGTTCAGCATTTCAATTTGAACGCCTCGGTTTATCCTGATGACGACAGCCTTCTCGCTGCTGAAAATGTGGATGCCGTCTTAGTGACAAGCTGGGGCCCGGCTCACGAATCCAGCGTGTTGAAAGCGATTCAGCACGGCAAGCACGTGTTTTGTGAAAAGCCGCTTGCGACAACGGCAGAAGGCTGTATGCGCATTGTCGAGGAAGAAATGAAGACGGGAAAACGATTGGTGCAGGTAGGTTTCATGCGCAGATATGACAGCGGTTACGTTCAGCTGAAAGAAGCGATCGACAACCGTGCGGTCGGCGAGCCGCTGATGATTCATTGTGCGCACCGCAACCCGACAGTCGCATCGAATTATTCAACGGACATGGCCGTCGTCGATACGCTCGTTCATGAAATTGATGTCCTCCACTGGCTTGTCAATGACGACTATGAATCCGTACAAGTCATCTATCCGAAGAAATCAAAAAATGCGCTGCCGCATCTGAAAGATCCGCAGATGGTCATCATCGAAACAAAAGGCGGCATCGTCATCAATGCAGAAATCTATGTGAACTGTAAATACGGCTATGACATTCAATGTGAAGTCGTCGGGGAAGACGGCGTCATTAAGCTTCCGGAACCGTCAAGCATCAGCTTGAGAAAAGAAGGAAAATTCAGCACCGATATTCTGATGGACTGGCAGCGCCGATTTGCGGCTGCGTATGATGTGGAAATTCAGGACTTCATTGATTCGATCCGGAAAAAAGGCGAAGTCAGCGGTCCGACGGCATGGGACGGTTATATTGCCGCGGTGACAACAGACGCGTGCGTAAAAGCTCAGGAATCCGGACAGAAAGAGCCAGTGGCGCTGCAAGAGAAACCGGCATTCTATCAATCATTTACGACTGTGAACAAATAATAGATCGGGAGTGAAAAAATGAAACTGGCCTTAGATCCATCCATGTACCGCGATGATTTAACATTAGAGGAAATGGTCTATAAAACGGCGGAGCTCGGATACGAATATATCGAACTGTCCCCGCGCGAGGATTTTTGTCCTTTCTATAAATATCCGAAAGTCGATTCAGCAAAAATCAAACAATTGAAGCGCCTTTTAAAGGATACAGGCGTGAAGCTGTCCTCCCTTCTTCCGCTTTACCACTGGGCGGGTCCTGATGAAGACCGCCGGCAGGCCGCCGTGCGCAACTGGAAACGGGCGATCGAAATTGCGGTTGAACTTGAAGTGGATTTGATGAACAGTGAATTCAGCGGTTCAAAGTATGATCCGTTGACAAGTGAAGAAAAATTCATCAAATCCATGGATGAGCTGCTGCCCGTCTTTGAAAAAGAAGGCGTTAAACTCAATCTTCAAGCCCATCCATACGATTTTATCGAAACGCACAAAGGTGCGATGGATATGATCCGCGCGCTCGATAAGGATTGGATCAATCTTGTCTACTCGACTGCGCATACGTTCTTCTATGATGACGGCAAAGGCGATATCGAAACCATGTTTGATGAAGCCGGCGACCGCCTCACACATGTTTTATTTGCAGATACTTTTAATCATAAAGCGGCGCACGGCCTGCGTTACATCGTCAATCCGCCTGACGCGAAAGTAACGGTTCACCAGCATCTGGACATCGGGCAAGGCGAGGTCGATTTTGAGACGATTTTCAGAAAGATGAGAGAGATGAAATTCGACGGAATTGCGACGAACGCCGTGTTTGCTTGGGTCGGCGAAAGAGCGGATGAATCAAGCCGGACCACGCTTAAGAAATTAAAGGAAGAACTGGGTATGGCATAAGCTGAGTATGGAGTTCGGCGGAGCGGGGCAAAAAAGCCCTCCAGCCGGACTCCCTTCATATCGAAAACGCGGATGGGAGAGGCTGACATGAAACTTTGCTTTAATGAAGCGACTACGCTGGAGAATTCAAACCTGAAACAGGATTTAGAACTGTGCGAAAAGCACGGCTATGATTATATTGAAATCCGCACAATGGATAAGCTGCCGGAATACTTAAAAGACCATTCACTGGCCGATCTGGCGGAATATTTTCAATCCCATCACATTAAACCGCTTGCCCTGAACGCCCTGGTTTTCTTCAACAATCGTGATGAGAAGGGTTATAGGGAGATCATTTCGGAATTCAAAAGCATGATGGAAACCTGCAGGACGCTCGGCGTGAAATATGTGGTGGCCGTGCCGCTTGTGACAGAGCGGAAAATCTTGAAAGAAGAAATCAAAAAGAGCAGCATAGAGGTGCTGACTGAGCTTTCGGACATCGCGGAGCCGTACGGCGTAAACATTGCCCTTGAATTTGTCGGCCACCCGCAATGCACGGTCAATACATTTGAACAGGCGTATGACATCGTGAACGCTGTCGGCCGCGATAATGTCGGACTGGTGTTTGACAGCTTCCATTTCCACGCGATGGGCTCCAATATTGAGAGCTTGAAGCAGGCGGACGGAAAGAAAATTTTCATCTATCATATCGACGATACAGAAGACTTTCCGATCGGCTTTTTAACGGATGAAGACCGCGTCTGGCCTGGGCAGGGTGCGATTGACTTAGACGCCCATCTGTCAGCGTTAAAAGAAATCGGATTCAATGATGTTGTCTCCGTAGAGCTGTTCAGACCTGAATATTATAAGCTGACTGCGGAGGAAACGATCAAAACGGCAAAGGAAACAACGGAAGCCGTCGTATCAAAATACTTCATGAAGGAGGCGTGAACATGGCTTTTGTCACCATGAAACATCTTCTTGCAGAAGCGAAACGGGAGCATTATGCAGTCGGCCAATTTAATATCAACGGCCTCCAATGGACGAAGGCGATTCTGCAAGCGGCGCAAAAGGAGCAATCGCCGGTCATCGCCGCGGCTTCCGATCGTCTGGTCGGCTATTTAGGCGGATTTAAAACGATTTCCGCCATGGTCGGCGCGTTAATGGAAGAAATGGCGATTACCGTTCCCGTCGTGCTCCATCTTGATCACGGAAGCAGTGCGGAACGCTGCAGACAGGCCATTGACGCCGGATTCAGCTCAGTGATGATTGACGGCTCCCATCAGCCGATTGACGAGAATATCGCGATGACAAAAGAAGTCACCGATTATGCCGCAAAGCACGGCGTCTCAGTAGAAGCCGAAGTCGGCACGGTCGGCGGCATGGAAGACGGACTTGTCGGCGGGGTCTGTTATGCCGATATCATGGAATGTGAACGGATCGTGAAAGAAACCAATATCGACGCGCTGGCGGCCGCCCTCGGCTCCGTCCACGGCAAATATCAGGGCGAGCCGAATCTCGGATTTAAAGAAATGGCGGCTATCTCCCGCATGACTGATATTCCCCTCGTTCTCCACGGAGCATCCGGGATTCCTCAGGATCAGATCAAAAAAGCCATCACGCTCGGCCACGCGAAAATCAATATCAACACGGAATGTATGGTAGCCTGGACAGACGAAACACGCCGCATGTTTCAGGAAAACGGCGATCTGTACGAACCGCGCGGCTACATGACACCCGGCCTTGAAGCCGTGGAAGAGACGGTGCGAAGCAAAATGAGAGAGTTCGGATCAGCCGGTAAAGCCGTAAAACAGCAGATCGGCTGATGAAAACGGAAACCGCCAAGATGGCGGTTTTTTTGTGCGGTGTTGCGTCCGTACGCCCGAAACGATTATGATGATGGCAGCAGTGTAAGAAACGGGAGTGGTTCAGTTTGAATAAAATCATGATTGTGGAAGATAGTGAAGACATTCGCGGACTATTGCAGAATTACCTTGAAAAATACGGATATCAAACCGTGGCCGCCGCGGATTTCACGGCTGTTCTTGATGTCTTTTTGCGGGAAAAGCCTGATGTGGTGCTGCTTGATATCAACCTGCCGTCTTATGACGGCTATTATTGGTGCCGCCAGATCCGCCAGCATTCTACAAGCCCGATCATTTTCATCTCAGCCAGAAGCGGGGAAATGGATCAGGTGATGGCGATTGAAAACGGCGGAGATGATTATATCGAAAAACCGTTTTCTTATGATATTGTGCTGGCGAAAATCAAAAGCCAGATCCGCAGGGCATACGGAGAGTACGCCGCCAAGCAGGGAGAGAAAGTGGTTGAATATGCCGGTGTGCAGCTCTTTGTGGAACGGTTTGAACTGCGCTTTCAGGACGAAAAAAGCGAGCTTTCTAAAAAAGAAAGCAAGCTTTTGGAAGTGCTGCTGGAGCGGGGAGAAAAGGTGACGGGAAGAGACCGGCTCATGGAAAAAACGTGGGACACCGACATTTTCGTCGATGATAATACGCTTAACGTGTATATCACGCGGCTCAGAAAAAAACTGCGGGAGCTGAACGCGCCTGTTTCCATTGAATCGGTGCGGGGCGAAGGCTACCAGCTGAGGGCGCTGTCATGAAGCTGTTTCTCCGGTCTCATGCCGTGCTGATTCTGCTTTTTCTCCTTCAAGGGCTGTTTGTCTTCTTTTATTACTGGTTTGCGGGTCTTCATTCTTTTTCCCACCTGTTTTACATATTGGGCGTGCAGCTTCTTATTTTGGCGGGGTATCTTGCCTATCGCTGGTACAAAGACCGCGGTGTGTATCATTGGCTCAGCTCGGAGCAGGAAGGGACGGACATCCCGTATCTCGGTTCTTCAGTGTTCTGTTCAGAGCTGTATGAAAAGCAGATGGAGCTGACCCGGCTGCAGCACCAGAAGCTCTACGAGACCGAAGCCAAGCTCGACGCGCGGGTGACGTATATGAATCAATGGGTGCACCAAGTAAAAACGCCGCTGTCGGTCATTAATTTAATCATTCAGGAAGAGGATGAGCCCGTTTTTGAACAAATCAAAAAAGAGGTCCGGCAGATTGAATTCGGGCTGGAGACGCTCCTTTATTCATCAAGGCTTGACCTGTTTGAGCGGGATTTTAAAGTCGAAGCGGTTTCCTTATCAGAGCTTCTCCAATCGGTCATTCAAAGCTATAAACGATTTTTTATTCAATACCGCGTCTATCCGAAAATGGATATTCGCGATGATCATCAGATTTACACCGATGCCAAATGGCTCAAATTTGCGATCGGCCAAGTGGTCACAAATGCGGTCAAGTATTCAGCGGGCAAGAGTGACAGACTGGAGCTGAATGTCTTCTGCGATGAAGACAGGACGGTGCTTGAAGTCAAAGATTACGGTGTCGGCATTCCCTCGCAAGATATCAAGCGGGTGTTTGATCCTTATTACACCGGCGAAAACGGGCGGCGATTCCAAGAATCTACGGGAATCGGCCTCCATCTCGTCAAAGAAATTACGGGCAAGCTCAATCATACGGTGGACATCAGCTCGTCCCCCGGTGAAGGGACATCGGTCCGATTTTCATTTCTTACAAAAATGTAAGACTGCGTTAAGAAAACAACATAGCTCATTCTGTTTCCCCTTGATAACATGGATTTACGTCAAGGGGATTTTTTATGCTGAATGCCCCGGCACTACATGAAAGCAGCCCAGATCAACAAGAATAAAACCATAAGGAGGATTCTCATGGCGAATATGCTTGAAGTCAAACATATAAATAAAACCTATAAAGGACAAGTATCCTATCAAGCTTTAAAACAAATTTCATTTTCAATAGAAGAAGGCGGGTTCACGGCGGTGATGGGACCGTCCGGCTCCGGAAAAACAACACTTTTGAATATCATTTCAACGATCGACCGGCCGGATTCAGGCGATATCCTGATTCACGGAGAAAACCCGCACCGGCTGAAGCGGACAAAGCTCGCTCATTTCCGCCGCAAGCAGCTCGGATTTGTGTTTCAGGATTTCAACCTTCTGGACACGCTGACAATCGGTGAAAATATCATGCTGCCGTTAACGCTTGAAAAAGAAGCGCCGTCTGTCATGGAAGAAAAACTGCACGGCATCGCGAAAAAGCTCGGAATCGAAGATCTGCTCAATAAACGGACGTTTGAAGTATCCGGCGGACAGCGCCAGCGGGCCGCCATCGCAAGAGCGGTCATTCATAAGCCGTCACTTATTCTGGCCGATGAACCGACGGGAAACCTTGATTCCAAAGCGTCAAAAGATGTCATGGAAACGATGCAGAGCCTGAATCAGGATGATCATGTCACGGCTTTGATGGTGACCCACGATCCGGTTGCGGCAAGCTACTGCCGCCGCGTCATCTTTATAAAAGACGGCGAACTGTTTAATGAGATTTACCGCGGGGAAAACCGCCAAGTCTTTTATGAGCAGATTCTTGATGTGCTGTCTATGCTGGGGGGAAACGCAAATGACCTTTCTTCAGTTCGCTTATAAAAACGTCACGAGAAACAAAAGGGCCTATCTTGCATTCTTCTTGAGCAGCGCCTTTTCCGTTTTGATTTTCTTTACCTTTGCGATGTTCCTGTTTCATCCGGCACTAAAGGAAGGCTACCTGAATAACATCGCCAAAAAAGGCTTAACCGCCGCGGAATGGATGATCTTTGTTTTTTCTTTCTTATTTGTTCTGTATTCGGTTAACGCATTTTTGAAATCGAGAAATAAAGAATTCGGTATTCTGCTGATGCAGGGTATTACGCCGGTGCAGCTGAGAAAGCTCATTACGGCGGAAAACATGATCATCGGCGTCATGTCGATCGCAGCGGGGATTATCGGAGGCTTCATTTTTTCGAAAACGTTCTTTACGGTCGGCGCTTATATTTTAGAAATGGACGCGCTGCCTCTGTACATGCCTTGGAAAGCGCTCGGCATTACGGCCGGCGGATTTCTGCTCTTATTTTTCCTTTTATCGCAGTTCACGATCCTTTTTGTCAGATCAAATACGGTGATCAAATTAATAAAGGGCACTGACAAGATTAAGCCGGAGCCGAAGCCGTCCGTGCTTCTGTCCTTATTCGGCATCGCCTGCCTGTGCGGCGGGTACGGCATGGTTCTGAAAGGCAATGTCCACGGGACCGAGCCGTTCATCATTTTACTGCTTACCGTCATCGGCACGTATTTCTTTTTCAGCCAAAGCAGCATCTGGATTCTGCGCGCGCTGAAGAAGTGGAAAACCTTTTATCTGCGCGGGAAAAATGTTATTTGGGTTTCTGACCTTGTCTATCGTTTAAAAGACAATGCCCGCCTGTTCTTTATCGTCAGTATTATTTCCGCGGTTGCCTTTACGGCGACGGGCGTGCTCGCGATGTACAAATCGACCGTCGGGGCGGAAGAGTCCGCCTATGAGATGGAGTATTTATCTTTCAGCAATAACCCGAAAGAACAGACTCATTTGAAAGATATTGACCATGAACTGAAAACACACGGCTTTACGTATAAGAAAGACAAAATAAATGTTTCCTATGTCCGCTATCAGGAAGGAGATACTGTTCCGCCTGTTTACATGATCAGCGAATCGGATGTATCAACATACTTCCATGTTAAGCTGAACGGCCTGAAACATAATGAGGCTGTCTATTTCCCGGGCACGTATGACCGCAATTTCAAAAACGAAGCGCCGGATCAGCTGAAGCTGCTGAACCAAAAAGGCAAGCCGTCTGACCAAAAACTGACGGTAAAAGAAGTCAAAAAACCGCTGATTTCATTGAATGCCATCATCGCGGTGAACGATCAAACCTTTGATCAGCTGAAATCACTCGGTGAGAAAGCGTCATTATACGGCTACAGCTATGATCATTGGAAAGACAGTCTTGGGATCAGCCAATCCTTGAAAAATGAGATTTACGGCAACTATATCGATGTGCATTCTGATTTTATGGCAAAAGCCGGGACGTACTATGATACGGTGCAGCTGCCGAGCCTGAGTTTATTCATCGGCCTGTTTATCGCGATCGTTTTCTTTGTCGCGGCAGCGAGTTTCTTATATTTCAGGCTGTTCACCGATTTAGATGAGGACCGGGAGCGCTACCGCTCATTGGCCAAAATCGGTCTGAGTGAGCGTGAAATGGCACAAAGCGTGACGATACAATTGGCGATTCTCTTTTTCTTTCCTTTCGTCATTGCCGTCATGCATACGCTGTTTGCTTTGAGAACATTAGCGGTGGAAGGCTATTCCGATGTAGCGGGGCCGCTCAGTCTGACCATCGGAGGGTTTTTCATCTTTCAGCTTCTGTTCTTCCTAGCGGTGCGGACAAGCTATTTGAAAAAAATGAACAAGTAAGGGGAGTGCACAGATGAAAAAAGCATTGGCAATCCTGGCCGTCTTAGCAGCCGCTGCCGTCATATACGGACTTCTCTTTTTTCATAATGATGTTACAGACAGATTTAATCCGTTTATTCACCAGCAAGATGTTTATGTACAGATTGATCGAGATGGCAAACATCTTAGCCCGGGCGGTACTGAGTATACATTAGACGGATATAACGCATCCGGGAAAAAAGAAGAAGTGACCTTTTTCGCCGGGAAAGACCTTCGGAAGAACGCGTATTTGAAGGTGAAGGCGAAAGGAAAGTATGTCGAGACCTGGGAAGAAGTCAGATTTGAAGATATGCCGGGATCCGTACAGTCAAAATTAAAGTGAACATGAAAAACGGCACAGTGTCATGACTGTGCCGCTTTTTTTATTTCTTATTTTCTTCAGCCCGTTTGATCAGCATGTCGGTGATGATATCCATCTGTTTGCTGACGGCAATCGGGTCATACGGATAGAAGGTGTTGAAATCGTTGATAAAGACACGGTTGTTCTTTACGGCATCGAGATTTTTCCAAACGGATGACTCTTTCAGACGCTCAAATGTTTTGCTTTCTCCATTCGGGTTGTAATCGGTAATGAACATATAATCAGCCGCATATTGAGGGATGACCTCTTGGGAAACCTGTTTCATGGCGCCCGTTTTCATGATGTCTTTTTCGATTTTGGCCGGTGCTTTCAATCCGAGCGCGTTATAAACGGCTTGGCCGCCGCGGCCGGAATTGTCATTAAAAATCCAGATTTCGCCTTTATCCGTCGTTTCATAAAGGCCGACTGTCTCGTCTTTGCCGATCACGTTTTTGAGGCGCTTTTGATCGGCTTCAGCCTTTTTGTTGAAGTCTGCCATAAAGCTTTTGGCTTTATCCTTCGCCCCGGCAATGTCGCCGAATAGGCTGACCGTATCTTTCGTATTCTTTGCGGTGTTAAAAGGAATGACAATCGTCGGTGCGATTTTCGATAGTTTCTCGTATTGGTCATCCTTCATCAGCACGATTAAATCAGGCTTCAGCTGCATCACTTTCTCCACATTGACGGGATTGCCGATGTCCGTGGTGTTTTTCAGCTGTTTTTTGATAAACGGATTTTTGAAAGCCCATGAGCCCGCCCCGACGACATTTGCGTCAACGGACAGCAGCTCACCCGCATAAAAGTCAGTGACGATCCGTTTCGGATGTGCGGGTATGTCAATATTTCCTTTTGTTGATTCATATGTACGCATGTCTGTCTTTCCTTTGCCTGATGCCGATCCGTTGTTTTCCTTCGCGCCGCTGCAAGCGCTTAATGCGAAAACAAGCAGAAGTGCCAGGCCGATCAGCCATGATTGTTTCTTCATAATGATCCCCCTATTTCGGTGATAATGATTATCATTATTAATATAGCAGGAAGACGTCATTCCGTCTATGTTTTTTATAGAAAACCTTCCTTGATTATCCATGTTATAGTAGTAAAGGAGGAGGAATGAATGTTGATTACGAAAAGAGGGACTTGGTGGGAAGTGCTGCACAGCTGGTGGCTGCTGCTGACTTTCGCGCCGTTTGGGCTGACCGCTTTCTTGGCCTTTTTCTATATCGGCTACCGGGCCAAGAACAAAAAATGGCTGAAATACGGACTTATCTATTTTATTATTTTAGCAATTGCTTTTGTGCTGCCGAGCACGCCGGGCGTGTATATCGTGCTGCCTTTATGGGTCATCTCCATCATCCACGGGCTGAAAGTGCGGGCGGCTTATTTAATACAGCTTGATGTGTTTAAACAAAACGTCGAAGCAAGAGCGTTTGAAGCGGTAAGGCATGAGGCGGAGGAAAAATTCGGCGGAAAACCCGCTCAACGCATTGATCTGACAAAACAGAGATAAAAACAAATGACAAAGCCGGTATCTCGCGCTTTGTCATTTGCATGACCGGCCTATTGCTGGTATGAATGCTGCTGAAACGGTGTGTGATGCTGTGTTTGCGGGAATGAAGAAACATTAGCGTTTGCCATCGGTGCAGGCATGTGTCCGCTTACTTCCTGCTGAAGCTGATTGCACACATTCACGATTTGCTGGCATTTCTGAATGGCCAGTTCATGCCCCTGCAGCGCTTGCTGAATGGTATGAACGGCATGCTGTTCATGGTTAAGCATCTGCTGAAGCATTTGAATGTTTTGCTGTTCCTGCTGGAGCATTTGCTTGTACTGCTGACTGCTTTGCTGTGTCTGCTGAATAAGCTGCTGTGCTGTTTGACGGCATTGCTGCAGCTGATTTCCGCTGTATTGGTTTTGATACATCATGAAGACCTCCTGAAGTGATTGATTTTACACATTTATCATGTGAAAGAATAGGAGAGGCATTCATGCAAGAAAAGGATTCAAATATTTACCTGTTATGTACAGAGCGGAATACAAGGCTCGGGATGGCCTGTCGAGCTTTGTATTCCGGCCCTTTTTCTCAGAAGCCGCCTTCTGTAGCGTGAAAAGGAATATTGAGTCTGTTTTCGACTGCGCGCAGGCGCTGATTCAAACGGTTTAAGCGGCGGGTATGGATTTCAATGGACTGGCTCAGCCGTCTGATCTGCTCATTCATACGCGTGATTTCCCGGTTTTGGCGCTGGTCTTCTTGTGAGAGGCGGGTGAGCTCTCTCGTTTGCTGGGCGTTTTGTCTTTCAAGCTGGGCGACTCTCCGTTCTAAAGCCGTCGGCTGCCGCTCTTCAGACTGAGGGGGCGCATAATAATAGCTTTCCTGCTGCTGATACGGCTCATACTCAACGGGGCTCACTTCGTATTCCTGCTGCTGAGGGAAATAGGCAGATGGGGTGTAGTACTGATATGGGTTCATTCATCATTCTCCTTATCTAGTGAAGTCTTTATACACTATGTAGTCAATTGCACAGTGCCACGGCATCCGCCTAACTTACAGGCGTAAAAAAAGCTTCAAAAGAAGGTGATCATGTTGCGGAACATACGGATTTTCATCATGACGGTTCTGGTTATCGGATGCGTCATGATAACAGGCTGCTCGCAAAAGAAAGCAGACGAACCCCCTTTTTATTACGGGACATGGGATGCGGGGCTGAAACCGGGCCCGATGGACGGGGTCAGATCTGAAACCGTTACGTTTACGAAAGACAGCGTGCTGACAAAGCAGGTCATTAAAGGCCGCGGCGAGGTTCCCATGCCCTCAGATGTTTACAAGGTGGTCTCACAAAACACGGACGGAACGATCGAGATTGAATACCTCGGACATCCGCACCCCGTCAAAAGCACGTTGAAAAGAGGAAAAAACGATACGCTCATTTGGAAGATATACGGAGAAACAAAAACAATGACAAGAATAAAAACCGGCGGGGAGGATGCACATGAGAAATAAGGCTGCCGACAGACTCGTTTTGACGGGTGTCATCGTACATATCATTCAATGGTTTTCACTGTTGTGGTTATTTTTTATGCTTGTAGAGCAGTTCGGGCGTTTTACCATTTATAATCCCAATGTCGTTAACGGCAGCATGCAGTCTTTTTCATTCTTTGATATGATGCGCGCTCTTCTGTTTTCCGGCACGCTGCGGAATACGCTCCTGCTGTTTCTGTTTGCGGCGATGCTCATTTACTTGTGGGTGAACGCTCTGTTTATCCTGCTGGAAATCGTTTCTTATATCATGATCAGGCGGAACAGCCGTTCATTATGGGCATACTTTCCCGCAGCGATGGGAATAAAGCTTGCCCTTCTGGACATAGCGGCCGTCCCTTTCTTTGCGGCGGGGCTGATGCTCTTGAAGCAGAAAACAGATGACAGCGGCGAACAAGCTGACAAGGGGAAAAGACGGCCCCGCATCCGGAGGCAGGCCCGGTATAGGAAGAGAAGGCGGAGAAACTTGTCCGTTTGATTTTTCATTGAAACGAAAAAACGATATGATGAAAGCATAAGCAGAAAAGGATACAAAGGAGATGCAGGATGTACAAGTTAATCGCAATAGATATGGACGGAACACTATTAAACGATCATCATGAAGTGACGGCTGAAGTCCGCGGGGCGCTTGATGCCGCCAAAGCGGAAGGGGTCAATATCGTCCTGTGCACGGGCCGGCCGATCGGCGGCGTGCGTCGGTATTTGGAAGAGCTGAACTTACAGGAAGAAGGAGACTTTGTGATTGCCTATAACGGCGCACTCGTCCAAAATACGTATACAAACGGTGTCGTGGCCGAGCAGTCATTAGGCTTTGAAGATTTGGAGTCGCTTTACGAGCTGAGCTTACAGCTGGATACTCCGATGCATTACTTTGACACAGCCAATCTGTACACGCCGAACCGGGATATCAGTGAATACACGGTATACGAATCATACATTACGAAAGTGCCGCTTCATTTCCGCACGATCGATGAAGTGCCGAAGGATATTCTGATTCCGAAAGTCATGTTCATTGACGATCCGGACAAGCTGGAGAAAGCGATCGCTTCTATTCCGGAATCATTCAGGGAAACATACACAATGGTCAAAAGCGCGCCATTCTTCCATGAGATTCTTCACCCGAAAGTCAGTAAAGGAAACGCGGTCAAGCTGCTGGCCGAAAAACTCGGCATTGAACAGAAAGACGTCATGGCAATCGGCGATAACGGCAACGACATGTCCATGATTCAGTGGGCCGGCTGCGGCGTGGCAATGGCCAATGCCATCCCGGAAGTAAGGGAGATTGCTGATTATGAAACGAAATCAAATAACGAACACGGCGTGGCGCATGCGATTCAGGAGCTTGTGCTGAAAAAATAGGCACCCCATCAGAGGGTGCTTTTTTACCGCGTGTTTTGGTGATATGATAAGCGGAGAGGGGAGGCGCGACATGGATCGTGAAAAACAGCAGCTCAGCATAGAAGCGGCAAAACTATATTATCAATCAGATTACAGCCAGCAGCAGATCGCCGAACGGCTTAATCTGTCACGCCCCACCGTTTCAAGGCTGCTTCAGTACGCAAAGGAAAAAGGGTATGTGCAAATTCGCGTCATGGACCCGTTTGAGGATCTGGATGAACTCGGCGCGAAGCTGGAAGAAAAATACGGGCTGCTTGAGGCGCACGTCGTCTTTTCTCCAAGCGACGATTACCAGGCCATTACACATTACTTAAGCCGCTATGGCGCAGACTATATGCATAAAACCGTAAAGGACGGCGATATACTCGGCGTAAGCTGGGGGACGACGATGTACCAGATCGCAAGCCGCATGGAGCCGAAGCAGGTAAAGAGCGTTGAAGTCGTGCAGCTGAAAGGCGGCATCAGTCATTCCAATGTCAATACGTATTCGTCAGAAACGATTCAGCTGTTCGCCGAAGCATTTCAGACCATGCCGAGGTATTTGCCGCTGCCGGTTATATTTGACAGCGCCGATGTGAAACAGATGGTCGAGCGGGACAGACATATTAAGCGGATCATTGAAATGGGCAGACAAGCCAATATCGCCCTGTTTACGGTCGGAACCGTCCGGGATGAGGCGCTGCTTTTCAGACTCGGCTATTTCCGGGAAGAAGAGAAACAATTGCTGAAAGCACGCGGAGTCGGCGATATTTGTTCGCGCTTTTTTGACGAGGAAGGCAGGATTTGCAGCAGCAGCATTAACGGCAGGACGATCGGAGTTGAGCTCAGCGACCTGAAATTGAAAGAGCGTTCGATTCTGGTGGCGGGCGGCAGCAGAAAATGCAAGGCCATTCACGGTGCCCTGAAAGGAAAGTACGCCAACGTTTTGATTACTGATCAGCATACGGCCAAAAAACTCATTCAAGAATTGTGACAATTCATGAACATAATTTCAATTACCAATTTACATATGTTCAAAATTCGGTTATTCTAAACGTATCCTAGGAAAAAGGAAGTGCATACAATGTCAATTGCAAGTCAAATAGACCATACTGCTTTGAAACCGCATACACAAAAAGCGGATATTTTACAACTGATAAAAGAAGCAAAAGAATATAAATTCGCTTCCGTTTGTGTGAACCCGACTTGGGTCAAACTCGCAGCGGAGGAACTGAAAGGCACGGGAGTTGACGTTTGCACCGTTATCGGATTTCCTCTCGGCGCAACGACATCGGAAACAAAAGCATTTGAAACGAAGGATGCCATCTCAAAAGGAGCCACTGAGGTTGACATGGTCATCAATATCGGCGCATTAAAAGACGGCGATGATGGAGCGGTTGAAGCTGATATCCGCGCGGTAGTTGAAGCAGCTGATAAAAAAGCGCTCGTCAAAGTGATCATCGAAACATGCCTTTTGACAGATGAAGAAAAAGAGCGTGCGTGCCGCTTGGCGGTATCCGCAGGCGCTGATTTCGTCAAAACGTCTACCGGTTTTTCTACAGGCGGGGCAACGGCTGAAGATATCGCTCTCATGAGAAAAACAGTCGGACCGGACATCGGGGTCAAAGCATCAGGCGGCATCAGAACAAAAGCTGATGTTGACAGCATGATCGCTGCGGGCGCGAGCCGGATCGGCGCAAGTGCGGGCGTCTCTATCGTGAGCGGCGGAGACAGCGGCAGCAGCGACTATTAATCAGCATTGCGGAAGCCGAAAGCTTCCGCCATCCTCTTTCTTTGTTGATGCATAAAAAATTGTAAGCGAATACAAATAAAAGGAGAACACATATGAAGTATCTCATCGGAATTATCGGAATCATTGTGTTTTTAGGTCTTGCCTGGCTTGCCAGCAACGGCAAAAAAAGAATCAGAATCCGGCCGATCGCCGTCATGCTCGTGCTGCAGCTGATTCTCGGTTATATTCTCCTCAACACCGGTATCGGGAATTTTCTTGTCGGCGGTTTTGCAAAAGGATTTAACTACTTGCTGGAATATGCATCAGAAGGGATTAACTTTGTATTCGGCGGGCTTGTGAATGCGAAACAGACGACGTTCTTCATGAGCGTGCTTCTGCCGATCGTCTTTATATCCGCTTTAATCGGAATTCTGCAGCATTGGAAGGTCCTTCCCTTCATCACGAAGTATATCGGTCTTGCGTTAAGCAAGGTGAACGGAATGGGGAAAATCGAATCTTACAACGCTGTCGCATCCGCGATTTTAGGGCAATCAGAAGTCTTTATCAGTTTGAAAAAACAGCTCGGCTATCTTACTGAACAGCGCTTATACACGCTTTGCGCGTCCGCAATGTCGACGGTCTCAATGTCGATCGTCGGTTCTTACATGATGATGCTGAAGCCTGAATACGTCGTGACGGCGCTTGTGCTGAACTTATTCGGCGGATTTATCATCGCTTCTATCATCAACCCGTACACCGTCAGCAAAGAAGAGGATTTGATCGTCGTTCCTGAAGAAGAAAAGCAATCCTTTTTTGAAGTGCTCGGTGAGTATATAATGGATGGATTCAGAGTCGCCGTTGTCGTAGCTGCGATGCTGATCGGATTTGTCGCACTCATTGCCCTGGTCAACGGCGTTTTTAACGCGGTCTTCGGCATTACATTCCAGGCGCTGCTCGGATATGTATTCGCGCCGTTTGCGTTTTTAACCGGTATTCCGTGGAATGAAGCGGTGAGCGCCGGAAGCATTATGGCGACGAAAATGGTATCGAATGAATTTGTGGCGATGCAGACGCTCTCATCCGGCGATTTCCATTTCAGCGCGCATACACAGGCAGTGGTATCTGTATTCCTTGTCTCATTCGCGAATTTCTCCTCTATCGGAATCATTACCGGTGCGGTGAAAGGGCTGCATGAAAAACAAGGAAACGTCGTCGCGCGGTTCGGGCTGAAGCTGCTGTACGGCGCAACGCTCGTCAGCTTCCTAACAGCGGCGATCGTCGGATTGATTCACTGAACATAAATGAAGGACAGGTGATAGATCATGAGAATGGTAGATCTTATTGTGAAAAAACAAAATGGAAAAGAACTGACAACAGAAGAAATTCAATTTTTCGTAAAAGGATACACGGACGGAAGCATCCCTGATTACCAGGCAAGCGCCCTTGCTATGGCGATTTACTTTCAGGATATGACGGATCAGGAGCGCGCCGATCTGACAATGGCGATGGTCAATTCAGGGGAAACGATTGATCTCTCCGCCATTGAAGGCATTAAGGTCGACAAGCACTCTACGGGCGGGGTCGGCGACACGACAACTCTCGTACTCGCTCCGCTCGTCGCGGCGCTCGGCGTTCCCGTCGCTAAAATGTCCGGCCGCGGCCTTGGGCATACGGGGGGAACCATTGATAAGCTGGAAGCGATCGAAGGCTTCCACGTGGAATTGTCAAAAGATGAATTCATCAAGCTTGTGAACCGCGACAAGGTAGCCGTCATCGGACAAAGCGGGAACTTGACCCCTGCCGATAAAAAGCTGTATGCGCTGCGTGATGTAACGGGTACGGTGAATTCCATCCCGCTGATCGCAAGCTCAATTATGAGTAAAAAAATCGCCGCCGGAGCAGATGCCATCGTGCTTGACGTCAAAACGGGAGCCGGCGCGTTTATGAAAACGGATGAAGACGCCGTGAACCTCGCCAAAGCAATGGTCCGCATCGGAAACAACGTCGGCCGCCAGACGATGGCCGTGATTTCTGACATGTCGCAGCCGCTCGGTTTTGCGATCGGGAATGCTCTGGAAGTGCAAGAAGCCATTGATACGTTAAGAGGGGAAGGCCCTGAAGACTTAAACGAACTCGTCCTCACGCTCGGCAGCCAAATGGTCGTATTGGCGAAAAAAGCTGAGACATTGGAAGAAGCGAGAACGAAGCTTCAGGAAGTCATGAAAAACGGCAAAGCGCTTGAAAAGTTCAAAGAGTTCCTGAGCAATCAGGGAGGAGACGCTTCTGTCGTTGACGATCCGTCCAAACTTCCGCAGGCGGCGTACAAAATTGACGTTCCGGCAAAAGAAGCGGGTGTCGTTTCAGAAATCGTCGCTGACGAAATCGGCGTCGCAGCGATGCTGTTAGGCGCGGGACGTGCGACAAAAGAGGACGAAATCGACCTTGCCGTCGGTATTATGCTCCGCAAAAAAGTCGGTGACAACGTCGAAAAAGGCGAGCCGCTCGTCACCCTTTACGCCAACCGCGAAAACGTTGACGACGTGACCGCCAAAGTCTATGACAACATCCGCATCTCAGAAAAAGCGGAAGCGCCGAAACTGATTCATACGCTGATTACGGAATAAGACAAAAAAGGCACATACCTCATCAGTATGTGCCTTTTTTTTATGGCATGGTTTTATCCAAATGAATGTCACGGACGGATTGTTTCGGCTGTTTCTTTCTCAAAAAACGAATGAGATAGCACAGGATCATACAAGGAATTCCGCAGAAGAGGGCGATTCTTTGATTGGGATCAAATGCAAGGCCTACGCATGAAGCGAAACATAAGATCACAGCGGCGATCGGAACGAGAGGGTATAACGGCGTGCGGAAGGTCAGATCCGCGACGCGTCCGCCGTTTTTCACATAATGTTTTCGAAATAACAGCTGAGACAGGGCGATGCTCATCCACACCACGACGCCGGCAAATCCGGCTATTGCCACGAGCACCACGTAGACCGTGCCCGGGGCGGCGATGCTTGAGATCAAGGATATGCAGGAAACGGCCATGCTGGCGAGCAGAGCATTCAGCGGAATGCCTTTCGGCGTGACTTTTTTGAACCGGGCGCTGATCATGTTTTCATTCGCAAGAGACCACAGCATCCGGGTGGAAGCATACAGTCCGGAGTTGGCGACCGAAAGCAAAGCCGTTAAAATCACGAAGTTCATGATATCTGCGGCGTATGGGATACCGATCTGGGAAAAGACCGCGACAAACGGACTTTCAATCACACCGGCTTCCTTCCAGGAGATCAGTCCGGACAGCACAAAAATGGCGCCGATAAAAAAGATGACCGTTCTCCAGGCGACATTTCGGATCGAACGCGGAATATCTTTTGCCGGATTGGCGGTTTCACCCGCTGTAATTCCGATCAGCTCCGTCCCTGAAAAGGCGAAGCTTACGGAAATCATTGCGATGAAAACCGCAAGAAAGCCGTTCGGAAACAGTCCGCCGTGTGAGGTGAAATTCGACAGCATCGGAGCTTCTCCCGAACCGTGCAATGAAATCAAACCGAACATCGCGGCGCCGCCTAAGATGATAAATAAAAGGATGGTGACGATTTTGACGCTGGAAAACCAAAACTCTGTTTCTGCAAACAATTTAACGGAGAATGCATTGGCGGCAAAAAGGAGAGCCGCGAAAATCGCGCTCCACATCCAGACGCTGCTGTGGGGAAACCAGCGCTGCATGAGGATACCGGAAGCTGTAAACTCCGATCCTACCGTCACCACCCAATTCACCCAATACATGATACCGACCATAAAACCCGTGGACGGCCCGATAAACGTTGTCGCATACGTTTGAAATGAACCGGTCACAGGCATGGCTACTGACAATTCTCCGAGACACTGCATGACAAGATACATCATCAAGCCGCCGATCAGGTAAGCGGCGATTGTCCCGCCCGGCCCGGCCTGGCTCAATGTATACCCTGTGCTCAAAAACAGCCCCGTGCCGATGACCCCTCCCAATGAAATCATAAATAAGTGCCTGCTTTTCATCGTGCGCTTTAGTTGATTGCCGCCTTGATCAACATCCATCGTGATCTCCCCCTTCTTGCGTGGCATGAGAATCTTCCGGCAGCCGAGATCACGCGTGCCGGATTTGACTTTAACGTGACAATTTAAATCCCTTCAATGCATGTAAAATGACGTGTGCGGCTGCCCGGCTTGTCATATCGCGAAAATCAAGTGTCGGATCAACCTCAACGATCTCAATACCCGAGATGTCAGCCTCCTGGGCTAAAAACCGGACCGCCTGAAGCAGTTCCTCGGTATACAGGCCTCCGGGGCCGATCGCAGGACAGCCGGGCGCATGAGCTTGATCCAGCACATCCATATCAACCGAAATAAAAATGGCGTCGGCTCTTTTTTGAACGGCCGGCAAAGTGTCTTGTATCGTTCGGAGAAGCCCTTTCTCCCGGATCATCTCCATTGTATGCACGTCTGCCTGACGCTCTTTTACATATTGTTCATATGCCAAGCTGTTGCTGAACTCCCTGATTCCAAGCTGAATCAGGTTTTGTCCGCTTATGATATTTTCATCTAACAGACGGCGGAATGGCGTGCCGTTTGTCGGCCCTCCGTCTTCCGTGTTGCGGACGTCGTGGTGGGCGTCGAATTGAAAGACGGCCGTTGTTCCTTTCGTTTCCGCAATGGCTTTAATGGTGGAATAACTGATGGAGTTGTCGCCGCCGAGAATGACGGGCACCCAGTCAGGCTGGTCCGTCAGAATATCATAAAAGGTCCGATAAATGTGTTCGTGAGATTTGACGACATCCGTGACGTGAATCTGAATATCGCCGATATCGTACAGATGGTCAATGACATGCTCCCGCAGCTCCGCGGAATATGCGGAAATGCCGCCGAGCGCCCGGCGGATCGCACCGGGTGCAAAGCAGGCCCCGGAATGGCTGATTGACGACTTAGAAAGCGGAACGCCGATCAAAGCCGGCCCTTTGATCGTTTGTCCCGCCCACGCTTCCGTCACATCGCCGATCCTTGTCACATGGCGGTCGTTGAAGAGGGAGCCGGCTTTTTGCAGAAACGGATACTTATCCAAGAGCGGCTCCCTCCCTTGAAACGACCGTCTTTCCGTTCTTGATGACACGGCGGACATGATTGACGCCGTAATGATACGGGATATACATGTAATTCGGCGCTTCCCAAATGACAATGTCAGCCGCCCGTCCGGCTTTGATTTGTCCGGCCTCTTCGCCTTTTCCGATCGCATACGCAGCGTTAACGGTGACAGCGTGCCAGATTTCTTCTGCGGTCATTTTTAAATGAAGCGCGGCAATCGACATAATGAGCTGGAGATTTTCCGTCGGTGAGCTGCCCGGGTTGAAGTCAGTCGCCAAACTGACCCGTACGCCCGCATCAATCATCTCCCGGGCTCTCGCATAAGTGTGTTTTCCGAGATAGAAAGTCGTGCCCGGCAGCAGGACGGCGATCGTTCCGGACTCCGCCAGCTTTTCGATGCCTGCATCAGATGCCCCCACCAAATGATCGGCAGAAACAGCATGCAGCTCTGCCGCCAATTCCGCGCCGCCGAGCGGGTCAATTTCATCAGCATGGATTTTCAGGCCGAAACCAGCTTCAGCCGCCTTTTTCAGGTAGTCCCGCGACTGGCTGACGGTAAAGACGCCTGTTTCTGTGAAAATATCGGCAAATTGCGCAAGGCCTTTTTCTTTTATGTCAGGCAAAAGCTGCAGCATGCGATTCAGAAATTCGTCAGGGCTGTTCCGGTACTCAGGCGGAATGGCGTGTGCTCCCATAAAGGTCGTGACAAGGTCGACCGGCTGGCGCTCACCCAGTTTTTTCGCCGCGGTCAGCTGTTTCAGCTCCGTGTCTTTGTCGAGTCCGTACCCGCTTTTTACTTCCGCGGTCGTGATGCCGTATGACAGCATGCGTCCGAGGTGAAAAAGCCCTTTTTCAATCAGTTCTTCTTCGGAGGCGGCTTTCGTGTCTTTGACCGTTGACAAAATACCGCCGCCTTGCGCCAGAATATCCAAATAAGACATGCCCTGAATTTTTAAATTCAGTTCTTTTTCGCGGGACCCTCCGAATACAAGATGGGTATGGGGATCGACGAGGCCGGGGGTGACGAGCCGTCCCCCGCAGTCAATAATGTCTCTTGCCTCGTATCCTTTCTCCGCTCCTTGATGTCCGGCAAAAACAATGCGCCCGTCGTGAACGCCGATGACGGCATTTTCCGTGACATGAAGATCCTGCATGCTTCCGCCGGATCGGGGGCCGCCGGATTCCATCGTCAGCAGCTGGCCGATGTTGGTGAGTATGGTATCTATTTGTTTCGGCATGTTACCGCTCCTTTTTCATCGGTATCATAATGTCTTGTTCCTCGGCGACTTGAACCGCTTTTTCATAACCTGCGTCCGCATGGCGGATGATGCCCATACCCGGATCGCTTGTCAGAACGCGGGAAAGCCGTTGTTCCGCAAGGATGCTGCCGTCAGCGACCGCGACCATTCCCGCGTGAAGGGAATACCCCATGCCGACGCCTCCGCCGTGGTGAAAAGAAACCCAGCTTGCACCTGATGCCGTGTTGATCAGCGCGTTCAGCACCGCCCAATCGCCGACCGCGTCGCTTCCGTCTTTCATCGCTTCTGTTTCCCGATTCGGAGAGGCGACAGATCCGCAGTCTAAATGGTCTCTTCCGATGACGATCGGGGCTCTCAGCTCGCCGTTTCTGACCAATTCATTGATGGCGAGCCCCATCTTTTCCCGTTCACCGTAGCCGAGCCAGCAAATACGGGACGGCAGGCCTTGGAACGTGACTTTTTTCTGCGCCATGTCAATCCAGCGGTGGAGGGCTTGATTTTCTGGAAACAGCTCTTTTAATAAAGCGTCCGTGCGGTATATATCTTCAGGGTCACCGGACAGCGCAGCCCAGCGGAACGGCCCTTTTCCTTCACAAAATAAAGGCCGGATGTAGGCCGGAACGAATCCCGGAAAATCAAAAGCATCGGCGAGACCCTCATCTTTGGCAGCCTGGCGGATGTTGTTGCCGTAATCAAAGACGACGGCACCTTTTTTCTTGAAGGCGAGCATGGCTTCCACATGCTTTTTCATACTCTGCTTGGAAAGCCTTACGTATAAATCAGGCTGATCCCGGCGCAGGCGGTCGGCCTCCTCAAGTGAGTATCCTGCCGGAATATAGCCGATCAGCGGGTCGTGAGCGGAAGTCTGATCGGTCACGATGTCAATATGGACGCCGCGGTTCAAAAGCTCATGATGCACCTCTGCCGCATTGCCGAGAAGGCCGATCGATAAAGGTTCTCCGGCTTGTCTGGCTGTTTCGGCCCAGCGCAGCGCTTCGTCAATTGATGCGGTTTTCCGGTCGCAATAGTTTGTTTCTATCCGTTTATCAATCCGTGTTTCATCCGCTTCAACGGCGATGACGACGCCATCATTCATCGTGACGGACAGCGGCTGGGCGCCTCCCATTCCGCCAAGTCCGGCCGTCAGCGTAAGGGTTCCTTTCAGACTGCCGCCGAAATGCTGTCTCGCAAGCTCCGCAAAGGTTTCATAGGTGCCTTGCAAAATACCTTGTGAACCGATATAAATCCAGCTGCCGGCGGTCATTTGCCCGTACATCATCAGTCCTTTTTTCTCAAGGTCATGGAAATGCTCCCAATCCGCCCATTTCGGCACGAGGACCGAATTAGCCAGCAGGACGCGGGGCGCGCGGCTGTGCGTGCGGAACAGTCCGACCGGTTTTCCGGATTGGATCAGCAGTGTTTCATCATCTTTTAACGTTTTGAGGGAGCGCTCAATCGCGTGAAAAGCATCCCAGTTTCGCGCGGCCTTGCCTATGCCGCCGTATACGATCAGATCCTCCGGCTTTTCGGCAACCTCCGGGTCAAGGTTGTTTCGGAGCATGCGGAGCACGGCTTCCTGCTCCCATCCTAAGCATTCAAGTTCGGTGCCGCGGCCGGCGCGGATTGATTTCTTTACATCAGTCATCTTGTAATTCCCCCTTCATTGGTCATCAGTTTTTGGTGATGCTCATTCGGCAGAAAAGACTCCTTCTTCAGCCAGTCACTCAGATGTTCGATGTCATAAGAAAACACGCGGTCTTCTTGTATGGACGGCACGATGTTTCTCATTTCGAGATAGAGCTGTTTTGTGTACGAGGCGCAATGTTCCGCACCCCGGTATTCCACGGCCTGCAGCGCGCAAATGGCTTCAACGGCAAGCACCCGTCTCGTATTCGCGATGATCTGGTAGGCGTGCCTTGAGGCGATGGTTCCCATGCTGACGTGATCCTCCTGGTTTGCCGATGAAGGAATGGAATCGACACTGGCGGGATGGGCCAGGGTTTTATTTTCTGACACGAGGGAGGCCGCCGCATATTGCATGATCATCGCTCCGGATTGTAAGCCGGGCTGAGGGCTCAGAAAGGGCGGCAGGTCATTCAGCTGCGGATTCACAAGCCGTTCAATACGGCGTTCAGAAATATTCGCAAGCTCGGCCGCCGCCACTTTGAGAAAATCCATGGCAAAGGCGATCGGCTGTCCGTGAAAGTTTCCGCCTGAGATGATTTTGGCGCCGTCTTCGAAAATGAGCGGGTTATCTGTCGCGGCATTCATCTCAATTTCTAATTTTTCTTTTACATACGCTAATGTCTGCCATGATGCGCCGTGGACCTGAGGGATACAGCGGATCGAATAGGCGTCCTGGACACGCAGCTCCCCTTGGACGGTCGTCAGCTTGCTGTCTGACAAGTAATAGCGGATTCGCTCTGCGACATCCATCTGTTCCTGATATCCGCGGGCGGCATGAATGTCCTCGTCGAACGCATCGATAATGCCCTGAAGGCCTTCGATCGTTAAGCTCGCGATCCGTTCCGACTGATAGGCCAGCTTTTCGGCCTCGAGGTAAGCGATCAGTCCCATCGCGGTCATGGCCTGCGTTCCGTTGATCAGCGCGAGCCCTTCTTTAGAGGTCAGGACGGCCGGCTGAAGGTTTGTCTTTTCCAAAGCATGAGCTGCCGGCATCCGGGCCCCTTCGTAAAAGACTTCGCCTTGCCCGATAAGCGCCAGTGCAAGATGAGAAAGCGGCGCCAAATCTCCGCTCGCCCCCAGTGACCCTTGCTGCGGGATGACCGGGTGAATGCGATGATTGAGAAACGCGAGCAGTTGATCAATCAGCTCAGTCCGTACGCCGGAAAAGCCTTTCAGCAGGGCATTGGCGCGCAAAAGCAGCATGGCCCGCGATACAGATTCCGGAAACGGATCACCGACGCCGCACGCGTGAGAAAGAATCAGATTCAGCTGCAGATCCGCGGCGTCTTCTTTTTGAATCAGCACATCGCTGAACTTGCCGAACCCCGTCGTAATCCCGTAAATGGTCTTCTCTTCTTGAACGATCCGTTCAACCGCCGCCCTGCTTTTTTTCACACGTTCCATGCTTTCGGCAGATGCTTGAACCTCTTCAAAATCAAACAGCACACGCTGGGCATCTGCGGTTGTCAGTGAGGAACCGTCTAACGTTACCATCATTTCAACCCCTTTTTCTTTACTTTGGTAAAGCGCCCATACAAAAAGGAGCTATGCCATGAAAATGATATTTCACGCATAGCCCCCTATCATCTGAAATCTATGGGCTGATTCATATGTGATTAATTCCGACTCCGAATGTTTCGTGCTCAAGCCCCTTAATCGGAGCTCCGATCGTGCCGTAAAGGGAAACGGCGATCCAATCGCCTTCCGCCTCGCTTTCATACGGATTTCCCCGCAAGACGGCAAACTTCAGGCCCACGGTACGAAGCAGCGAGCCAAGCAGCATTTCGCCCCGCGTCACTCCGTGCAAAGCTTCCATTGTGGCATGATACAGCGCATGTGATTCGCGATAACCCTCAGATTGAATGACGCCGCTCTTTTTGGAAGCGGTTTCAATTGCAGCTACCACCTTATGCGCATCCATTGAACCCACCCTGCCGAGACAGACTTTCCAGCCGTCCCGTTCCAGCCGGCTGATCTGCTGGTTTTCTTCAGTCTCATGAAGCAGAAGAAGGACGGACAATCGCCCGATGCGGCGGTCTTTGTGTAAGGTCATATATGCTTCACTCAATTCTTAAATATTCTGATAACTAGTAACTGTTTTTTATATTAAGTGTTTGCGAATCAGAAGTCAAAACTTTTTTTCCAGTCTTTCACAAATCAGATTGCTATTGTATTAAAGCGGTACATCGGGAAGCCGGCGCTGTTGATCACATATTTCCGCCATCCGCGTCATAAAATGGAGCGTTGTCTTGAAAGCGTTTTAAGAAAAGAAGAGAGCGAGGAGATTTCAGAAAATGAAAACCAGTTTCTTTCGTGTGTGCCTGGTCTCAGCAGCGGTTATCGGGTTCACTCTGCCGCAGGCAAAAGCCCAGCATCCCGTTTTTTCAGAGGTCAGCGTGCATGACCCGTCCGTCATCAAAACAGGCGATACATACTATGTATTCGGCTCGCATTTGGCTTCCGCCAAGTCGAAAAACCTGATGCAGTGGCAGCAACTGTCTTCAAGCGTCAATCCCAATAATCCCCTGATCCCGAACGTCTACTCCGAATTAAAAGAGACATTCGACTGGGCCCAGTCTGATACGCTGTGGGCGCCGGATGTGGCTCAGCTGGCTGACGGGAAATATTACATGTACTATAACGCCTGTAAAGGAGACTCGCCGCGATCCGCTCTCGGTGTCGCCGTGAGTGACAAAATCGAAGGACCCTACAAAAACAAAGGCATCTTTTTGAAATCAGGCATGGAAGGAAAAAGCGAAGACGGCACGACGTATCATGCAAACGTTCACCCGAACGTCGTAGATCCGCAAACGTTTTTTGACCATAAAGGCAAGCTCTGGATGGTGTACGGCTCTTACTCCGGGGGGATTTTTATACTGGAAATGAATCCGAAAACCGGTTTCCCGCTCCCGAACCAAGGCTACGGAAAAAAACTGCTCGGCGGAAATCACAGCAGAATCGAAGGCCCGTACATCAGCTACAATCCGGAAACGAAATATTACTATCTGTATCTGTCATTCGGCGGACTTGACACAGCCGGCGGCTACAATATGCGTGTGGCGCGCTCTAAAAATCCGGACGGTCCGTACTATGACGCCGCAGGCCATAACATGCTTGACGCCAAAGGAAAAGACGGCAGTTTCTTCGATGACAAAGCAATTGAACCGTACGGGGTCAAACTCATGGGCGGCTACAGCTTCGCCTCACAATCTGAAAAAGGCACGGGCTACGTTTCACCGGGACACAACTCCGTGTTTTACGACGGGAAAACGAAACGATCATACCTCATTTTCCACACCCGTTTCCCGAACAGAGGCGAAGAGCACGAAGTCAGAGTGCATCGGCTGTACATGAACAAAGACGGATGGCCCGTTGCAGCGCCGTACCGCTACGCAGGAGAACCGGATACACACATATCGGCAGCCGCCGCATCCGGAGCCTACAAACTCATCCAGCACGGAAAAGACATTACAGCTACGATCAAACCCCCAAAAACCATCCGGCTTAACAACGACGGCACCATTTCCGGGGAAATGACCGGAACCTGGACAATAACCGACAGCAGCAAAGCCCGAATCAACCTGAACGGCACACATTATGACGGTGTCTTCCTGAAAGAATGGGACTCAGCGAGAGAGAAAGAAGTTGTGACGTTTAGTGTGCTGAGCGGTGATGGGGAGGCTGTTTGGGGAGTGAAGTGAGGAGGACCCAGAATCTTCTTTTAATTAAGAAGGTTCTTTTTTTTGTAATATAAAAAATCACTTGAAAAGTAATTAATACTCTATAGAGTATAATATTGTTATAGAGATTGTTTTATTATAGTTGTAAGTTCTTTTAAAACAAGTTCATTTTTTGAAAGAGGAGAAATATGAGTAATGTTGTACTTCAAAGCTTTTTAGAAAAGGTTATAGCGAAAAAGATTTTAGATAAGTTAAATAGTATCCGGGATAATAGTAATATTAAACAAACTCATTTAAGTACAAAAGCCGGTAAGAGTGATAATGCTTTTAACAAAATGCTGAATGAAATGAAGGTTCCTAAAATATCAACAGTTTTGAGATACCTCGATGCTACTAATGAGCTGCTGAAAGAAAATAAAATGAATGAAATAACAATAGACGAGCTTTTGGATATTGAAATTCTAGAAATAGTGAGAAGAACAAATAACATTACAGATGGCGATTTTGACAGTTATATTGAACACAATAAGGATTTTTTAAAAGGTATAACGTTCTATTTAGAAATTATGAAAAAGAAAAAAATAATGAGTATTGAAGAAGAAAAACTTTATATGAAAATTAAAGAATTATAAACAGAAATGGAGACTGAGATATGGCAGCAGAAAGGCTTATTTGGTTCATTACAAGGCCGGAAAGGGATCCAAAGTTTCACAAGGAAGCCATAAAGGCTTTATATAAAGCAACTGATGAATTAAAACTGACTTGGTCAGGTAATAGAGAAGTACACAAAAGATATGAACAAGAGTTAGCAGATATAGGTATTAAAAGACAGAATATAAGTGAGAGCGGATCGGGCGGGAGAACATGGATGGCATTACTAAGGACTTTTGCTTATTGTTATTTAGATGAAGAGGGAAAGGTTGTACTGACTAAAGCCGGAAGGTCTATACTAAAAGAGGAAAAAGTATATCAAAATATTCGGAAGCAGATACTCACCTTTCAATATCCAAATGCATACTTCTTAGAAAAAGGATTTAAACCTAAGTTTCATGAGGACTTTCAAATACGTCCCGTAAGATTTTTAATTAAATTAGTTAATCAAGAATCGCTAGATTATTATGTTACAAAAGAAGAAATTACCTATTTTGTAATGGTAGCCCAAAAAGATAATCAAATAAAAGAAATAACAGAAAGTATTATCAATTTCCGAAATTCTAGTGTTGAAGAACAAAATAAATTAAAACAAAATATAGCTGAAAAGTTCGAACATAGAGAGAGGTCAGATAAAGGAGCTCGAGATTTCAATACTGCTCATTCTGATGTTGCGCATACTTTTATGCTGATAAGCGAGTATACGGGATTGGTGAAATATGTTAGAGGCAAAGCATTAATAGTTGAAAATTCCAAAAAAGAGGAAATAAAAAATGAGATGGAAATATTGGATGCAAAGTATCCGTTTAATAAACGCTATCTCATTTCTTTGCAAAGAATGTTTGAAAATAACGGATTAGATGTTGACAGCTACAAAGCAAGCTCCTTCCATAACATAAAACCTGCAACTAATTCATTAAAAACAAAAAGGAAGCTTCAAAGTATTCTTAAAAATATACCTACTCCGTCTATGCTTGATAAAGTAGATCTTGTTGGAATTCTAAATGAAGAATTTCCTCGGAGTGATGCAGAAGAGTATGCTGATGAAATCCTGGCTGATAATCAATATAAAGCCTTAAATATTAACTTTGTCGAGAGCTACTTAAATGAGAACAGCGATCATCAATTTGAAAAAAGTACGGGAAACATTTTTAAAGCGTTGGGTTTTGAGGTCACAATGCATCCTAAAGCTTTAAATGGGGAAAGAACAGAAATTGATATTTTAATCAGTTATGGTAACGTGTATGGAATAATAGATGCAAAGAGATACAAGGATAAGTTTACATTAAGTGCTTCTTTTGCCTCTCATATGGCTTCGGAATATATACCAAATTATAAAGGTTACGAGGATAAAGAAATGGTTTTTTATGGGTACGTAACAGCATCAAATGAATTTAGAGGTGTTAAAAATTTAGAAAAAATAAAAAGATTAACTGAAAGAAATCTTCAGGGATACTCTGTTGATGGTATTATGCTGAATTCTAAAACTTTATTAGGATTACTGGATTATTGTATAGAAAATGAATTAATGCCTGAACAAAGAGTAAGTATTTTTCTCGGAGCAGTAAAAAATAAGAGTTTTTCATCATTTGAACAATTACTAAAAGAAGTCAACAAAGGTTAAGAGATTGAATTATGCATTTAGAGTAGAAACTTTAAATTATCTATTAGTACTATGTTTTTAAGCGTGCTTACAGAGTTGTGTTTACATTTATAAAGCGCCTGAATTAGAAAAAGGAATCTGACTGCAGATTCCTTTTCCTTAAATCATATAAGGAACTTTTTCCTCTTTAACTAACTCTTTAAAAGTCCATTTTGGCTCAATGGAGTCATATTCAATTCCAGCAAACGTTTTTAGTATCGCTTCTGCAATAATTTGAGCAGCTTTTGGAGGGACAGCCATGCCGATTTGCTGTCTTACCTTTTCTTTCTTTCCTTCAAATACAAAATGATCAGGAAAGGTTTGCAGGCGTGCCCGTTCTCTATTTGTTAAGGCGCGGGGCTCTTCCCAATGGTACACGTGAGTGCCGCCGCCGCCGCTTCCAGTCACCGTATAAGATGGTTCATCCGGATGAAGACGTTTATAAATCTGACTCATTCGGGCACCTTTCACTTTAAGTCGTAATTCTTCCGGAATGCCCTCATACCAGGCGTTCTTTCCGGGAGGAATATAGTTCAGCATCTCAATAGTTTTTTGATTATGTTTCGTAGGCTCATGATTTTCAGTAAAATCAAGAATAGGCGGATTATTGAGTGCGTCGTATGCAGTAACATACTGAGTTGGAGTAGTAGGAGCAGGAATTTTAAATTCTAAATTCTGGTCTTTTCTGATACCTACTATAATAATACGGTGTCTTTTTTGCGGTACGCCGTATTCCTCAAATTTATATAAGTGAGGAGTGATTGTATAACCCATCCCCGCTTCTCCCAGTTCCCTCAATATCTGAATAAAAGCTTTACCTTCATTTGCACTTTGCAGACCGCCCACATTTTCAGCAATGAAAAATTTTGGGTTATGATAATTGAGCACCTTTACACCATATGAGTAGAGAGGGCCGTAATCGCCGCTCATTCCTTTATGTTCTCCAACTATACTGTAATCATTGCAAGGGAATCCAAAGGCTAATGCATCTATAGGAGGGAGGCTTTCTATATCCAATTCTTGCACAGGACCCTCAATTACTGACGGGTCATCAATATTTTTGCAGATATTTCTTCTGTATGTTTTACATGCAGATTCGTCATAATCATTAGACCACTCATGTTTTATGCTGTATTCATTACCGGAACTGTCAACGACACGGGCGCTTGTAATTCCTAAAGACAGTCCTCCTGGTCCGCTGAACAATTCTCCTTTTCGGAAGATCATATAAAAACCTCCATTTGTTGATCTCATACACATTATAAACTATAACACATCTTAACGCTAAAAAGAGAACGTTTGTTTCGCGAATTTAAAAGGAGAAAACTTTTGTTTTAATAGAAGATTTAAATGTTTTCATTGAGGGAAAACTTTTACAAATCGGGAGGGGAATCGTATGGCTGACACTCATACAAAAGAACAAAGAAGAAAGAATATGCAGGCGATTAAAGCAAAATCAAAATTAGAAGATAAAGTATCCGCAGCCTTATGGAACAGGGGGCTGCGATTCAGAAGAAATGTTTCATCTCTTTTTGGTAAGCCAGATATAGCTATTAAAAAATACAAAATTGTTATCTTTGTTGATTCTTGCTTTTGGCACGGATGCAGCTCTCATGGAAATCAGCCAAAAAGCAACAAAGCGTATTGGGAGAAAAAACTGAAGCGGAATAAGGAAAGAGATCAAGAGGTTACTTCCTACTATATAAAACATGGCTGGCATATATTAAGGGTTTGGGAACATGCTTTTAAAGAGAATTTTGAAAGAACAATAGATGAGATAGAAACTTTTATAAAAACGAATATGTAGATAACTGATTATAAATTTTCCCGATGATAAATAATTCCTTTTTCCTACTCATCCAAATAAACCCATAGTGTAACATGAAAATAGTCTATAATGCCCGAAATTTACAAGCGAGGTGTTTACTTATACTAGCAGAGATGAACGCATTACATTCGGCAAGAGCCGACTTTGCTATAAAACAAGAGCACATTCATGCCTTGAAACAAGTCAGACATGAAATAACAAATTTAAAACATGAGTTTGCAGATATCAACCATTTGATCAGTCAGCCTCATTTATCCCCGCATACGTGGAAAGGGAGCCATGCAAAGGCCTTTGAAGAGTGTCGCGAAGATATGGCACATGCCTGGGCTGATATCAAAAAGGACCAGGTGAACGGGATAATTGAACGCATTAATGAAAAGATTTCTATATTAGAGGGTGACGTGCATACACTTCAGCACAGAATACGATCTATTGAGAATGAGATCCGAAAACAAAAAGAGAAGAGATGAGGTGCGATATGGGACAGGAGATCAAGATGGATTTCCATATGGTAAAGCAGGGGACAAACTGAAGCTGTATCAAGCCCATTTTTGCAAAGTGAGGTTATGCCCTATGTGTGCGTGGCGCCGGTCGTTAAAAATTGCTTATCATAATAAATTAATTGTGGAAGAAGCTAACCGGCAGTACGGTTGCGGGTGGATTTTTCTCACGCTGACTGTCAGAAATGTAGCAGGAGAAGAGCTGAAGTCTAAGATTTTTGACATGATGAAAGGGTTTAATCGTCTCATGAAATACAAAAGGGTCGATACAGCGGTACTTGGCTATTTTAGAGCTTTAGAGATTACTAAAAATCATGAAGAAGATACATATCATCCGCATTTTCATGTGTTATTGCCTGTGAAAAGAAGTTATTTTGGCAAAAATTATATCAAGCAGGCAGAATGGACAAGTCTTTGGAAAAGGGCGATGAAACTGGACTATACGCCGATTGTTGACATTCGAAGAGTCAAGGGAAGAGCTAAAATTGATGCTGAGCAAATTGAGAGCGATGTGCGGGAAGCCATGATGGAGCAAAAAGCAGTTCTCGAAATTTCTAAATATCCTGTTAAGGACACGGATGTGGTGCGTGGCAGCAAGGTGACGGATGATAACTTAAATACTGTGTTTTACTTGGATGATGCGCTTTCTGCGCGAAGGCTGATCGGGTACGGCGGCATTTTGAAGGAGATAGGAGATACATAAAGATCTGAGATCTGAACCTTGAAGATGCGGAAGACGGCGATCTGGTTAAGATTGATGAGGAAGACGATGAGGTGGCAAACAGCGCTTTTGAGGTCATGGCTTATTGGCATCCCGGCATCAAAAATTACATAATCAAGTGAAAGGGAGCAGGCCATGTGGCTTGCTCTCTTACTTTGTGGAACCGTTATTCAATACAAGCAGAAACGATGGCCGTAATGCCAAAGAAGTCCATTATCGCCTCTTTTATTTCAGGGCTGGCTTTTGAAGCTGCTTTGGAGACTGCTTTGTTCCAAGCGGTTTTTTTACTGCGGTATTTTTTCTTGTAATAATTGTAGTACTGATATGTTTTAGTGACGAATGTCTTTACTCCACCCAAGGCTTTTATTGCCTTTTTGATCTTTAACAATTTTGCAGGAGCGAAAGCTAGGCTGGCAAGTGCGGTACCGACAGCACTTATACAACCTAGGACACCTTGAGTCTTGAATGGTTTGTCCGATTGATGAAGCTCAGTTGCAGCGGCGTTCATATCATTGATTAGCGATTGATCATCGATGTTATTTCTGAACCAATCTAAAATTGCATCAGAACCTTGGTTGACCACTGAGTCAGGTATGTTTTCAATTGCGTATAATGCTTTTTGACTAGAAAGCAAACTTGAAAATTCTTTTTCGAGATTAGTGTCTCGAACTATTGATTGATTATTCGGTGATTCAGCGGCTTCAGCGGCTGTCGTTCCAAGGATTGAAAATAAAAACACTGAAACAACTGCCAAAATAATTTTACTTCTGTACTTTAGAACAAATTTCATATTATCCCCCTTTTTTACTTGAAAATACCTTGTAAATTATAAACCATTTTACCACTTGATTCCATAGCGGAAATTGTGTCATGATGGATTTAGGTATATAAAGTGTTTAACAGAAAGAGTGAGGGGATCAGCAATGAGTGACAAAAAATATGAATCTATACACTGGTTTGCGTCAGTACTAGCGTTTTTATTAATAATTTTGAATAGCTTTTTTACAAAAATTGAGGGTGTAACTGTTGGTATTGCGATTGTATACATAGTGATCATGGGAATTGTTAGGAGTACATGGAAAAAAGCTAAAATAGATTAAGCAGGCCTTCAGGCCTGTTTTTTTATTGCGGTGCAAAAGAGAGAAAATTGTTATGCATGAGTGAAAAAATAAAAAAGTGGACTCGGTGAAAGTCTCCTTTTTTGTAACACGCCTGACGGAAATCGAGAGATTTAGCATGTACACAGGGTGGTGTGTATAAGTGCGCCATTTTCCGTGTGTTCTATTTCCAAAATTGCCACTACTTTTTTTGTTTAGTGGCTGCGATCATTCTTTGTGTCTCTAGCGACTTCCGTAATGCCGCAGTGAGTGTCTCGTGTCTTTCATGCTGTCTTTTTTCGAATTGTTCCATCCGTTCCGCCATTCTTTGGTTGAATTCTTCCTGTCGCTTCATGAATTCCACCAAAGGATTGTCCTGTAGCGATGTAGCGGTATCCGATATGGTCAGTTTTGAACGATACAGGCTTGCTATATGCTTTACCGTTTCGTCGAGTGAGTGTCCATTGATCTTAGTCATTGTACATAGATACTCTAAAGTCTTTACGTCATCTTCGGTATAGAGTCGCCATCCTTTCGAATCTTTATTGAACGAGTAGCCTTGTTCTTCAAGCATACTGGCATACTTGCGGACAGTCACCGGCTCTATACCGAGGTGTTTTGCGACGTCCTTGGACGATAATTTGACTCCCATATCCATCACGAATCACCTCGTAAAATAGGTTCGCTATGGCGAGGTCAGACACCTTTAAGTGTTGCATCCTTTATTATGATTTGAGTTGTTTTGAAAAGGGTGCATTTTAAAAGGCGCTGCATACCTAAACGAGAGGAAAAATCCAGTCATGACAGGGGACTGACTGGGTTCTTTTGTGTTTGAGTTTGTTTTGGAATTTAGGAGCGGTCACGGAGTGCCCAGTTATACGCACCAAATAAATTGGGGCGTACTGGCGAAAATGACCCGCAGGGCCTTTTGATAAAGAGGAGGGGGTAGTAATGCAAGAGATTCATTTTGAAACAGGGATGAAATATGTAAGAGCAACCCTTGGCTTTGAGGGCTTAGTGCTGACGGAAGAAGAGGAAAAGCTCTTAGAAAGGCGGTTTCATGGAGAAATCACAGAAGAAGAATACATACGAAAAGCGCTAGAGCTGTCTTATTCCGGTAGTTCAAAATAAGTGATGTGAAGTTTTCGAGGGGTTGGGAAGGAGCCGAAAAAATGAATGTTGATAAGAAGAGGGAAATCCAAAGAAAATATAAAGAGCAAATGCGAAGGAAAAAAGTGACCTACACTGTAGAAGCAGTGGTTGTTACTGCGATTGTTGTGTTAATTATTTTTTTGAATTGCGTTATTAAAGGATTTTAGGGAAGCAAGCGAATAGGGCGTGAGTCAACGGTAACCGGACCGTAGGGAGGATTAAGGAGTTGACTCACTCAGCGCCACCCGGACCCTTTTAGAATGAAAAAACGCTACGGCTATATCTATGTCGACCGCGGCAATGACGGAAAAGGCACGTTTGAAAGAAAGAAAAAGAAAAGTTTTTATTGGTATAAAAACGTCATCGCCACAAACGGAGAAAGTCTGTAAGCGCAATGTTCCGGAGAAAGCCGGCAAAATTGACATTCAGCAAAGAGAGGAGGACAATAAAAGCAGAAAGGCGGGATTCATATGTTTAAAAAAATTCTTGCAGCAGTAGACGGTTCAGACATGAGCAGCAAAGCTTTGGACGCAGCGATCCATCTGGCGAAAGAACAGCAGGCTGAACTCACCATTCTCTATGCGGGACGTGAAGCCGTTGTCTCCACATCAGCCCTAACAGGGATTGTCTATGTTCCGGAAAACTTCATTGAAGACATCAAACATGAAGTCGAGCAAAAAGGAGCGGCCATTCTGGAAAATGCCAAGCAGAAAGCGGCTGAAAGCGGGGTAAACGCGGAAAGCCTGTACGTCCAAGGCGAACCTGCGCATCAAATTTTAAACATAGCGAAAGAACAGCATTTCAATCTGATTGTCGTCGGAAGCCGCGGAATCAGCGGATTTAAAGAAATGATGCTCGGAAGCGTGAGCCATAAGGTCTCACAATTGTCTCCTTGTCCTGTACTGATCGTTCATTAAACAGAAGACCCTGCTGATGCGGGGCTTTTTTTAATGAGAAAAGACCGCCGTCTTTCGAAAAATAGGATGAAATCTTCCTCTGAATCAAGTAAAATGGCTGTTAGTATTTGTCTGAATAAACAGTCAATGATATGGGGGAAGCAAATCAATGCAAGCTGAACAAACATCAAATGCCGTCATCAAAATGGTCATTTCCATGGTCATTTTCGGATCAATCGGCTTTTTCTCGGAACATACAAATGTGCCTTCAATTGAACTGGTCTTTGTGAGATGTCTGTGCGCCTCATTGTTTCTGGGCGTTTGCTGGTTTGGTTCCGGACGGCACCGCACCGAACAATGGAACCGGCGCGAGGTGCTGCAGACATTGGCCTGCGGGTTTTTTCTCGTGCTGAACTGGGTGTTTTTATTTAAATCATTTGAGGAAACATCAGTGACGATAGCGATTTCCGTTTATCATCTGGCTCCGGTTCTCGTCCTTCTTCTAGGGAGCCTTATATACCGGGAGAAACTGCATATTGTGTCCGTCACTTCCATCGTAATTTGTTTTCTGGGCACCGCCCTGATTTCCGGCATCAACGGAAGTACATCATTTTCTCAGCTGATGGGATCGGGTATTATTTGGGCCGTGCTGGCCGCCCTTTTTTACGCCTTTACGACACTGGCCGGGAAAGGTATCAACAGTCTCAGCCCATATGCGGTCACCTGTTTGCAGACCGGGTTGGGCGTTATCATTCTTCTCCCGTTCGTCCGTTTCGGCGCTTTTTCTGATTTGTCGCATGTGAACTGGATCATGATTGTGTCAACCGGTATCATTCATACGGGAATTGTGTATTTGCTCTTTTTTGACAGCTTGCGGTTTTTATCCACCCGGTTTATATCAATCATCGTATTTCTTGATCCGGCGGTGGCGATTGTGCTTGACACCGTATTTACGGGGTTTCGCCCCGACCTTTATCAATCTTTGGGGATTGTGATGATTTTTGCGGGGATGGCGCTGTCCTTGATTCGAAAGCAAAAAGCCGTGCCGGCGGAAACTCAGGCAGACAGCACCCGTATATAGGCGGCCGTATCGGCTGCTTTTTTTGTTTTGGGGCTTTTCAGCCATAACGAAAAAGCAGACAAACAGATCATGGAAAAAGAGGATAGTAATTGTATAATACTTCATGTGTTTGCAATTTAAGAGATTAAAGGAGTGAAGGGCATGAAAAAGAAGACGCGTCATCTCGCTTTCTTGGCTGCACTCGGCTTTGCGCTTTGTCTGGCCATCGTATGTTCCGCATCCAAGCAGGCAGAAGCGGCAGCGGCTTATCCGGATGTGATGCAGGGACTTACCGGATTCGCTGGCAATGCGAAGGATCATAACGGAAAAGCAAAATCCGCCGTATCGGGAGGCCAGGGCGGCCCCGTCGTCTACGTCAGCAATCTCAATGATCTGAAAAACAATGCGGGCGGAACGGACCGCAAAACCATCGTCATCACAAGTGATATTTCTTCCCCGGGGAAAGCCGTTGTGACAGTCGGCGCCAATAAAACCATCGTCGGCTCTTATACCAGCCACAGGCTGACCAACATCTATCTGACCACCGGCTCCGGATCAAACAATGTGATTTTCAAAAATCTCATTATCAGCCATAATGCCGCCATTACAGGCAACAACGACATTCCGATGTACATAGCGAACGGGCAGAATTACTGGATTGACCACGTGTGGTTTGAAGGACACAGCTACAATCCGAACAGCCACAGCGATTTGGGAAAGCTTCTGTATGTCGGCGCCAAAGCGGATTTTGTGACGCTGTCTAACTCTAAATTCACAGACCATCTGTACGGCCTGATTCTCGGTTATCCGAATGATGATAACGAAGGACGCAATTATATCGGCTATCCGCATATGACGATCACCAACAACTATTTTAATAACGTCTATGTGCGTTCACCGGGCCTGATGAGATACGGCTATTTTCACGCAAAAAACAACTATGTGACCAATTTCAATTTAGGATTCACCATTCATACAAACGCGACTGTCTTCTCAGAAGCCAACTATTTCGGTAACGGAAATGAAAAAGGCGGAATGATAGACGACTACGGGACGGCCCAATTCACCGACATCGGTTCATTCCCGTCGCTCAAAGCCCCGAAATCACCGCGCACCGGCTGGAATCCGAGATCAAATTACAGCTACGGCACGCTTTCAGCCCAGGACGCCAAAAACTTCGCCCAATCCTACGCGGGAGCGCAAAATACAAATCTCCGCTATCCATAATACGAAAAACCGCCGGCAGCCGGCGGTTTTTTATATGAATAAAAGGTTCAAAATTCCTATAATCCTTAAAATAACCTTAAATACCTAGGGAAATATTGATAAACAATTTCAATAATATTACTATTGTTAAAACTGTGTTGCACAAGAAGTGGAACTTAACTCACCCTAACCGCCAGAATACCGGAGAGTAACATGAAAACATCAACCTGAATAGAAAAACATTTTGAACGAATCGCATTAAACAAATTATGAAACAATCAAGAAACGTTTAGAAAAATGGGATTGAAAATTGAAGCTGCTTTTGGAAGAGTCGGGAGAATACCTATCATTCACTGATATTTTTTTTTGCAGCCTATTTGGGCGGCACCGGCTTTCACGATAATGAAGACGGCTATTGTGTAGATCATTTTGATATATGGGTTTGTGAAAAAAAGTTGTTTTCAGGTAAAGCGGGATATTTATCAGATCTAGAAAGTGATGAAGAAATCGCAGAAGAAATTCAAAACAGGATAAATGAATTGTACTTAGAAGCGGCAGAAATGATTGAAATGTTAAATGAATCCTAGTCTATTAATGTGAAGAGAGGTTCCCAGCCTCTCTCACTCAAAGGGAGGAGACAGCGACCAAAATCGGAGACAGCTGTCTGGAACTTGAAATAACACCGAGAAGGTATTACGAGGCGGAGGATGATCCTTTTATCTCAACAATGTTTGAACTGTTGGAACCTAATAAAGTAATCGCCCGCGATTACTCTGCCGTTTTATTAGAAAGTGAATATAAAATGCTGACATCAGGGATTGAAGCATTATTAGCGGGGAATCAAGACAGGATACGTTTAGAAACAATTGAACCATTTTTTATTTTGAGTATTGATAAAGAAAACGAATATTACAGATTTATCATTAGATTTGTGGAAAATCACTTAAATACGACTTTCTATAAAGTGAACTGTAATGAAGAGAAGCTAGAACTTTTCGTGAAGACTTCAAAATCAGATCTCAAAGACTCCAAAACGTCATTGGGGAGATAAACGATGTACAAAACAATTAATGAATGGGTAGATTACATAGATGGGGGGTGCGCTGTCCTTCATTTTGATTTTCAAGTGTTTAAAAAAGAACTTTCACTTAAGATTCAGGTCGTTGAAAATAAAGCCGAATATACGCATAACATTCTTTTTCAAAATGTAGCATCTGTTTATTTTAGTGCAGATATTGGTGATATGAGATTAGAAAAAATAGATCCCGAAGAATACAATTGGCAAGTATTTGAGATGAGTTACCACCCGGAAGGAATCGGTAATCTATCAAATGCTGTAATTCCGGAGTATCAATCAAATGCTAATTTTCTCATTGACATGAACAGAATGCTGATTGCTATAGAAGCTGAAACAGTTCGCTTTGACGACCAATCATTTTATGCGTATCATTCGAAATCATAAATAAACAAATAAGAGAGGTTCCCAGCCTCTCTTTTCTTAAAGGACAGAAACCAAACCGTGGATATGCAGCAAATACATTTATACGTTGGAAACCGTTTATTCCACACAGAATATGGCTGTGAGCTTGCGTATAAACCGCCGAAAATAAGAGGTACAAGATGCATCCCTTTTTTATAAAGAACACAAAGGAATCGGCAGTCTTTCAATCTCAGATATATTCCTTATTTCATGAAGACAAAACGTTGCCCGAACAAGTATTTAAACAACAAAAACATTATTATCTATTCGAGGAATTCCACTGGGTCTTGTCTGAAGAAGGCTGGATGATGCTCAAAAGTTTGGCGCAACATCATCACGATGAATTTATCTTAATGGCCGTTCTGGAACACTCGGATGATATGAATCGGTTTTACGGGGAATTCGGATATTTTAACTGGTTAAAGATCCCTTTGCATATAGCTGCAGATGAATATCTTTCAATCTTAACTGATTATCCAAAGCACAGTAAAAATGACTGTATATTGAACATGGCATCTCGTGTTGTTTGGGCTTCACCGACTTTCAAGTGGGCGATTTACGGAGAGAGGGAATTTGAAATTTGTATTTTAGGCATTGATCAGGAGATTGCGGGAAAAATGTTAGAATCATGGAGGCTGTTAGATGATCATGTTTTAGACTGGATATCAGTTGTATTCCCGAATCAGATCGTTCCGGATGAATTTCAAAGAAAGCTCGCCGCTCATTATAAATAGCAAGGGGCAATTACATGAAAATAAAAATGAACAAGCTACATGACGAACCAGTAAAAGGATGTTTCATCCATTTTGATGACCGTGGGCGTCTGTATCTCGGACGGCATCAGAATGGCAGTCTTTCGTTTACGATCACGGAGGAATCCGGCGACACCCGAGAGGTTCATATCGATGAACAAATTCCGTGTGAGGATATTATGCTGTTTCAACAGAGTTCGGCTGCCAGGTATGTGTTGATTTTCTTTGAATCGCATGAGTATAAAGTGAAAGTATTTTCAGCAGAAGGAACAGAACAAAGTGCATTTTCTCTGCCTTCAGGGGTTTCATGCAGTCTTTTGGACGAAAAACAAAACCTGTGGATCGGTTTAAGTGATGAAGGTATTTATAGTGATGAAAATCATGAAGGGCACAGTGTGCTGTGCTTCACTTTAGACGGGCAGCTAAAGAAAATTCACATTGATCAGCAGCTTTCAGAAATATATGCACCCGCGGCAGATGACTGCTATGCACTTGCAGAAAAAGACGGACTGATCTACATGCTGTATTACGCTTATACAGTCATTGCTGCGTTTGATGAAACCGACGTGAAACGAGTTTGGATTATTTCTGATAAAACATATTCCGGGGTTTACGACCAGCTAGCGATTTCAGATGACGGGTTTTGGATATGCAAAGATGATCATTCACTGTCTCTCATTCCGGCTGATGTCAGTCTGCCGATGCAAGAGATAACGTGCTGTGATGCGGATGGCGATGAGCTTTCCGGGCATCAGCTGAAGCTGACTAGCAATGCCATTTACGCGGTCTCGAATTCAGGGATTTATAAGCGGGATATCAGTAATGGGAAAGCGGCTAAATGAGATGTTAAGATCCAACAGATATTCTTTAAATAATGACGTCATCAGAAGCTTGAAATTACACAAAAAAGAATTAGAGGGTCCGCTGCCTTCGGATGCTGGGAGATTCGAAGAAGACTTTGAGGGGGCTGCCTGCGCGGGGGATTTTTATGAGTATTTCGCGCTTGTCTGCGGCAGCTTAGATTTTGTTTTGGCGAATAAACAAATGCCTAAGCGCCAGCGTAAAGCCTTATATAAATCCTTTTTTGAGCTGTATCCGCAATATGCGCAGCTGAAAAACGCTTTAACAGATTATCCGGAGCTCAGCCGGGAAATCGGGCGGCACGAACGGGTGAGAGGGCTGTTGGTCAGCATTTTAAACAAGAAAGGCAGGCTTCTGACGTGAAAGAACCCACAATAGCAGAATGTCTGAAGAAGGCTGATCTGATCCTGAACGGTCAAGCGGCGAGGGAAGAAGTGTCGGATTGGGCATGCGAGTACGTGGCTGCAGATGATCCGGAGGTTGAGGATGAAAACGTTTGGGAGATGCTCGTGTATTTGAGCGGGTTTGATCTGAAAGATTCGCCTGATTCGTATCTGCATACGATTGAAGAATTAAAAGATTGGGTGCAGGGTTATATGAAAACGCATGAAGAAAGGGTGCGTTCATGTCGGAATTAGTCTTTACAAAAATCAATACAAAAATAAACACAAGCGACCCAATCATTCTGACCATGAATGCAGTGGAACTCATCGTACTGCAGATACTAAAGGCACTTCAATCTTGTACCTTAAAGCAAGAGTTTATATATGCGCTGGACTGGCAGCATGAATGTTATCTATTTAATCCTCATGCGCCAATTGATAAAGATGAATTCGGTGAATGGCTGGTCTCCGTTATTCCAAATGGAGACTATTGTTTCTTTATTCATCAGGACTTCCAGTGGGGGCTGCTGGGGGATCCGCGGCAGCAAACCATTACGGTTTTTGGCTCACCGCTAATAAGGGCGATAGAAAGAAACTCTCCTGTCTTATTTCAAAAGTGAAGACCGCTTGCAAATGAATCTCATGTTTTTACGGGGGAGGAATAACAGGATGACAGAAGAAGAGTTCAGGGCTGCGGAAAAAAGCTTGAGAGCGTCTTTTCCGAAAGCGTATAAACGGCTGCTTCATAAAAAGAACCCTGCGGAGATCGGAGAGTGGATTTTTTTCGCTATCCGTGAACAAAGCCGTTTGCAGAAAACCTGGGATGATGTGATCAGGCAAAACAGTGTGTGCAGAGAAGAGAGTATGCCCGACGATTTGATCGTAATTGCCGACAACGGAACCGGGGATAAGCTGTGCTTGAAAAAGACGGACAGTGTAATGGAGGAGACTGTCTATCTGTGGGATCATGAGACTGCCGATGTTGAGTTGTATGCCGCTTCTATAGGAGAATTTATAGAAAATGAAAAAGAATAAGTGGCTGATTCAGGAGCTTTTAGAATTCCGCCTCCTTCGGGGACGAGAGATTTCTGTAATTGAGCTGGCGTTTTCCTCTGAGTATGAACATCAGCTCATTCGTGTAAGGCTCACATGCAAAGACGTTTCTTCCGTTCAAATAAAAGAAATGGAGAGTCAAACGGCTGGCTCAGGCATTGTAGCAATTGATCTTGCTGACGGAGATGATGGACAGCATTTTCTCGTGGAGGAGTGGGAGAACCAAACGTTCCGTTTTTACTGCCGTCAATATGAAGCAGCAGAGAAGAAGGTGTTAAGTAAGGAGGCGCAAAATGGAATGGCACAAACATGAGAAAGCAGTTCTGCCGGGGCCGGGTTCGCCGGGTTGTTTTGAATTGACGGAGTTTACGTTCTATACCGGGTATAACGAGTATTATGATAAAATCCCGGTGTTTGAGCTGAAGCTGACTGACGGACAGTATGATGCCGTGCTGCGGTTTGAGGATGTGAGGTCTGCCCGGCTGGATGATCTTGAAAGCATCACCGACATCCATCTGGATATCAGCCCGGTCGACGGCGGCTGGGAATCGATCCGCTACTATGTCAATGACGGGGAAGGAAGCATGAGCTTTTATTGCGCCAAATGGGTCGTGCTCGATGAAGAAAAAGCAGTCCCCCGAACGGCCCGGCAAAACGTCAGGGTAAAGCGGCGGCATTTCGCGTATAATGAGGGGAGCCGGACAGAGAAGGAGTTTAGTCATGAATGAGTTTAATGAATATGCGATCAGCCCCGAGATCCGACGGGCGCTGAATGGCTTGCAATACACCGAGCCGACTGAAGTGCAGCGGCGCGTCATCCCCGCCGCGCTGCAAAAAAAAGACCTCGTTGTCAAATCGCAGACGGGCAGCGGCAAAACCGCAGCTTTCGGCATTCCGATCTGCGAGCTTGCGGAATGGGAGGAAAACAAACCGCAGGCGCTGATTTTAACGCCGACCCGCGAGCTTGCGGCGCAGATTAAAGAAGATATCACGAATATCGGCCGTTTCAAACGGATAAAAGCCACGGCGGTTTTCGGAAAAGCTTCTTTTGACAAACAGAAAACCGAACTGAAGCAAAAAAGCCACGTCGTTGCCGGAACGCCGGGGCGCGTGCTTGATCATATAGAAAAAGGGACGCTGCCGCTCGAACGGCTGGCGTATGTGGTGATTGACGAAGCGGATGAAATGCTGAATATGGGATTTATTGAACAGGTGGAAGCCATCATTCAGCATCTGCCGAAAAACAGAGTCACCATGTTGTTTTCAGCGACGCTGCCGGATGACGTCGAGAAGCTGAGCCGCACATATATGAAAGACCCTGAATTGATTGAAGTAAAAGCGGAAGGCCTGACGACAAAAGACATTGAGCATTTTGTCACCAGAACAGAAGAAGAGGATAAATCATCTTTGCTGCGTGATGTCCTGATCACCGAAAACCCGGACAGCTGCATCATATTCTGCCGGACAAAAGAAAGAGTTATCCAGTTAACCGATGAGCTGGACAGGCTGGGCTACCCTTGCGATAAAATTCACGGCGGAATGGTGCAGGAAGACCGCTTTGACGTCATGAATGAATTCAAGCGCGGCGAGTTCCGCTATCTCATTGCGACCGACGTTGCCGCCAGAGGAATTGATATCGAAAACATCAGCCTCGTCATCAATTATGATATTCCGCTTGAAAAAGAAAGCTATGTGCACCGCACAGGCAGAACGGGCCGCGCCGGACACCGCGGACGGGCCGTTACGTTTGTGACGCCGGCTGAATCGCGGTTTCTGAATGACATTGAGACATATATCGGTTTCCGCATCCAAAAGCGGGAAGCGCCGTCGGAGAAAGAAACAGCGGAACGGAAAGCGGCATTTGCGGAAAAATTGAACGCCCGCCCCGATGTCAAAACAGACAAAAGCGAACAGTTAAACAAAGACATCATGAAACTGTATTTTAACGGAGGGAAAAAGAAAAAACTCAGAGCGGTCGATTTTGTCGGGACGATCGCGAAAATCGACGGCGTTTCAGCCGATGATATCGGGATTATCACGATTCTGGACAACGCATCATACGTCGAAATTCTGAACGGAAAAGGCCCGCACGTTCTTGACATCATGAAAAATACGACGGTCAAAGGCAAAAAACTGAAAGTCCATAAAGCCAAGAAATAAAATAGAAAGCCTGCCGCGCGCAGGCTTTTTTTACGCCGTTTCCTCAGGCACAAACGCAAGGATGGCAATGCCGATCACAAATAACAAAATCAGGCTGAACACGGCGGCTGACGAATTTCCGGTCAGCTGGGCGGTGACGGCAATTAAAAGCGGGCCGATAATCGAAGCGAACTTGCCGAAAATATTATAAAAGCCGAAAAACTCATTGGCGTTCTGTTTGGGGACAAGCTTGGCAAAGTAAGAGCGGCTCAGCGCCTGAATACCGCCTTGGGAAGTGGCGACAAGCATAGCCAAAACCCAGAAATCAAAAGCGGAATCCATAAAATAAGCATACGTGCAGACAATCATATACACGCCGATGCCGGCATAAAGCATTGTTTTTCCCTTAAACCGTTCGGCCAGCCGCCCGTACAAAATTGAAAAAGGGGCGGCGACGACCTGAGTGACAAATAAAACAATCAGCAGATTTGCCGCGCTGATACCGAGGTCAGCCCCGTATGACGTGGACATCGTAATGATGGTGCCGACCCCGTCGATGTAGAAGAAATAGGCGAGCAGAAACAAAAACAGCGCCCGGTGCTTCCTGATCTGCTTCAGCGTGCCGGCCAGCCGTATAAAACTGCTGATCACAAGCCGCGGCTCCCTCTCGATATAATAGCGCTGGCGGACGCGGAGAAGGAGCGGAATCGAAAACAGTCCCCACCATGCCGCCGTAATTAAAAAGGCAATGCGGCCCGCAGTCTGGGCGGACAGCGGAATCACCTCCGCTTGTGCTGACAGAATCACGGCAATGCTGAGGAGAAAAGGGATTGTACTGCCGATATAGCCCAGTCCAAACCCCCTGGCGGACACCATATTCATCCGCTCCTTTGCGGCCACATCAACGAGAAACGCATCATAAAACACATTAGATCCGGCAAAGCCGATCGTGGAAATCGTATAACAAATTAATAACAGCATCCAAGATTCGCCGGGAATCAAAGCCAGCGCGGCGGTGCCCGCCACACCGATCAGAAAAAAGAAGGCAAAAAACCGTTTCTTGCATCCTTTGTAGTCGGCAATCGTTCCTAAGACGGGGCTGAGCATCGCCAAAATAAAAGTCGCGGCGGCAATCGTATAGCCCAAATAAGCGGTGGAATCAGCTGCGCTGACGCCGTTTTCCGCCGCCGCCGCTTTAAAAAACAAGGGGAACACCGCCGTCATAATAATGACCGAATAAGCTGAATTGGCCCAATCATACAGCATCCAGCTGCTTTCTTCTTTCGAAAACCGTTTCATCACACACGCTCCTTCCCAAAAACCGGTTCTCTGCATTATATGCGCCTCTGCCTCATCGTTGGACAATGATTTCTGAACGGCGTTTTCTGATTGACCTGGAGATATTGGCCTGGTACAAAAGGGATGTACAATCAAGGTGTAGCAGGTAAATGGTCAGGCGGGAGGGAGACGGAATTGAAGATTGCGAAAGTCATTAATAATAATGTCGTCAGTGTGCTCATAGAAGGCAATCAGGAATTGGTCATCATGGGCCGGGGCATTGCTTTTCAAAAGAAAATGGGAGATCCTGTAGATGAAGCCCGCATTGAGAAAGTGTTCACCCTCGATAACAAAGATGTATCCGAAGTTCAAAACCCTTTTGTATGATATTCCGATCGAGTGTATGGAAGTATCCGAGAAGATTATCAGCTATGCGAAATTACAGCTTGGCAAAAAGCTCAACGACAGCATCTATGTGTCGCTGACCGACCATATTAACTTTGCCATTCAGCGCAATAAGAAAGGGCTGGATATCAAAAACGCCTTGCTGTGGGAAACGAAGCGGCTGTACAAAGACGAATTTGCAATCGGCAAACAAGCGTTGGCCATGGTGAAAAACAAGACTGGCGTGTCTCTGCCGGAGGATGAAGCAGGCTTTATTGCGCTGCATATTGTAAATGCCGAGCTGAATGAAGAGATGCCCAATATCATCAACATTACAAAAGTCATGCAAGAGATTTTGAGGATCGTAAAATACCATTTTAAGATTGAATTCAACGAAGAATCGCTTCACTATTATCGGTTTGTCACCCACTTAAAGTTTTTCGCGCAGCGTCTTTTTAACGGCACACATCGACTTTTTGCTGGAGAAAAATACCATCGGGCGTATGAATGCACGAAGAAAATCCAAACTTGCATTGAGAGGGCGTATGAGCACAAGCTCACCAGTGACGAGCTGCTGTATTTAACGATTCACATAGAAAGGGTAGTCAAACAAGCATAATGAAAGCGTTGGCATTATTGTTCTTGGATTCATTTTTTCTTACATTCACATATGATCTTGTTAGGATTGTTGCTGATAAGCATGCAAAACCTAAATTACAATGAGCGCGGATCATTTCTGTTTGTGCTGATGGTAATTTAGGTTTTTTTAAGATTCGTTATTATCATTATTCTGACCGATGTTCCCTTTTAACAGAATCATGTATGATCGATAAAGAAATTGCTCTCAAAGAAAGGGGAATGCCGACATGTTTTATCGTATGAAACGAGTGCTGCTCATTCTTGTCACTGGATTGTTTTTGAGTTTGTGTGCGATCACTTCTGCTGCATCAGCTCAAACAGGCGGATCGTTTTTTGAACCTTTTAACAGCTATAACTCCGGTTTCTGGCAAAAAGCAAATGGTTACTCCAATGGAGATATGTTTAACTGCACTTGGCGTGCAAATAACGTATCTGTGACGTCATCAGGTGAAATGCGTTTGGCGCTGACAAGCCCGTCTTATAACAAGTTTGACTGCGGGGAGAACCGCTCCGCTCAAACCTATGGCTATGGACTTTATGAAGTCAGAATGAAACCGGCTAAAAACACGGGGATCGTTTCATCGTTCTTCACTTATACAGGTCCAACGGATGGTACCCCTTGGGATGAGATTGATATCGAATTTTTAGGAAAAGACACGACAAAGGTTCAATTTAATTATTATACAAATGGCGCGGGAAACCATGAGAAGGTTGCGGATCTCGGATTTGACGCGGCCAATGCCTATCATACGTATGCGTTCGATTGGCAGCCGAACTCTATTAAATGGTATGTCGATGGGCAATTAAAACATACTGCGACAAGCCAAATCCCGACAACACCGGGAAAGATCATGATGAACTTGTGGAATGGGATAGGTGTCGATGACTGGCTCGGTTCCTACAATGGTGTAAATCCGCTATACGCTCATTATGACTGGGTACGCTATACAAAAAAATAATGTACAGAAAAGGATTTCCGCCAGCGGAAATCCTTTTTTAATTAAAACGAAATAATCCCAATCAAAAGCGCCGCAATGGTCATTACAATCGTTGTTCCCACGGCCCATTTAATAGTGAATTTTTGATGGTCGCCAAAGCTGACGCCTGCCATTCCGACCAATAGATAGGTGGAAGGCACAAGCGGGCTGAGCAGATGCACCGGCTGTCCCAGCAAGGAGGCCCTTCCGATTTCAGCGGCATCTATTCCGTAAGCGGAAGCGGCTTCGGCGATGATGGGAAGGACACCGAAGTAAAAGGCGTCATTCGACATGAAAAAGGTGAAAGGCATGCTGGCAATCGCCGTGATCAACGGCAGATGCGGACCCATGGCATCAGGGATGAGGGAAACGAGAGAATGCGCCATCGCATCGACCATTTTTGTGCCTGAGAGAATGCCTGTAAATATGCCTGCCGCAAACACCATTGAGACAACGTTTAACGCATTACCCGCATGCGCCGAAATCCGTTTCTGCTGCTCTTTGACATTTGGATAGTTGATCATCAAGGCGATGGCGAACGCGATCATAAAAAGAACAGGGATGGGAAGCAGGCTGGTGATCAGCGCGGCCATCAGAGCGACAGTCAGCAGCAGGTTAAACCACTGGAGAGCGGGACGCTTCAGCGGCGCCGCCTCCGGATCAGAAGACGGCGCGTGTTCAATCGAAATGATGCCGAGACGCTTCCGTTCTTTTTTTCCAAGGAGATAAGCAACGGCGATCACCCAGAGAACGCCGGCGATCATAGCGGGAATCAGCGGCGTAAAAACTTCTGACGTGTCCAATTTCAAGGAAGCCAAAACTCTCGCCGTCGGTCCGCCCCACGGAATAATATTCATGACGCCCGAACCGAGCATCGCAATCCCCGCCAGCACCAAACGGTTCATGCCGAGCCGTTTGTAAAGGGGCAGCATTGCCGCAATCGTAATCATATACGTTGTTGTCCCATCTCCGTCCAGCGAAATGGTCATCGTCAGAACCGCTGTGCCTACGGCGATTTTTAACGGATCTCCTTTGACAAACGATAAGATTTTGGCAATGAGAGGATCAAACAGGCCTGAGTCGATCATAATGCCGAAATACAGGATGGCGAATAACAGCATAATCCCGGTAGGAGCGAGGTCTGTAACACCCTGAATCATCATCCCGCCAAGATCTTTGCCAAATCCGCTGATCAGGGCAAACATAACAGGAACGACAATCAAAGCAATAAGTGCGGAAAGCCGGTTAGACATAATAAGGTACATAAAAACAATCATCATCACAAAACCGAGTATGGCAAGCATGATATGACCTCCCCTGTTCAACAGCTGTTTTGTAAGCGCTTTCACATTTTGTTTCTGTGAAAATGGCTTATTTCAAAATGTGTATGACCGCATACGTAAATACAGACCTAAAATCCTAATGAGCGGATCAGCAGTTTATTTGAAGAACGCCGCGGGTAAATGTGCTGTAGAATGTTTCGTTTTAGAAGGGGGAACTGACATGAGTGATGATCAAAACAAACGAGTAAATGAACACTCAAAGGACGAACAGCTGGAGCAGTACCGATCTGATAACAGCGGCAAAAAAATGACGACCAATCAGGGGCTTCGCGTGTCTCAGGATGAGCATTCTTTAAAAGCGGGCGTCCGCGGCCCCACGCTGATGGAGGATTTTCATTTTCGTGAAAAAATGACGCACTTTGACCACGAGCGGATTCCGGAACGGGTTGTTCATGCACGCGGGTACGGCGTTCATGGGCATTTTCAGGTGTACGAACCGATGACGGAATATACACGGGCGAAATTTTTGCAGGACCCGTCTGTCAAAACACCTGTTTTCGTCCGTTTCTCAACAGTGGCGGGCTCCAAGGGGTCAGCTGACACCGTCCGTGACGCCAGGGGATTTGCGACGAAGTTTTATACTGAAGAAGGGAACTATGACCTCGTCGGAAACAATATTCCGGTGTTCTTCATTCAGGACGCGATCAAATTCCCGGATCTCGTTCACGCCATAAAACCGGAACCGCACAATGAAATGCCGCAGGCTGCGACGGCTCATGATACGTTCTGGGATTTTGTCGCAAACAATCCTGAATCCGCGCACATGGTCATGTGGACGATGTCTGACCGCGGCATCCCGCGAAGCTATCGGATGATGGAGGGCTTCGGTGTGCATACGTTCCGTTTCGTCAACGAGAAAGGAAAAGCGCGCTTTGTCAAATTCCACTGGAAACCCGTGCTCGGCGTTCATTCCCTCGTATGGGATGAAGCGCAGAAAATTGCCGGGAAAGATCCCGATTTCAACCGCCGCGACCTGTGGGAAACGATTGAAAACGGCGACAAAGTCGAGTATGAGCTCGGTGTTCAGATGATTGACGAAGAAGATGAATTTAAGTTTGATTTCGATATCCTTGATCCGACGAAGCTGTGGCCGGAGGAGTTGGTTCCCGTCAAGCTGATCGGAAAAATGACCCTCGACCGCAATCAGGACAATGTCTTTGCGGAAACGGAACAGGTCGCCTTTCACCCGGGAAATGTCGTGCCGGGCATTGATTTCACCAATGATCCGCTTCTTCAAGGCCGGCTTTTCTCTTATACAGATACACAGCTCATCCGTCTTGGCGGGCCGAATTTTCACGAGATTCCGATCAATCGGCCGGTCTGCCCGTTCCATAACAACCAATACGACGGCTACCACCGGATGACGATTAATAAGGGCCCTGTCGCCTATCATAAAAATTCCCTGCAGAACAATGATCCGTCGCCGGCCTCAGAAGAAGAAGGCGGATACGTTCATTACCAGGAAAAAGTAGAAGGCAGAAAAATCCGCCAGCGCAGTGAGAGCTTCAATGACTATTTTTCTCAGGCCAAGATGTTCTGGAACAGCATGTCTCCCGCCGAGAAAGAACATATCATCTCCGCGTTCTGTTTTGAAGTCGGAAAAGTGAACAGCAAGGATGTGCAGCAGCAGGTGGTTGATGTCTTCAGTCACGTCGACGCCGGTCTTGCCGAGCGTGTTGCGAAAGGAATCGGGGTGAACCCGCCGCCGAAGGACCGTGAATCTGATGAAACGTTCACTTCCCCGGCCTTAAGCCAGGAAAACACGGTGAAGACGGCAGCGACAAGGCAGGTTGCGGTTTTAACCGACCACGGGTTTTCTGATGAGCAAGTCAAACAAGTGCTTGACGCATGCAAACAGGCGGGAGTCAGAGCCGATATCATCAGTCCTGTGCTTGGAACCGTTAAGGGAGAAAACGGCACGGAGCTCGAAGCGTCAGCCACGTTCCTGACAGCGGATTCCGTCCTGTACGACGCTGTTTTCATTCCGGGCGGAAAACAAAGCACAGACAGCCTCAAAGCCCAAAAATCGGCCAGAGACTTCGTCAACGAAGCTTTCAGCCATTACAAAGCGATCGGCGCCTCCGGTGAAGGAAAAGAACTTCTCGCCCTCGCCGCCGGAACCGAAAGCGGCCCCGGTCTTGTTCCGGACGGAAACCATGAACAATTTCTGAAAGCCGTGGCTGAGCATCGGCATTGGCACAGAAACATATAAGAATGAAAAAGCGCCTTTTTATGAGAGGGGCGCTTTTTTCTTGTGAAAGAATATTGGGAGAAAACGAAATTGCTTCCGTGCAAATCCGTACCTTCCGCTGTCCGGGACAGTCAGGGCATTGCATTATTTAAAGCAGGCGGGTTGATGAAATAATATGTTTCACCCTCTTTGGTTTACTTCCGCTCTGTGTTTGTGTATCTTAGGGGTAGATTTTCTGGAGGAGCGATTGATAGTGAAGCCGTTTACCGAAAAACAACTCGAAGAATATTACCGGCGTGACGAAAACATGATGATTTTGGTGTTTGCCCAATGGTGCGTCAATCATGACCTTGATCCGATGGCCATTTACAGCAAAGCTTACCCCGGACAGCCTTTAAACGAAGAGCTGCGAAAAACGGCTGAAGAGCTTGTCGTGCCGAAGGAGGAATCAGAACCGATTCCTGATCAAACCGTCATCGGCGTTTTGGAGATGTTCGGCAACTCCGATTTGGCGGAAGCCGTTTATGAAGCCATTGCGCAAAGACCTTCCCGGTAAAAGAGGCGTGGATTATCCATGTCTCTTTTTTCATGGAGAAAATGTGAAAGAAGGCCCAGAAACAATTTGCTGATCTGCGCTGTCTATAGAGTGTAAACCGTTTTCAAAAAGGGAACGGTAATGAAAAGGAGGAGTTGTGATGAAAAAGGCATTCAAAATGATGGCGGCCGTGCTCTTAACCGTGCTGACAGCCGCGCCGTTCGGAGGTTTCGCGCCTTCAGCAGAGGCCGCGCAAACCGCAAAGCCCGTCGTCAAAAGCCAGACGTATAAGCATGTAAAGCAGCTGACCTACCCCGAGGTCACAAATACGGGAAACGCATCATTTGAAAAGAAAATCAATCAGGACTTCAAACGCTATATTGAAAACTCGTACAAAGAATATGTAAAAAACAAAAAAGACGGTGAAAAACAAGGCTACAAAGCGGAATACCAGGCAGATTTCAAGGTGAAGTATAATCAAGGCGGCAAGCTCAGCATTCAGACGGAAAACTACAGTTACACAGGCGGCGCACACGGGCTGACAGCCGTTCAGACCTTTAATTACGACCTGGCCGCAAAAAAACGGGTCACGCTCAATGATGTGCTGAATACAAAAACGAAAGCCAACAAAACGAGAGACTATCTTTACGGCTACATTAAGAAACATAACGATCTGTTTGACCAGGACGTCAAAAAACAAGAGATCATCCTCAATAACGAAAGACCTTTCTTCTTTACGAAAAACGGCATTGCCGTTGTGTTCGGACAATATGATCTCGGACCGTACGCGGCAGGAATCCGGGACGTTTTCGTGCCTGCATCCGTCTATCAATAAAAAAAGCGATATCACTCCAAAACGGAGCGGTATCGCTTTTTTTCTTTTACCAGACAAACAATCCGACAATCGCCGCGCTCAATAAGGAAACGGCAATTCCGCTGACAAGCAGCTTCCAGACGTTTTTCCCGATGATGGCTGATTTTTCACCATCAAGCAGAGATTGATAAGATCCATAGATCATACCGATGGTGCTGAAGTTTGCAAATGATGTCAGGAATGTCGTAGCCACGGCAATCGTGTGCGGCGGAAGTGATTTCAGCTGCCCTTTCAGATCGGCCATTGCCACAAATTCATTCGTCGCGAGCTTGATGCCCATCAGCTGTGCGACATACATCGCGTCATGTACGCCTAATCCGAGAAGGAAGGCAAACGGACTGAAGATGTATGAGAAAATCTTTTGAATGGTCAAACCGTGCATGAACAGTCCGAGTACGCCGTTTAACGCAGCCGTTAACGCCACATATCCGATTACCATCGCTAAAATAACAATGACCATGTTCATGCCGACAAGCATACTGTTAGAAATCGTGGAGAAGAAGTCTTTTTTCTCCGCTTTTGAAGGAACGTAAATAATATCATCCTCTTTAGAAACGTCCACGGGATTCAGCATATTGGCGATTAAAAGCGCGTTTAAGCAATTCAGCGGGATGGCTGTAAACACATAAGTGGACGGAACCATCGTCAAGTACGATCCGATGATCGAACCGCTGATGCTGCTCATGCTCATCAGCCCGAATGTCAGAAGCCGATTGTTGCTGACGGCGGCAAGCTGCTGGCGGATGACGGCTAAAGCTTCCGTATTTCCTAAAAACATCATCTGGATGGAGAAAAAGCTCTCCAGCTTCGGCAGACGGGATATTTTAGAAATCAGCCAGCCGATTTTATCAATGAGCCACGGCAGAATACCGAAATATGACAGCATATCAAAGAAGGTCACGACGAAGATAATCGGCAGCAATGCGCTGAAGAAAAAATCAACCGTCGGGTTCGCCATGACAGACGGAAAGGCGAACGCAATCCCTTGACTGGCGCAGGAAATCAGCCATGTAAAGAACGCGCCGATCTTCCCGATGACAAAGCCGCCGACTTTTGTCCCTAACATAAACCAAGTAATCAGAAACTCAAAGACGAGGAGCATGACAATCGGACGCCATTTAATCTTCTTCTTGTTGGGAGAGCATAAGAAAACAACAGCCATGACAACAATGAGACCGACAATGTTCAATAAAAAGTACATGTGAGCAACTCCTATAAGGGTATTATGGAAATAAAAAAAGCTCTTATTCGTCACAAATTCCTGAAAGCCAGAAAGTGTGATAAATAAGAGCCAAAAGAAAAGAATAGACTGACAGCATCATATGCTTTTCACTCGTTCAAATTTATGCAAACTTTCTTGTAGTCTAGTCTTTTACGGCACTAGGTAGAAACAATCAGACCATATTACTGATCATATACAAGAATAACGATATTACATGAGATAGCAGTATTTTATCGTTTCAATTTTTGAAAATCAACCTTTTTAGATATTTTCAAAATAATAAATTTATATTATAAATAAAGAAAATAAAGGATGTTCACAAGTAATTGGATAATAAAGGTATAAAAGCCCCCGAAAAACAGTTCCGGTTCATTGTAAAGACGGGATGCAGCTGATAAAATGGATCTGAGGGCACCGCCTTCAAAAGACGGCAGAAAAGGGGTCATTTTCATGATCATTCAGTTCATTCGTTACAGATAATGAGAGGTATAGATAAATAGGTTAAACTTCCAATTTTGCGAGGTTTATTTGTCTATGCCTTTTTCATTTCATCGGAATAACGAATGAATGAGGTGTTTTTATTGACGTCTATAAAAAGAAAACGCGCGGAATTACTGCAATCATGCCAGTCCGTATTCAGGTGTCCGCTATGCAGTTCGGCCATGGCGGTCTCACAATACAAAAGCTTGATGTGCGGACACGGGCATACATTTGATATATCAAAGCAAGGATATGTGAATTTCCTCAATAAATCGGTCAAAACCCGCTATGACAGGCGGCTGTTCGAAGCGAGACGCGCTCTTTTTGACAGCCGGGAATTTTTTGTCCCGGTTCAAAAGGAGATCGCCGCCATCATCAGCCGCATTCAATCTCCGCAAACAACGGCGGCGATATTGGATGCGGGATGCGGAGAAGGTACTCATTTAGCCGCCGTATGCAAATGGCTTCAGCCCGCTTTTTCCGTGACGGGAATCGGCATTGATCTTTCGAAAGAAGGTGTGCTGCATGCCGCAAAGGCCTTCGGGGATCATTTGGTTTTTGCCGTTGCTGATGTGGCGGATGCGCCGTTTGCCGACAGCTGTTTTGATGTCGTGATGTCTGTTTTATCACCTTGGAATTACAAGGAATGCAGCAGGCTTTTACGAAAGGGCGGCACAGTCATTAAAGCGGTGCCGCGGCGTGATTATTTGAAGGAAGTAAGGGAATTCTTCTTCGGAGACAGTCCTCGGCGGAATGACACCGCCGATTCTGCGGCCGGACGATTCCAAGCGCGCTTTCAAACCTTTGAGCGCAAACGGCTGTGTTACACGAAGACCTTATCGCAGCCTGACCTCGAGCGGCTTGTGAAAATGACGCCCTTAACATGGAAATGTACTGATGAAAGCATCCGGCGGTTTATCAGCCGAAAAGCGGCGGATATTACGATAGATATCGATATTTTAATCGGAACCGGTCCTCTGTAAACAGAAAAGACACGCTGATCGCGTGTCTTTTTTTATTTCCAGACTTCACCGGCAATGCTGACGACATGGCGCAGTTTCGCCCATTGCTGTTCTTCTGTGATCAGGTTTCCTTCCTCAGTGGAGGCGAATCCGCATTGCGGGCTGAGGCAAAGCTGATCCAGGCTGACATATTGTGAAGCTTCTTCAATCCGGCGTTTAATCGCGTCCTTGTCTTCAAGTTCGCCATGTTTTGATGTAATCAATCCAAGCACAAGCTGAAGATCAGAGCGTTTGACATAGCGGAGCGGTTCAAAGCCGCCGGAGCGGGAATCATCATATTCCAGGAACAATCCGTCAAGGTCAAGCCCGTCAAAAATCGTTTCAGCCGCTGCATCATAGCCGCCTTCAGCCGTCCATGTGGATTGGAAGTTGCCGCGGCAGATATGCATCGTAACCTTCAGATCGTCAGGGCGGTCCTTGATCGCGTCATTAATGGAAGCGGCAAACAGCTTGCGCAGCTCATCCGGCGTTGTGCCGAAATCTTCAATCTGACGAAGCCCCGCTTCAGATAAGAAAACGGCCCATGCGGTGTCATCAAGCTGAAGGTAGCGGCACCCGGCGTCATAGAAAGCCTGAATCGCTTTTTTATACGCTTTTGACACATCGTGCTGAAATTGTTTGTAATCATTCTGGTAGGCCGCTTTTTCCAATTTTCCGCGGAAAAACAGCATATTCGGACTTGGGATGGTCATTTTCGGAACAGCATCGCCGGCAATGCTGTGCAGGAATTTATAATCTTCGAGCATCGGATGCTGAGAAAAATCAATATCTCCCGTTACTTTAATGCCGCGCGCTTTCGTCTGTACGTTGTGAAACTGAATGCCGCTTTCAGGCGTAAATGCCTCAACCCCGTCTAAATTTTCGAGAAAATCAAAATGCCACCAGGCACGGCGGAATTCGCCGTCAGTCACGACATTGAGGCCGGTTTCTTTCTGCTTTTCCACGCTGCGGATGATTTCTCTGTTTTCGATTTCGCGCAGCTGTTCTGCCGAAATCTCACCCGCCGCTCTTTGCAGGCGGGCTTGCTTCACAGCCGCCGGCCGCAGCAGACTTCCGACCTGATCCGCGCGAAACGGCGGGTTTTTTCTTAGAAGAGTATGCAATGGTTGTTCTGTGTTTTGCTGTGACATGAACGATTCCTTCTTTCCTGATGAAATATAAAAAAACTCTTCCCTCGGATAGGGAAGAGCTTGCGTCCGCAAATCTCAACCTTATCTTCAGGATTTAGCACCATTCTGCTGAACAGCGGTTGCCGGGTATCATAGGGCCAGTCCCTCCACCTCTCTTGATAAGGAAATATGCTATTTTTCAGAATAAACTGTAATACTCTTAATCTTAGTATGTTTTCTCATATTGTCAATATATTTCGATAAATATTTTTATTTGTCACCCTCAAATAGAATCATATCTATCACGATGGCGATGGCAAGACAAAGAGCAATATCCTCTTCCTTTTCAATCTGCAAATGATAGGAATCGCCCCAGCTCATCCATGATTTGGTGACGGTCATCCGGTTTGATTTTCCGTCTGTCACTTGAAAATTCCGGCCCCACACATCGCCGGTAAGATTCCAGCCGAGTCCGGAAATTTCAAATTTCGGTTTGAAAAACGTGACTTTCTTGATGACTTGGCAGACGGGTTTGCCGCTGACGGAAATCTCGTAACGGGGAACGAGCGACATCAGTTTCTGATTGACGCTGGCGAGCGTGCGGCCGTCCAAATCAGTCAGCTTCAGTTCATCACCGAATGAAAACAGCTTTCCTTCAACATTGTAGACTTCTTTTCCGCTTTCAAGAAACACTTGAAAACGATTCTTAAACGTAAACATTCGCTCTTTGATGTAAAAATGGTACATAAAAAAACTCCTTTTTTATGTTTTACGAAAAAAGGAGGCGGAAGGTTTCATATCGGCCGGGTGCATAAAAAAAGGCTGCCGATTTTGCGGCAGCTGTCGTTTTTATGATAGCGGCATCCGGCGTTTTTGACGGATCGCATTTAAATCAATGATGTTATTCGTGTCGGCAGCTGTCACCAGCGGGCTTGTCTTTGGCGTTTTCCGGCGGTTGTCCTTACTGAAAGAGAAAACAAGATACCCTGTCAAAGCAGCGAAAATAAGTAGCATCATTTTACATACCTCCCAAAAAAAGTTTTGGTATTATTATTGTACGAAAAAACAAACGAAAAGTATTCAAACAATTGTCACTTTTTTAAAAAATAACTTCATTTTCCGTAAAAATAACTATGGGTTGAAGAAATTTTGCTCTTGTTGTGGTTCTATAGATTGTATCGGCTGATGAATGATGATCGTTTATATAACTTTATTACTATTTTTTGTAAGTGTCTAATTAACTACTTCGGTGTTTTCGTTTGCCTTGTGTTATTCAGTACCCTAAAAAACCTTATGATATGCAAAATAACTGCTTCTAACAGATGACTGCGAGTTGACAGCGCTTTCTTTATTTTTTTAAAGAAAACGAGATGTTATCTTAAAAAAATCGTTTGAACATTTTCCGCAGTTTTTTAAAAGGGTTTGATTTTGTCTCCAGTACACGCGGGTCTTTTAAGGTTTTTTTCAATTCTTTCGCTACAGTCCCTCTTGCCATAGTCTTCACTCCTTCTTTCCATTTCATACCTTATATACGGAAAGAAAGAAGGAAAGGTTTCATGTGAAAGAAAAAAACCAAAGCAGGGGGCTTTGGTTTTAAGCGCGCTCTTCAAAGAGCCTGGCGATTTCAACAATGACGTTTACCGCCTTTTCCATATGATCGACGGAAATGTATTCATATTTTCCGTGGAAGTTTTGGCCGCCCGTGAAAATGTTCGGTGTCGGCAGTCCCATGTAAGAGAGCTGTGAGCCGTCGGTTCCGCCCCGGATCGGTTCGATAATCGGTTCGATGTCGAGGTTTTTCATGGCTTGATACGCGACATCGACTATCTCTTTGACCGGTTCGATTTTTTCTCTCATGTTGTAATATTGATCACGCAGTTCAAGCTTGATGCTTTCCTTGCCGTATTTGGCCGCCAGCGCATCGGCGGTTTTCTGCATATATTCTTTTCGTTCTGCGAAGCGGTCTCTGTCAAAATCTCTGATGATGTACGACAGGGCGGCTTCAGAAACGTCTCCGTCCATGGAAAGTAAATGATAGAAGCCTTCATACCCTTCCGTATATTCCGGCGCTTCTTCTTTCGGCAGCGCGTGATGAAATTCCATCGCGATTTTTGAAGCGTTGACCATTTTGTTTTTCGCCGTTCCCGGGTGGACGCTTTTTCCGTAACAAGTAAGCTTTGCGGCGGCTGCGTTAAAGCTTTCATATTGCAGTTCGCCGAGGGGGCCTCCGTCTATCGTGTAGGCGAACGCGGCGTTGAAGCGGCCGACATCGAATTTGTGAGGGCCTCTGCCGATTTCTTCATCAGGCGTGAACGCGACCCGGATCGTTCCGTGCTTGATGTCCGGATGTTTGATCAAGTATGCCATTGCCGTCATGATTTCGGCAATGCCCGCTTTGTTGTCGGCTCCGAGCAGCGTCGTGCCGTCTGTTGTAATCAGCGTCTGGCCTTTATAGCGGGAAAGTTCCGGGAATTGCTCAGGCGACAGGACGACATTGAGTTTGTCATTCAGAACGATATCATGACCGTCGTAGCTTTCAATAATCTGAGGATTCACATTTTTTCCGGTAAAATCGGTCGCGGTGTCCACGTGAGCCAGAAAACCGACAGTCGGCACGTCTTTATCCGTATTCGCCGGCAGAGTCGCCATGACGTACCCGTTGTCATCGACTGTAATTTCTGTCATGCCGATCGACTTTAATTCATCTGCCAGCATGTTGGCTAATGTCAGCTGGCCGGGGGTTGAAGGGCAGTTCTCATTGTTTTCGTCAGACTGTGTATCGACTTTTACGTAAGAGGTAAAGCGTTCAATGATTTCATTTTTCATACCGTCATCTCCTTTGTCTTATCTTACCATGCGCGGGGGAGGGATTTCTATTTCACAACCCGTTTGAATCGAGGGCTCTGTTTTTTACGCGAATGAAAATAAATTATGAAGAAACGATGACTAAACGATTAAACTTTTTGGAAATGGATGATTGAGGAAGAAAAAACCGATATAATATGGTCAATTCATTCAATAGGGGAGGCTTTCTTCATGGCGATTTTAGTGACAGGCGGAGCGGGTTATATCGGAAGCCACACATGTGTCGAGCTGTTAAACGGCGGCTATGACATCGTGGTTCTGGATAATCTGTCAAACAGTTCACCGGAAGCATTGGAGCGTGTGAAAGACATTACCGGAAAAGGGCTTGTGTTTTATGAAGCGGATCTCCTTGACCGTGACGCCGTTCACCGGGTGTTTGCTGAAAATGAGATTGAAGCCGTCATTCATTTTGCGGGATTAAAAGCCGTCGGTGAGTCTGTGGCTGTTCCGCTCCGTTATTATCATAATAATCTGACGGGAACGTTTATTTTATGTGAAGCCATGCAGGCACACGGTGTGAAAAAAATCGTCTTCAGTTCTTCAGCGACGGTTTACGGCGTTCCGGAAACAACGCCGATCACTGAGGATTTTCCTTTAAGCGCCACCAATCCTTACGGGCAGACAAAGCTGATGCTGGAACAGATTTTACGCGATCTGCATAATGCGGACTCTGAATGGAGCATTGCGCTGCTCCGCTACTTTAATCCGTTCGGCGCGCACCCGAGCGGCCGGATCGGAGAAGACCCGAACGGCATCCCGAATAATTTAATGCCGTACGTCGCACAAGTCGCTGTCGGCAAGCTTGAGCGATTGCAGGTGTTCGGCAATGATTATCCGACAAAGGACGGCACCGGCGTGCGGGATTACATCCATGTCGTTGACCTTGCCGAGGGCCATGTCAAAGCGCTCAAAAAGGTGCTGAACACAACGGGCGCCGACGCCTATAATCTCGGCACAGGAAGAGGCTACAGCGTTCTGGAGATGGTCAAGGCGTTTGAAAAAGTATCAGGAAAAGAAGTGCCGTACCGTTTTGCCGACCGACGCCCGGGAGACATCGCCGCATGCTTCGCAGACCCGGCAAAAGCGAAGGCTGAATTAGGCTGGGAAGCAAAGCGCGGGCTTGAAGAAATGTGCGCCGACTCTTGGAAGTGGCAGTCCTCCAATGTGAACGGGTACCAAAAGGTGTAAAAAGAAAGAGACCTTCAAATGATGAGGGTCTCTTTTGTTATGATGATTATTTAATTTTCACTTCAACATCGTTGCTGAACTTTAATTTCCAAGTGCCTTTAGAGTATGCGTTTTTATCCACTTCAAAAGCTTTTACGTCAGTCACTTTAATGTTCGGGTTCAAGTCACTTAAAATTTTACTGTTGTCTACTTTTGTTTCTGTTGCATAGCTTGAAGAAGCATCAATATCTGAATCATAAGATGTTCCTTTAGAATCTACTAATTTCGCTCTTGGAATGGAGAAAGAGCTTAACGGCTTGTTTGAAACATTTTTAACCGTGTATTGAACAGCTACGATAACGCCGCCGTCAGACGCTTTTTTCTCGACAAATTGAGAGCCTACTGAATCTCTTTTTTCCACTTTCGTAACAGTAACTTCAGTTTTCTCAGTCTTAACAGTGTCACCGATGTTATACAGTTTTTCTTTAGATTCCGCAGCTTTTGAAGACGCAGTTTTAGATGATGAAGAACCGCCTCCGCCGCCGATGTTTACGAGAATGATAATAACCACCACTGCCAGAAGCAATGTGATGATTTTATGTCTCATGAAAAAGTTTCTCTGATCTTTACCGCAGTTTGGACATTTTTTAACGCCTTTAGCGATTTCTTTGCCGCACGCCTTACAAGACACCAGGTTGCCTGCCATAATATTTCCTCCTATGTAAACTATTTCTTAAAAACTACATACTATAATGCCTGTAAAATAACCTATAGTCAATAATATTTTGAGAAAAAAAGTATTTTAATGATTTTTTAGTCATGTATTTTAAGGTCCTTTTTAGTATCGGCAGATCGTTCGCATTTTCCATAGGTTTATTGAAAAAAGAGTGGTTGAACATGTTCGTGATTTCCCGTATAATCTTGAAAGATAATATAAAAACTGAACATAAAAAACAGTGGTTTTCTAGGGTTCCGCAATGCTGAATTGGTCTGGACCGAGAGAAAACACACAGCAGGTTCCTGCTGTGACACGTTGGGATAAAAGCCCGGGAGTTTCTGCTCTTTTAATGAAGAGTGCTCTCCCGGGCTTTTTTGATTTTATAAAAAAGGGAGTGTCTGGGATGAAAAAGAGATTGCTGGATGTGCTGATGCTGATTATTGGAGCTTTTATCTTTGCTTTGGCCGTTAATTTATTCGCCATTCCGAATGATCTTGGAGAGGGCGGGGTAACGGGAATCACCCTGATCTTGTACTATGTGTTTGAATGGTCGCCCGGGGTGACGAATATCATTTTGAACGGGATTTTATTGATTATCGGATATAAATTTTTAGACGGAAAAACAACGCTTTATACGATCATTACCGTTGTCGCCAACTCACTGTTTCTGCATCTGACGCATGATTGGCACTCGCCTTCACATGAACTCATTATTAATACTATTTTTGCGGGTGTGTTTGCCGGTGTCGGAATCGGGATCATTATTCGAGTCGGTGGCACGACTGCGGGTTCTGCCATTTTGGCGAGGATTGCGAACAAATATCTCGATTGGAATATCAGCTATGCGCTTTTGTTCTTTGATCTGATTGTCGTCTTCAGTTCTTATTTCATCATCGGTGCGGAAAAAATGATGTTTACCATTGTTATGCTGTACATCGGAACGAAGGTGATGGACTTTATCATTGAAGGCCTGAATACGAAAAAAGCGGTGACAATTATATCTGAGCATAAGCACGAAATCGCTGAACAGGTCAACACGCTGATGGACAGAGGGGTTACGCTGCTGTCGGGTAAAGGAAATTACACGGGGCAGTCGAAGGAAATTTTATATATCGTCATCCAGAAACAAGAGCTTTCCATGCTCAAAAAAATTATTAAAAGCTGTGATACAAAAGCGTTTGTCATTGTTCATGATGTGCGTGATGTCTTTGGTGAAGGCTTCGTCGATATCTCTAAATAAAAAGGATCCCTCTGCCGGCGCGGAGGGTTTTTTTCTTATGCCGGCAGAAGCGGTTATATCCGTTTCCCGGGAAATAGCCTGAAAGCTGTTTCTTAAAACGAAGTGGATACAATCGGCCGGACGTTTTATACTGAAAATATGATAGAGCGATAGAAAGGAGCGCATATGAACCCGTTATTGGCAATTTACCCGAGGGCTGTGTTGTCTGATACGTGCTGTACGGCGGAGGATGTCTTTTGCTTTTATGATGAGAAAAGACGGGTCTATGTCGCCATTCCGAAGGAGGATATCACCCCGAAGGAGAAACTGCTTCTGGAATCATTTTTGACGCCCGCTGAAGAAAAAGGCGTTTTTTTTCCGGAGACGGCGGCAGCAAAGAGGTGGCGGCGTTTTCTGCTGGAAGAAGGTCCGGTGCCTGATGTCAAGGAGCCGCGTGTCCGTTTTATCCATTATGACTTATTGGGAGAACGGGACTGGGGGGCATTTACGGAAGCGCTGCGCCATTTCTGGCCGGTTTCATATACAGTTGTCCGGACGGGGAGGGATCATGGCGTGATTGTGGAGGAAGAAAAGCTGGAAGCGCCAGATTCGGATGACATCGCATCTTTTGTGAAGATTCTCGAAGGCGATTTTTATTTCAGTGTCCGTTTTTTCGTCGGAAGGTATTACTGCAAGGGGGAACGTCTGCGCCTTCATTATCAGAGAGAACAGCAATATTGTCAGATCGGCCGGCGTCATCTCCCGCAGCTGAGCACGCTGACCGCGGAAACGGTATTTCCGGCCATGCTCACGGAGGAAAGCAGAGAAAAGCTCTCAGCCTTGCTTCACGAAGAAGCGGCGCTGCTGTTTCAGAAAGAACCGGAGCTGAAGCATACGATTCAGACTTTTATTGAACATAACTCAAACATGTCGCTCACATCGAAAAAACTGCATTTGCACCGCAACAGTCTTCAATATCGGATTGATAAATTTGCGGAACGCTCAGGTATTGATATTAAGACATATCGGGGCGCCCTGCTGGCTTATTTCATTTGTCTGCAATATGAAAAATCACATTAAATGGGAAATGTGCACGAAGACAGCGGTCTTTTTTTATGAACATTGCCTATATCCGCCGCCGTCTGACGCTGTTACAATCCTATTTAAGAAAGCGTTTACAAATAAAGGGGGATATACATGGCGGAACTTCGGCTCGAGCATATTTATAAGTATTACGATCAAAAAGAAGCGGCTGTCGATGATTTTAACCTTCATATTAAAGATAAAGAGTTTATCGTGTTTGTCGGTCCGTCAGGTTGCGGCAAGTCGACAACTTTGCGGATGGTAGCCGGGCTGGAAGACATTACGAAGGGCGATTTCTATATCGGTGACACGAGAGTGAATGACATCGCTCCTAAAGACAGGGATATCGCCATGGTGTTTCAAAACTATGCGTTATATCCGCACATGACGGTCTATGATAATATCGCATTCGGTCTGAAGCTGAGGAAGATGCCGAAACCGGAGATTAAAAAACGTGTCGAAGAAGCGGCGAAAATGCTGGGGCTCACAGAGTATCTGCACCGCAAACCGAAGGCGCTCTCCGGCGGACAGCGTCAGCGGGTTGCATTAGGGCGGGCGATTGTCAGGGACGCCAAAGTGTTCTTAATGGATGAGCCGCTGTCAAATCTGGACGCAAAGCTTCGGGTGCAGATGCGGGCAGAAATTATTAAGCTCCACCAAAGGCTGCAAACAACCACAATCTATGTGACGCACGACCAAACAGAAGCACTGACGATGGCGACACGCATCGTAGTCATGAAGGACGGAAAAATTCAGCAGATCGGCACCCCGAAAGAAGTGTATGAACATCCTGAAAACGTATTTGTCGGCGGGTTCATCGGCTCCCCGGCGATGAACTTTTTCAAAGGAAAGCTGACGGACGGCGCCATTCAGATCGGTTCAGCCGCTCTCAGCGTGCCGGAAGGGAAAATGAAAATGCTCCGGGAAAAAGGGTATGCCGGCAAAGATATCATCTTCGGCATCCGCCCGGAAGACATACATGACGAGCTGATTGTGGTAGAATCTTATAAGAATTCATCCATCACAGCTAAAATCAATGTCGCGGAATTGCTCGGGTCAGAAATTATGGTTTATTCCCGGATCGGGGATCAGGATTTTATCGCCCGGATTGACGCCCGCCATGACATTCGTGCCGGTGAGGAATTGACCGTCGCTTTCGACATGAATAAGGCTCACTTTTTTGACAGTGAAACAGAAATCAGAATCCGCTCATAACGCAAAGCCGGACAGCTGGATGTCCGGCTTTTTTGATGTAACAATTTATAACGCATAACCGATATAAAAAGTAAATAGAAGACAGAAAGCAGGAAAACGATGAAACGCATGATCATGTGCATGTGCCTTTTGGCTGCCGTGTTTACACTTGCCGCCTGCTCAGGTCATGAGGCAAGCGCCGAACAAAGCATTCCGAAGGCAGAAGCGCACAGCGAAAAAAAGTCCGTAAAGAGGCAAATCAAAAAAGAGCCGGATACGTCCGCCTGGGTTCAAACGAAAGGGACGGCGAGACTGCCGATTCTGATGTATCACAGCATTTCAGAGGGAAACAGCCTGCGTGTGCCGAAGGAAGAATTCCGGCAGCATATGAAGTGGCTTCATGATCACGGCTATTATACGATGACTCCTGAAGAAGCCTATCTGATGCTGACGGAGGATAAGGAGCCGCGTGAAAAATGTGTTCTGATCACATTTGATGACGGCTATACAGACAATGTGAAAGCGGCCTATCCCATTTTAAAGAAATACAAGATGAAAGCGACAATCTTTATGATCGGAAACTTTATCGGGCATAAGAATCATCTGACTGAGAAGCAAATGAAGGAGATGGCCGCCCACGGCATTTCCATTCAGAGCCATACGATGAACCATCTCGAATTGAACGGGCTCACACCGCAGCAGCAGCGACGTGAAATGAAGGACTCTAAGCGTTTATTTGATCAAATGTTCGGGCAGCGGACGACTATGATCAGCTACCCTGTCGGACGATATAATAAAGAAACATTAAAAGCCGCCGCCTCGTCAGGCTACCGTATGGCGGTCACGACAGAGCCGGGAGCGGCGTCTAGAGATCAGGGGCTTTACGGGCTTCACCGCGTCCGTGTGTCGCCGGGCATGTCCGGCGCGGCATTCGGCTCTTATATTCAAAATGTGATGAAATAACAGAGCCTCCGCATATGCGGAGGCTTTTTTTCAGTTTAATAGAATTGATGAAGCAGCAGAAGGGTGACGCTCACGGTAATCGCTCCGCCGATTCTGGTCGACACTTGGGCGAACGGCATAAGCTCAAGCCGTTCAGCGGCGCTCAAGATCGCGACGTCGCCGGTGCCGCCCTGGCCGGAATGGCAGGCATTAATGACCGCCGTCTCAATCGGGTACAGATTCAGCCATTTTCCGGTCAGAAAACCGACGGCCATCATCGTGATGACGATTGATAAAATGGTAATGATGTTGCTGATCGTAAACGCCGCAATCAGTTTGTCCCACGGTGTCATTGAAACGCCGATCGCAAATAAGAGCGGATAGGTCACGGCTGTCGAGAAAAAGCGCGAGACGCCGAAGGCTCCGTTTTCAATCGAAGCCGGCGCCAGCCTGAACAGCTTAATGAGAACGGCAAGGACGAGCATCACGACTGGAGCCGGAAGCTGAAAGAAATCATGCGCCAGCATGCCGACCAAATAAAGGGAAACCGCTAAAATACCGCCCGAAGCGAAAAAGGACAAATCAAACGTTTTATCATCGGCCGGCTGTTCCAATGCGGGAGCGGAATGATCAGACTTATCAACCTTCCCGTTGCCCGTCCATTCCGGTTTGCGTTTCCCGATGACATTCAGCAAACCCGATAACATAATGGCGCACAGGCTGCCGAGCATGATGGACGGCAGCACAAGCGCAAAGGCGTCTCCCTGGGACATCGGCATAATATCGGAGTAGCCGATGGATAAAGGAATCGCGCCTTCACCGACACCCCCCGCCATAATCGGAACGACGATATAAAGCAGCGTGTGCTGAAAGCCGAGCCCGAGCAGCGTCCCGACGCATAAGCCGACGATGGCGGCCGCGATAGACCCGGCGATCAGCGGAATAAAAATCTTAACGAAAGCTTTGACGAGCGTCTCTCTTTTCATCCCGAGAATACTGCCGACGACGATACCGGCAATAAATAGATAGAGAAAGTTGGAGCTTTCCGTGAATTCTGTTGTTGAAGTAATAATGTCTTTCGGAAGCAGGTGGTAGTAGACGACAGCGGATGGAATAAAGGTTGCGAGAATCGCAGGGCCGCCGATGGACCGCACGATCGGAATGGATTTTCCGATCTGGCCGAAGGTAAATCCGAAAAAACTCATGACGGCAATTGATGTCAGAATGTCGCTTTTTACATCACGGCTCATGACAAACACCGTAATAAGCAAGAAAAGCAGGATATAGATAGGAAGAGGAATAATGCCGATTCTTATATTCATTGCTCTGGCAAACCAGTTATCATTCCGTTCCTGTTTTTGGATTGAATCCGTTTGCAATTTTGGTTGAAGTTCTCCCATGCTTGTTCCCCCAGTCGTTATGTAGTGAAAAAATATCCCCATTTAAAGTATACTAAAAAATTTAAATTGTTCATATATTATGAATTTACTAGAGGACATGCTTTCTTCACATTTTCTTTCTCAAAATGGCGATTTGGCGGGCTTTTTCACCGAGAAAAGCATTTTGTTCGCCACACGAATAAAAAAGAGGTACGATATCAAAGGGACAAATATCCTAGGTGCTGACATAAAATCTCTACAAATCCGACAATAATCAGTCACAATTTCAGCCTGATTTTAGGTATATTGATCTTTTTTTTTGGGCTGAATCGTTGTAAAGTAATGATATTGAATCATTTCTATGACAGCCGCTGTCCCCCAGGGTGTACAGGCTGATATTTCAATAGTTTTGACGAATTTGTGAAACATTGAGCAAATATATCATTTTTTGTGAAATACCGAGCAATGATTTCACTATGTTTGTGAAATGTTGAGCAATTTACCAGATTGGAGGAAAAACATCATGAGTGAGTTGGTATTAGCCCGCATTCAATTTGCATCTACAACATTGTTTCACTTCTTGTTTGTGCCTATGTCTATCGGGCTTGTGTTTATGGTTGCTTTGATGGAGACGCTTTATGTTGTCAAAAAACAAGAGGCCTATCTCAAAATGGCTAAATTTTGGGGGCATCTCTTTTTAATTAACTTTGCTGTCGGCGTCGTCACAGGGATTCTTCAGGAATTCCAGTTCGGATTGAACTGGTCTGATTATTCCCGTTTTGTCGGGGACGTATTTGGGGCTCCGCTTGCGATTGAAGCGCTTTTGGCGTTTTTTATGGAGTCTATTTTTATCGGATTATGGATTTTCGGCTGGGACCGTTTATCTAAAAAAGTGCATTTGCTTTGCATTTGGCTTGTATCCTTCGGAACGATTATGTCATCTTTCTGGATTTTGACGGCAAACTCATTCATGCAGGAGCCGGTCGGCTTTACGATTAAAAACGGCCGCGCGGAAATGAATGACTTCGGAGCGCTTTTGACAAACCCTCAGCTTTGGGTTGAATTCCCTCACGTCATTTTCGGAGCGCTTGCGACGGGTGCTTTCTTTATCGCCGGTGTCAGCGCATTTAAATTATTGAAGAAAAAAGAAGTGCCTTTCTTCCATAAATCTTTCAAGCTTTCGATGATTGTCGGTCTGATCGCCGGTATCGGCGTTGCGTTCAGCGGACACATGCAGGCTGAGCATTTAATGGAATCGCAGCCGATGAAAATGGCCGCCAGTGAAGCGCTTTGGGATGACAGCGGTGATCCTGCCGCGTGGACGGCTTTTGCGAATATTGATACGAATAAAGAAAAAAACACATCAGAAATTTCAATTCCTTACGCACTCAGCTACTTGGCTTACCAGAAGTTCAGCGGCAGTGTGAAAGGGATGAAAACACTTCAGAAAGAATATGAAAAAACGTACGGAAAAGGCGATTATATCCCGCCTGTTAAAACGACGTTCTGGAGTTTCCGCATTATGGCGGGAGCGGGTGCGCTTATGATTTTTGCCGCGATTGCAGGCTTTATTCTGAACCGCCGCAAAAAGCTTCATACGAGCAAGTGGTATTTACGGGGCATGATCGCACTGATCGTATTCCCGTTCATTGCGAACTCTGCCGGATGGATTATGACTGAAATCGGCCGCCAGCCGTGGACGGTTATGGGGCAAATGACAACCGCACAATCCGTTTCGCCTAACGTAACGACGGGATCTCTGCTGTTTTCAATTATCGGTTTCGGCGTCATGTACTTGATTTTAGGCGCGCTGCTTGTCTTCCTATTCGTTCGTGAAATTAAAAAAGGTGCGGACCATGATGATCACAAGGATGTTCCTGTATCAACGGATCCGTTCAGTCAGGAGGTCTACCATGGGGTCACTTCATGATCTTTGGTTTGTACTCGTTTCAGTTTTGTTTGTCGGATTTTTCTTTTTAGAAGGTTTTGATTTCGGTGTCGGCATTTCGACCCGATTTCTTGGCCATAATGAATTAGAACGCAGAGTGCTGATTAACACCATCGGCCCGTTCTGGGATGCGAATGAGGTATGGCTGCTGACAGGTACGGGAGCGATCTTCGCGGCATTCCCGAACTGGTATGCGACGATGCTGAGCGGATATTATATTCCGTTTATCATCATCCTTCTTGCTTTAATGGGCCGCGGGGTGGCGTTTGAATTCCGCGGAAAAGTGAATCATTTAAAATGGGTCAAAACATGGGACTGGGTGATTTTCTTCGGCAGCCTTATCCCGCCGTTTGTATTCGGCCTTATCTTCACAAGCTTGTTCCGCGGCATGCCGATTGACGGCCATATGAATATGCATGCGGGTTTCTCAGATATTGTGAACGTGTATTCCGTTCTTGGCGGAGCAGCCGTCACCCTTCTTTCATTCCTGCACGGTTTAATGTTTGTCACACTGCGCACGATCGGTGATTTACAAGAGCGTGCGAGAAAAATGGCAAAACGCGTAATCGGTGTTATCTTTCTTGTTGTACTTGCTTTCTTTGCGATGTCTGCATACGATACGGATATGTTTACACGCCGGGCAAACATCACGATTCCGGTATTCGTGCTGATTGTCATCTGCAACGTTCTTGCTGTTGTGTTCATGAGCAAGAAAAAAGACGGCTGGGCATTCGGTATGACCGGCGCGGGTCTTGCTTTGACAGTTGCGATGATTTTTATCTCTCTGTTCCCTCGCGTCATGGTCAGCTCGCTGAAAAGCGCGTATGACTTAACAGTAGCTAACGCGTCTTCCGGTGATTATTCACTTAAGGTCATGACAATTGCCGCACTGACTCTGCTGCCGTTTGTCATCGGCAGTCAGATCTGGAGCTATTATGTCTTCCGGAAACGCGTCAGCCATAAGGAGCCTATGACTTATTAATGGGAAAAGACCTGTTTCTTTATAAAGGAATGAAGCGGATTCTTGCGATCATTACGGGATTAACGATTATACAAACGGCCGCCATCATCTTGCAGGCGGAATGGCTGAGCCAGGCGGTAACCGGATTATTTAACGGGAAGCGGATTGCTTCTCTTTATCCGGTTATCGGCTTTTTCCTGCTTGCGTTTTTGGTCCGGCATGCGGTAACCGCGGTCCGGCAGAAAATCGTGTACCAATATGCCGCGCAAACCGGCGCAGACTTAAGAAAAAGATTTCTTGAGCAATTGTTCCGTCTCGGCCCCCGCTTTGCGAAAAAAGAGGGAACGGGCCGGATGGTGACGCTGGCGATGGAAGGCATCAGCCAGTTCCGCCGTTATTTAGAGCTGTTTCTGCCGAAAATGGTCAGCATGGCGATTGTGCCGGCGGCCGTTGTTATTTACGTGTTTTTTCAGGATAAAACATCGGCTTTGATTCTGATTCTTGCGCTTCCGATTTTGATTGTATTTATGATCCTGCTCGGACTTGTCGCACAGAAAAAAGCCGATCGCCAATGGAAGTCCTATCAGACGCTTTCCAATCATTTCGTGGATTCGCTCCGCGGACTGGAGACATTGCGGTTTTTAGGGTTAAGCAAATCACACAGTAAAAACATCTTTCATGTCAGTGAGAGATACCGCAAGGCGACGATGAGCACGCTCCGGGTCGCGTTTTTATCATCATTCGCCCTGGATTTCTTTACGATGCTGTCGGTGGCGACAGTGGCTGTGTTTCTCGGCTTGCGGCTGATAGACGGACAAATTCTGCTCGGTCCGGCATTGACAGCTCTGATTCTCGCGCCTGAATATTTTCTCCCGGTCCGCGAAGTGGGAAATGATTACCACGCGACGTTAAACGGGCAGGAGGCGGGGAAAACCATTCAAGCGATTTTGGCGCAGCCCGGTTTTAAAGAAGAAAAGCCGCTCGAACTTGATACGTGGACTGACGGGGATGAATTACAGCTTACGCGTTTGTCCGTCCGAGAATCGATGTCTGAATTTCATCTGTCCTTTAAAGGGAAGAAGAAAATCGGAATTATCGGGGAAAGCGGTGCGGGAAAATCGACACTCATTGATGTGCTGGGCGGCTTTTTAGAGCCTGCGTCCGGTGAGATCAAGGTAAACGGTGAATCCCGCTCGCATCTGCAGTCAGACGGCTGGCAGAAGCAGCTGCTTTATATTCCGCAGCATCCGTACATTTTTGATGACACGCTTATGAATAATATCCGGTTTTATCATCCTGATGCTTCCCGTGAGGAAACGGCGCGCGCTGCTGATTCAGCGGGTCTTTCCGGACTGATCCGCGATCTGCCCGGCGGCCTTGACGGCCGGATCGGCGAGGGCGGACGGGCGCTCAGCGGAGGGCAGGCTCAGCGTGTCGCGCTGGCCAGAGCCTTTTTAGGAAACCGGCCGATTCTCCTTTTGGATGAGCCGACCGCTCACCTTGATATTGAAACAGAATATGAAATAAAAGAAACGATGAAAGACCTGTTTGAAAACAAACTTGTCTTTCTGGCCACTCACCGTCTTCACTGGATGCTTGAGATGGACGAAATTATCGTGCTTGATGACGGCGCGGCGGCGGAAATCGGCACCCACGACGAATTGATGGCGAAACAAGGCGTATATGCCAAACTTGTAAAGGCGCAACTGGGGGAAAGAACATGAGAAAAGAAGAATGGATTCTGCCGTATATAAAGCAAAATGCCCGTTTGTTTGTTCTTGTGATTTTTTTAGGCGCGGTGACGATTTTTTCGGCGGCCTTTCTCATGTTCACTTCCGGTTTTTTGATCTCTAAGTCGGCGACAAGGCCTGAGAATATCCTGCTGGTGTACGTTCCGATTGTGGCCGTGCGCACCTTCGGGATTGCCCGTTCAGTCTCACGGTACGCCGAGCGCCTGACGGGGCACCATATCATTTTGAAAATCGTGTCCGATATGAGGGTGCGGCTTTACAATATGCTGGAGCCGGCCTCGCTCATGCTTTCATCCCGTTTTCGGACGGGCGACATGCTCGGCATTTTGGCTGAGGATATTGAGCATTTGCAGGATGCGTTTTTAAAAACGATTTTCCCGGCGGTTTCCGCTTTGCTGCTGTATGCGGCATCCGTTATCGGACTCGGCTTTTTTTCCTGGCCGTTTGCCGCTTTTGCGGCGATTTACCTGTTTATATTGGTTGTATTGTTTCCGGTTGTGTCGCTTCTTGTGACGAGAGCGAAAAACATGAGGCTGAAAAGCGGCCGGAATACGCTCTACAGCCGGCTGACAGATGCCGTGCTCGGCGTGAGCGACTGGATGTTCTCGGGACGACAGGCGGCCTTTATTTCCTCTTATGAAGAGAAAGAGAAGGCATGGTTTGACCTTGAAAGCAAACGTCAGCGGTTTACGAGATGGCGTGATCTCGCCGCGCAATGCCTTGTCGGCGGCTTCATATTGATCATGCTGTTCTGGACGGCGGGTCAGTATGCGGACGGCAGCATCGCCAACACGATGATCGCAGCCTTTGTGCTTGTCGTATTTCCATTGACGGAGGCGTTTCTGCCCCTTTCGGATGCGCTGACGGAAGTGCCTTCTTATCAGGATTCCATCAAAAGAATGAGTAAGGCGGCTCCGGAGCTGCGAAGTCGTGAGGTGAAGCAGACAGATGAGATACTGGATGTATCCGATGTGACACTTACATTTGATAACGTGACGTTTTCTTATGATCAGCACAGTCATGTGCTTGACCGTTTTTCCTTCACTCTCCGCCAGGGGGAAAAAATGGCGCTGCTCGGCAGGAGCGGCTCCGGTAAGTCGACCTCTCTCGCTTTAATTGAAGGCGCCTTAGTTCCCGATTCGGGCAAGGTGATGCTGAACGGGCTGGAAACTGCGGCCGTGCAGGAGCAGATTTCCTCAGCGGTGGCCGTTTTGAATCAGAAACCTCATCTCTTTAACACGAGCATTATGAACAATATCCGGCTCGGAAACGGCAAGGCGAGTGATGAAGATGTTAAGCGTGCGGCTCGGCAAGTGAAGCTGCATGATTATATTGAATCACTGCCTGACGGATATGAAACGTCCGTGCAGGAGACGGGGATTCGTTTCTCAGGCGGGGAACGGCAGCGGATCGCGCTTGCCCGTATTCTGCTCCAAGACACGCCGGTCATTATCCTTGATGAACCGACGATCGGCCTTGATGCGGTCACTGAACGAGAATTGCTTGATACGATTTTTGATGTCTTTAAAGAGAAAACGATCCTCTGGATTACACACCATTTAGCGGGTGTGGAAACAGCTGATAAAATCGTCTTTTTAGAAAATGGAAAAGCAGAAATGGAAGGAACCCATCAAGAGCTGCTTGCAGAAAACGAACGGTACCGGAAGCTTTACCGTCTTGATGTTCCGATCAGAACATAAACAGCCGCAAACGAGCGGCTGTTTTTTTGTGCGGTTTAAAATCTCTTCTTGTTTGGAATATAAATAGGAGACAGAAGAGGAGGTACAGAGATGAATATAATGGATTGGACGGAACAGGATGTGAAAGATACGCTGCCGAAACGGGAGGCGGACAGCCATAAAGGCACGTTCGGGACGGCGTTATTGCTGGCCGGGAGCGATGACATGCCGGGAGCCGCCCTTCTGGCCGGATTGGGTGCGATGAGAAGCGGTGTCGGCAAGCTCGTCATCGGTACATCGGCAGGCGTCATTCCGCTTATCGTCCCGGTGCTGCCGGAAGCCACGTACTGGCGGGACGGGTGGATAAAAGCCGCGGCGGGCCAGCCCGGGGAAACCATCCGGGCCGCTGCCATCGGGCCGGGCCTTCCCCAAACAGACGAGGTGCAGCAGGCGGCTGATCAGCTGCTTTCTGGCGATTATCCCGTCATACTGGATGCGGGCGCCATTACGAAAAGAACCTATCCGAAGAGGAAAGCTCCCGTGATCTTGACGCCTCATCCCGGCGAATTTTCCAGAATGACAGGCCTTCCGATTCAAGAGATTCAGCAGAACAGAGCGGAATATGCCGCGGAATGGGCGGAGCGGCTTCATGTCACGATTGTCCTGAAAGGAAACGAAACCATTATCGCTTTTCCCGACCGGGAATGCCGCAGGAATACAACCGGAAACGGCGCGCTTGCAAAAGGCGGGACCGGCGACACGCTGACGGGAATGATTCTCGGCATGCTGTGCTGTCATCAAGATCCGAAGCACGCCGTATTGAACGCCGTCCGCCTTCACGGCGAATGTGCGGAATTATGGACGAAAGAGCGCTCCGCCCATACCTTATTGGCGCACGAACTTTCTGAACTGCTGCCGCGTGTATGGAAGGAATATGAATAAAGAAAAGGCGTCTTCATAGGGAAGGCGCCTCTTTTTGTTTTAACCTTGATTTCATCAGGACATAATACAGCAGCGACGGAACGGCCAGGCCGATGACCCAGGCAATGTCGCCTCCGCCGAATATTTCAGCGAGCGGCCCGATGTAAAAGGATGTATTGATGAACGGGATTTCTAATATAATCGACAAAACGAAGGCGGCCGCTGTAATCCAATTGACCCTGCCGTATTGTCCGTTGACGTCAAACATCGATTTGACGTGGTATTTTCCGCGGCGGATAAAATAGTAATCCACGAGGTTGATCGCCGTCCATGGAATTAAGAAATAACTGATGAAAAAGATGAAATTTAAAAACAGTTCCATGAAATTGCTTTGGCCCAAGAGACTTAATACAGTACCCGCTGCCGTCACACAAAGGATCATTACCACTCTCGTTTTCGGCGTCACCTTCAGTTTTAAAAACGGCTCCAAGGTAGTCGTGGTTGACATAAAGGCTCCGTATAAATTAAAGACGTTGATCGCCATTTGCCCGAACAGGACGATGATCAGCATAATAAAGGAAAACGGACCGAACAATCGGACAATCTCATTTCCCGCATTAGCGGTAAATTCCGGGAGCGCCGTCGTCAAAATGGCGCCGAGAAGCATCATCCAGATGGAACTGACTGACGTACCTGCATAGCTGTACCAAAAAGTATGCGATGCCGGTGTTTTGACCGGCAGATAACGGGAATAATCTGCGACATATGGCGCGTATGCCAGCTGCCATGTGGCCACCGCGCTGACCGCCACTAGAAAAACAGGCAGATCTAATGAGCCGGGCACCCAGCTTCCTGAAGGAATCGGCAGTTGAAAAATAAGAATCGTTGCAGCAAAAAAAACGGCAAAGGAGGTCCAAGAGAGGATTTTCTGCATTTTGTGAATCAGATCATGACCGTAGATCGTGAGTAAAAAACAGATGGCGCTTAAGCCGATAATACACCATGAAGCCGGAATCGGGACAAAGCTGCTCAGTGTACCGGCTGCGAGAATCGTACTGCTCGCAAAGAAGCCCAGGTAGATAAACATGACCAAAAAGAGGGGCAGAATCGCTCCGATCACGCCGAATTGCGCGCGGCTTTGAATCATTTGCGGAATTCCGAGCTGAGGTCCTTGTGCGGAATGAGACGCCATAAAGATTGCGCCGATAAAGGTTCCGATCACAATGGCGGCGATACTCCAAAAGAGATCGAGTCCCATTGTAACGGGCAGTGTGCCTGTGACTAACGTCGTAATATGCATATTAGCCCCGAACCAGACGGGGAATAAATCTTTAGCCTTTCCGTGTCTTTCGTCATGCGGAATATGTTCAATCGTTCGCCTTTCTACTTTCAATAGATAATCTCCTCCGTATGTTCTTCTTTAACATAAAGACATAGCTTAACAGATTGACCTGCCGTTTACAAATTCCAGCATGCAGGAAAAACATTGTAAAGCCTCGCTGACAGCCGTTCAAAGTTTTTTTGAAAAACGGTACAAACACTGCCGCCTAAACGATTTACCAGGGATTAAAAGGCATGGATATGCTTACGGACTAATATGTATGAAGGAGAAATGTGTCAATCTTTTGACGAATGGAGCCATTATTCGTTAAGCTGAAAGAATAGTTTACTTTGTGTAAATTTCATTTATGAAAAGGGGATTGATGATATGTGTACAAGTCTTACATTGAAAACGACAGACGGTAATCACCTATTGGCGCGAACGATGGATTTTGCATTTCAGCTCGGTACGGACGTCGTGCTTTACCCTCGTCAGTACAGCTGGAAAAGCGAAGCTGACGGCAGGATGCATAAGACGAAATACGCATTTATCGGCATGGGGAGAAATCTCGGCAATGTTCTGTTTGCCGACGGCGTAAATGAAAAAGGGCTGTCGTGTGCGACGCTGTATTTTCCGGGCTTTGCGGGATACGAGAAAGCGGAACGGGAGGGCACCTGTCACATCGCTCCTCATGAGTTTGTCACCTGGGCCTTATCAAACTGTGAATCTCTTGAAGACATAAAGGAAAAGCTCTCAATGCTGACGATTGTAGAGAAGAAGTTAATGTTATTGGATACGGTGCTGCCTCTTCATTGGATTTTATCAGACCGCACGGGCGGCTGCATTGTCATCGAGCCGACACCGGAGGGAATGAAAGTATATGACAACAAACCCGGAGTGATGACCAACAGTCCGGAATTTCCTTGGCATGTGACCAATCTGCGCCATTATATCGGAATCAGGCCGCAGCAGTCAGAAAGCAAAACATTGGGCGGAATGACATTAACCGCTTTCGGCCAAGGATCTGGAACGATCGGGCTTCCCGGTGATTACACGCCGCCATCCCGGTTCATCAGAGCCGCTTATCTGAAAGAGCATTTAGAGCCTGCCGCTCATGAAACGGATGGCGTTACGGCCGCTTTTCACGTGCTGTCCAATGTGAATATTCCAAAAGGCGCGGTGATCACAGAGGAGAATGAAATTGATTATACGCAGTATACGTCGGTTATGTGCTGTGACACCGGGAACTACTACTTTCATCTGTACGACAACCGGCAGATTCACAAAGTAAGTTTATTCCATGAAGATCTTGACCGTCCGGAGCCGAAAGTATTTGCGGCCGCGGCGGAGCAGAATATACAGGAGCTGAATTAGCTCAAAAAAAAACAGGACGCGATTGTCCTGTTTTTTTATTTAATACGGATCAGACGGATGGCTTTCCTGTTCAGCCTGTTTTGCGGCTTGTGCTGTATCAGTAGTGCCGATCGGCCCGCCGCTGCTGCTTTCGGAGGCTTTTTTCAGCCCTTCCGCAACACGTTTTCCGTAGTCCGGATCTGCTTTTGTGAAATTCTCAATCATTTGATCCTGAATGTCTTTCCGGCAGGAAGAAAGCGTATTGACCAGGTTTGTGATCAATTCGGTCCGTTCAAATTCCGAAAATCTGCGGTATGTTTCACCGGCCTGGCCGAAGTTATTCGGCCGGTCGATCGCTTCCCGCTTCACATCGCCTTCGACATGAGGTGTATGGTCTTTCCCATCCTGCTTTGCTTCGGTGAGTCCTCCCATAATGGACGGCTCATAGTTGACGTGCGGGTTTTGTCCTTCTGCCCGATCGACCCGATACTGCATTTGTCCGCCTTCCTGGTTGGTGGCGACATGCTTTTTCGGCGAGTTGATCGGGAGCTGCAGGTAATTTGCGCCGACGCGGTACCGCTGGGTATCTGAATAGGCGAATGTCCGTCCCTGAAGTAATTTGTCATCTGAAAAATCAAGGCCGTCCACAAGCACGCCCGTTCCGAATGATGCTTGTTCCACCTCGGCATGGTAGTTTTCCGGGTTTTTGTTCAGAACCAATTTGCCGATCGGCTTCCAAGGGAAATCGTCTTTATACCACAGCTTGGTCGGATCAAGCGGATCAAAATCCAGCTCGGGATGCTCGTCATCAGTCATGATTTGCGCATACACTTCCCATTCAGGGTAATCGCCTTTTTCAATCGCCTCATACAAATCCTGTGTCGCATGGTTAAAGTTTTTCCCCTGAATCTCTTCCGCTTCCTTCTGTGTCAGGTTGCGGATGCCCTGTTTCGGTTCAAAGTGATATTTGACGAGCACGGCTTTTCCTTCTTCATTGACCCATTTGTAGGCATGGACGCCTGAGCCCTGCATCTGCCGGTAGTTGGCCGGGATGCCCCACGGCGAAAACAAGAAAGTGATCATATGAGTCGCTTCCGGTGATTGGGAAATGAAGTCGAAAATACGCTCGCCGTCCTGAATGTTCGTAACGGGATCAGGCTGAAATGCGTGCACAAGATCCGGGAACTTCAGCGGATCACGGATAAAAAAGATTTTCAGGTTGTTGCCGACCAGATCCCAGTTGCCGTCTTCGGTATAAAGCTTAACGGCAAAACCCCGGGGATCACGCAATGTTTCCGGGGAATGCTTCCCGTGGTTGACGGTAGAAAACCGCACAAACGCCGGAGTTTTCGTTCCTTTCTTTTGAAACACTTTCGCTCTTGTATATTTAGAAATCTCCTCGTCTCCAAAACTTCCGTACGCCTCAAAGTATCCGTGTGCGCCGGCGCCGCGCGCGTGAACGACGCGCTCGGGAATCCGTTCGCGGTCAAAGTGGCTGATTTTCTCCAAAAAATCATAATTCTCCAATGTCGTCGGTCCTCTATTGCCGACTGTCCTGACATTCTGGTTGTCAGTGACCGGATGGCCCTGCCGGTTTGTCAGCGTGTCTTCTGACTCGCCTTTACCGGTCGTCTTACTGGAAAGCGTTTCTTCGCTGTTTTTGTTATTTTCCATTGTTGAACCCTCCTTTTTGAACGGTAACAATATGCCCAGCAGAGCCGTTTTTTAAAACCGATTTTCAAAAGAAGCGGTTATTCCGCGATCGGCGTCAAGGACCCGCCGTTCCATATTTCGCCCTTGTTCAGCGTCCAGCTGTTTTGATAAAGGCTTTGCGCGCCTTGATTGGCCGCCGGACTTAATTGTTCATCCCATGTCAAAAAGTACGCGGTCTGAGGGTATTTTTGCCTGATCGCATTAATAAAAGCAGCATAATCAAAGCTTCCGATATTGCCGGACGGACCGGTTTCGGCAAAGGCAAACGGTTTTTTCAGAGACAGCATTTCATCATAGCCTGATATCGCATACGGATCAGTGAAGTAAGCGTCCAGACCGGTAATATCCACATAAGATGAGCCTGGGTAGAAGTCTGTTTTAAAGTCTCTGTTGGCATCCGGCGAATACACCCACAAAAGGTTATCCAATCCTCTTGTCTCTGTCATATAGCGGTATATCTTCTTGTAAAGCTCTTTGTACAGCGAGATTCTCTCATTGTCTTTTTGGTTGTAGCCTGTCAGCCCCCACCAGAACCACTCGCCGTTCATTTCATGCAGCGGTCTGAACAGAACGGTGACGCCTTGATTTTTCAGCTGAGTAAGGCCGTCGGCGATTTTGCTGAGCAGCGCCTCAAGCCGTTTTCCTTCCACAGTTGAAGGGTCAAGGATGTTTTTGTACTGGCTGTTTGAGATGGCCGTTTTATAGTTTCCGGATGGAAAGGCCGGATTTGCGAGATGCAGGCTGACCTGAGGGAGGCCGCCGCTTTTCCAGTATGAGATTAAGCTGCTGTTGCAGCTGTAATCGATAGTATCGGTGATATCCGCTGTTTCCAGCCACCCTCTCCCATAGTCACAGCCGTAGATGGCGGGAGACTGTCCCGTCGCGTTTTTCAAGCGGTTTTCCTCTGTCATTGAAAAAGTGACATCACTGTACCCGCCGAACGCTCCGGACATGACCCTGTTTTCTGAACGGTTGGGCAGGTGGGCCAGCCAGTTCATGATATCTTTTGTCGTCTGCTGGGCATTTGGGTTGACGGGATAAACGGTGTGAGCCGATATCGGACTGGCGGCTCCTAAGAGTAATAAAATGATAGACAGGCAGACTGCTAATTTTTTAAGCATATAAAAGACCTCCTGATTTTTAAGATGATGAAGGATGTGAAACGATAACCTCACAATCTCCTTCTATAACAAAATCTCCGGAATCCGCCGGCACGATAAAGTGATCGCCTTTGTGAACGGGGCATCCATCCAGTTCTCCGCGTCCTTTAATGACGCTTGCGAGTAAATACCGGCCGGGTGCGGGGAATGATGCTTTCCCGCTCACATCCCATTGATAAACTGAAAAGAAAGGTGTTTCGGCGAGTATCGTAATAAGAGCATCTCCGATCCGATGCTTAGTGCTTTTTACATTTTCATCGGTATGGGGAATGTCTGTTACGTCAATTGCTTTCTCAAGATGAAGCTCGCGTTTATTCCCGTTCCCATCCGTCCGGTCATAGTCGTAAAGCCGGTAGGTGGCATCAGAGCTTTGCTGGATTTCAAGAACGAGCGTACCTTCACATAAAGCGTGCAGTGTGCCGCTCGGGACATAGAAAAAGTCGCCGGGCTTAATGGGGATGCGGCGGAGCAGGTGATCCCACTCGTTTCGTTCAATGAGCCGAACGAAATCTTCTTTTGTTTGGGCGCGGTGCCCTAAAATGAGCTCCGCGTCTTTTTTGCAGTCCAACACGTACCAGCATTCCGTTTTTCCGAGTTCTCCGTTTTCATGCCGATGTGCATATGCGTCATCCGGATGAACCTGCACGGATAAGTCCATATTTGCGTCAAGAATTTTTGTGAGCAGGGGAAAAGCGTCTTCTTTCGGATGTCCGAACAGGTCAGGGTGTTCATTCCAGAGCCGGTGTAATGATGTTCCGGAAAAAGGCCCGTTCCGCACGATGGATGTACCGTGCGGATGAGCTGAAATCGCCCAGCACTCTCCCGTCCGCTCAGAAGGAATCTCATACCCGAATGTATCGCGCAGCTTCGTCCCGCCCCATAATCTTTCTTTAAAAACCGGTTCCAAAAATAAGAGTTTCGTCATTTTCCCGCCTCCCGGTTTGCCGTCTCTAATGCGCGCTCCGCCAATACGAGCGAACCGGCAGCGCCGGAGTGAATCCCTAATTGAGGGGAAACGATGAAGTGTTCAATGTCGGGCAGATCAATATATTGATTCAGCCGCTTTTTCACGTGCTGACGGATATAAGAGAACAGCTGATGCTGCTTCATGACGCCCCCGCCGAGGATGATCTTTTCCGGCGAAAGTATGAGAATATACTGCACAAGCGCTTCGGCAATATAATAGCCTTCAAGCTCCCACACTTCCTGCTGATCCGCCAGCAGATATGCTTTTTTCCCCCAGCGTTTCTCAATGGCGGGACCTGCCGCGAGGCCTTCCAGGCAATCTGTATGGTAAGGGCAATTGCCTTTGTAGCCGTCGTCCGGGTGTCTTCTGACATAAATGTGGCCCATTTCAGGATGAGACAGCCCTTGAACAAATCTGCCGTTCATGATGGCGCCCGCTCCGATGCCAGTGCCGACCGTCAAATAGAGGCAGCTGTCCGTGTTTTTGGCCGCGCCGAAAGAAGCTTCTCCGAGCGCCGCCGCATTAACGTCGGTGGTGAAGCCTGCGGGAATATGCAGTGCGCTTTTGATCGTTTGAAGAATAGGGCAGTTCCGCCAGGCTGTCTTCGGCGTCGCGGTGATGCACCCGTATGTTTGACTGTCGGGGCGGATGTCAATCGGTCCGAACGACCCGATGCCGATGGCTTCTATCGGGAAATCTTTAAAGTAACGGATGACTTGTCTGAGTGTGTCATCCGGTTCTCCCGTCGGAAACTCCGCCCTGTCCAGAATGGTGCCGTCTTTTTGTCCGGCGGCACAGACAAATTTCGTGCCGCCGGCTTCAATACCTCCAAGCATGGCCGTACCTCCTCATCTGTTAAAATCCGTTTTGATCGGAAACGGATTTGAACCAGCGGCCGCTTTTTTTGACGGTCCGTTCGCCCCCGTTTTCCAGATTGACAGATACAAAGCCGTAGCGGTTTTTATAAGCATTTGTCCAAGACCAGTTGTCCATGAAAGTCCACAGGTGATAGCCTTTTACATTTGAACCTTCTCCGATGGCCCGATGCACCCATTTGAGATGTTCCCGGATAAATTCAATCCTGTAATTATCCTGAATGATGCCGTTTTCATCGCGGAAGCGTTCCTCGCCTTCAACTCCCATGCCGTTCTCGGAAATAAAACATTCGATATTTCCGTAATGTTCTCTGAGATTGGTGAGAATGTCATAGATTCCTTTTTCGTATATTTCCCACCCGCGGTGAGGGTTCATTTTCCGTCCGGGCATAACATACGGATCGAAGAAACGCTCAGGCAGGAAAGGGGCGTGCGGATTCGGAACATGTTCTTTTGCCTTGACGCGTCTCGGCTGGTAGTAGTTCACGCCTAAGAGGTCAACCGTATGCTCCTGAATGAGGCGGAGATCTTCTTTCTCATAACGCGGCAGAAAGCCTTCCGCCTTGAGAATCTCGACAAGCTCCTCAGGAAATTCGCCCTTTACGGCGGGATCTAAAAATGAGCGGTTGAAAAAGGCGTCGGCAATCCGGGATGCTTTCAGATCTTCAGGGTGTGAGCTTCTCGGATAAGAAGGCGTCAGATTCAGAATGATTCCGATTTGTCCGTCCTGTTTCAATTCTCTGTAGGCTTTGACAGCCCTTGCATTCGACAGCAGGGTATGGAAGCCGGCCTGCACCGCTTCTTGAAAATTAACGTGATTCGGATAGTGAAAGTCGTATAAGTAGCCGCCTTCAATCGGCACAATCGGCTCGTTGTGAGTGAACCATTTTTTCACTTTGTCACCGAATAGCGAAAAGCATGTTTTGGCGTAATGTTCAAACGCGTCAACGGTGTCCCGGCTGACCCAGCCCCCCTTACGCTGAAGGGCGAGAGGCATGTCAAAGTGAAACAAATTGACAAACGGCTCAATGCGATGGGCAAGCATTTCATCGATGACGTCCTGATAAAACGCGACCGCTTTCTGATTGACCTCGCCAGTTCCGTCCGGAATCAATCTTGACCAGGAAATAGACAGCCGGAAGGAGTTGTGTCCGATTTCTTTCATCAGCCGGATATCCTCCTTGTATTGATCATAAAAACGTGACGTGTCGCCGGGGCCGACGCCGTTAAAAAAACGGCTCGGCTCTTTTTCATACCAGTAATCCCATATGTTTTGGCTTTTTCCGTCTTTGTCGGCGGCGCCTTCTGTTTGGGTGGCGGAGGCGGAAGACCCCCACCAGAATCCTTCCGGAAAACGATATTGAATATTAGATTCAGTCAATTGATTTCTCTCCCTTACTGCGATTTTGATTACATACTCATGCTGTCATCCCGTGCATGCTGCTCGGCCTCGGCTTCTTTTTCCTTTGCCATGTTTAATTTGTCCAGCGCTTTAAGAAACGGGAACCAGATAATAAACACAATACAGAGGTTGACCAGCTGCATAATGCCGCCCATGACGGAATTGGTCGCCATAATCCCGTTAATGAAAAGGGGGACGGTCCAGGGCACGGTCACGCCGGTAGGAGGGGGCACGATCCCCGCCGACATGGCCAGGTAGGTGACGAGCGTGACAACCATCGGTGCGATCACCCACGGAATGATAATGATCGGGTTCATCACGATCGGCAAACCGAAAATAACCGGCTCATTGACGTTGAAAATGCCCGGCGCGAGACCGAGTTTGGATATCTGTTTCATCTGTTTGCTTTTCATAAAAAGCAAGATGGCGATCACTATGGCCAATGTCATTCCGGTTCCGCCCATTCCGACGGTGTAAATCTCCATAAACGGCTTAGAAATAATATGGGGAATCTCTTTTCCCGCTGTATACGCAGCCAAATTTTCGACCTGTAATGTATTCCAGATCGGGTCCATCACGGAATTGATAATGATCTGTCCGTGAAGTCCGAAAAACCATAAAATCTGAATAAAGAAAACAGCGATTAATGTAGGAATGATGCCGCTTCCAAGTCCGACAAGCGGGGCTTGAACCGTATGATAAATGACATCATGCAGATTGGTGTGAAAGATCTGGGTGACAGCCGCATTGATCAAGAGGAAGACGGTAAGCGTGATAAAAGCCGGAATCAATGCGGCGAACGATTTAGCAACAGCCGGAGGAACACCGGCAGGCATCTTAATCGTTAAGTTTCTCTGGACGATTCTTCTGTAGATTTCACCCGACAAAAAAGCGGTTATCATGCCGAGAAACATCCCTTTTGCTCCAAGCCGGTCAACCGGAATGACGCCTGCGACCGCTTTGCCCGTTTCCGGCTCTAAGACGAACGGGGTGAGCAGCAGAAAAGAAACCAATGCAATCGCTCCGCCGAATACGGCCTCCACTTCGTAGCTTTTTGAAAGGTAATAGCCGATCCCGAAGACGACAAAAATGGACATAATCCCCATCGTCGCCGTCGAAGCGCCGCCAAATCCGGATTGAAAGACAGACAGGGCGGAGCTGCTCATGATTTTGTTTAAAAACGGCAGGTTCGTCAGCACGACGAACACCGAACCGAAAATGGTCAGCGGAAACGCCAGCATAAAAGCATCCCGTAAGACTTGCAGGTAGCGGTTATTGTTTAATTTGCCCGCGATCGGAACAAGGAATTGGCTGATTTTCTCAAACACGTCTTCACCCCCGGCTTTTTATAAATTCTTTGATTGAAATAAGTCGAGCATTTCTTTGACGATCTCTTTCATTGAGAGCGCTGACATTAAGTGGTCTTCAGCATGCATAAAAAGCAGGGAGACATCCGTCTTGGCGCCGCCGGCTTCTTTTTGAATCATCTGAAAATGGATGTCGTGCGCTTTTCCCAGTTCTTCTTCAGCCTTTGTCAGAAAGGTGTCTGACTCATCTGGCCGGCCGTCTTTATAAGCGCGTATCGATTGAATAATACAGCTGCGGGCATTGCCGCTGTGAAGAATCAGCTGAAAACTGATCTGTTCATCCGTGTACGTTTCCATGCTTATCGCCTCCTTTATTTGTTCTCTATCAAGGCAACGGCCTGTTCGTATGCTTTTTTGCCGTCTCCCATGCCGTATGCCATCATATCAATCACATCAACGGTGATGTGAAGCGGGTCCGCCTCTTTCTGAAGCTCGCCTTTTAAAAAACTCATCTGCGGGCCGATCAGTACGACGTCTGCGTCTTTCATCGCTTCTTTTGCTTTATCCTGTCCGACTGCCCAAATCTCGGCCTCCTCACCGATGGAGCTGGCGTAATTCTGCATTTTCGTCACAAGAAGGCTGGTGGACATGCCTGAGCTGCAGGCTAATAAAATTCTTTTCATGAGGAATCCCTTCTTTCATAAAGTTAAAACGTTTTCATGAATATTATAATCTTTTGAAATTAAATGTCTATACTTTTAAAATATAAAAGTTTTACTTTTCGGATTTTTGACACAAAAAAACCTTTTAAGATTCAACTTAAAAGGTTTTTCATCTCAAGCGAGCCATAACAGCCATAAATAAAGTCCGATCAGGGTGATGAATAACGTCGGAATGGTTAATATCAGACCTGTTTTGAAATACATTCCCCAGGAAATTTTCACGTTTTTCCGGCTCAGCACGTGGAGCCATAACAATGTCGCCAGCGACCCGATCGGCGTGATTTTCGGCCCGAGGTCAGAACCGATAACATTCGCGTAAATCAATGCTTCTCTCAGCAGCCCGTGAGTGTCCGTTCCGTTGATGGCTATGGCGTCAATCATCACCGTCGGCAGGTTATTCATAACGGAGGAGAGGATCGCAGCGATAAAACCCATTCCGAGTGTGCCCGCAAACAATCCGTGATCTGCCGCTTTCTGAATAAGCTGAGAAAGAAGATCCGTCAGTCCGGCATTCCGCAAGCCGTACACGACAACATACATGCCGACAGAAAAAAACACGATGGCCCACGGGGCGTCCTTGATGACTTGTTTCGCAGGGACGGCGGGGCTTCGCTGCGCCAGAATGAGAAAAATGACCGCGATGGAGCCGGCAACGAAGGAAACGGGTATCGACAGCAGTTCGCTGACGAAATATCCGATCAATAAAACGGCCAGCACAGCCCACGATAACCGGAAAAGGCGTTCATCCTTAATCGCGGATGCCGGATGTTTCACAAGACCGGTGTCATACCGTTTCGGAATGTTTTTTCTGAAATAGAGATACAGCACCAAAATGCTTGCCGCCAGAGAAAAAAGGTTGGGCACCAGCATGCGTGTTGCATATTCAATGTACCCGATATGAAAGTAATCAGCGGATACAATATTGACCAAATTGCTTACAACGAGCGGAAGCGAGGTGGTGTCGGCGATGAATCCCCCGGCGATAATAAATGGAAAAACCAGCTTTTCAGGTAAATTCAAAGCCCGCACCATCGCCAGTACGATCGGCGTCAAAATGAGCGCCGCTCCGTCATTGGCAAACAGGGCGGAGACAACAGCCCCTAAGACCGACACATAGAGAAACATCCGCAGCCCGCTGCCTTTGGCCGCCATGGCCATATGCAGCGCGGCCCACTCAAAAAAACCGATACTGTCAAGAATTAATGAAATGATAATAATGGCGATAAAGGCGAGTGTCGCATTCCAGACGATCCCCGTCACTTCCGCGATATCGTGCAGGCTGACTGCTCCGGCGATCAAAGCGAGGACCGCTCCGCCGCAGGCAGACCAGCCGATTGATATATGTTTCGGCTGCCATATGACAAACACAAGTGTCAGCACAAAAATCAGCGCTGATAAAACCGCAACTCCCAAGAATATATCCCCCTTACCGGCATGTAACAGTGACTTCTTTTTGCCGCAATGTCTGTAAAACTTCGTCCTTTTCATCTATCTGCTGCAGAATCGAGCAAACCAGCGCGTATTCCGGTCCGGACGGATGAATGGCATAGTACCGCCACTGGCCCTCGCGTCTTTCGCGCACAAGGCCGGCGTTCTTTAATTTCCGCAAGTGCTGGCTGATGCCGGGCTGACTTATATGAAAAATAGCCGTCAGCTCGCAGACACAATATTCCTTATCCTCCAGAAGCTTCAGCATCAAAAGCCTCGTCGGGTCGCTTAGAAGTTTGAGGCACTGGCTGATCCCTTCGGAACTTAAAGCATTATGCCGCCGTTCCATGCGCTCACTCCTTTTTTACACTATTATATAAGCAGACATTTATATAAGTAAACGGCAATATAAAAAAAGCCGGTCTTGCACTTTTTGCAAAACCGGCTCATGTTTATTTTTGGAACAGTTTTTTCGCTTCATCCATTGCTAATTTATTTCCCAGTGCCGAATAATCAAGCCAAGGCTGATCGGCAATTTTATAGACATGGTTTGCTTTCACGGCCTTAAGCCCTTTCCAGACAGCGCTTTTTTGCAATTCTTTATAGGCTTGCTGTGACTTGTCGTCTCTGTTAACGACCACGAAAATCGCATCTGCGTTGTAATCAGGCAGCACTTCTTGAGAAATGACTTCATAAGGGCGGGAGGTATTCATTTCTTTAATGCCGTCAGCCGGTTTCAGCTTCAGATCGTCAAACAGAATCGGTCCCATCGGGCGGCGTGTGCTGAAGACGCGAAGCTCTTTTGCGTTCACGCGGATCGCCATGACTTTGGCGTTTTTCCCTAATTCCTTATTCATCATGGATCTGACTTGTTTTGTTTCATCTTCGTAATCTTGAATAAATGTTTTCGCTTCTTTTTCACGGTTGACGATTTTTCCGATGTCTTTTAAATGATCACGCCATGTGCCTTTATCAAGGTCGAAAACGTGTGTGTTTCCGATTTTCTTGTATTTAGACACATCTTTTCCCGCAAATTCTTTATCAAGATAAATGTTGTCTGGATTCAGCTCAAGTAAAGCTTCCATATCCGGGTCTGAGGCAGGTCCGAGTTTTTTCGTGTCTTTCAGCTGATTTTTCACATGAGGGAGAAAATCTTTTAATTCTCCGCCCACGACGGAACCGGCAGGTGTAACGCCGAGAGCCAGCAGATCATTTGTCAGGTGAATGGACATCGAAGCGATTTTATGATCGCCGGATTTCTTTTTTGACTCCGGCTGTGATGAATCGGATTGGCAGGCAGCCAGTAAGAAAATACACATGAAACTGATGAGCGCAATTATTTTTTTCATGGGAATACTCCTTGTTTTATGATTTGATTTTCATGACGAGATAGAGAAAATACGGCGCGCCGATGGCTGCCGCAACCACGCCGGCCGGAATGGCGTTCGGCTGAAACAAAGACCGGCCGATGGTGTCTGCCGCGACAAGAATGACAAGGCCGATTAATCCAGCAATCGGAATAATATGCTGATGCATGGTGCCGACGAGCCGTCTTGCCAAGTGAGGGGCGGCAAAGCCGATAAAGCCGATTCCGCCGGCCATCGCGACGCTCGCGCAGGACAAGCCGACCGCTATGGCGATCAGCATGATCCTTTTTCTCTGCACGTGTGCGCCGAGCCCCGCGGCTGCCTGGTCACCGAGCATTAAAATATTCAAAGACCGGGCGTTAAGCCATGCAAGCGGTGCGAGAATGCCGATCCAGGGCAAAAGCGACCACACGTGAATCCAATCCCTGCCCCAGACGTTTCCCACCAGCCAGCGGGAAGCGAAGGTATAAGTTTCTTCATTCAGGCGCAGCGACATAAACAATGTAACGGCGCTGAAGCCCGCGGAAACGGCGATCCCGACCAACAGCATGCGGATCGTTAAAAAACCGTTCAGCCTGTCGTACGTAAGCACTACGATCAGCAGGGCGGCGAGTGTTCCGCCCGCAAACGTAAACAGCGGGATGAACATCGACGCCTGCGCCTCCAGGGAATGAAAGAATGTGATATACATCATCAAACCGAAGGAAGCGCCGGCATGCAGTCCGAGAATGCCCGGATCGGCAAGCGGATTTCGGGATACACCCTGCAAAATAGCGCCTGACACGCCTAAGCCGATACCGGCCAGCATCGTCACCAGTATCCGGGGGAGCCGGTAATCGAATAAAACGGTTGTGCTTTGAAACGTGCCGTAACCGAACAGCGTTTTTCCCACGGTGAGGGGAGAAAGCCGGAATGAGCCCGTGTGCAGCCCGATCAGAATAATGCAAACGGCGATGACCAGCAGAACGAGACCTGCCGCCGCCGCTTTTTTTGTTTCTTTCTGCACTTTCATTTATAAGTCTCTCCCTTCCTTGCGGGCAATATAAAGAAAGAAAGGGACACCGACAAGTGCCACCATGATGCCTATCGCCAATTCTCTCGGGGGACTGACCGTGCGTGAGGCCAAGTCGGCCAAAATCAAAAGAATCGCGCCGAGCAACGCGGACATCGGAATAATCAGCCTGTACGTAACGCCGACGATCTTGCGGGCGATATGAGGAATGACCAGCCCGACAAAGCCGATCGCGCCGGCAGCGGAAACAGACACACCGGCAAGAACGACGGCGATCATTAATCCCGCGGCACGCGTCAGAGCCGTGTTCACCCCTAAATTCGCCGCCACGTCATTTCCCATTGAGAGAAGGGTGACGGACCTGCCCATGAATGTCGCGAGAATGATGAAGACCGCAATCACGGGAACAAGGACTTGTAAATGAGCCCACTTGATCCCCGACACCCCGCCGGCGTACCAGAAGGCCAAATCCTGGCTTAAATCGTAATAAATCGCTACACCGGTACTGAGTGAATGTAAAAGCGCGGCCACGACCGCCCCGGCAAGCGTCACCTTTAAAGGTGTCATGCTGCCTTTTCCCGCCGCACTGATAAAGAAAATCAAGCCGGTGCTTGCCAGTGCTCCCAAAAATGACATCACCATCAGCAGGGCGTATGACAAATGAGGGAAAAAAGCAAAGCTGAGCGCAACAACAAACATGGCGCCCGCGTTTACGCCTAAGACACCCGAATCGGCAAGCGGATTTCTCGTGACACCCTGCATGAGGGCGCCGGCTGCGGCAAAAGCGGCTCCTGTAACGGCCGCGCCGAGCACTCTCGGAAGACGCAATTCATGAATGATCTGCTGGCCCGTTATGTTCGGATTGTAATCAGCAACAGCCGACCAAACCGTATGTAAAGTAATGTCTTTCGCGCCGAATGAGACGGCGAAAAAAATAGAAACAAGCAGCCCGACCACCGCGATCAGGAAGAAAACCCCGTTTTTTAAGATGCTGATCAGACGGCTTGCGGACGTGACAGAATCGCTCAAAAATCAATTCACCTACTTTTATGATCATTGTCCGGCATTTATTGAATATGAGAATCATTTTCATTTGAACCATCATATTATACCGGGCCGATTTTCAAAACGCAATAGAGTGTTCAACAATGATGCCCTTTTTTCTTTCATGTTTATATTGTAAAAAAGAAGTGAAAAACGTGAAAGAGGAAATCGCTATATTCAGAAAGGAGGGAGGCAAATGGCGGGAGAAGGAAAGCCTTTGCCGATTGAATTTTACCAGAGACCGTCAGTGGAGCTTGCCCCTTTATTGCTCGGCTGTCTCCTTGTGAAGGAGACGGATGAGGGAACGGCTTCAGGTTATATCGTGGAAACGGAAGCTTATATGGGAGCGGGTGACCGGGCGGCGCACAGTTTCGGCAACCGGCGCACGAAACGGACGGAAATTATGTTCCATGAGGCGGGCCGCATTTATACATACGTCATGCACACTCATACATTAATGAACGTCGTCGCCGCGGACATCGGCATTCCGCAGGCCGTGTTAATCAGGGCGGCGGAGCCTCATGAAGGACAGTTCCTGATGGAGAGCAGGAGACCGGGCAGACCCCCGAGAGAGTGGACAAACGGCCCGGGAAAACTGACGAAGGCGATGGGCATTTCAATGAACGACTACGGCGGCATGATCACGGAACCGCCGCTGTATATTACGGAGGGCTTTACGCCTGAACATATATCAACAGGCCCGAGAATCGGGATTGACAACAGCGGAGAAGCCCGGGATTATCCGTGGCGCTATTGGGTGACGGGGAACCGGTATGTCTCACGCTGACCATGTTTATAAACGCTGATAACAGGGGAAAGACAAGGTAAAAGAAAGGGGATTCAGACATTGAAAAAATTTTTCAAAACGATTATCAAATGGGCGCCCGTCATCTATCCGATTATCAGAAAAATCATAAAAGAACGGAAGGCATCTAAGCGGAACCGCATGTCCGCATCCCGAACAGCCGGCTGATCCGGCTGTTTTTTTACGGTCTTGGCATCGGATTGCCGCATTGACTTGAAATCCTCCCCAGTATAGAATTTACATACATTTACCCCTTCCTCATTCTTTTTGCCCATTTTTCACATCTGCATCTGATCTGATAGGAGGTTTTTCTCATGCTTCATGGGCGGCTTCGTGAACTTCTGCGCTTGCTTTTAGCTGCTGAAACACCGGTTACAAGCTCAGTCATCGCTGCAAATGTAAAGGTAACGACGCGGACGGTCCGCAATGACATAAAGGAACTGCAAACCATTGTAGAAAAACACGGCGCATCCATTCAATCTGTCAGAGGGAGCGGCTATAAGCTGCTGATCCGGAATGAGCAGCCGTTTAAAAACTGGCTTCAGGACAATTTCCAGCAGAACAGCACCGTGCCGATTTTTCCCGATGAACGGATAGATTACCTGATGAAAAGAATGCTTCTGGCCGACGGCTACCTCAAGCTGGATGACTTGGCGGAAGAACTGTTCATCAGTAAATCCACACTTCAATCTGATTTAAAAGAAGTCAAAAAACGGCTCCGCCCCTATGACATCATTTTGGAAACAAGGCCGAACTACGGCTTTAAGCTGCGCGGCGAAGAGCTCCGCCTCCGTTATTGTATGGCGGAATACTTAGTGGACGACCGCGAGCCCGAGCCTGATCTCCTGAGTGAAAAGGCCGGTATTCTGCCGAAAGACGACATTCATGTGATCCGCACAGCCATTATGAAGCAGGTTCGAAACCATAAGATCCCGCTTTCTTTCTTCGGCCTGAACAATCTCATCATCCATATCGCCATTGCCTGCAAACGAATCCGGACAGAAAACTATGTATCTCTCATTCCGGAAGATCTTCATGATATTAAGCTCGAAACAGAATATCAGTCAGCGGAAGCCATCGTAAAAGAGCTTGAATCTGCGCTTTCGGTCACCTTTCCCGAACAGGAAACCGCCTATATCGCCATTCACCTGCTCGGGACAAAGCGCATGACCCAGTCACAAATGGAAGGAAAAGAGCTTACAAGGCTGATAGACGGGGAAACCAGCCGTTTGACGGAGGCCATGATTGAAGCCATTGAGCGGGAGCTGAAGCTCGGAATCACGGACGACAATGAGCTGAAAGCGGGTCTTGCGCTCCATATCAAGCCGGCGATTAACCGAAACCGGTACGGAATGAACCTGAGAAACCCGATGCTCTCCGCCATAAAGGAGAATTATCCGCTCGCATTTGAAGCGGGAGTGATTGCGGGAATCGTGATCAAGGAGCAAACCGGCATTGATATTCATGAAAATGAGATCGGGTATTTGGCGCTTCATTTCGGAGCCGCCATTGAAAGGAGAAAGACGGAACGGCCGCCTAAACGCTGTCTGATTGTCTGTGCGTCCGGCGCCGGCAGCGCGCAGCTTTTAAGAGAAAAGCTCCGTTCCCGGTTCGCAAAACGTCTTGAAATCGTCGGAACGGCTGATTACTGCAGCCTTGACCAGCTTTCCTTTGAGTCGATTGATTTTGTGGTCAGCACAGTGCCGATCAAAAAAGACCTGCCCGTTCCCGTATTGAAGGTTCATACGCTGCTGGGCGGCGGGGATTTTACAAAAATCGACGCCATGCTGGAAGAAAATCGGGAACAATTGAACTTTCTGAAACCGGAGCTGGTATTTTTGCAGCAGGATCTGGAGACGAAGGAGGACGTCATCCGTTTTCTCGGACAGCAGGTTGCAGAAGCCGGCCTCGCTTCTGATTCTCTGACCGATTCTATTTTTGAAAGGGAAGCGATTTCTCCTACGAGTTTCGGCAATCTTACGGCGATTCCGCACCCGCTCGTTCCGCAGACAGACACGACGTTTTGGGCGGTATGCACGCTGAAGAAGCCGATTGACTGGGCGGATAAGCGTGTCCAATTTGTCTGCCTGCTCTGCGTCGAGAAAGAAAGCAAAGCCGACCTCCAGCATATGTACAAATGGCTCGGCGGCATGTTGGATGATCCGGCCGCGGTAAGCCGTCTCTTAAAATGCACAACCTATCAGGAGGTTTTACGAGTATTCAGAGACAAACGATCAGAGAAAGACCGGGATACACCTTTTTTCCGTTAGCAGCGGAAAAAGCCTGAGTAGTTATGAAAGCGATTTCATAATATGATGTTACTAACATCGAGACATACAAAATATCAAACTTTCAGGAGGTCTTTTACATGAATATATTACTCGTTTGTGCAGCAGGGATGTCAACAAGCTTACTCGTCACCAAGATGGAAAAAAGCGCGCAGGAACAAGGAAAAGAATATAAAATCTGGGCGGTGTCAGGCGATTCAGTCAACCAGCATATTGATAAAGCGGACGTATTGCTGCTTGGGCCTCAAGTCCGTTATTTGCTTCCGCAGCTGAAAAAATTGGGTGAATCAAAAGGAGTGCCGGTTGAAGTCATCAATACCGTCCATTACGGCACTTGCAACGGAGCGGAGGTTCTGAAATCAGCGGAACAGCTCGGAAACGCATCGTAGAAAGGGGCGGGCCGTGTGAATAAGGTGAACCAGTTTTTAGAAGAGAAAGTCATGCCCATTGCCGGAAAAATTGCCTCCCAGCGGCATCTGCAAGCACTGCGTGACGGAATCATCCTCACCATGCCGCTTATCATCATCGGTTCATTTTTTCTGATCATCGGCAACCTGCCGATTCCGGGATATGCGGATTTCATGGCGAAGACGTTCGGAAGCGCCTGGTCTCAAAAACTGCAATATCCGGTTGATGCGACCTTTGAAATCATGGGCCTTGTCGCCGCTTTCGGAATCGCCTACCGCCTGGCTGAAAAATACGGGGTGGACGCATTATCGGCCGGTGCGATATCTTTGGCGGCGTTTCTCTTGGCAACGCCGTACAAAGTTCCGTTTCTGCCTTCCGGCGCAAAAGAGGAAATCATGGTGGGCGGCGGCATCCCGCTGTCTCTCATGGGAAGCAAAGGGCTGTTTGTCGCGATGATCATCGCCATGCTGTCGACGGAAATTTACCGCCTGATCATCCAGCGGAATTTCGTCTTCAAAATGCCGGACGGCGTGCCTCCGGCGGTCAGCAAATCATTTGTCGCTTTAATTCCCGGCTTTGCCGTCATCTTTCTGATCTGGGGTGCGCGTTTAATTGTCGAAGCGACGCCGTTTGAAAGCCTTCATAACATTGTAAGCGTTGTACTGGGGACGCCGCTCTCGATTCTTGGGGGAAGTCTCGGCGGAAGCCTGGTAGCCGAAGCGGTTCAAATGCTCTTGTGGGCGTGCGGATTACATGGGGCGAACATTGTCGGCGGCGTCATGGCGCCGATCTGGTTCGGAGCGATGGATGCCAACCGGGTTGCGTTTCAGGCAGGCGATGCGCTGCCGAATATTTTCACCCAGCAGTTCTTTGAAATCTGGATCAACATCGGCGGAAGCGGCGCGACACTGGCGCTCGTGGTCACCATGTTTCTCCGTTCGCGAAGCAAGCAGATGAAGCAGCTTGGGAAACTCGCCATCGGGCCGGCTGTCTTTAATATTAATGAGCCGATTATTTTCGGAATGCCGATCGTCATGAACCCGATGCTTCTCATTCCGTTCATCATCACACCGCTTGTCACACTGGTCTTTACCTATATCGGCATGAGCACAGGCCTCGTCGCCAAACCTGCCGGCATTGCCGTCCCATGGACGATGCCGCCGATTTTCTCCGGCTATCTTGCCACGGGCGGAAAAATATCAGGGGCTGTCATGCAGGCGATTAATATCATCACAGCCTTTATCGTGTACTATCCGTTCTTCAGAATGTGGGATTCGCAAAAGCTGAAAGAAGAAAACGAACTTGAACAATCGCAGGCGCCAGCCGTACAGGGAGACGAAAAAGCCGTGCTGTAGAGAAAGGGAGTGAAACACATGAATGAAAAAATGGAACAGACCATTTTTCAGATCATCCTGCATGGCGGCAACGGCAGAAGCGCATCAATGGAAGCCATTGCCGCCGCAAAGCGGGGGGACAGAGCCATGGCCGAGGAAAAGCTTCAGGAAGCCGCAAGGGAACTGACCGAAGCCCATCATTACCAGACAGAATTGATCCAAAATGAAGCCGGCGGAGAAAAAACAGACATGACGCTTTTAATGGTGCATGCGCAGGATCATTTAATGAATGCCATGACCGTGAAAGACTTGGCCGCTGAGTTAGTCGAGATTTACGAAAAAGTGAGTCTGCAAGGGGGAGCAAAAATATGACAAAAGGAATTAAAATTGTAACGATCGGCGGAGGTTCAAGCTATACACCGGAGCTTGTGGAAGGCATCATTAAGCGCTATGAGGAACTGCCTGTCAGAGAATTATGGCTCGTCGACATTCCCGAAGGCGAGAAAAAACTCAATATCGTCGGCACGCTTGCAAAACGCATGGTCGAAAAAGCGGGTGTTCCGATAGAGATTCACCTGACGCTTGACCGGAGAGAAGCCTTGAAGGATGCGGATTTCGTAACGACTCAATTCCGCGTCGGTCTCCTTGAGGCCCGCGCCAAAGACGAACGGATTCCGTTAAAATACGGCGTAATCGGCCAGGAGACAAACGGTCCGGGCGGTTTATTCAAAGGGCTGCGCACCATCCCGGTTATTCTGGAAATCGCGAAAGACATCGAAGAGCTTTGTCCGAATGCGTGGCTTGTGAATTTCACAAACCCTGCCGGCATGGTTACCGAGGCCTTGCTCCGCTACTCGAATCTCACAAAAGTCGTCGGCCTCTGCAATGTGCCGATCGGCATTAAAATGGGCGTCGCAAAAGCATTGGATGTGGATGTCAGCCGGATCGAAGTGCAATTTGCCGGACTGAATCACATGGTCTTCGGGTTAGATGTTTTCTTAGACGGCGTCAGCGTGAAGGATCAAGTCATTGAAGCCATGGGAGACCCGGAAAACGCCATGACGATGAAAAATATTTCCGGAACGGAATGGGAGCCTGAATTCCTGAAGGCGCTCGATCTGATTCCTTGCGGCTACCACCGCTATTATTTCAAAACGAAAGAAATGCTCGAGCATGAAATAGAAGCATCACAGACGGAGGGCACACGCGCCGAGGTCGTGCAGAAGGTTGAGAAAGAACTGTTCGAACTGTACAAAGATCCGAATCTCGCCATCAAACCGCCGCAGCTGGAAAAACGGGGCGGAGCGTACTACAGTGACGCGGCCTGCAACCTGATCAGCTCCATCTATAACGACAAACATGATATCCAGCCCGTCAATACGATCAACAACGGCGCGATCGCCAGCATTCCGAATGACTCAGCGGTCGAAGTGAACTGCGTCATGACGAAAGACGGTCCGAAACCGATCGCCGTCGGTGATCTGCCGGTGTCTGTCCGCGGACTCGTCCAGCAAATCAAATCATTTGAGCGCGTCGCCGCTGAAGCAGCCGTCACGGGAGATTATCAAACGGCGCTTCTTGCGATGACGATCAACCCTCTTGTCCCGTCAGACTCCGTGGCAAAGGCCATTCTGGATGAAATGCTTGAGGCTCACAAAGAACATCTGCCCCATTTCTTTAAGTCGATTGAAGCATAAGAGCAATAAAAAAAACCCCGGATTTGCTTCCGGGTTTTTTGCTTATTTTGATTCGCTTAGTGAGGCGACTTTCGTCGTCCAGCCGAACACGTCGGCTTCCGCGCCTTTTTGAATGCCTGTAATGGTATCATACAATTTCTTCGAGATCTCTCCGGTTTCACCGCTGCCGATGACAAGACTTTCATCATTCCAGATCAGTTCGCCGACCGGAGAAATGACCGCCGCCGTACCGGTTCCGAATGTTTCTTCCAATCGGCCGTCGCGATGCGCCTGGATGATTTCATCGATCGAAATCTTCCGCTCGGACACAGTCAGTCCCCAATGTTTGAGAAGGGTGATGACGGAATTCCTCGTAATTCCTTCAAGAATGCTTCCGTTCAGCTCCGGCGTCACGATTTCGCCGCTGATTTTGAAGAAGATGTTCATGCTGCCGACTTCTTCGATGTATTTTTTCTCAATGCCGTCAAGCCATAAAACCTGGGAAAATCCCTTCTCTTCCGCAACCTGCTGCGCTTTCAGGCTTGATGCGTAGTTGCCGGCGGTTTTCGCGTTTCCGGTGCCGCCTTTGACGGCGCGCACGAATTCGTTTTCCACGGCGATTTTTACCGGTTTAATGCCTTCTTTGTAATAAGAGCCGACCGGGGAAAGAATGATAAACAGCTTGTACGTATGGGATGCCGCTACACCGAGGAAAGGCTCGGTCGCAATAATAAACGGACGGATATAAAGGGAAGTGCCTTCCGCTTTCGGAATCCAGTCTTGGTCGATGGCTACGAGCTGTTTCAGGCCTTCAAGAACAAGCTCTTCATCAATGAGCGGGATGCAAAGGCGGTCATTTGACTGGTTCAGGCGCTCCATATTTTTCTCCGGTCTGAACAGAAGCACTTCCTGATCCTTCGTTACATACGCTTTAAGCCCTTCAAAAACGGTTTGGCCGTAATGATAAACCATGGCCGCAGGATCCATTGAGATGGACTGATAAGGGATAATTCTCGGATCATACCAGCCTTGATCGGCGTCGTAATCCATAACAAACATATGGTCGGTGAAAATTCTGCCGAACGCAAGGTTATGGGGGTCCGGTTTCGGTTTTTTGGCTGAAGTCAATTCAACACGAATGTCTTGTTTCATAATGTTCTGTCTCCCTATTGGTGTTATTGTCAAACTTATTTGAAAATAATTTATATTCTATTGTATACCTTCAACAAATATTCGCAATAGTTTTCCTCAAATTTGTGAAAAAATCAAATCACATAAAAAGCAGGGGAGAGAATGCCCCCTGCGTGTTCGTTTTTACGTATTCTGTCATCACCGTGCTCAGTGAACCGTCACCTTGCCGGTTTTGTAAAACTGCTCCATTGCTTTATCGACGTACACCCAGCCCTTCCAGGCGATATGGATGGTGTCTTTCATAAAGTACGGATCATATTCGTGCCCGGATAAGTCGGCAACCTGAAAGCCCTTCGCTTTAATTTGCTTAGTGACTTTTTTGTAGTAATCAGTCCGGCCTTTTTTCGGGAAGCCGGTGTAGTCATACCATTTTCCGTTGACCGGAATAACTACGAACATCGGTTCAGCGCCGGCATCTTTCAGAATGTTCAGCATATCCTCAAAGTCGTGATATTCGACTGATTTGGCGTACGTTCTTCCTTTGTTGATTCCTTTCACTCTCTTTACTTTCTTCTTAATCTTTTTATAAGAAGCGTCATCTATATAGAAAGGATTGGACGTGGAGCTCCGTTCTCCTAATTGAGCGGCGGCTGTTTTTAACTCTGACCACGATTTCCCTTTCAGGTTTTCAGAGATCGTCCGTTCAGGGCCCTTGGTTACTCCCATTGAATAATAAAGATCTTTTTTCTCAAGCAGAGAATAATAAGCTTTGGCAGCCGGCATGACCGCTTTCACTTTCCATGATTGTCCGTTGACCATTCCCTTGTATAATTCAGAAAGGACGGCATCATGCTGAACAACTTTAAAACGGAGCATGCGCTTCATCATGTTCTTTTTGACCGCGGGATCAATCTGGTTATTAAATGCTAAATCCAATGCCTGAAGTGATGAAAAATTCGGCGCAAAGTGCTGTTCATCAGAACCTTTTTTGATAAACCATTGCGGAGAAACAATGAATACCAGCTTTTTGCCCTTCAGCTGCTGATAATGCGCCGCAAAGTTCATGGCGTGTATCAAGGATTGGTCCCCGCCTTTTCCGACAAGATAAGGCGTAAAGCCTTGGTTGTTCACTTGGAAATAGTTGGACGGGTGAAACTCATCCAGTCTTGAAAGCTCGGAAGAACCGAAAATCGGCATATACTTCGAGTCTTCGAACATTTTGTTTTGCAGATAGAGGCCCTGGAACATATTCGGATTTAAGGCCGCTGCCGACTCTTCGACACGTTTTTCAGGAATGAAGCGCGTAAGCCATGAAGCCGGAACTGCGATAGCTCCGACAAACAGGACAAACGCTAAAATAATTGGTCCAAAGAAACGCTTTTTCATTTACTTCAACTCAGTCAGTTTGTTTACAATGTTGTTTGGCGTATTCCACTCGTCACGGTCAAATTCAGTGATCGGCACTGTAATGCCGAAGCGGTTTTCGATGGCGACAAGCAGTTCTACAGTTCCGAAAGAATCAAGCAGTCCTTCTTCAAAGATTTCAATATCAGGATTTTCTTTCACAGCGTCCTCCTGACAAACTTCAGCTAATACGTCTAATACTTCCTGTTTAAATTCCATGTGTTTTCAATCTCCTTTAGTGATGAAATGGTTTTCCTGAGAAAATATAAAATCCGAAACATACGAAATGGAATGTGATGACGATGGCTAAAAAGGCCGTAAAACGATTGGCGGGCAGCCACTTGTATTTCTTATTCCATTTCTCAAAAAAGTTATACCCGGTCATTAATACGGCGTGGTAAAGGCCGTATATAATATATTGCAGGGCGAGTCCGTGCCAGACGCCCATCAGCATGAACAGCAGGAAATACCCGATGTTCGAGACGGCCATCCGGTTCTTTATCCATTTTTTCTTTGTCATCCAGAATACAAAGCGCATAAATACGTAGTCTCTGAACCAGAAGGATAAGGACATGTGCCAGCGGTTCCAGAAGTCTTTAATGTTTTTGCTGATAAACGGCTTATTAAAGTTTTCCGGAGATTTGATACCCATGATATAGCTTACACCGACGGCAAACATCGTGTAACCCGCAAAATCAAAAAACAGGTACAAGCTGTATCCGTACATGTACAGCACATTACCCCACAGTTTACTGTGGGTGATATGAGACAGATTCATAATGAAATACGTGTTAATCGCATATCCGATAATGAATTTGTACAAGAAACCGATAAAAATTTTATGAATGCCGGTATACAGTAAATCAGCGTATTCTCCCTTTGTCCATACTTTCTGTTCGTCCTTGGCAAATCTGCGGTATCTGTCGATCGGACCGGAAGAAATGGTCGGGAAAAACATAATAAAGTACAAAAGGCGGTGAAGCGGCATTTTTTCTTTAATCAGTCCGTCTCTCGTTTCCATGATCAGCTGGACGCCTTTAAATGTCAAATAAGAAATTCCTAAGAAACTGATCAGGTTATGAACCGGATGATGAGGCGCCGGCGGGAAGAAAAACGGCCATAATTTAGATAAAAACAGGGGTAAAATGGACGCGATCACGGCCATACTGAAGACAAAGCCGCTGTTGGCTTTCAGTCTGTAAGCGAGATAACCCCTGATTAAAAGCACCTGCCACAGCGTAAAGATACATAGTGCGATCACGCCGTGCAGATCATGCGCGAAAATCAAAGCCAATACGATGATGGATATAAACATGTTGTATCCTTGGAATCTCTTGCCGTTCAGCCCTAAAATAATCGTCGGCAAAAGAAGGATTCCAAGTAAGATAAAGAAGAAAAACGAGCTGTAAGGCGTCATACAAGAACCTCTTCGCCAATGCGTTTACGGTCGATTTTTCCGTTCGCAGTCATTTGAATGTGATCCTGATAAATGAATTTTCTCGGAATCATGTAGGCCGGAAGCGAAGCGGCCAGTTCTTTTTTAATGGCGCTTGTCAGCTGGAATTCTTTTTCAAAATCATGTTTTTCAGGCACGATGGCGGCAATTAAATATTCGACTGGTCCGTTAGGCTGATACGGGATGACAACCGCCGTCTGCACATATTGAGACTGCCTTACATGTACTTCGATTTCCTCCAGCTCCATGCGGTAGCCGTGAAGCTTAATCTGGAAATCAAGGCGTCCTTGGCAGAAAATCTGACCATCCTGAACATAACCGGCATCACCCGTGTGATATGCCCACTGGCCGTCAATTGAGAAAAACGCTTTTTCCGTCAGAGACGGTTCACCGAGATAGCCTTTGCTCACGCTCGGGCCGGCGATGATGATTTCCCCTTTTTCTCCGTCCGGAAGCTTATTCCCGTTTTCATCCATGATGAAGATATTCATATCGGGTTTTGCAAAACCGACGGGCAGAGATTCATTTTCATCGATAATCTGCTGCGTAATTTCAACGGAGGTGACGGCAACCGTTGTTTCAGTCGGGCCGTATGTATTGAATACGCGGGCCTTCGGAAAACGGTTTAACAGTTCCTGTGCCACGGCAGCCGGAAGCGCTTCTCCGCAAAACATAAATACTTCTGCCTCAGGCAGGAGCTCCTGCGTAAAGCCGGGATCCATCAGACACATTTGGACGAAAGACGGCGTCGATGTCCAGACGTTCAGTTTGGATTTCTCCAGCTCTTCAAATAGTACTTTCGGTTTATTGATTTTGTCTTTCGTTACGCAGTGCAGCGTACCTCCCGTTTGAAGCGACGGGAAAATGTCCATAACAGATAAATCAAAAGAAAACGGAGCTTGGTTTAAGAATGTCTTACCCCCGCCCACAGGAAAATCCCTGCAGATCCAGTCAGTGAAGCTTTGCAGGTTATCAGCCGATATCTGCACGCCCTTCGGATTTCCCGTGCTGCCGGACGTGTAAATAATGTAAAACGTATCCAGCTCTTTTACCCAGTTCTCACGGCTGAGGTCTGCATCTCCGTCAGCTGCAAGCTCTTCGGGCGTAACGGTTTTAATCAGATTGCTTCCCGTATCGACTGCATCGCCCGATACGCTGATAAGCAGCTCTGCGCCTGAGCTTTCAATGATTTTGACGATCCGCTCCGCCGGAATGGAAACATCGACAGGGATGTAAGGGCGGCCCGCTTTGACGCTTCCCAAGAAAGAAACGATCATATTCGGCTCCATATGTCCGTAAACCAGGACAGGCGCTTTCGAACCGTCAGCCGTATGTTTTTGAATGCCGGACGCAACCCGCTCCGACAAATCCCATAATTCCCCGTAAGTGAGGGAATGATCTAAGGAACGAAACGCTTCGGCCTGCGGCTTGGCGTCTGCGTATGTTTTTATAGCATCAAGTAGTTTCATAGTTATCCTCCCCGATTAGAAATCGTTGTAAATATAAGTGCCGGTATTCGCTGTATGAAATCCATACATCCAAAAGAGCAATACTAATATCAGAAAATAAAAGCCCGTATGAAACGTCCATTTGATCAATGTATTTTCATAAGCACGTTTTAATTTTTGCATCATATTCAAAATTCCTTCCCCGCGTATTCAATAATTACACCAGTATATGACGATTAGATTAACAAAAAGTTTCAAAATATGTCTAATATCCTAAGCTTAAAATTTCCTTAAAAATGAATGAGAAACAAAAGGATGGAAAACACGCATGTATAAATTGGCAAATGATCATACTAAAAAGGCGCTGTTCAGGCGGGATTTTTAACTTATCGTAAATATAAACGAGGTAAAAAAATTTTGGCGGCTTTTTCTTAAGCAGGCTTGTGCCGAACCCCAATGGAGAAGGGCGAAAAGCCGTTTCCGGCAGGATAGCTGATAAAGCGCCGCATCTTGTGAAATGAGGAAGAAATTATTATGATAGATAAGGTAGCAGAAAACGTGAAAACCCCAATTCAACACTACTGTTATCGGCTGACTGTGAAAGCCTTTTAATAGAAAGGAAGAGGAAAATGAATCAAAACAATATGGGGGGCAGCCAAAAGACGCCCGAGAAAGAAAGCATGGGCCGCATTTTGTGGCAGCTAACCCGCCCTCATACATTGACGGCATCGTTTGTGCCCGTACTTCTCGGCACCGTATTGGCGATGTTTTACGTAAAGGTTGATTTCCTGCTGTTTTTGGCCATGCTGTTTTCCTGCCTTTGGATCCAGATCGCCACGAACTTATTCAATGAATATTACGATTTTAAACGCGGTTTAGATACGGAGGATTCCGTCGGTATCGGCGGAGCGATCGTCCGCCACGGCATGAAGCCGAAAACAATTCTGCAGCTGGCGCTCGGCTCTTATGCGATTGCTCTCGTGCTCGGTGTTTATATCTGCATGAGCAGCAGCTGGTGGCTTGCGGCTATCGGCCTTGCCGGCATGCTGATCGGCTATCTGTATACGGGCGGCCCGCTGCCGATTGCGTATACACCGTTCGGGGAACTGTTCTCCGGCATTTGCATGGGCTCTGTATTTGTCCTTATTTCTTTCTTCATTCAGACAGGCAGAATTAATGAACAGAGCATTTTGATTTCCATCCCGATCGCCATCCTGGTCGGAGCGATTAACCTGTCCAACAATATCCGTGATATTGAGGAAGATAAAAAAGGCGGACGTAAAACGCTGGCCATTTTGATGGGGCATAGAGGGGCCGTTATGATACTGGCGGCATCTTTTGCCATCGCTTACATCTGGATCGTCGGTCTTGTCATCATGGGTTACACAAGCCCGTGGCTGTTCCTGGTCTTTTTGAGCGTGCCGAAACCCGTTCAGGCCGTGAAAGGCTTTGTGAAAAACGAAATGCCGATGAACATGATTATTGCGATGAAATCAACGGCGCAAACCAATACATTCTTCGGATTCCTGCTTTCAATCGGACTCCTGATCAGTTATTTCCGCTGATCAAATGAAAGGGCAAATGCTATAACCGGCATTTGCTTTTTTTTATGACATAATCTTCACGATATTGTAAAGAACCTGACCGCGGACTGACCCGTCTCATATATGGACAGCAAAGCAAGGAGATGAAAAAAATGGACTTGTCAACAGCCCATATGGATGATTTGAAAACGGTCATGGAAGATTGGAAAAATGAATTATTAGTTTATAAATTCGCTTTAGATGAGCTGGATACGAAGTTTTCTATCATCAGCCAGGAATATAATCTGATTCACGGGCATAACCCGATCGAGCATACAAAATCACGCGTGAAAAGTTTTGAAAGCATCGTTAATAAACTGATGCGCAAAGGCTGCGATGTGACGACGCAGGAAATGAAAGAGCATATTCATGATATCGCGGGTGTCAGGATTATCTGTTCCTTTATTTCCGATATTTATAATGTCGCTGAGGTTCTGAAGCAGCATAAGGACCTGAAGATCGTAAAGGTGAAGGATTATATCAAACATCCGAAGCCGAACGGCTACCGCAGCCTGCATTTGATTATTGAAATTCCCGTTTATTTGACGAATCGTGTGGAATATGTGAAGGCGGAAATTCAAATCCGCACCATCGCCATGGATTTTTGGGCGAGCCTTGAACACAAAATTTATTACAAATTAAATAACGAAGTCCCAAAGCATCTGACCGACGAGCTGAAGGAAGCGGCGGACATCGCCCATTATTTAGACGAAAAGATGCTTGGGATTAAGAAAGAAGTCGATTAAACGATTGACCCGTCACAACCAGCCGGACCGCTATTATACGCAGTCCGGCTGGTTGTTTTTATGTTTAGGTGTTTTCGCTTTCCCGCGCGATGTATTCTGACGATGATTCAGGCTGAAATCCTGATTGAATTTGAATAGAGAATGCAATAGATATCAAATCGCAAACAGCACATTCCCGCAGAAAAAATGTGTAAGATTGAGGTTTACTTTTTAAAAAAAGGGAAAGACATTTGTACAACAAAAAGGGAGATGAATATCAGTGGGAAAGAATGAAACAATGCATATCGTATCATGTGCCGATGATAATTATGCTCGTCATTTGGGTGGGATGTTCGCTTCTTTATTGATGAATATGGATAAAACAAGGAATGCCAAATTATATGTGATCGACGGCGGAATTACTGCCGAAAACAAGGACAAGCTTGAACAGACTGCGATGTCATTCGGAACGCCGCTTGAATTTTTAGAAGTAGACGCTGATCAATACAAGCATGCAGTCGAAAGCAGCCACATTACAAAAGCGGCTTATTACCGCATTTCTATCCCTGATTTAATTAAGGATGAGTCCGTAAAGCGGATGATTTACATCGATTGCGATGCAATTGTGATGGAAGATATTTCGGTTTTATGGGACTTGGATATTTCCCCGGCAATAGTTGCGGCGGTAGAAGATGCCGGACAGCATGAAAGACTGAAAAAAATGAATATCAGCGACACTGCCAAGTATTTTAATTCCGGTATTATGATTATAGATTTCGAACCTTGGAGAAAACAGAATATTTCTAAAAAAGTGATTGATTTTATCAATGATAACAGCTCGGAGGATTTTCTCGTGTTTCATGATCAGGACGCGCTTAACGCGATCTTATATGATCAATGGCATGAACTGCATCCGCGCTGGAACGCGCAGACGCATATTATCATGAATGAGAAAACGCCTCCTGAACTGATCGACCGTATACGTTACAGAGAAACACGTGCCGAACCGGCCATCGTCCATTTCTGCGGCGGGGACAAGCCTTGGAATACAGGCACCTCGCACCCGTATCGTGATCATTATTTCCGATATATGTCCTTTACGAAATGGAACACGATTGACCGCCCGGCCATGAACCAATAGGCAGGTGTGATGAAAACGCTTGTGAAGCCGTTGATCGGCTCACAAGCGTTTTTTTTATTATTTCACCCGAATCGCACGCACGCGTTTTTGCAGGCTGGTCTTTTCGGCAGACGGCTTCAATCGGCTGACTGCCGTTTGCGCCGCTGATTTTGCTTTTTTCGTCTTGGTTTTTTCCGCCGTTTTTACTTTGTCCCTTGCCTGCTGCCGGTTGAGTTTATCTTTTATCCAGCCAAGCCGTTTTTCCAGAGCGGTTTTTTCTTTTCCCGGCTGGATTTCGCTGACTGCTTTTTGGGCTTTTGCGGTGTTGGCCTCAGAAGTCTTTTTTTCCGCCTGCTTGACGCTGGCCTCAGCAGTTCTCAAAAGGCTTGAGTTGACAGCGTTCAGCCGCTTTTGCAGCCCTTTTTTCTCTGAACCGGCCGGTAATTTGCGAATGGCGCTTTGTGCGGCATTGACGGCGGTTTTTTTCTTTTGTTTTTCGGCAGTCCGGACTTTGTCTCTTGCGTCCGTCACATTTCTTGCCGTCTGAACTTTATTGATCCGCGCCTCGAGAGCGGTTTTTCCCTTTAACTTGGACAGTTTGCTGACTGCCGTTTTTGCTTCATTGATATCTGCCTGCTTTTTCGTCTTTTCCGCTTTTATTACGGCCCGTTCGGCAAAGCCCTTTTGTTTTGTGTGATATTGCGCCAGTCCGTAGCCGAATCGGCTGTCACGTCCGGGAGCGCCCAGATCTTTGACGTTCTGCTGCATCTGCTGCCGGAGCTGTGTATTTGCTTCCTCCGGATATTTCTGCCTGAGCAGCGCGAACATGCCGGTGACGTGCGGCGCGGCTTGAGATGTGCCGTCAGCTGTGGCGTACATTTGATTCAGATACGTGCTCGTAATATTAGTGCCGGGTGCGGCAAACTCAATTTGTTTTCCGGTCGTGGAAAAAGCCGCGAGCCCGTTTTTTTCAGTTGACGCTGAGACTGCCGTTACGCTGCTGTAGGCGCCCGGATAATTGACGGGTTTTTTATTGCCGTCGTTTCCTGCGGCAGCAACGATCACGATTCCTTTTTTGTAAGCTTTGTCAACGGCGTCGTGAAGACTTTTGCTGTCTGCGTTTGTCCCGAGGCTCATATTGATGATGTCCATTTTATTGGCGATCGACCAGTCGATCGCTTTAAGAAGGCTTTTGAGATCTCCCGCTCCTTTTCTGTCTAATGCTTTAACCGCATATAACCGGACATCCGGCGCGATGCCGTCGATGCCGTATCCGTCATGTTTGGCCGCAATGATTCCGGCGACATGCGTCCCGTGTCCGTTGTCATCTTTGTATGAGGGAGTATAGCTGACTGCGGAATAGCCTCCGGCAATGGAGAGATCATCATGAGGGTAAATGCCGCTGTCAATGACAGCCACTTTCACCTTTTTTCCCGTCAAGCCTTCTTTCCACGCCTGCTTAACCTGAGTCGGTTCGATATCCCATTGCGGCAGCACGTAACTGCTGCTTTGGGCCGCTGATAACGGGCGGATATCAGAACCGCCTGCTGCCTGAAAGGATACATTCTCTTCTACATATAAGATGTCAGGGTCCTGTTTCAGGTCTTTCACCGTTTGCGAATCGGCTGACACGGCGACTGCCGGAAGATGCTGATAGGTCTGTTCCACATCCGCTCCGCTGTCTATGGCGGATTCCTTGCCGTTTTGATTTTTGTACACCACGATAACGTCCCGGTCATGCGTCTCGGCGTGCGCGGGCGCCGCGGCGGAGAACAGGCTGATGCACAAGGCCGCGGCCATTATCGGTTTCAGGGTGTGATACATTGCAATTCCCCCTTTTTCTTTATATATCGGCAGTGCGGAATTCTTTTTTTCCTGAGGGATAAGGAAAATTTCTGTATGCAAATGTAAGCGTTTCCAAAATATGATGGAGAAAATGCTTTAAGACATCTGCGCAATGAACTCAAAAAGGGGGTTTTTGATAAATGAGTACGTTCAATCGGGTCATGGAAGAAAAAATCATGCCTGTCGCCGGAAAAGTCGCCGGCCAAAGGCACTTAAGAGCTTTGCGGGACGGCATTATTTTGACTATGCCGCTTATCATCATCGGATCGGTTTTTCTGATTCTGACGAGTCTTCCGATTCCCGGTTATGCCGATTTTATGGCTGGTCTTTTCGGTGAAAATTGGGTTGAAAAACTCGGGTATCCCGTGAATGCGTCCTTTGACATTATGGCGCTTGTCGCCGCCTTTGGGATTGCTTACCGGCTTGCGGAAAGCTATGAGGTGGATGCCCTGTCGTCGGGAGCCATTGCCCTTGCCGCCTTTTTATTGGCGACGCCGTATCAGATTCCGTTTATCCCTGACGGCTCGTCAACAGAGATTATGGTGGGAGGCGGCATACCGATTTCGCTGCTCGGAAGCAAAGGTCTGTTTGTCGCGATGATCATTGCAATGCTGTCTACGGAAGTGTACCGGTTTATTATACAAAGAAATATCGTCATTAAGATGCCTGACGGAGTGCCGCCTGCGGTCAGCAAATCGTTCGTTGCGCTCATCCCCGGTTTCATTGTTATTACGCTTGTATGGCTGGCCCGTCTGTTTATTGAAATAACTCCTTTTAAAAGTCTCCACAATGTCGTAGGCGATCTGCTGGGCACCCCGCTGTCTATTTTGGGCGGGAGTCTCGGCGGAAGTCTTATCGCCGAATTCGTGCAAATGCTGCTTTGGTCGTGCGGCATACACGGCGCGTCCATTATCGGCGGCGTCATGTCGCCGATCTGGTACGGGGCGATGGACGCCAACCGTTTGGCTTTTCAGGCGGGAGAAGCGCTGCCGAGCATTTTTACGACACAGTTCTTTCAAATATGGATTAATGTCGGCGGAAGCGGAGCGACGCTTGCCCTTGTGCTGACCATGCTTGTGCGCTCCAGAAGCAAACAGATGAAACAGCTCGGCCGTCTCGGCATCGGGCCCGCGATTTTTAACATTAACGAACCGATTATTTTCGGGATGCCGCTCGTCATGAATCCGCTGTTAATCGTGCCCTTTATCATCGCGCCGCTCTTGACCATTACGGCGACGTACATCGGGATGAGTACGGGGATGGTGGCAAAACCGGCGGGAATCGCCGTACCGTGGACGATGCCGCCGCTGATTTCCGGTTATTTGGCGACGGGCGGGAAAATCTCCGGTTCGGTCATGCAGCTGATCAATCTCCTGATTACATTTATCATTTATTATCCGTTTTTCCGAATTTGGGATCTTCAAAAATGGAGAGAGGAACGGGCGGCGGAACAAAACGTCACAGAAGAAACATAAAAAAAAACGGGCGCTTTCGCCCGTTTTTTTAACGCTGGAAAAATTCGATCCATTCGCCGTCAGGTCCTTCAATGTAAAAGTAGCGGTATCCGTTCGGAAGCGTCGTGATTTCTTCATCAATGAATACGGCGCCCTGACGCTTCGCATGCGTGAACTCCGCCGCGATATCTTCAGTCAATAAAGCGACATGGTGCACTTTTCCTTCTGCGGGAAGCTCGCTGCTGTAGCCCTGGATCAGCTCAATTTCTGTCTCCGGCCCTTCTTGAAAGCCGAGAAAGGCAAGTTCAATAATGCCGTTCGTATGAGTGATACGATCCTTTAACTGCATACCGAGAACGTCTTGGTAAAAGGCGATGGATGTTTCAATATCTTTGACCATAATGCCTGTATGGTCGATTCTTTTGGCTGTCATGGTTTTCCCCCTGTTTTGAATTTTTCGGGACAATGCGGTGTTGATCATGTTTTATGGTACGATAAGAGAAAGCAAAACGAAAGAGGAATGCACAATGAAGCTACTTACAGTGAAAGATACATTTGCCGGAAAGCTGAAAAAAGGATTCCCCCTGATTGAAAAAGACGCTCTGTCCGGAAGCTCGGCTCATTTAACAGAGGGCGATCTTTTTGATGTGACATCCGAGAAGGGCGAGTTTATCGGAAAAGGCTATTACGGTTTGCAGAATAAAGGAGTCGGCTGGGTGCTGTCCCGCGCGAGAGATGAACGGATCGACGGACGTTTCTTTCTGGACAAGCTGAAAAAAGCGGCTGAAGCAAGAGCCCATCTGTTTAACGCGCCCGATACGACGGCGTTCCGGCTTTTCAACGGTGAGGGCGACGGCATCGGCGGCGTCACGATTGACTTTTATGACGGTTATCTGCTGATTCAATGGTACAGTAAAGGAATTTACGCTTATAAGGACAGCATGATTGAGGCGATTGACGGACTGGAGCTTTCTTATAAAGCGATCTATGAAAAGAAACGATTCGATACTGCCGGGCAATACGTGGAAGACGACGATTTTGTCAAAGGCGAAAGAGGAGATTTTCCGGTCATTGTTCAAGAAAACGGCATACGGTACGCGGTGGATTTAAACGATGGGGCGATGACGGGCATTTTCTTAGACCAGCGTCATGTACGCAAAGCGATTCGGGACAAGTATGCAAACGGCAGACGGGTGCTGAATACGTTCTCTTATACGGGGGCATTTTCCGTTGCGGCGGCGCTTGGCGGAGCTGAGAAAACGACCAGCGTCGATGTCGCCAACCGCAGTCTCGCAAAAACGATTGAACAGTTCAGCGCCAACGGAATTGATTATGAGGCGCATGACATTAAGGTCATGGATGTTTTCAAATACTTCGGCTATGCGGAGAAAAAAGGGCTGGCGTTTGACCTCATCATCCTTGATCCGCCTTCTTTCGCCCGCACAAAAAAACGGACGTTCAGCGCGGCGAAAGATTATAAAAACCTGCTGAAGGAAACGATCGCCATCACCGCAAAAAACGGCATCATCGTCGCTTCGACAAACAGCAGCGCCTTCAATATGAAGAAATTTAAAGGTTTTATAGAGACCGCCTTTAAAGAAACAAATGAGCGTTACGACATTTTGGAAGAATACACGCTTCCGGAAGATTTCAAAACGATTCCCGCGTTTAAAGAAGGGAACTATTTGAAGGTTGTTTTCTTGCGGAAAAAATAGGATATCATTTATAGCGTGGAAAGAGGGGGAAAAGAAAACCCTCTTCCATCGCTTTAATACGGGACAAAATAATCTTCATATCTTACTGTTTAAAGAAAAAAACCGCTATTACTTAGTATCTCATCTGTGCCGAGTAAAGTGGCCTCACTAATCCCTCCGCCCAATTGTATCCTCGATAATGATTTTAATGGGCACCACCCTTTTTTTGAGTATCTATATAAATTGTAATGGCATCACTCATGAGCTTCGCCAACCCTTCACCATACCGGTCGATGTTCTTAGTGAAGCGTTCATCTTTAATATAGAGTTGACCTAATCCGTAAAAGGCATCAAAAGAATATTCACCAAAATTTTCATTGAGAAAATCAAACCACTCTTTGATAGCTGTTTGTACGTCTGGGGAATCGGGAGATTGGTTAATAAGGAGTGCAAATTTATTGAACATTGCAGTCCACTTATCAGATAAATCTTTTTGCTCACCATCAGTCATGTTTTTCAATCTAATATTTACCTTATCGACAGGTTGATCACCCCACCGTTTGCGGGCTTCTTGCTCATAAAGATTATGATTGAAGTTCATTCCCTCAAACCGCTCTTTGTTCGTCATGCAAATCTCTCCCATCATATGTTTGATTGATTTATCGATGGTTTCAATCATCTTATCGACTCTATTCCGTTTCTCAATCAACATTTTCTTTTGTAAAATGAATGCTTCCCTTCGGTTAAATGAAGGATTAGTAATGATTTCTTTAATCTCTTTTAAGGAGAAATCGAGCTCCTTGAAAAATAGTATCTGCTGCAGCTGTTCAAGATTCTCTTCAGAATAAAGCCGATAACCGGAATCGGTCGTTTCCTGAGGAGTCAATAATCCAATTTGATCGTAATGATGGAGAGTGCGTATGCTTACTCCAATCAGGTCAGCTACTTCTTTTACTTTCATACCCATTACGTTTGCCGCCTCCTTAATGGCTACTTTAAAGTATTACGCAACGTAAGAGTCAATAGTTGGTTAAAAATTTTTTGTATATAAAGGGAGAACATATGAGGATTTCATTGCTGAAATTAAAGAAAAAAAGCCGGGCGTGAAGCTCCGGCTTTTTTCTATTCAATAATGTGCTGCACTCGGCCGATTCGCCCGTCTTCAAGGCGGACCTTAATGCCGCGCGGGTGGAAGCTTGAGTTCGTCAAAATATCCTTCACGATTCCTCTTGTCAGCTTTCCTGAATGCTGATCGGCTTTCAGGACGATATCGACTTCAAGTCCTTTTCTGATGCTGCTTCGCTGCTGGCCGTTCATATGACACATCCGTTCTTCAGTCTTTTCACTTCATGTCTTATCATATCGTGTTTTCGTCTTTTTATGAAGGACAGACAAATCAATTCTTCATGGCCAACTAAAAAAAGACCGCTCTGTAAGGAGCAGTCTTTTATGACATAAACGAAAGCAAAATCGGGGCCGCGCACAGTGTCATAATCGCGGCGAGAATCATGGACACGCTTGAGATCGTTCCTGATACGGAGCTGAGCTCAAATGCTTTAGATGTTCCCGCTCCGTGCGCGCTAGTTCCGAGCAGCACGCCCCGGGCAATTTCGTTATCAATGCGGAAATAGCGGATGACCATCGGCCCGATGATCGTTCCCAATAAAGCCGTTAAAATGACGAAAACCGCTGTAACGGCCGGCATCCCGCCGATCATTTCTGAAACGTTCATGGCAATCGGCGTCGTCACGGATCGCGGCACGAGACTGTCGACTAAGCTGCTGCCGAGATTGAACCATTTTGCGATAAAGGCTGTTGACAGAATGGCGATACATGAACCGACCGCTACGTTCAAAATAATTTCCACGGCGTATTTCTTTAAAATCGGGAAATATTTATAAAGCGGGATGGCGAACGCCACTGTTGCCGGCTGAAGCATATCGGTCAGCAGTCCGCCGCCGAGATTGTATGTCTGATACGGGACATTGACAAGAAGCAGCAGTACGACCAAAACAGCGGGCGTAATCAGAAGCGGCGACGTATACACCCGCGGAAAACGAATGTAGAGTTTTTTCGCGCCCAAATACACTAAGACAGTTAAGAATAAACTTATGATTCCGATGAACACGTTTGTTTTTTCTCCTTTCTTTTTGCTATCAGCTGTGTAAGCGTACCTGTTGAAACCATCACGACAAATGTGCTGATGACGACGACAAGTAAAATGCTTACGCCGAATTTAGACATAATATCTCCGTATTCAATCACTCCGACGGCAGACGGGATGAAAAACAGCAGCAGCTCACCGAGGAGCCATGCTGCGCCAAGCTCAATCCATTCAAGTTTGATAATCTTGAAATGCAATAATGTGAAAAGAATCACAATCCCGATTATACTGCCGGGAATATTTATATGAAGAGCCGCCGTGACCCAATTGATCAGACGCGCAAATATAAACAGCAGAGCGATTTGAATAACGGTAAGCAGCAATTTTTTCATAATGATGCCTCCCTTATATTTATATTGTACAGAAGGTTTTGCTATAGGTAAAATACATATAAAGAATAATGTGTATTCCTTTTGTCTATAGAAAGGATGAAATGTAATGGATATCCGGCACTTAACGTATTTCTTGGAAGTGGCCCGTTTGAAAAGCTTTACGAAGGCTTCACAGTCTCTGTATGTTTCACAGCCGACAATCTCAAAAATGATTAAAAACCTTGAGACGGAGCTCGGCATTAAACTGTTTTACCGCAATGGCCGGCAAGTTGAACTGACTGACGCCGGGCAGAGCATGTATGTGCAGGCGCAGGAAATCACAAAGTCATTCCAAAACCTGACGTCAGAGCTGAACGATATTATGGAAGTGAAGAAAGGGCACGTCCGCATCGGTCTTCCGCCGATGATCGGGTCCGGCTTTTTCCCGAGAGTGCTCGGTGACTTCCGCGTCACATACCCCGATGTGACGTTTCAGCTTGTTGAGGACGGCTCTATTAAAGTGCAGCAAGGGGTGGAGGACGGCTCGCTTGATATCGGGGTCGTCGTGCTTCCCGCGAATGAAGAGATTTTTCATACCTTCACAATCGTCAAGGAAACCCTTATGCTTGTCGTCCATCCGTCACATCGGCTCGCTGACGAGAAAGAATGCAGTCTTCATGAATTGAAAGAAGAGCCGTTCATATTTTTCAGGGAGGATTTTGTCCTTCATAATCGAATTATGACGGAATGCGTGAAAGCCGGATTCAGGCCGCATGTCATTTATGAAACATCACAGTGGGACTTTATCAGCGAAATGGTATCCGCCAATCTCGGTATCGGCCTGCTGCCGGAAAGAATCTGCCGCGGTCTTGATCCTGACAAAGTCAGAACCATTCCGCTCGTTCATCCGGTCATTCCGTGGCATTTAGCCATCATTTGGCGGAAGGACCGCTATATGTCCTTTGCCGCCAGAGCCTGGCTGGAGCATACGAAATCGTATTTATGGAATCCGAAAAAGAGAAAAAAGGATGATTAAGCATGGACGCACAAACCGCAGCTCAACACTTGAGTAAAGTGCGGGATCAAAACCCGCTCGTTCACAGTATCACCAATAATGTCGTCACGAACTTCACCGCTAACGGACTGCTCGCGCTCGGCGCATCGCCCGTTATGGCTTATGCAATTGAGGAGGCTGCCGACATGGCGAAAATCGCCGGAGCGCTCGTCCTGAACATAGGCACCCTCAGCTCGGCATCGGTTGAAGCTATGATCGCAGCCGGAAAATCGGCCAATGAAAACGGTGTTCCGGTCATTTTAGATCCGGTAGGCGCCGGCGCCACGCCGTTTCGGACGGCATCAGCCCGCAAGATCATACAGGAGGTCCGCTTGTCCGTTATTCGCGGAAATGCCGCGGAAATTGCCAATATTGCCGGCGCCCCTGATTGGAAGATAAAAGGCGTGGATGCGGGGGAAGCCGGAGGAGATGTGGTTCAGCTCGCTAAGACGGCTGCAAGCGGGCTGAAGACGGTCATTGCGATTACCGGAAAAACCGACGTCATCTCCGACGGCACCGACACATACGCCGTACATAACGGTGATAAACTGCTGACGAAGGTGACGGGGGCGGGATGCCTGCTGACGTCTGTAATCGGAGCCTTCTGCGCAGCGGGGCAGGACGTTCTGCAATCGGCCGTTTCAGCCGTTTCTGTATACGGAAGCGCCGCTCAGCTTGCCGCTTTGGACACCTCCCATAAGGGGCCGGGCAGCTTCCAGATTGAGCTTTTAAACAAGCTGGCAAGCATCTCAGAACAAGAAGCGGCTGAGCTTGCTGCAATTGAAAGGGTGACAGAAAAATGACGCGTATTTCTCGGGAAATGATGAAGGATATGTTATCGGTTTATTTTATTATGGGATCAAACAATACAAGCGCAGACCCGGTTTCCGTGGTGAAAAAAGCAATTGAGGGCGGCGCTACGCTTTTTCAATTTCGGGAAAAGGGGAGCGGTTCTTTAACAGGGTATGAACGTGTCCTGTTCGCGAAGCGGGTGCAGGATGTCTGCAGGCAGGCCGGGATTCCTTTCATCATTAATGATGATGTCGAATTGGCCTTGCGCCTTGAGGCGGACGGAGTGCATATCGGACAGGATGACGCAGACGCCGAAGAAACGAGAGCGGCAATCGGCGATATGATTCTCGGTGTGTCAGCACATAACGTCTCCGAGGTGAAGCGGGCGGAAGAAGCCGGAGCCGATTACGTCGGAATGGGCCCGGTCTATCCGACCGAAACAAAAAAAGATGCTGAAGCCGTGCAGGGCGTTACATTGATTGAAGAGGTACGGCGTCAGGGCATCACCATTCCGATTGTAGGAATCGGCGGCATTACGGCTGACAACGCGGCGCCCGTCATTGAAGCGGGTGCAGACGGCGTCAGCATGATCAGCGCCATCAGCCAAGCCGAAGATCCAAAAGCGGCGGCGCGGAAGTTTTCAGAGGAAATTCGGCGCTCCAAAGCAGGGCTGTCCCGATAGGGCGGCCCTTTTTCTGTGTGCGCAAAAAGGCGTGACGGACTGGGGGAATATAAGCCGTATGTCAAGAACAGAGCAATCAAGCTTGCAATATCGACCGAAACGTTTGACGGCTCTATCGCTTCTCTCAAAGTGACGCCTGAACCAATCACCGCAGGCTCAAAAGCCCTCTATAAAACAGTGAATAGCGCGCAGTGAGAGACCATTTCGAGGTCACGGAAAAACTTAATGCGGAATTCAGCGAATTTGAAGTTTTGATGTCGAAATACAAAACGTGCGATCAATGTATACGTCTTGTGATACATTAAGTACAGATCAAATCAGAGAGATAAGCACGAAGCTGACGGCCCTTTCTGAAACCATGTCGAAGATTGCCGATGTGCTTTAAAAGGAGTTAAGACACAGCATGAGCGATGAACATAACAAGGAAAAACAGATCCACAGACGGGATGTCCTGAAGTGGGGCGCCGTCGCGGGCGCAGCCGTCGCTGTCGGAGCGAGCGGCCTCGGAGGACTCGCGCCGCTCTTCAAACCGGCGGCCACCGCTTCAAAGAAGAATGATGAAAAACGTGATCGTGATCAAATCGTTCCTTTTTACGGAAAGCACCAAGCAGGAATCACAACGGCGCATCAGACGTATGTGTATTTTGCGGCGCTTGATGTCATGTCAAGCGACAAAGCCGATGTCATCTCCCTTTTCAAACAATGGACAAGCTTGACGCAGCTGCTGACTTCAGGCGCCGTCCCGTCAGGCGAACAGAAAAATAAATATATGCCTCCGCAGGATACCGGGGAGTCGCAGGATCTGGCACCGGCGAATTTGACCGTTACCTTCGGCTTCGGCCCCGGGTTTTTCGAGAAAGACGGGAAGGACCGCTTCGGACTGAAGGATAAAAAACCGAAGCACCTCGCCGATATTCCGCCGATGCCTAACGACAAGCTCGATAAGAAACAAGGCGGCGGTGATATCGTCATACAGGTCTGCGCGGATAATGAACAAACGGCGTTTCACGCGGTGCGCAACCTGATGAAACAGGCAACAGGCGTGTGTGAAGTCCGCTTTCTTAATAAAGGTTTCTTAAGCGGCGGAAAAAACGGAGAAACACCGCGCAACCTCTTCGGATTCAAAGACGGCACCGGCAACCAAAGCACGAAGGATGAAAACCTGATGAATTCGATCGTTTGGGTTCAATCAGGAGAGCCGGACTGGATGACGGGCGGCACGTACATGGCGTTTAGGAAAATTAAGATGTTTTTAGATATATGGGACCGTTCATCCTTGAAGGAACAAGAGGACACGTTCGGGCGGGTGAAAAGCTCGGGCGCGCCTTTCGGACAAAAAAAGGAAACCGATCCCGTGAAGCTGAATCAAATTCCCGCCGACTCGCATGTCAGCGTGGCAAAATCAACCGGCAGACAGATTCTGCGCCGGGCATTTTCCTATACGGACGGAATTGATCCGAAGACGGGCTATGTTGACGCAGGCCTGTTGTTTATCTGCTTTCAAAAAGACCCGGACCGCCAATTTGTCCCGATGCTGAAGGCTTTGGCGGCAAAGGATGCGCTGAATGAATACACACAAACGATCGGCTCTTCCTTATTCGCCTGTCCCGGCGGCTGTAAAAAAGGAGAATATATCGCCCAAAGGCTGCTGGAATCGTGACACCTTCCATATGGAGGGTGTTTTTTTTAAAAAAACACTTGTAACTATAAAAGTTACAACTTAAAATGATAAGGAAAGGAGACTTACAATGACACTGCAGATTAAAGTATATTCTGATTATGTATGTCCGTTTTGCTATGTCGGCAAAGCGGCGTTTGAAGAAGCAATCAAGGACAAGGACGTACAGGTGGAATGGATGCCGTTTGAATTGCGTCCGAGCCCCTCGCCGAAACTTGATCCGGTGAATGATCCCGCCAAGCGGCAGATGTGGAAAAACTCCATTGAGCCGATGGCGCAGTCGTTAGGCGTTGAAATCACGTTCCCCCGCGTGTCACCGCATCCATACACGGATTTGGCATTTGAAGGCTTTCATTTCGCAAAGGAACACGGGAAAGGAAGCGAATACCATACACGCGTTTTTCAGGCGTTCTTTCAGGAAGAACAAAATATCGGTGACGTTGGCGTGCTGACAAAGCTTGCGGAAGAAGCCGGACTTGACGGCGCTGCCTTCAAAGAGGCGCTTGAGACAAGAGCGTACAAGGACGTACAGCGGGAAGCGCTCCGCCATGCTTATGAGGAAGCCGGCATTACGGCAGTGCCGACGTTTATCATCGGCGATGAGAGAATCCCTGGCGCGGCGGGAAAGGAAACCTTTGAACAAATCATTGAGCGGGAACTGAATAAACGTTAACCCGAAAAAAGCCCTCTCGATCAGCGAGAGGGCTTTGCCATATAGTGTTTGACAAATGTTTGTCTGTCCGCTTCATATGCCGCGGCGTCAAAGGAGTCGCCGCAAAAATGAAGGCACCAAGGGTCTTTCTGGCAGGCGACGCCGACTTGATAGCCGTGTTTTTGAAATTCGAGCGACTGTGATGTGTCGTAAAAATGAAAGCCGCGAAACAAATCCTCCCGCCACTCCACGTCATATTGAGCCGCCATTAACAAGCCGTCAATGGCGTCAGCGGGCGTAAACAGGCCGTCTTCATCACCGTGCTCAAAATCCAGCGGGTGATAAGCATTCCCCCGGTATTCAATCACTTTTCCCATCCGCTGTCCGCTTTCCCACCAAATGCCGTTCGGCGGCAGGGTTTTGCAGCCGGCGACACCGAGAAGGCCGAGCTCCTGATGAGATTGAAAGATATGAAGCATGTCATGAAGGAAATGCTGATGAATGATAAAAGTATCCTGATGCAGATAAATTTTATATTTGGAGGGGTGTTTCAGCGCTTTGTTGTAGGACGAGGCCATGCTTGCTGAATCGTATATCGGCATGATATCAACGGAGTATGAAGGGGGGACGGTAAGCTGCATGATATGGCTCTTGCACCGGGAGTACAGCGACTCATCATTCACACAGACGACAAACAGAAATGAATGTGAATCCATTACATGCTCCTCTCGGCCTCAATCACATATTGATAGGCCGATGCTTCTGTCATAAAGTCATGCCTTATGCCAAGCTGTACGCATACTTCGTGCAATGATGCGATGGCTTTGTGGTAAGAAGGGTGATCAACGCGGATCGCCTCAATGCGTTTGACCTCATAGCCGGCGGCTTTAAATAATGAAAGAGTCTCTTCCCGGGTAAAAAAACGCAGGTGGGTCTGATCCATTAATCCGGCGTCACTGTAAGTCCATTTGCCGGCTAAAAGCTCCAGCACGACTGAGATGTGGCCGACATTCGGTATGCATGCAAGCACCGTGCCGTCTTTTTTTACATAAGGACGAAGCTTTTTCAGCACTGTCCACGGGTCGATAAGATGCTCAAGAACGTCTCCGAACAGCATGCAGTCGAATTGCTCTGATTCGTACGGAAGAATGGCGGATTCAATGTCGCCGCAAAGCACGTGGCTCAATTTGCTTTCCGCCTTTTTTGCGGCTTCGGGATACGCTTCAATGCCGTAAACCGTTATTCCGCGGTCTTCGATCGCCGCTCCTAAATTGCCCGTGCCGCAGCCGACATCAAGCACTGTCCGCCAGTTTTCGTCTATTTTGTTCAATAAATAAGGATTCAGGCCTTCGTAGTAGTTCTGTTGTTTTTCATCATAATAGGGATTCGTATCCATCTGTGTATCACCTCATAAATGGGCATAATACACAAGATATGCAGCGGGGGGATCTCATATCACCATGTTTGGCTGTTCAATTGCGGAATGCGGACGGGAATGGTTGTCCGGTATACGGTTTGTTCTCTGATTCCCCTCTTATTGCGGGTGTTCCTTTGAAAACTCGGGTGCGGGCGGACTGTGGCAGGTCATATAGTAAAAGGATCCGCCTGTAATCTTACCGCTGGCGGATGGTGTTTTTCATTGGTGTTTTTTTCTTCACCGCTTTTTCAGTATTTAAGAAGCGCCTCACATCGTCAATGTGCAAACCCATGATTCTAGCCTCTTGAATTAACAATTGCCAATCTTGATCTATATCTTTCATTACATGAGTTTTCATAAGAACCTCCAATTGAAAAATTGATTTGCCCAGCTACAGCAGCCAATGTATAACAAATATCACACATAGTTGGCCGGTAATCCCAAATTGAAGATGAATTCACCTACCTATTCCCTAAGAAAATGACTGAAATAACCAAAATCCTTCAAGAATTCTTACATATAATAATAAACAAATAAATACTGACTGGATAGTATGCAAATAAAAATAAACCATATGACCTATTAACATTTACCCTCAAAACGTCGATTAGCATATTCTTTTTGCATAAAAAATACCGCAAAAGAATGATTCGGTGTAAGATAAAGTGAATGATCAAACAGCTGGGGTAAAAAATGAAAAAAAACAAATTTCAAATTAAGAGAGAAGAAACATTTGAAAGTTTTATTGACGCAGGCCTTCATCTCCTGATTGAAAGAGCTTACGATTCAGTCTCAATCGATGACATCAGTAAAGCGGCGGGTTTCAGCAAAGGGGCGTTTTACGTTCATTTTGAAAGCAAGGAAGATTTTCTGAAGCATTTGTTAGAGAGGCGTCAGATTAAAAAAAGGATCATCACTGGCTATCTCGACGAATTAGAAAAGCAAACAGAGCGGCCGTTGACGCTTTGTGAAGCCGCGGCCAGCGCGGCCAGCCTGTTGATGCGGTTTGTAAACAGCAAGCCTGCCTGGAATGTTGTGTCTTTTGCCGTTCATATGCCTACTTACAAAGTCGTCAGTGAATATGAAGCTTATATCCGCCTGTATAAGTTATGGATAGAAGAAAGCACCATGTACATAAATTGGCTCAAATCGAGAAATTTAATAGAAGACCATATAGATACCGAGCATACCGCTAACATGATGTGCGCGCTCATCGACGGGATGATTAAGCAATCCAATGTGCTGGGAAGGCCGGTTACTTTCCGCAGCATGTTTGACGCGCTCTATGTTTTTGTCAGCGGCAGAAAATCAGGGTAACGTTCTTCTTGATTTGACAAAAGGTTTAGAAAAGTCTTTCAGAAAGCGAGGAACTGCCATGCGCTACAGAGAAATTATGATGTATATCATTATGGGGATATTCACGACCATCGTGAATATCGTCAGTTTTTACATTCTGACGTCGGCATTTGAGATGGATTACAAGGCGGCGACTGTCGCCGCTTGGATTCTGTCCGTTCTATTTGCTTATGTTACGAATAAACGGTATGTCTTTCAGCAAAAGACCGCGGGGATGCGGAGTCTGATGAAAGAATTAACGGCCTTTTTCAGCGTGCGGGTACTGTCTCTCGCCATCGATCTCGCCATGATGATTCTTCTGGTCAGTCAATTTCATATGAACGAAACATTGGCGAAAATCGCCGATAACGTCATTATCGTAGTCGTCAACTATGCGGCCAGCAAGTGGATTGTCTTCAGAAAAGCGAAAGAAGAGGGCGTGTCATAACCGTTTCTTTCCGCGTCCCGGGGGGAAAGTGTAATGGTGAAAAGGGGATGCGTTTGAAGCGCAAAATAAAGAAAGCGTTTGCTGATGTATTCGGGGAATCCGAGACCTGCGCTTTTTCTTTGCGCCCGGCAGAGTGAATCTCATCGGAGAGCTAACGGGGACCGCTATGAGGAGAAGACAGAGAGAAAAGCTGACTTTTACACGGCGGATATCGGCGCCGGAGCGAGAGAACTAAAGGGGGATGACGATGGCAATTGAGCGGCACGTGGAACGTTTAATCCGGTACGGATTGCAAAAAGAGCTGATTTCATTTCTTGATATTGAATATACAAGAAACCGTTTATATGAAACTTTGCATATTACCCATCCGGAGGCTTCAGAACAGAAAGAAAATGAATCGGCGGCATCATTGCCGGACATATTGGCCCCGATTTATGAATGGGCGGCAGAAACGGGCCGGATTGCAGCCGATACAGACACCTATCGCGACCTGCTGAGCGCGAAGATCATGGGCTGCTTTGCCCCGCAGCCGTCCGAGATTGTGCGTCGTTTTGAAGAAACAAAGGCGGTGCACGGGCCGGAGCAGGCGACAAAGGCGTTTTACCGATTTTCAGAGGATGTGTATTATATCCGTTCGGACAGAATACAGCGGAATGTCGGATGGACGGCTGAGACGGCTTACGGAAAGCTGGACATCACGATCAACCTTTCAAAACCGGAAAAAGATCCGAAAGCAATTGCCGCTGCCAAAGAGCAGCCTCAATCCGATTATCCGGGATGTGTTCTTTGTAAAGAAAATGTCGGGTACAAGGGGAGACCGGATCACCCGGCGCGTCAAAACCTTCGTGTCATTCCGGTCATTCTCGGCGATGAGCAGTGGTTTCTGCAATTTTCTCCGTATGTGTATTACCGGGAGCATTGCATCGTTTTGAAAGACCGGCACGAACCGATGAAGATCAGCAAAAAAACGTTTGACCGGCTGCTGTCGTTCGTCAGCCAGTATCCTCATTATTTTCTCGGTTCCAATGCTGATCTGCCGATCGTCGGCGGCAGTATTTTAAGCCACGACCATTTTCAGGGGGGCCATTATGAATTCCCGATGGCGCTGGCGGAGACAGAAAGCTGGTACAGGCTGCCTGACTATCCGAAAACGGTGCTGGGAATTGTGAAGTGGCCGATGTCGGTCATCCGCCTGCAAAGCGAGAGCGCGTCTGAGCTTTCCGGCGCGGCGGATGCCATCCTGCGGGCATGGCGCGGTTATTCCGATGAGGCGGCTGATCTCCTCGCCTGTTCAGGAGAAACACCGCACAATACAATTACGCCGATTGCCAGGCGGAGAAACGGTTTATTCGAATTAGATCTCGTCCTCAGAAATAACCGCACCTCTGATGAGCATCCGCTGGGAATTTTTCATCCCCATCAGGAAGTTCATCACCTGAAAAAAGAAAATATCGGACTGATTGAGGTAATGGGGCTTGCGATTCTGCCGGGCCGCCTTGAACAAGAAATGAAATACACGGCTGAAGCGCTGTGCTCACCGGACCCGGAGGCGGTCTTAACGGCAGACCCTTCTGCGGCAAAGCATAAAGATTGGGCGCTCAGTGTGCTGCATAAGCGGAAGGTAACGAAAGAAAATGCGGAACAGATTCTGAAAGAGGAAATCGGCCATGCCTTTGCGCGGATACTGGAGCATGCCGGCGTCTTTAAACAGACAGAAGAAGGCAGAGCGGCTTTCCGGCGGTTTATCCGCCATTTGGGCGCTCTACCGGAAAAAAGCCCCATCCCATAAGGGACGAGGCTTTTTTTATCCTCTGCTTCTGGCGATCAGGCTGAATAAGAATACCACGATCGCAGCTCCGATGATTGCCGGAATGATGGCAAAGCCGGCAAGGTGAGGCCCCCATGTGCCGAGCAGTCCGTGCCCGATCCATGCGCCGATCAGACCGGCGATCATTGACCCGATGATTCCCCCGGGCATACTGCCTTTTACAAATAAACTTCCGATCCAGCCGATAATAATAGCGACAATCAGAGATACGATAAAACCCATAAATATCACTTCCTATTTTTTATTATTTATGCCTATATGTTTCCTTCGTTTTGTCCATATTAAACATATGAATGCGTTTTTTATAATGAACATATCAAGGCGCGTTCCGGTCTTTTTTTTCACAATGCGTTGCGTTAAAATGGAAACCGTGTGAAAAGGTGTGAGCAAAGGAAAAAATAATTCTTTTGTAGAATGTTTAACAAAATGAAACTTTTTGTTGACCAGCGATTTTTATTATGGTAAACCTTTATTTGGTATTATTCGTTCTCGCTATCTTTTTTCTCTATATATGCTAAATGATCTAAAACTTTTTATGTTTGACTTACGCAAGTGGAAAAAGTTCATGCATTTTTTGACGATTTTGTGACATTAGGTCGAAAAAAAGATGAACTTTAGAAAAAAATAAAGCTAATAAGGGCAGATTTTGATAGCATAACAAGGTAGATAGAGAAAAGATTTTGAGAAAGTACATTTCAGATTCACTACATCAATAGGAAGGATGGTGATCTTCTTGTTCAGAGCATTTAAACCGTTACTTTTATTAGCGATGTTGGCTGTTGTTTTCGTACTGGGCGGATGCAGCGACATTTCCGTTTTAGATCCGAAAGGACCTGTAGCAGACCAGCAGAAAGATCTGATTCTCTTGTCAATCGGATTTATGCTGTTCATTGTCGGCGTCGTATTCGTACTATTTACAATTATTTTAGTGAAATACCGCGACCGCAAAGGCAAAGACAGCGGAAATTACAAGCCCGAGATGCACGGCAACACGTTCTTAGAAGTAGTCTGGACAGTGATCCCAATTTTAATTGTTATTGCACTTTCTGTGCCTACCGTACAGACGATATATTCGTTAGAAAAAGCGCCTGAAGCGACAAAGGATAAAGAGCCTCTTGTTGTTTATGCTACTTCGGTAGACTGGAAATGGGTATTCAGCTACCCTGAGCAGGATATTGAGACGGTTAACTACCTGAACATTCCTGTAGACCGTCCGGTTTTATTTAAAATTTCTTCAGCAGATTCAATGGCATCGCTATGGATTCCTCAGCTTGGGGGACAAAAATACGCGATGGCGGGAATGCTGATGGATCAATACTTACAGGCTGACAAAGTGGGAACATATGAAGGCCGCAACGCGAACTTCACCGGCGAACACTTTGCCGACCAGAAATTCAACGTAAAAGCTGTTACGCAAAAAGACTTTAACAGCTGGGTGAAAAAAGCCCAAAGCGATTCTCCAAAGCTGACGAAAGAGAAGTATGACGAACTGATGCTTCCGGAGAATGTCGGAAAATTAACGTTCTCTTCTACACACTTAAAATACGTTGACCACGGCCAAGATGCCGAATATGCGATGGAGGCGCGCAAACGCCTTGGCTACAAAGCCGTATCACCGCACTCTAAAACAGACCCGTGGGAAGATGTAAAGAAAAACGAATTTAAAGTATCCGACGATAAACAAGATTGAAATTGAACAAGAAAGGAGGAAGCCCGAATGAAATTGAGATGGGATGAATTTTTTGTAACAGGTGACCCATTAATTCTGGGCGCACAAGTTTCCATTGCGCTTTCCACTATCGCTATCATCGTTGTACTCACATACTTCAAAAAGTGGAAATGGCTCTGGTCTGAATGGCTGACGTCTGTAGACCATAAGAAACTTGGAATCATGTACATTATCTCTGCTGTTATCATGCTGTTCCGCGGCGGGGTCGACGGCTTGATGATGCGCGCCCAGTTAGCGCTTCCTAATAACAGTTTTTTAGACTCAAACCACTATAATGAGATCTTTACGACTCACGGTACGATCATGATTATCTTCATGGCGATGCCGTTTTTAATCGGTCTGATCAACGTTGTCGTACCTTTGCAGATCGGTGCGCGCGACGTAGCATTCCCTTACTTGAACAACCTGAGTTTCTGGACGTTCTTCGTAGGTGCGATGCTTTTCAATATTTCTTTCGTTATCGGAGGTTCTCCGAACGCAGGATGGACGAGTTACATGCCGCTGGCAAGCAACGACATGAGTCCCGGGCCTGGTGAGAACTTCTACCTGCTCGGTCTTCAGATTGCCGGTATCGGTACGCTGATGACGGGTATCAACTTTATGGTGACGATCCTGAAAATGCGTACAAAAGGCATGACGCTGATGCGTATGCCGATGTTCACATGGACGACGCTGATTACAATGGTTATTATCGTATTCGCCTTCCCTGTTTTGACAGTGGCATTGGCGCTGTTATCATTTGACCGTTTGTTCGGCGCTCACTTTTTCACGCTGGAAGCCGGCGGTATGCCGATGCTTTGGGCTAACTTGTTCTGGATTTGGGGACACCCTGAAGTATATATCGTTATCTTACCGGCATTCGGTATTTTCTCTGAAATTATTTCAGCGTTTGCAAGAAAGCAGTTATTCGGTTACAAAGCGATGGTCGGCTCAATTATCGCCATTTCCGTCCTGAGTTTCCTTGTATGGACCCACCACTTCTTCACAATGGGGAACAGTGCGTCCGTTAACTCTTTCTTCTCGATTACAACGATGGCGATTTCGGTTCCGACCGGGGTTAAAATCTTTAACTGGCTCTTTACGATGTATAAAGGCCGGATCAGTTTTACAACACCGATGCTGTGGGCGCTTGCGTTCATCCCGAACTTCGTTGTCGGCGGGGTAACAGGGGTTATGCTTGCGATGGCTGCAGCGGATTATCAATACCATAATACGTACTTCCTCGTATCTCACTTCCACTATGTGCTGATCGCGGGTACGGTATTTGCATGTTTCGCAGGATTTATTTTCTGGTATCCGAAAATGTTCGGCCACAAGCTGAACGAAAGAATCGGAAAATGGTTCTTCTGGATCTTTATGATCGGATTTAATGTATGTTTCTTCCCTCAATACTTCTTGGGGCTGCAAGGTATGCCTCGCCGTATTTACACTTACGGACCGAATGACGGATGGACTGCATTGAACTTTATTTCAACTGTCGGAGCCTTCATGATGGGTGTCGGATTCTTAATCCTTTGCTACAACATCTACTACAGCTTCCGCTACTCTACTCGCGAGATCAGCGGAGATTCATGGGGCGTGGGACGTACGCTTGAGTGGGCGACTTCATCTGCGATTCCGCCGCATTACAACTTTGCGGTGCTTCCTGAAGTGAAATCTCAAGATGCGTACCTGCAATTGAAAGAAGACAAAACGGATATTCATCCGGAAAGCAAGTTCAAGAAAATCCATATGCCGCACAACTCCGGAAGACCGCTTATTATGTCAGTGGCGTTCGGTATTGCTGGCTTCGGACTTGTGTTTGAATGGTTCTGGATGGGCATTGTCGGCTTGATCGGCATTCTGCTTTGCATGGTGCTTCGTTCATTTGAATATGACAATGGCTACTATATACCTGTTGAAGAAATAAAAGAGACGGAAAGAAAGATTTCCGAATAAAGGAGGCGTGATTTATGGAACATGCAGAACACGGCAATTCTAACGCGCCTATGGAATATCAATCTGAAACCGGCAGACTCAATATTCTCGGGTTTTGGATCTTTTTAGGGGCAGAGATTGTGTTGTTCTCAACACTATTTGCAACCTTCTTCGTTCTTCAAAGAAGAACAGCAGGAGGAGTCTTACCGGCTGAATTATTTGAAGTGAAGCTTGTCATGATCATGACATTCCTGCTTCTGATCAGCAGTTTCACCTGCGGGATCGCTGTTCATGAAATGCGTCGCGGAAGTTTAAAAGGCGTCGTCATTTGGACGATCATTACGCTTCTTCTCGGTGCGGGCTTCGTCGGATGTGAGCTTAACGAGTTCATCCACTATGTACATGAAGGAGCATCTCTCGGTACAAGTGCTTTCTGGTCTGGATTCTTCGTCCTTCTGGGAACGCACGGAACGCACGTAACGATCGGTATCTTCTGGATTGCCGGCATCTTACTGCAATTGAAGAAACGCGGATTAACGCCGCAGACGTCTTCAAAAATCTTTATCTCAAGTTTATACTGGCACTTCTTAGACGTTGTTTGGATCTTCATCTTTACAGGCGTCTATCTCATCGGATTGGGGGGACTATAATATGGCAAACAAATCTGCTGAACACAGCCACTTTCCGTGGAAGCATATCGTAGGTTTTGCGTTGTCTATTATTCTGACCCTGCTGGCCCTTTGGGTTGCGGTATATACGGATTTAAGCTCATCAGCAAAACTGTGGATCATTTTCGGATTCGCATTTATCCAAGCCGGTCTTCAGCTTCTCATGTTCATGCACATGACAGAAAGCGAAAACGGCGGGATTCAAGTCGGAAACACGCTCTTCGGATTTTTCGGAGCGATTGTTATCATCCTTGGTTCCATCTGGATCTTTGCGGCGCACTACCATCACGGTGACCATATGGATGGAAACCCTCCTGGCGGTGCGAAGCAACATTCCGAACATCAGGAATAAAAAGAAACCCTCTTCGTTCAGGCGAAGAGGGTTTTTTGTGCCTTTATTGGCTTCTTCTCCGGCGCAGGCGCGGAAGGCCGTAAATGATAAAGGCGGCGATATGGGCAACGATGACGTTGACGGCAAACAGGATGATCATGAGTGTGTGGCCGAGAGGGGACAGGCTGCTGGTTGCGTAAAAATAGAAGAAAACCCACATGAGAATAATTGGCGGTATGGCCGAAAGAGCGACTTTTTTGTTATCCAGCCAGATAAAGAGGGGTGTTGCGCTTGCGACCAGTAAATAAGCAAAAAACATGTCCATCTTACATGTCTCCTTTCATTTTATGGGAGCGTTTCCAAAATGAAATACAGAGAATAAAATGTGTCTGTTTTGTGGTCGTTTTTTGAACATTTTGTTACAATTATTATACCATGTTTTCCAATTTTTGATACCGCTTTTTCGAGAAATGTATTGCAACTATTGCCTCATTTTTGGATAGGTACAAGAAACCGGAAAGGTCAAATACCCTGTCACATTTCCGGACAAGGGAATGGCACAGGCTGTGAACCTTTGCTATGTTCAAAGAAAACATGCACAGCAAGGGTGGTTTTGAAGTGGACATAACAAAAGACGATGTCACAGCGCCGGACGTCATTGCGCTTTTGCAGGAACATCTGAAGAGCATGACCATGCATTCTCCCCCGGAAAGTATACACGCGCTCAATGCGGACCGGCTGCGTCAGCCTGACGTTACGTTTTGGAGTGCGAGGGAAAACGGCGTCCTGCTCGGCTGCGGCGCCTTAATGGAGCTAAACAGCCGGCACGGTGAGATCAAATCAATGAAAACGGCTCCGCATCATGTCAGAAAAGGCGCAGCCAACCGGATCCTCCGCCATATGCTTGAAGAAGCAAGGCGGCGGGGCTATCAGCGGATCAGCTTAGAAACCGGTTCTATGGAGGCTTTTCTCCCCGCCAGACGCCTGTATGAAAAAGCAGGGTTTCAATATTGTGATCCGTTTGCACATTATAAAGAGGACCCGAACAGCTTGTTTATGACGTTAAACATAGACTGAAACCCCTTTTCTGACGAGAAGGGGTTTTTTATCGGAAAAGTTTCATCATGACCGAAACATTTCCTTTTCTGACACGTCATATGTCGTGTAGTCCCCAAACCATAAAAAATAAAAAGGAAGCAACCTCATCATGTTTTCTTGAACGGTGTTCATGTATAATAAACAATAGTGACTTCCGATGAAAATGTAAGGCGGGATAGAATGAGTCGATATAAGAAACAGCAAAATCCCTATTATCAGGGGGATTTGATTTTTATATTTGGTGTGTTTTTAATAATTAGTGTTGCGGCGATTTATGCGGCCGGACAGTTCGGGCAGTATGGAGGCAGTGCCTGGATGAAACAGATTGTCTTCTATGTTATAGGTGCGGGATTCATCGGATTATTGCTGTACTTTGATTTAGAGCAGCTTGAGAAACTGAGTCTGTACGTATTGATTGCCGGCGTGCTGTCGCTGCTCCTTTTGCGTGTGGCGCCGGAATCCATCGCGCCGATCAAAAACGGAGCGAAGAGCTGGTTTCAAATCGGCAGCTTTACCCTCCAGCCCTCTGAGTTTACGAAAATAGGAATTATGATGATGGTCGCGTCCATTATATCGAAGGCGGGCCCGAAAGATCAAAGATCACTTCGGGAAGATGTCAATCTGCTTTTGAAAATTGCGGCATGGACGGTTATTCCGATCGGGATGATCGTTTTGCAGGATGCCGGAACGGGTGCGATCTGTCTGTTTATCGTTATGGTGATGGTGTTTATGTCAGGTGTAAACTGGAAGCTGATCACCATTATCGGCGGTTCGGCCGCGCTTGTGCTTGGCCTATTCTTAGTGCTGGTAATTGAATTTCCCCATGTGGCGAATTCGATCGGTATTGCGGATTATCAAATTAACCGGATTACATCGTGGATGTCTGACTCCAGTGCGGCAACGACTCAGGCCGAGAGCGATAAAAGCTGGCAGGTGGATCAGGCCGTTATGGCGATCGGATCGGGCGGCATTACCGGAAACGGCGTTCATAATCTGAAGGTGTACGTACCTGAGGGACAGACCGACTTTATCTTTGCGATTTTGGGTGAAAGTTTTGGGTTTTTAGGCTGCGCCATTGTGGTTGTCATGTTTTTCTTTTTAATTTACAGGCTTGTGGTGCTGATTGACCGCTTGCATGCGTTTAACCGATTTGGTGCGTTTTTTTGCGTAGGATTTACTGCACTTATCGTGATTCACACCTTCCAGAACATCGGGATGAATATCGGCATTATGCCGGTTACCGGTATTCCGCTGCTGTTTGTCAGCTATGGGGGGAGCTCGGTGCTTTCTACATTAATCAGCTTCGGGATCGTATATAACGCAAGTGTGCAGCTGACGAAATATAAAAGCTACTTGTTCAATTCTTAATGTGAGACGGCTCGTTTTTCGGGCTGTCTTTTTTTGTTTAGAGCATTTCGCTTTTGGCATGATACTCTTTCGGATATGATATATAGAGAAGGAGGCTTTATATATGAACAATACCATCGAAACCATACTTAATCATCGGTCGATCCGATCATTTACTGACGAGCTTCTGACAGCAGAAGAGATAGATACATTAGTGAAAAGCGCCCAGGCGGCGTCAACGTCCAGTTACGTGCAGGCTTACTCCATCATCGGCGTAACCGATAAGGAGAAAAAGCGGAAGCTGGCGGCACTGGCCGGAAACCAGCCTTACGTCGAAAATAACGGGCACTTGTTTGTGTTTTGCGCTGATTTGTACCGCCATAAAAAACTTGCTGAGGAAAAAGGAGAAAACATTACCGAGCTTCTTGAGAATACGGAAATGTTTATGGTCAGCATCATTGATGCCGCACTTGCCGCACAAAACGTAAGTGTTGCCGCGGAATCAATGGGACTCGGCATTTGTTATATCGGAGGCATTCGAAATGAACTTGATCAGGTGACAGAAGTGCTTGGTACACCTGACCATGTGCTGCCGCTGTTCGGCTTGGTAGTCGGTCATCCCGCTCATCCGTCCGGTCAAAAGCCGCGCCTGCCGAAACAAGCCGTATATCATGAAAACACGTACGATACGAATGAAGAAAACTTCCGCAGTTATATGAAGGAATATGATGAAACCATTTCCGATTATTATGATAAACGGACAAACGGCAAGCGGGTTGAAACGTGGTCTGATCAAATCCTGCAGTTCATGAAACAAAAACCGAGAACCTATTTAAATCAATATGTAAAAGATAAAGGTTTTCAAAAGAATTAAGAAAAAACCTCTCCTGACCGGGAGAGGTTTTTTTATGTTTCACGTGTAACATATTTCGACAAAATGGAACAAGGTATATAAATGTTTATCATCAGGGATGCTTATAAGCATACAGAAAGAAAAAACGGCTTAGCAGTGGTACGATGTTGATGAGGTGACAGTGATGATTTCATTAAGTATATTGGATCAATCTCCTGTATCAGAAGGTTGTTCTGCGGAAAGTGCACTGCGGAATACAGTAAGATTGGCGCAGGAGGCGGAAAAGCTCGGATATAAGAGGTTTTGGGTGTCAGAGCATCATTTTTCAGAGCGGTTGGCGGGCTCAAGCCCTGAAGTGCTGATCAGCCATATTGCGGCGAAAACGAATGACATTCGGGTAGGATCAGGCGGTGTGATGCTTCCGCATTACAGCGCATATAAAGTGGCGGAGAATTTCCGCGTGCTCGAAGGGTTGACGCCGGGCAGAATCGATCTCGGATTAGGGAGAGCGCCGGGCGGAATGCCGATCGCATCATGGGCGCTGAATGACGGAGGGAAGCGTAATGCTGATCAATATCCGCAGCAGCTTCGTGAGCTGGCGATGTATTTGCATGATGCAGCGGATGACAATCACCGTTTTCCGAATCTGACCGCATCACCCCTTATTAAGACGGCGCCGGAAGTCTGGCTTCTCGGTTCTTCGGGGGAAAGCGCGCTTCTGAGCGCAGAAATGGGAGCAGGCTATATGTTTGCCCATTTTATTAATGGAGAAGGCGGAGAAAGCACGACAGCACAATATAAGCGCAGATTTAAACCTTCTCTATTAGGAAAAGAACCAAAAACAGCCGTGGCGGTGTTTGTGCTGTGCGCGGACACGGAAGAGAAAGCGGAGGAACTCGCGGCCGTCATGGATTATACGCTGCTTGCGGGTGAACAGGGGATTCCGCTTCACGGCGTACCGTCTTACGAAACCGTCCGCGGCAATACGTATACACCGTATGAACAAAGACGAATTGCCGATAATCGGAATCGGATGATCATCGGAACGAAGCAGCAAGTGAAGGAACAGATTCTGGCTCTCAGTAAAGCATACGCAACAGAAGAAGTAATGGCTGTGACCATTACTCATCATTTTGAAGATAAACTTCAGTCATATCGCCTGCTTCGAGAAGCTTTTGCCGATTAATCAGAAAGAAACCCTGCTGATGCTCCAGCAGGGTTGTTCGGTTATTCAATGATAAAAGGTTTTTCAGTCAGCACCTGGCTTGATTTCCCTTTGTTCGCGGCATAGGCCAGCATATAATATTCTCCTGCCGGCAGTGCGGTGTCACCATTGACTTTGCCGTTCCAGTCGAAATATTGATAGCCTTTATCCTGCTTTTTGTAGATGCCGGCTTGGCCGACAAAGTCAAGATTACTGTCATATACAAGGAAGGCAAGCTCTTCGGCTCCAGCCGGAAGATAGGTTTCAATTTGGTAGGTTCCCTGCGTTGTGCCGTCCTGTACGTCGATTGACGTTACGCGCGGATAGTCCGGCTCTTTTACAATCAGCAGCGTCGGCACTTTTGCGACTGTTTTTCCGCCTTCACGCACTGTGACGGTTCCCTCATAGGTGCCTGCCTTTACTTTTTTGGCATTGACCTTTACTTTCGCATTGACCTTTCCGGTTTGATGAGCGGGGATCACGACCCGGTCTGTGCCCGAAACGGTAATGCCCGTGCCGTTGAAAGAGTACTCGAGCTGATATGATTTTCTGATGGACGATTGGTTTTCAATCGTAAAGGTTTCTTTTTTCGTTTCATTGCCTTTGTCTTTCATAAACGTTCCGTAAGAATAACTTCCCGGGGCGACAAGGGAGTCTGCTTTGATCGCCTTCATGATTCTGATGCTTCCGGCGCCTTGCGCATTATGCGGGTATACGTCACCGTCCGCGTCCGTTAAGGTTTCCGCCGTGTTCATAAGAGCGGCTTTTATTTGTTCCGGGCTCCATTTCGGTTTGGCCTGCTTGATGACGGCAGCTGCGCCGGCTACATGCGGGGAAGCCATGCTCGTTCCCTGCTTCGATCCGTAGCCGTACGGGTCGGCCGGATCATGGGTCGGAATGGTGCTGACGATGTTTACGCCGGGAGCGGAGACGTCAGGTTTAATCATCCACGTGTCCATAACCGGACCGCGTGACGAAAAGTCTGCCATTTGTTCAGTGAGCGATTTAGCCACGGATAAATGGAATGTCGCTTTTGTGCCGCCCGCTTTTAATTGGCTGACGAGTTTTTCGCCGTCTTCTGATGAAAGCTTAACCGTCGGCACGGACATGCCCGGTACGTTGGCTTCAATTTCTCCCGGGGCATTGTTATACACAACCATACCGATCGCGCCCGCTTTTTTGGCGTTGTCTGCTTTATCCACAAAGGCGATGCTGCCCCGTTTGACGACCGCGACTTTTCCTTTCAGATCTTTGCCTTCAAAATCCTTTTGCTCGCCGATACCCGCCTCTATGAGCTCTGTTTCTTTTTTATTCAGTGCTTTTATGTCATCTTCTTTGTTGTACCCCATTACTTTCGCTGAGGAATAGGAACCGAAGGAGACGGCGTACTCGTTCAGCGGCAGCTGTGTCGCTCCGACGGAGATAGCTTCTCTGGACGTTCCCGGAGAGCCGACGGTCCAATTGTTCGGCCCGCTGTTTCCGTTTGATGTAACGGCCGTGACGCCTTCTGACATCGCCCAGTCAAGCGCCGTGCTTGTCGCCCAGTCTGGGTTATTCACAGAATTGCCGAGAGAAAGGTTCATGACATCCGCTCCGTCCTGTACGGCGCGTTCAATACCGGCGATGACGTTCTCCGTTGTTCCGCTTCCGCCCGGACCGAGCACACGGTAGGCAAGGAGTGTAGCATCCGGCGCTACGCCTTTAATCGTTCCGTTTGCCGCTACCGTGCCCGCGACATGGGTTCCGTGGTCAGTCGACGCGCCTCTCGGATCACCGGACGGCGTTTCTTCAGGATCGTAATCGTTATCCACAAAATCGTATCCTTTATATTGTCCGAAATTTTTCTTTAAGTCAGGGTGTTTATATTCGACACCGGTGTCAATAATGGCCACCTTGACGCCTTTCCCCGTATAGCCGAGCTTCCACGCGTCATTTGCCCCTATATAAGGCGCGCTGTCATCCATCTGCGGAGACACGGCATCCTTAGATAGGGTGATGTCTTTATCTTTCAGCTGATCGGTATGATAGGTGACGTTCGGATAAACCGCTTTGACATCCTGATCACTCAACAGTTTCGGAATTTCATTTGCCGGGAGTTTCATGGAGAAGCCGGAAAACACTTGCTCATATTCCCTGTTGATTTTTCCGTGTTTAATGGTTTTGAGCGCTTTCTTTTTTACTTTTGAGCGTTCGCTTTTCAGCTTGCTTTTTGTCTGTGCTTTGCCGAGTTCCTTTGCTTCCGCCAGTGACTTTTCCTTCAGCTCGACGATGACTGTCGTTTGTTTGCCGGTGGTCATATCAATGTCACCAAATACCTCAGCCTTCTCAAGATCAGGAGTTTGCGGTTTTGTTGCCGGCGCAGCCTGTGAACTTGTGGATAAGGTAAAGGATAAGACAAAAGCCGGAAGCAGATAACGGATGATTCCTTTTTTCAATCGTGTTTCCCCCTTTTTCTTTATCTAAATTAGAAATCTAGTATATATTTCTTGAAAATTCAAAATAATCCTTGTGACATATGACTCATTTATGGAAATTGGTCTGTGAATAAGGAGGGAGTTATACACAAAATCCTGTGCATAACTGAATAAAATTGTGTATATATATTGTTGGGAACGAGTGTTCCTATACAAAATATAGATCGAGTTTGTGGATATGTGGATATACCCTGTGTTTAAGCTGTGCTTAACCAAGGGATAAGGTGTGTATAACTTTTTTTATCGGCTTTTCCATTTTTCAGGTCATTTCCATCAGCTTTCAACAAAACTTCTGAAAACTAGTTTGTTTTTTCACTCATATTGTGACAAACAATTCGCCCTGCCGCGTCTATCATAGAGTCATAGGGTTGCTAGACCCGCTAGTTTTTAGCGGAGAAGGATCGGCCGCCTTTTCCGTTAAAGCGGAGAGAAAAACAGGCCTGCGAACAAGCTGTCTGTCAAAAAGAAGCGGAGGGATGATTTGCAATGAAACGTTTGCTAGTATCTTTACGGGTGTGGATGGTCTTTCTGATGAACTGGATGGCGCCGGGTAACGGAAGATATCCATTAGCCGCCGTGTACGGAAACCAAGCGGCTTATCATAAGAAAGCGAAGCGGACGGCTGGTGCTTTTTCGTTTGTGAGCCGAGTCCGATCGGCGGATTTGACCGATGAAACGAAATCGGCCCGCGGCAGGCTGGATAAAAACCGATGGATGCCTGTCCGCAAAGAATTGCCGAAACGGGAGCGCGCGGGTCCGGCACCTTTACATCATATGAAAAAGAGGGTACAATCCCACTAAACATATGAACGGGAGCGAACCTCTTGAGAATAGACAAAGTATTAAATAACAATGCGGCGTTAATAAAAGAAGACGGACGGGAAAAGATCGTAATGGGTCCCGGAATCGCTTTTCAAAAGAGAAAAAATGATGTGATTCAAAAACATAAAATTGAAAAAATATTTGTCGTGCACGACGAAAATGAAAAGTTCAAACAAGTGTTAGAAACGCTTCCCGAAGAGCATATAGAGGCGGCTGAAGATATCATCAGCCATGCGGAGGGAGAGCTTGCGGCGCCTTTGAACGATCACATCCACATTGCGCTGGCGGACCATTTATCCTTTGCGATCGAAAGGATTCAAAACGGCCTTCAGGTGCACAACCGATTGCTTCATGAAATTAAGGCGCTTTATAAAAAAGAATATGAAATCGGCCGCTGGGCGGTTGAACACGTGAAACAAACCCTCGGTATATCATTGCCTGATGATGAGGCGGGGTATATCGCGCTTCATATCCACACTGCCAAGGCGGATGCCAAAAGCATGTATTCGGCGATGAAGCATACAACCATGATCAGAGAAATGATCGAAAAGATCGAATCCTTTTTCGAACAGAAGGTGGATGAAGACAGTATTTCCTATCAGCGCCTCGTCACGCACTTGCGGTATGCGGTCAGCCGGTTGGACTCAAATGAAGCACTCCATTCCATGGACGAGGAGATGCTTTATTTCATCCAAAAAAAGTATCCGTTTGCTTATCGGTGTGCGCTTGAACTGGCGGCGTTTTTAAAAAATGAATATGATTTGGAACTGCCGGAATCCGAGGCCGGCTATATTACGCTGCATGTCCAGCGTCTGCAAAAAAACCCGGAATAACGCGTCTGTTTCGAGAAACAGACTTTTTTTTGAAAACATATTGACGAAAGCGCTATCATGAAATAAAATGAAAGCGCATTAAAAAACTGAATCGGCGGGATTGTGACTGGTAATGCAGGCAAGACCTAAAATTTGCGTACATGAAAAAGGGATCATGCTGACCTTTTTCGTTGGCGAATTTTAGGTCTTTTTTGATTTTAGAAAGGGGGATACATCATGAATTATCAAGAAACGGCAAAACAGCTTATCAAACATATCGGAGGGAAATCAAATATCATCAGCGCGACACATTGCGCCACACGGCTCAGGCTCGTCATTCAAGATGAACAGAAGATCAGCCAGGCCGATATTGAAGAGACAGAAGGAGTAAAAGGGGCTTTCAGCAGCTCGGGGCAATATCAGATTATATTCGGTACCGGCCTTGTGAATAAAGTGTATGACGCTTTTTCAAAAGAAGCCGATTTGGGGCGCGAGGATCGTGAGACACATCAGGACGCGGCGAAAAAAAAGCTGAATCCGGCCGCAAGATTTGCGAAAACACTGTCTAACATATTCGTTCCCATCATTCCGGCTATCGTGGCAAGCGGACTTTTAATGGGGCTGCTCGGTATGATGAAGGCTTTCCACTGGGTGTCTGAACAATCATCGCTGTTTAAGCTTTTAGACATGTTTTCAAGCGCGGCGTTTATCTTCCTGCCCGTATTCATCGGGTTCAGTGCGGCGAAGGAATTTGGCGGCAATGCCTATCTCGGTGCCGTGCTCGGGGGGATTATGATCCATCCGGCGCTTTTGAATCCGTGGGGGCTTGCGGATGCATCGCCTGATTTTATGCAGCTCTTCGGCTTCGACATTGCGCTGCTCGGCTATCAAGGGACGGTCATCCCCGTACTGTTAGCCGTTTACATTATGAGCAAAGTGGAAAAGGGCACGAGAAAAATGGTGCCTCACGCATTCGACTTATTGGTCACGCCGTTTGTCACGGTGATCGTCACAGGATTTATTACCTTTATCGCAATCGGTCCGCTTGGCAGGGCGATCGGATCAGGCATTACCGTCTCGCTGACATATGTGTATGATCACGCGGGCATTGTTGCCGGACTGCTTTTCGGCGGTCTTTATCCGCTTATTGTGCTCACCGGTGTGCATCACAGCTTTCATGCGATTGAGGCCGGCCTCATCGCTGATTTGGGCAGAAACTATATCCTTCCTATCTGGTCGATGGCGAATGTCGCTCAGGGCGCGGCGGGACTGGCTGTATTTTTCCTGACGAAAAAAGCGAAAATGAAAGAAATCGCTCTGCCTGCCGCATTTTCCGCTTTTCTCGGCGTAACCGAACCAGTTATTTTCGGTGTGAACCTAAGGTACCGGAAGCCGTTTATCGCGGGAATGATCGGCGGAGCGCTGGGAGGGGCCTATGTCGTGGTGACCGGCGTCGCCGCCAATGCTTACGGTCTGACCGGAATTCCGATGATTGCCATCACGGCTCCGCTCGGTTTAGGAAATCTTATAAACTATCTGATCGGAATGGGCATCGCCTCTGTCTCGGCGTTTATTGCCGCTTACATTATGGGAGCTAAAGAAAAGGAGGCTGTCAAATGAGGACACCGGATCAAGAGCTGCGCCTGCAGGCTGAGGAAGCGAAAAAGAAGCGGCAAGAAACAGCCGCGTCAGATCCATACCGCCAGAACTATCATGTTATGCCGCCGGTCGGGCTTTTAAATGATCCGAACGGCGTGATCCAATGGAACGGCGTATATCACTTGTTTTTTCAATGGCAGCCATTTCATACGGGGCACGGCGCGAAATTTTGGGCGCATGTGACGACGAAGGATTTCGTTGAGTGGAAAGAGGAAGAAATCGCGCTTGCGCCGGGTGAGTGGTATGACAAAAACGGGTGTTATTCCGGAAGCGCCATCGAAAAAGACGGGCGGCTCTGCCTGATGTACACAGGCAATGTCCGTGACGGAGAAGGCAATCGGGAAACGTATCAATGCCTCGCCGTATCCGAAGACGGGATCGTATTTGAAAAAAAAGGAATCGTCGCGCGTCTCCCAAAAGGCTATACCGCTCATTTCCGTGATCCGAAGGTTTGGAAGAAAGACGGAGCGTATTACATGGTGCTCGGCGCGCAGACAGAAAAGCTCACCGGAAGCGCTGTATTGTTCACATCAGAGAACCTGACGGATTGGACGTTTCTCGGTTCGATTGCGGGGGCGGACTCGGGCGGTCTCGGGTCATTCGGCTATATGTGGGAATGTCCCGACCTGTTTTCCCTTGACGGAACCGACGTGCTGCTCGTATGTCCGCAGGGGCTTGAAGCCGACGGGATAAAATATCATAACAGCCACCAGGCGGGCTATTTCCTCGGCAGGCTGCATACAGAGCCGCCAGAATTTAAGCACGGTGAATTTACGGAGCTTGACAGAGGATTTGATTTTTATGCGGCACAGACGCTGGAAGATGATAAGGGACGGAGGATTCTGTTCGCGTGGATGGGCGTTCCGGATCAGCATGAGGACAAACATCCGACACATGCGTATCACTGGATTCACTGCTTAACGATGCCGAGACAGCTGTCACTGTCCAACGGCAGAATCATACAGCGCCCGCTCCCGGAAATGAAATCGCGCCGCACGGATGAACAAAAGCGCCGTCTTCAATTGAATTGCTCGTCTGTAAGCCTCCCGGTGAAAGATGCGTCCCGGGCTGAAGTGCTGCTGGAAGACATTACTTGCGAATCCGGTTTTGAAATCTCAATTCGGGGCGCGGCCCGGTTTATATTTCATCAGGAAGAGGGGCTGGCTGTGCTGGAGCGCACCGCTTTCAGCGGAGAAGAAAAAGAAAAGAGAAGCTGCGCCATCAGCGAGCTGCATTCCGTCCAGCTCTTTCTGGATGCATCCTCCATCGAATTATTTTTGAATGATGGAGAAGAGGTATTCAGCGCCAGATATTTTCCTTTCCCGGGAAATGATGACGTAACCGTCACTTCGGTTGGAAAAACGGAAATAAATGCCTCAATTTGGACACTTTTGTAGAAAATCGTTCTTTTTTCTTATGTGAAACCTATGCCATCTGTGCTATTCTTCAAACGAAAGCCTATGATTCCAGGAATAAAAGGAGTTGTTTTCTCAGTTTTGAAAAATCAGAAGATGACGCCGAAATGTTTACTTGTCAAAGCCGCAGAGCAAGTGGAAGATAAACGGGAAGAATATAAAGAAGTATTGCTTCAGCTGAATCGCATGCTCAAGAGGGCTGAGCCGCACAATGAATGGAGTGATCGGCTGAGGCATACATATGAACAGATGAAGGAATACGCGCTGTTTGTGCAATCGATTGAGATGTTTTTGCGGTCATCCGCGAAAAAAATGAAATAATCCCCCTCGATCATGAGGGGGATATTTATTTTATTTTCCGCTAAGACGCATCGCCGAATGTTTAGTCGGTCCGATGTATTGGTTCAGCGGGAAGGATTCTTTGATTGCCGCAGTGATAAATTCTTTTGCCGCATAGATGGCTTCCTTCACTTCAGCGCCTTTGGCCAGTTCTGCCGTCACGGCGGCGGAGAATGTGCATCCGGCTCCGTGCGTGTAAGGTGTATCAATCATTTCGCTTTCTAATACTTCCGCGGTTTCTCCGTCATACAGCACGTCGATCGCTTTTTCATGTTTCAATTTGCCGCCGCCTGTAATCAATACATATTTCGCGCCGAGTTCGTGAATTTTCTTGGCCGCTTCTTTCATGTCTTCCACCGTTTTTAATTCATCCATACCGCTCAGCTGGCTTGCTTCAAACAGGTTTGGCGTGATGACGGTTGCCAGCGGCGCCAATTGGGTGCGAAGCGCTTCGGCATGCTCCGGATACAGCACTTCGTTCGCTCCTTTGCAGACCATGACAGGATCGATAACGACATTCTTCAGCTGTTTTTCTTTAATCGTTTTCGCCGCAAGCTCGATGATCTCCACGGTAGGGAGCATTCCCGTTTTCATGGCGTCTACGCCGATTCCGTCAACAATCGTCGCCAGCTGTGCGCGAATCGTATCGGCATCAATCGGAAATACTTGATGATCCCAGCTGTTCTCCGGGTCCATCGCTACGATCACGGTCAAAGCCGTCATTCCGTATACGTTTTTTTCTTGAAATGTTTTTAAATCGGCCTGGATTCCCGCGCCGCCGCTGGAATCAGAACCGGCAATAGTAAGTGCTTTGTGCATTGACATATCAATGGCCTCCATCAGTGTTTTATATCTCATTATAGTTAGATTTTCTCCCGATCACAATACGGAAGGCTTGGAGGAATGATTTGACAGCCGCGGGGGATGTGCGTACAATACCTACATAAGAATACTAGGTAAGGGTGAGAAAATAAATGCTCAACAGAGAGCTTGTAAAGGGCAGCACGGTCATTCTGGTGCTGACGCTGCTGAATGAACGGCCCATGTACGGGTATGAACTTGTGAAAGAAATGGAGAAAAGAAGCGGGAATGAACTGCAAATGAAGGAAGGCACGCTGTACCCATCGCTTCATAAGCTTGAACGCCAAAGCTATATTTCTTCTTACTGGGAAAAGCAGACCAAAGGGCCCGACCGAAAATATTACCGGATCACCGATGAAGGAAAAAACATTCTAGCCGAACGGACGAAGGAATGGAATCTGTTCTCCGCTCTGATGGACCGGATGCTGAAGCGGGGCGGGCAGAATGGATAAAGACCTTTATGTGCACGAAATCAGAAAAGGGCTGGAAGGCAAGGCCGGAAGCCGTGAATTATTAAAGGAAATCGAAAGCCATATTCATCATGCCATTTGTGTTCATCTGGAAAAAGGCAAAACCGAAAGCGAAGCGATGGAGCTTATTCTGCGGGAAGTGGGGACTCCGTCTGAAATTATCTCTGCTTTTCAAAAAGCTTCGGCGGTGCCCGCGCGGACTTTTATGCTCTTTTATCTGTTCTGCAACTGCGCTCTTTTTGTGATGGGGGCGATGATTACGATGATGCACGCGTGGAGGATTCATCCCGCAGTTGACGCGCTGTGGAAAGGGATTTCCGTGTCAGTATGGCTGATTATGATCGGTTATGTGCTGTATTGGTTCCAAATCGGCTATCAAGCTGGCAAAGAGTTCGGGGCTGGCGGCAAAAAGCTTGCTGAGCGGACGGTATGGGCTTCAATGGTGCCGAATCTATGTTTTATGTTTGTCTTTTTGTTCAATCTGGTTCCGGCTGGGCTGTTTCCTTCGGCGGTGACACCGAGTTTTGCGGCAGTATGCGCCGTTGTGACGGTATGTTTTCCGTTTTGCGGCAAAATGGGTTTTTACGCAGGCAGGCAGAGACTTGCCTGATCTTTTTTACTATATACATAGAGAATCTATATAGGAGTGTTTATATGAGATTAGGTTCGTGGATGTACGGCGCGTGCGCCCAAATAGCCGTTACCGTATTTACCGTCTGCGGCTTGGTTCTTGCCTTGCCCGTTGTGAGTCTTTTTATTATGGTTCTGAACGGGATGCAAGACGCTATTTTTGTTGTTTTCAGTATTTTGCTTCTTCTATTGTTTTATGCGCTGGGATGGATTTGGGCTGTTTCGTTTGCGCGTGAGTGGAAGGTGAAACTTTTCGAGCTGCAGATCAGCTCGCTCATTCCGCTGGCGGGTATATTATACTTGTACATTGACAGCGGGGTGAGTATACCGGAACTGATTCATGATTGGCATGAGGATGGATGTGCGCTTGTCCCGCCGGCTTTTGTCTGCTTGTGCACATGCTATGCGATGGTGTTGGTGCCTGTTTATCAATCAAAACTGTGGAATGCCATGGAGGCGGGCAGATTTAATGCCAAGGCGGTATGCACTGTTTGGGGAGACCTTCTGATCATTCTGGTTTTGCTGGCGGGGATGACGTGGATTTGTTTCTGAATGGGCCGAAATCAAAAATCCCCCCTGATCTCTCCGCCGCTTTATGTTTTAATAGAACATGAGAAAAAGCAGAAGGAGCGGGTCATGAATATATCAATTGTCATAGTCACGTATAATCGGATTCCGGCTTTGTGTGAGCTGCTGGAGTCGATTTCCAGGCAGACCATTAAGCCTTATGAAGTGATCATCGTAAATGATGCCGGGGAATCGGTCGAACACGCGAAGCAGCTGTACAGCGATCTGCCGATTCAGATTATTGATTTAGAACAGAATGCCGGACATGTGGAAGCGCGGAACGCAGGTGTGAAAAAAGCGTCGGGTGATTATATCATGCTGTGCGATGATGATGATTTCATTACGCCGGGCCATTTGGAAAGAATGACGGCTGCACTTGCTGATGCGGATTTTGTCCATTCTGACGCGGAAATTGTGTCATTTGAAGAACGGGGCGGCACGAGATACCCGGTGTCACGAAAGCCGTTCGCCTATACGGCGGATTATGCGGATATGCGGGTATTTTCCACGTACGTTCCGTCAGGCAGCATGTACAGACGTTCTCTGCATGACACGTTAGGGTATTTTGATCCGGATGTCCATAATTATTGGGACTGGGACTTTTATTTGCGCGCCGCGAAACAGCACCGTGTGAAGCGTGTTCCTTGCGCGAGCGTCATATATGCGTTTTTTGAGGGAGGCGGCAATCAGTCCGCGGATCTCGGCGGCAAACGGAAGCGGTACTTAGACCGGTTAAGCGAAAAGCACGGGCTTGGGGAGCTCCCGACGAAAAACTTCGCGGTTCTTCTAGAAGAGCCGGACATGAAGAGGCGGGAGGCGCCGACTGACATTGTGTGGGACGGAAAGCCCGTCCATTCAAGACTGCACAGTTCATAAGGGGGACGGACAGTTTGAAACAGCTTTTAAAAGACAGCTGGTGGAATCAGCTGAAAGATGAATTTGACAAACCGTATTATCAAGAGCTGAGAGAGATGCTGAAACAAGAATACAGCAGCCAAACGATTTATCCTGACAGCCATGATATTTTTAACGCCTTGCATTATACGCCCTATGAGGATGTAAAAGCGGTCATTCTCGGACAGGACCCGTATCATGGCCCAGGACAGGCGCACGGGCTTAGTTTTTCCGTTCAGCCCGGGGTCAGACAGCCGCCGTCTTTGAAAAATATTTTCATAGAGCTTCAGGACGATATCGGCTGCTCCGTACCGAACCACGGATCGCTCGTCAGCTGGGCGAAGCAGGGAGTGCTTTTGTTAAACACAGTGCTTACGGTTCGCCGCGGTCAGGCCAATTCCCACAAAGGCAAGGGGTGGGAGCGGCTCACTGACCGCATCATTGATGTGGTGAATGAAAGAGAGAAGCCGATTGTCTTTATCCTGTGGGGGCGTCACGCGCAGATGAAAAAAGAGCGCATTGACACCTCGAAACACATTATTATTGAATCGACTCATCCGAGCCCGTTTTCGGCAAGGAACGGTTTTTTCGGGAGCAGACCGTTTTCCCGTACAAACGCCGCCCTTGAAAAAATGGGGGAGCAGCCGATCGATTGGTGCATCCCCGACCTGCCGCAATAAACGGTTTTTTGAGGCGCTTCCGCCCGGCGGAAGCGTCTTTTTTGATGTTCCGGGCGGTATGCCGTCAGAAAAAATAACAAACTCAATTCTGCGATCCGCTCAGAAATTTGATAAAATGCAGGAAGAAGACAAATTACTGCTGGAGGATTTACTCATGAACATACATATCTCTGCTTTAATTCAGAAGATGGAAGAAGAACTGAGGCAGGCGAAAACGGCGACCCGCACCGAGGAGGTCAAAATGCACGCGGCCGCCATCCGCTCTCTGTGTGATGTCGTGCTCGGCACTCAGACGCACACCGCTCCGGCGCCTGTGCAGAATCCGATTCCGAAAGCGGCGCCGAAACCTTCCGCGTCTCCTTCGACAGACCCGCTGCTGCTTGAAAAAATGATGGGCAGCGCCGGGCTGAACCAATATCAGAAAAAAGCGAAAGACGAACGTGAGGAAGACGGAAACGGGGATTCCATTTTCGATTTTTAACAGGAGAGGTTGATTGACTTGAAACTGATACTCGGGGGTTTGCAATGGACGGCATTTATGATTGCGGCTGCGATTGTAGTTCCTGTCGCCATCGCACAATCATTTCACTTGAACCATGCCGATTCTGCCGCATTGATTCAGAGCACATTTTTTGTGCTTGGCGTCGCTGCGGTCATCCAATGTCTCCAGGGACATCGTCTGCCGATTAATGAAAGCCCGGCAGGCTTATGGTGGGGCGTATACACGATTTACGGCGGACTGACGGGCACGGTGTTTGCGACATTCGGCGAGACGCTGCGGGCGCTGCAGGGGGCGCTGTTATTAAGCGCTGTCTTTTTCTTTTTGTTCAGCCTTTTTAAAGTGATTGAACGGCTGGCCGTGCTGTTTACGCCGGTTGTGACCGGTGTGTATCTGCTGCTGTTGGTCATGCAGCTGAGTCAGCCGATTGTGAAAGGCCTTTTGGGCATCGGCTATTTAAAAAACAGCGTCGACGGCCTTGTATTCGGGCTCGCCATGGTTGTGACGGCGGCGATGTTCATCATGTCCCGATCGAATGTTACGTTCTTAAGACAGTATGCGATTCTCCTTTCGCTTGCCGGTGGATGGATCTTATTCGCCGTCTTCGGCGCTGCCAAACCGATTCAAATACCGGATCGCGTGATTCAGCTGCCGGTTCTTTTTCCGTTTGGAAAACCCGTGTTTGACAGCGGCCTGATCATTACGTCACTCTTCATTACCGTACTTTTGATTGTCAACATGCTCGCGAGCATCCGGGTTGTAGAAGCGGCGGTGAAAAAATTCGGCGGCACCGTTGGGAAACGGCGTGAGCGTCCGGCAGGGTTTGCGGCTTCGATCAGCCACCTTTTGAGCGGGCTGTCAGGGGGCATTGCGCCTGTGCCGATTTCAGGGGCGGCCGGTTTTATTGAGACGACGAAGCTTCCTTCAAAAAAGCCGTTTCTTTTGGGAAGTGTATTTGTCATGATCATCAGTATGATCCCGCTATTTATGAATGCGTTTGCGAGTCTGCCCTCACCGGTCGGCTTTGCGGTAAACTTCGTCGTTTTCTCCACGATGGCGGGTCTTGCCTTTACGGAGTTTGACTCTTATGAGAAAGCGGAGCAAAAACGAATCCGTTCCATTATCGGTCTGGCGCTCCTCACGGGGGTCGGCGTAATGTTTGTGCCGGAGAGCGCGTTATCAGGGATGCATCCGATCCTGATTTCGCTCTTAAGCAACGGCCTTGTGCTCGGGACGCTGCTGGCGATAGCGATTGACCGAATCCAGCTTATCAAAAAGAAAAAATCCGACAATCTCGTGTCATCGGATGACGGACGTTGAATTTTGCCGATGTTGGGTTATGATTGAATTGGAAACTTTAACGAAAAGGCGGGAGAAAAATAGATGAAAGTGTTTATTATTCTTGGTGCGATTAACGCTTTATTGGCCGTGGCGCTGGGCGCTTTCGGCGCGCATGGGCTTGAAGGGAAAATCCCCGATAAATATTTGCAGGTGTGGCACACAGGCGTGCAATATCATATGTATCACGCGCTCGGTCTTCTGGCTGTCGCGTTTTTGGCTGAAAAGCTCTCTGGCGCAGGCAGTGTTTCTGTTGCGGGCTGGCTGATGTTTGCGGGCATCGTTCTGTTTTCAGGAAGCCTGTACGTATTGAGCGTGACGCAGATTTCCATTCTCGGCGCGATTACACCGCTCGGCGGCGTGGCGTTTATCATCTCTTGGATTATGATTATCGTCGCGGCCGTCAAATATTTATAAAGAAAAAAAGCCAATCCTCTGTCAAGTGAGCGATTGGCTTTTTGATTTATCTCGGAGAATATGAAGACATGGAGTACGGATAAGTATAAGCGATTTCCTCATCAAATGTGATGTAATCAAGGTAAATGGTCAGAAGCAGATAGCGGGTGCCCGTTTTCGGATCGCTGATGATGATATGGTCACGTCCCGCCGCCTCAATCACACCGCGGAAAATCTTTGAATTCCATTCTTTGCTGTTTTCAAATGTCATATAAATCGTCGCCGTTTTGCCCCGGTTCAACCGCAGAATATTTTCAATGTATGACTCTTCAATCGGCAGCATGCCGGGAACGTTTTGTGACGATGATGGACCTGACGGGATTTGAAAGCTGCCGCCGCCCTGCTGCTGCGGCTGGCCGGGGAACCCCCCGCCGAAGCCCTGCTGGCCTTGCTGCATCGGCATTGTCATTTGCTGCTGCATCGGCATCATTTGTGATCCTTGGCCCTGAGGCTGCGGATAAGGATTAGGCCCGAGCTGCGGCTGGAATCCCTGCATATCCATTCCCATCCCCATCCCCTGCATTTGCTGATATTGATTCTTTTTCGGTTTCATATTGTTCCTCCTTTGATGAAAACCTCTTGATGCTGAAACCTCCTGACAAGTATCAGACAGCCGACAGAGCGGCTGCTGTTTTTATCTATTCCACCATATGAGCCCAAAGAAAGATTTATGCGAAAAAAGAAAATACGATCCAATGTTTCCGGATATCAGAGCCGGCTTTTTTTGTGCGCGCAATGCTGACTTTTCACATAATAGTCTGTATTCCTAGCGCATCTTCCGCATAAGGAACATATGATAGCGGTAGTTTCAGGTGCGAAAAGGGGGTGACGAGTTGCCTAAAGTGTCAGTGATCATGACGAGCTATAACAAAAGTGACTATGTGGCCCGCTCTATTAAAAGTATTCTGTCTCAGACGTTTACGGACTTTGAGCTGTTCATTATGGATGACAACTCAAATGAAGAGACATTGGCGGAAATACGTCCTTTTCTCACGGATGACCGCGTCCGGTTTTATCAAAGCGATGTATCGGGCGTCAAAGAAAGAACGGAAAAAACACGCTACGCCGCCTTGATTAATCAGGCAATAGAAATGGCGGAGGGCGAGTACGTGACGTATGCGACCGACGACAACACGTATGTGCCGGAACGGCTTGAGAAAATGGTGAAAGAGCTTGATGAAGACCCGGAAAAAGCCGTCGTGTATTCAAGTTCCAAAACCTATCATCTGAATCAGCGGAAAGAGACGGTGAAGGAGACGGCCAGGCCCGCCGAACGGATCGTGTGGAACGCGCCGTGCGCCATTGACCATTGTTCGGTCATGCACCGGTTTTCCGTGCTGGAACAGGTCAAATCGGCATTCGGTTCCTATTGGGATGAAAGCCCCGCGTTTTACCGTATCGGTGACGCCCGTTTTTTCTGGAGAGTGAATCATTTTTATCCGTTTTACCCGATTTCTGAGGAGCTTGATATCAATTATATTACCGATCAATCCATCCATTATCAGCTTTTCGCGGCGGAGAAAAACGAGTTTGTGAACAGCCTTCCGCAGCAGACCACGTGCCGGGAGCTGAGGGAATCATTAAAAAAGCTTGGAAAGGGGTGAGGGCTTGTCGGCATACTTAGCGAACTATTGGGTGCTGTACCGGCAGTATATTGACCTTTTTCAGTCACTTCGCTACAAAGACATCCCGCTCGCATTGATCAGTAATTTTTATCAATATATCAGTCCGGCGCTTCGGGAGAGCATGGAGCAGAACCCGGAGCTTTTCGGTCCGGCGGATCAGCATATTCCTGAAGCCGGTATTCAGCCTTATTATGATCAAAAAAGGCAAAACATTAAGAAAACAGATGAGAAACCGGTAAACGGAAAAGTCATTCTGCATTTCGATCATCTTCGGTTCACCGAGGGAAATTACCGGCAGTTTGATCCGGCAAAAACAGCGGTACTGGCCAGATGGAGTCTGCCTGACCATCATGGGCTGCCCGTTATCTGCAAATTGGAGCTGACGGGAATGGGGCAAAAAGGGAACCCCGTCCCTTATATTGAAAAAGCCCATTCCATTTTGAAAGAGCTTCACAGCCATCCCGCTTTCGGAAACAGAGAATTTCAGGAACGACTGTATAAAGACATCCCGTTATTTATTGAAGCGATTGACGCCGTTGATATTTTGTTTACGGCCGAGAAGATTTCCGCCGTTGTAGTCGGCACGACGGAGGATATTTACAGCCGTGTGCTGGCGCTGATGTCCGCGAAAAAAAACGCCGTCAGCATCTGTCTTCAGCACGGGGCGCTCATGGGAGATGAAGCGTTTCTGCCCGTATTTACGGACTATCAGGCTGTATTCGGGGCTTATGAAGCGGAGTGGTATAAAGCAAAAGGCTGCAGGGAGGAACAAATCATCATCACGGGGCATCCCCGTTTCGACGAGATTTTCTCAAGAGAGCCGATAGATCGGGACACGTTTTACCGCAAACTTTCTTTTCTCCCGTCACAGCGGACGGTGCTGATCGCCACGCAGCCGTTTTCTGATGAATTTTATACGGGAGTGCTTGAAGAGCTTGCCGGCCAAAAGAACATGCAGCTCATTATTAAACCGCATCCGTGGGAAATCGGCAAAAACAAGCTGGATGCTTATAATCAGGTGCTGCGGAAATATAAAGCAGGCAAAATCATCAAAAAAGAGATGGAGCTGTATGATATTCTCCCGTTTGTTGACGCTGCGGTGACACAGACATCAACGGTCGGTCTTGAAGCGATGCTGTTTCAAAAGCCCGTGCTGATCGGAAAATCAGCGGGAACCCGCCGATACCCTTATTATCATTCACTTGGAGAATTTGTTTTTGAGGACCCGCAGGCACTCGCTCAGGAATTAATCCGGATATGCGAAAGCCCCGCAGAATATCAAAAAGCGGAACAGGCGCGCCGTGCTTTTGTCGCCGCGAACTACCCGGTACAGGATTCGCTTGCCGCTTTATGCCAAGTGCTTCAGGAAAAAACCGGAGTCAGCTTCAGACGGGTTGACCCTTCATAAAAAAGATAGGAGCGCAAAAAAATGGTGCAAAAAAGATCAGCTTTTCTTCCCTATTCATTGCCCATGATCGGGAAGGACGAAATTCAGGAGGTTATTGATACGCTTGAATCGGGCTGGCTTTCAAAGGGACCGAAAGTAGAGGCGTTTGAAAAAGCCTTTGCCGCCTGGACGGGGGCAAAGCACGCGATCGCGCTGAACTCATGTACCGCCGCTTTGTTTTTGGCCCTGAAAGCGAAAGGGATCGGTCCCGGCGACGAGGTCATCACGTCTGCCGTGACGTTCAGTTCAACAGCCAATACAATCGTGCACACAGGCGCCGTTCCGGTGTTTGCTGACATCGATCCGCTTACGCTGAATGCAGACCCTGAAAAAATTGAGGCGGCCGTCACCCCGCGGACAAAAGCGATTGTACCCGTTCATTTCGCCGGCCAGTCGTGTGATATGGATCAAATTTTGGCCATTGCCGAAAAGCATCAGTTATTTGTCTTAGAGGATGCCGCACATGCCGTGTATACCACTTATAAACAGAAAATGATCGGATCAATCGGTGATGCGACGGCATTCAGCTTCTACGCGACAAAAAACCTGGCAACCGGTGAAGGCGGCATGCTGACGACGGACGATGACGGGCTTGCCGATCAGATCAGGGTGCTCAGCCTTCACGGCATGAGCAAAGGCGCGTGGAACCGCTATTCTTCAAACGGAAGCTGGTACTACGAGGTCGAAACGCCCGGCTATAAAATGAATATGTTTGATCTTCAGGCGGCGCTTGGGCTTCATCAGCTTAAACGGATTGACAGCATGCAGCAAAGAAGGGCTGAAATTGCTAGCCGCTACCAGGACGCTTTCAGAGACATGAAAGGGCTCACCGTCCCATATGTCAGTGATGACGGGCGGCATGCATGGCATCTGTATGTTCTTCAAATAGAGGAGCAGGAGGCCGGGATCAGCCGGAACGATCTGATTTCCGCTTTGAAAGACCAATATAATATCGGCACAAGTGTTCATTTTATTCCGGTTCCGTTCCATCCGTATTATCAAAAAACGTACGGATATAAGGAAACTGATTTTCCGGCCGCGGCCGCGTATTATCACCGCACCGTATCACTCCCTCTTTATCCGTCAATGACAGATGATGACGTTGAATACGTCATTGCAGCCGTTACGGATATCGTCAAAGGGGCTGATTAGGTGTACAGACTGAGAGAAAATCTTGCACAGGACATGATTCATGCCTTCCTGCATCAGAAGGGCATTCAGCCGGAAGCTTATGAATCGTCGCTCTGTTTATTGGAAGAAAACAGCCTTCAAGGCGTGATTTTATATGAAAACTCTTCGTGGGAAAGTCAATTGTTCCGAAAAAATATCATCAATGTGAAGCTTGCAGCCGCAAACAGCACCGGACAGCTCAAAAGGCTGTTTCAGGAATTTTACGCAGCAAGGCGGGCGGACGGCACTGATTTTATATTTATTAAAATACCGGCTGAAGATATCGGCGCGATGCAGGTCGTGCAGTCGCTTCCGAACGCTTATTTTGTAGGGAGTCTTCTCAAGCTCGTCAGTCCGGTGCGTGTATATAACAGCACGCCGCCGTTTGAGATTACAGAAGCCGGACCCGGCGACACGGAAGCGATCAGCCGGCTGGCCCGCGACGCCTTTACAAAAAGCAGGTATTATCAGGACCCCCGTCTCAGCTATGAAAGTGCAAACCGCCTGTTTGAAGAGTGGGCGCGGAATAACGCGGAAGGAAGAGCTTCGTTACAATTCCTCGCCAAATATAAGGGAGAGACCGCGGGCTTTGTTCAGGGGCTGTCTAAAGGCGATGAATTCGTCCTTGATCTGATGGCGGTAAAGCCGGGATTTGAAGGAAAAGGAGCGGGATTCCATTTAGCGGCGCACGTGATTGAACAATCATTGCGCTTTCAGCATAAGACTGTATCAGCGGGAACGCAGCTCCACAATGTAAGAGCCATCCGCCTGTATGAAAGAATGGGATTTAAAGCGGATGCGTCCTATTATTACTATCATGTGTGGCCCGGGAAGGAGGCGGACTGATGGCATCATGCAAAATCGGAACGAAGTCAATCGGCGAAGGTTCGCCCGTATTCATCATCGCCGAAGCCGGAATTAATCATGACGGAAAACTGAGCCAGGCGTTTGAATTGATAGATGCGGCCAGTGAGGCCGGCGCGGACGCGGTCAAGTTCCAAATGTTTCAGGCTGACAAAATGTATCAGAAAGACCCCGGCTTGTACAAAACCGCTGCGGGAAAAAACGTCTCTATTTTTTCTTTGGTGCAATCAATGGAAATGCCCGCTGAGTGGATCGAACCGCTGCTTGAATATTGTAAGAAAAAAGGCGTGCTGTTTTTAAGCACGGTATGTGATGAAGGCTCTGCCGACTTACTGTATGCGACTTCCCCTTCAGCCTTTAAAATCGCCTCCTACGAGCTGAACCATCTGCCGTTATTGAAATATGTCGCGGGGCTGAAGACCCCGATTATCTTTTCCACCGCGGGCGCTGATATTTCAGATATTCAGGAGGCTTACCAAACCATTACCGGCGAGGGGAACAAAGAAATTGCGATCATGCATTGTGTGGCGAAATATCCCGCGCCGCCTGAATACAGCAATCTAAGCGTCATTCCCATGCTTGCCGCCGCATTCCCGGATGCTGTGATCGGTTTCTCCGATCACAGCGCCCATCCGTATGATGTGCCGTGCGCGGCTGTCAGGCTCGGAGCGAAACTGATTGAAAAGCATTTTACGATCGATAAAAACCTGCCCGGTGCTGATCACTCCTTCGCCCTCAATCCGGATGAATTAAAAGAAATGGTTGCGGCGATCCGCTCAGTTGAAGCGGAGCTGCGGCAGGGGCATCACGCTCCGGTGCCGGAAGTGCTGTCGGGAAGCTCCCATAAAACGACGACACCGATTGAAGGGGATATCAGAAGGTTTGCTTACAGAGGCATTTTTTCAACAGCGCCGATTCAAAAAGGCGAATGTTTTACGGCGGAAAACCTTGCCGTCCTTCGTCCCGGTCAAAAACCGCAGGGGCTTCACCCGAGATATTTTGAGCTTTTAACTGACGGCGCGCGCGCGGTCAGGGATATCCCCGCCGACACGGGCATCACTTGGGATGACCTTTTGACGAAAGGCAGCCCATATGATGACTGACATTTTGTTTATCATTCAGGCGCGGATGGGAAGCGGGCGTCTTCCCGGCAAAGTGCTGAAACCGATCGGCGGGTATACGATCCTCGATATGATTGTCAAAAGGGTTCGTCAAAGTGCGTTTTACGATCAATCACGGGATAATCTGATCGTCGCCGCGTCTGACAGCAAGACCGACGACATTCTGTCTGCGCACTGCCTCAGCAACCGCTACCGTGTCCACCGCGGCAGCGAACAGCGTGTGCTTGACCGGTTTGCACAAGTCATCGAACAAGTAAAACCGGACATCGCAGTCAGACTGACGGGGGATAACCCGTTTGTCGACCCTTCGCTGCTTGATTTTCTGATTCAATCGCATTTAGATCAGCACGCAGACTACACGTATATCTGCGGTACACCGCTCGGGATCGGCGGCGAGGCGGTGAACGCGCGCCTTTTAACGGAGATCAATGCGGACAAAACGCTGGCGGACAAATATCAGGAGCATGTCACCCTTTTGATAAGAGAATCCCCTGAGAGGTACCGGCTTCTCTTTCCTGAGCCCCCGCAGGAACTCCGGGCTCCTCACTTGCGGATGACCGTCGATACAGAAGAGGACTACAGGCTGGCCCGCGAGCTGTACGTAAAAGCGGGCTCGCGTCCTGATATTCCGGCAAAAGAATTGATCCATCTGCTGAATCGTGATCCGGAGCTCAGGGCTATTAATCAAATGATCCGGCAAAAAGAGGCTGATTAGCATGCGGGTTTTGATTTTCGCGGACGGGGGCCGTGACATCGGCATGGGGCACGCGGTTCGGATGAAGCTGCTTGCCGGTGCCATTAAGAACAACTGCTCAATAACGTTCTACACAAATAAAGAGGCTTCTTCTTATCTGTCATCTGATCAATGGGAAGTGATCATCAAGCCTGACAAGGGACAGAAGGAATTTATTGTCCGGGAAATAAACACGCGGGCTCCCGACCTTCTCATATTCGATCTGCTCGATATGCCGTGTGACTGGCTGGAGGAAATCAAAAAGCATTCATCGGCTCGTATCGTCTTATTTGAAGAAAAGAGGGAACATGTCATTCATTTATGCGATGCCGTTATAAACGGCATTTACGGCGGGCTGAAAAGCCGGACGGTTCAAATGGGCAGCGCCGCGGTATATGAAGGCCCGGATTATATGATTCTTCATCCGGGTTTTGAAAAAGCAAAGCAGCTCTATCAGCTGAGAAAAGAATGCCGGACCATATTGGTCTCTTTAGGAGGAAGTGACCCGAAGAAGCTTGTCTTTAAAGTGATGGAAGCATGCCGCCGCATCCCTGATATTCAGCGGAAACGAGTGATCATCGTCATGGGCGGCGCGGCGCCTCATGCTGATGACGTGCGCGCGCATCTCACACAAATGCCTTATGCCGAGATGGTAAGGCAGACAAATGACATGGCCGCGCTTCTCACGAGGACTGATATGGCCGTCGTGTCCGGCGGGATCACTTTATATGAGACCATTTGTACAGGTGTGCCCTGCATCGTTCTTTCTCAAGTGGAGCATCAAACTGAGACGGCGGAAAAATTCGCCGCACGGGAGGCCGCCGTTCATCTCGGCCTGGGAGAACACACCGCGGCGGGCGTTCTCGCTCGGCATATGTCTGAGCTGGCTGCTGATTATCCGAGACGGCTCGGGCTTCATCAGAACGGAAAGCCGCTGCTTGACGGCAGGGGCATCAAACGGGCGGCGGCGATTCTTTATGATTTGTGATAAAACCACACGTAAGGAAGTGTTCATGTGAAAGGTGTTATCTTAGCCGGAGGCACCGGCTCACGCCTTATGCCGCTGACAAAAGCGGTCAATAAGCATTTACTCCCTGTCGGTCCATATCCGATGATTTACTGGTCGATCATGAAGCTGGAAGAAGCGGGGATTACGGATATCTTGCTGATTACGCAAAAAGAATATATTCCGCAATTTCATAAACTTCTCGAAACCGGAGAAGAGCTCGGCGTCTCAATCACATATCAGGTTCAGCCAGCCGCATCCGGCATTTCCGACGGTTTATCATACGCAAAGCGGTTTACCGGGCGCGATCCGTTCGTTCTGCTTTTGGGAGATAATATTTTTGAAGATTCATTAAAAGCTTATACGGAGCGTTTCGCAAAGCAGGGAAAAGGAGCGAAAGTGCTGCTGAAAGAAGTGGACGATCCGGAGCGCTTCGGCATCGCCGAGATTGATGAGGAAAACAAACGGATCAAGTCGATCATTGAAAAGCCGGAGCAGCCGCCGACCAGACTATGCGTCACAGGGATCTACATGTACGATGCAGAAGTGTTTTCTTATATTGAACAAATTTCCCCTTCAAAACGCGGCGAACTGGAAATTACGGATGTCAATAATTTATACATTGAACACAGTGAGCTGACGTATGATGTGTTAACGGGCTGGTGGGTGGATGCGGGCACGCATGAATCGCTCTACCTCGCCGGAAGCCTGGCGCATCAGGCATTACAGAAAGGACAGGAGCATTAATCATGCCAAAATCATATTTAATTACAGGGGGCGCCGGATTTATCGGCCTTACCTTCACAAAGATGATGCTGAAAGAAACAGATGCGCAGATTACCGTCCTGGATAATCTCACGTATGCAAGCAGGCCGCTTGAAATAGAAGCCTTAAAAAAGAACGGCCGTTTCCGTTTTATCAAAGGTGACATTTCTGAAAAAGAGGACATTGACAAAGTCTTTTCCCAAATGTATGACGCTGTCATTCATTTTGCGGCTGAATCCCATGTGGACAGAAGCATAAATCAGGCAGAGCCGTTCATCACAACAAATGTGATGGGCACATACCGACTGGCTGACGCGGTGTTACAGGGAAAAGCCGGCAGGCTGATTCACATTTCCACAGATGAGGTGTACGGAGATTTGGCGCCGGATGATCCCGCTTTTACAGAGACGACGCCGCTTTCTCCGAACAATCCGTATTCCGCCAGCAAGGCAAGCTCAGACCTGCTCGTCATGTCTTATGTGAAAACCCATAAGCTTCCTGCCATCATTACGAGATGCAGCAACAATTACGGGCCGTACCAGCACCACGAGAAAATGATTCCGACCATTATCAGGCATGCCGTAAACGGCACGCCGGTTCCGCTGTACGGCGACGGGATGCAGATCAGAGACTGGCTGTTTGCCGAAGATCATTGCCGCGCTATTAAGCTCGTGCTGGAAAAAGGAACACTAGGCGAAATTTACAATATCGGCGGAGGAAATGAACGGACGAATAAAGAGCTTGCGTCATTTATCATGAAGGAGCTCGGTGTCGAGGAACGGTTTGCTCATGTCGAAGACAGAAAAGGGCATGACCGCCGTTACGCCATCAATGCTTCAAAGCTGAAAAATGAGCTGGGATGGCGGCAGGACGTCACATTTGAAGAAGGAATGAGAAGAACCATTCGCTGGTATACAGACAGCCAAGACTAATCGGAAAGAAGGGGATCCGATTGACGAAGGTATTAGTAACCGGAGCGGCCGGTCAGCTGGGGCGGGAGTTATGCCGCCAGCTGAAGCGGGAAGGGTATGAAGTGATCGCCTTGACAAAAGCGATGATGAACATATCCGACCAGCGTTCGGTGCGGCACTCGTTCAGCCATTACAAGCCGGATATCGTCGTCAATACGGCGGCATACACCTCCGTTGACAAATGTGAAACGGAGCTCGACAAAGCGTATTTAATAAACGGAATCGGCGCTTATTATGCCGCGCTTGAGGCTGAAAACACCGGCGCGAAATTCATTCACATCAGCACCGATTACGTCTTCAGCGGCAAAGGAACACGGCCATACCAGACCGATGATCCCGCAGATCCGGGCACGATTTACGGAAAAAGCAAAAAACTCGGCGAAGAACTGATCCGGTTAACGGGAAAAAACCACACCATTATCAGAACGTCGTGGGTGTACGGCAGCGGCGGGCACAACTTTGTCAATACGATGCTGAAACTTGCGGATACACATGATCAGGTTCGTGTCGTTAACGATCAAGTCGGAGCGCCGACGTATACAAAAGATTTAGCCGAAACGGTGATCGGTCTGTTTGACAGGCCGCCGGGCTTGTACCACGCCGCAAACAGCGGAGTGTGCAGCTGGTATGAATTTGCCAAGGCTATTTTTGAAGAAAGCGGCAGAACCGCCGCCGTGCTGCCCGTCACGACGGAGGAATACGGAAATGAGACGCCGCGCCCCGCTTACTCGGTGTTGAGCCTTGAGTCGATTGAACGGCAGGGGCTCGGCATGAGGCATTGGCGGGAAGCGCTGCAGGATTATTTACAAAGGGAGGGACAGTGCAAGTGATCGAAGGCGTAAAAATTAAAAAGCTGATCAAACACAGCGATGACCGGGGTTTTTTCTCAGAACTCGTCCGTGACGATGAACATCTCTTAGAGCGTTTCGGGCAGGCTTCCTGGTCCAAAAGCTATCCCGGCGTCATTAAAGCGTTTCACTATCATGAGAAACAGGATGACCTGTGGTTTTTCCCGACGGGCCACGCCCAGGTCGTGCTGCATGACCTTCGCGAAGAGTCGGCAACCAAGGGAGAAACGGATGTCTACTACATGGGAGAAGACAATCCGATGCTCCTTCTCATTCCCAAAGGCGTCGCACACGGGTACAGAGTGCTGGGCGAAACCCCGCTGACCATTATTTATTTCACGACAATGTCCTACAATCCGGATCAGCCTGACGAAAAAAGAATCCCGTGGAATGATGAGAGCATCGGATTTGACTGGCAGACGGCTCACCGGTAGCGCACAAGACGAAGACAGCGGATGTCTTCGTTTTTTGTGCTGGTTCATCTCGTGAAAAATAAATGATTGAATATTCCAAAAAATAATTTACTTCCATGGATAAAGGTGGTAGATTATTCTCAGGAAAAGAGAAACCCAATTCGCGAATGGAATCATCAGACACGCTTTTCCGGCAGAGGACGCTCTGAATCCTATATGATCTGGAGGAATTCATGATGTTAAAAAGAAAATCATTTTCTGCCTTTCTCATCAGTGCTGCGGTATTTTCAGCTGTGTTCTTGCCATCTTTTCATGCGAACGCCCAATCTGCCGTTATTGAAGCGAAAACCGTCAATAGTACGAAAGAATACGCGACGTCTGATATTGAAGTCACATACAAGCCGAATGCGCTGCTTGCCGTCGGCGCCGTTGAATTTCAATTTCCTGACGGATTCAACGCCACTGTGAGGGACTCTGTAAACGGAAGAACACTGAAAGAAACGCAAATTCTCAACTGCGGAAAAACGGTCAGACTTCCGCTTACCCTTGACTTATTGGGCGCGTCTGAATACAATCTCGTCCTGGTGCGTAAAAACCTTCCGCGCGCGGGCACGTATACAATTAAAGGCGATTACGTAAACGGTTTGGGGGCCGGCAGTCTCTACGCCGAAACAAAGCTGGTTATTGACCCGCGTTAATCCGGGATGAAAGAGGCTGACAACAGCCTCTTTTTTTATGCGCAAAATCCTGGCATGAATCTTGCATATAAAAAGGGGTGTAACGACAAAGTGAAAGGGATTGATGGGTTTTGGTGTAAAAGCGCTTACATTTTGTTCTGCCGGTAATTGAAGCTTACACGTAAAATACGATGAGGTGATAAAACATGTCAGCCAACCCGCTTTCTAAAAGCAATCAGAAAGATGAAGAAAAAGAAGTTCTTAATTTGTTCTTGTCCACACAATCGATCATAAAAGAAGCCCTGCGCAAACTGGGCTATCCTGACAATATGTATGAACTGATGAAAGAGCCGATGCGGCTTTTGACCGTACGCATCCCCGTCAAAATGGACAATGGCTCAGTACAGGTTTTCACGGGCTACCGCTCACAGCATAATGACGCAGTCGGCCCGACAAAAGGGGGCGTGCGGTTTCACCCGGAAGTCAGTGAAGAAGAGGTTAAGGCGCTTTCCATCTGGATGACTTTAAAATGCGGCATCACAAATCTTCCTTACGGGGGCGGAAAAGGCGGCATCATCTGTGATCCGCGGACGATGTCATTCGGAGAGCTGGAACGGCTGAGCCGCGGATATGTGCGCGCGATCAGCCAGATCGTCGGCCCGACAAAGGATATTCCGGCTCCCGACGTATATACCAACTCGCAGATTATGGCATGGATGATGGACGAATACAGCCGCCTGAGAGAATTTGATTCACCGGGATTCATTACGGGCAAACCGATTGTTCTCGGCGGTTCACAGGGGCGGGAGACGGCGACCGCGCAAGGTGTCACGATTTGTATTGAGGAAGCCGTTAAGAAAAAAGGGATTCCGTTGGAAAATGCGCGGATCATCATTCAGGGGTTCGGAAACGCGGGGAGCTTTCTCGCTAAATTTATGCATGACGCCGGCGCCAAGGTGATCGGCATCTCAGACGCCCACGGGGCTTTGTATGACCCTGACGGCCTTGACATTGATTACCTGCTGGATAAGCGGGACAGCTTCGGCACGGTGACGAATCTCTTCTCTGATGTCATAACGAACCGGGAGCTGCTGGAAAAGGACTGTGATATTCTCGTGCCTGCCGCAATCTCCAATCAGATAACGGCTGAAAACGCCCATCACATTAAAGCCTCAATCATTGTGGAGGCGGCGAACGGCCCGACAACGATAGACGCCACGAAAATCCTGAATGAAAGAGGCGTGCTTCTCGTGCCGGATATTTTGGCAAGCGCCGGCGGCGTGACGGTGTCTTATTTTGAATGGGTGCAAAATAATCAAGGCTTTTACTGGTCTGAGGAAGAAGTCGCCGGAAAACTGCGCAGCGTCATGGTGAATTCATTTGAATCCATTTATCAGACAGCGCATACCCACAAAGTCGATATGCGTTTGGCCGCCTATATGACGGGCATCAGAAAGTCGGCTGAAGCGGCCCGGTTCCGCGGCTGGGTATAAGTGTTATCCGCAAAGAGATTTTGCATCAGTTATATAGCGGATCGCAAAATTTCTTTGCGTTTTCAGATTGCAGCTGACAGGTTCGGACAAGCTTCGTCCGCTTTCGGCAAAGATTTTCTTTTTTTGATCACAAATTGCTATGCTGGTATGCTTCTTGCATCTTCATTAAGCGTGAGCACACATTACAAAATACGGGGAGGAATTCTAATGACAGTTTCATACGCACACGAACCATTTACAAATTTTCAGGAAGAGACAAATAAACAATCGTTTCAGGAAGCGCTGGCTTATGTGAATTCACAGCTCGGCAAGCATTATCCGCTTATCATCAACGGTGAAGCGATTGAAACGGATAAAAAGATCATTTCCGTCAATCCGGCAGATAAAAAAGAAGTGATCGGTTCTGTATCGGCAGCCGGAAAAGAACTTGCGGAAAAGGCCATGCAGGCTGCGCTGCAGGCATTTCAAACATGGAAAAAAGTACGGCCGGAACACCGCGCGAATGTGCTGTTTAAGGCGGCGGCGATCATCCGCAGAAGAAAGCACGAATTCTCCGCGTACCTGGTGAAAGAAGCGGGAAAACCGTGGAAGGAAGCGGATGCGGATACGGCGGAAGCGATCGACTTTTTAGAGTATTACGCCCGTCAGATGCTGAAGCTGAAAGACGGTTCTCCTGTAAAGAGCCGTGACGGAGAATATAATCAGTATCACTATGAGCCGCTTGGGGTGGGAATTGTCATTTCTCCATTCAACTTCCCGCTTGCGATTATGGCCGGAACGGCGGCAGCCGCCATCGTAACAGGCAACACGATACTGCTGAAACCGGCGGATGCGGCGCCTGTCGTGGCGGCGAAATTCGTAGAAGTGATGAAAGAAGCGGGCCTGCCGGACGGCGTGCTCCAATTCATACCGGGCGACGGAGGAGAAATCGGCGACTATCTCGTTGAGCATCCGAAGACGAGATTTGTGTCGTTTACAGGCTCCCGCGCGGTCGGATGCCGCATCTATGAACGCGCCGCAAAAGTACAGCCGGGCCAAAAGTGGCTGAAACGGGTCATTGCCGAAATGGGAGGGAAAGATACGGTGCTTGTAGACAGAGATGCTGATCTTGATCTTGCCGCTTCCTCAATCGTGTATTCCGCCTTCGGATTCTCAGGCCAAAAATGTTCAGCCGGTTCGCGCGCGGTCATTCATCAGGACGTCTATGATGAAGTTGTTGAAAAAGCCGTCGCTTTAACAAAATCACTCACCGTCGGAAGTCCGGAAGATTTTGATACATACATGGGGCCAGTCATCCACGAAGCATCTTATAATAAAGTCATGAGTTATATCGAAATCGGCAAAACAGAAGGAAAACTCCTGACGGGAGGCGAAGGTGATGATTCAAAAGGATACTTTATTCAGCCGACCATTTTTGCGGATGTTGATGAAAACGCCCGCCTGATGCAGGAGGAAATTTTCGGGCCGGTCGTCGCGATCTCAAAAGCCCGTGATTTCGACCATATGCTTGAGATTGCTAATAATACCGATTACGGACTGACGGGCGCTCTGTTATCAAAAACCCGCGCGCACATTGAACGCGCCCGCGAAGATTTTCACGTCGGAAATCTATACTTCAACCGCGGCTGTACGGGAGCGATTGTCGGATACCAGCCGTTCGGCGGCTTCAATATGTCAGGAACCGATTCGAAAGCCGGAGGACCTGACTATCTGATTCTTCATATGCAGGCAAAAACAACGTCTGAAGCCTATTAATCTTTCGGAAATAGCGCGATGAAAAAGAGAGTCGCGCTATTTTCTCTATATGAGGGTAAGGGGGATGGAACATGTATCAGCAGCTCAGCAAAATGCTTCCGGAGGAGAAAATAGAAGCCATTACGAAATCACTGGTGGCGTTAAACAGCATCAACGGCACATTGGGAGAAGGAAAAAAAGCCGACTATATCAAAGATATGATCAAGAGCTTTCCCTACTTTCAGGAGAATCCGTCACATGTGTGGGAGCAGGCGATTCCTGAGGACCCTTACGGCCGCAAAAATATTTTCGCATTTATTGAGGGAAACGGCGAAAGCCTGAATACGGTCATTTATCACGCTCATCTTGATACGGTCGGCATCGAGGATTTCGGCCCTTTAAAAGATATCGCTTTTGATTCCGACCGTCTCGCGGAATATTTCTCAAACTATGAATTTGATCGGGATGTGCAGCGGGACGCCCGCTCAGGCGAGTGGATGTTCGGAAGGGGTTCGGTTGATATGCAGAGCGGTATTGCCGTTCATCTCGCCAATCTGCTTCACTTTTCTGAACGGCGCGATCAGCTGCCGGGCCATATTCTGTTCATGGCAAACCCGGATGAAGAAAGCCAGCATTCCGGCATTTTAACCAGCATTTCTGAATTAAAACGGCTGAAACAAGAAAAGCAGCTTCGTTATTTAGCAGCAATTAATAACGATTTTATCACGCCGCTGTATGAGGGTGACACGACAAGGTACATATACACGGGTGCGGCAGGGAAGCTTTTGCCTTGCTTTGCGATTTACGGGCGGGAGGTGCATGTCGGAGATACGCTGTCCGGCATCGATCCGAATTTGATCGCGTCAGAAATCACCAGAAGAATTCACAACAATATTCATATGGCGGAAAACATTGAAGGGGAGCTTGTGCTTCCGCCGACCTGCCTCTACCAGCGTGACAATAAGGAAGCGTATAACGTGCAGACCGCCGTCAGCAGCTATGTCTATTTTAATTATTTTATTTACGAGAAAACCGCCAAAGAAGTCATGGATCAGCTGACCGCCGTGGCTGACGAAGCCTGCAAAGAGACAGAACAAAAATTATCTGATTATTACGACGAATACTGTGAGAGAACGAGCCTGCCGAAAAAAGAGATGTCATGGAACGTTCAAGTGTACAGTCTGGAAGATTACCTGAAAAGGCTGAGAAGCCGCGGGATAGACCCTGCACAGTGTATCGGGCAGGCATTTAAAACATATGAACATCTTGAACTGCGGATGAGATGTTTTAAAGCCGTCGAAGAACTGCAAAAACTCGATCCTGAGCAGGGAGCCAAGGTCATTATTTTCTATGCGCCGCCTTACCTTCCGCACAATTATCTGAAGGAAGAAAGCACACGGGACCGGCTTTTGCAGCATGTCATTCAAGAAGCGGTCGATAAAACAGCGGCATCAACCGGAGAAACATTCGTCTTTAAAAAGTTTTTCCCTTATTTGGCGGACGGAAGCTTTTTATCGCTGCATGAAACAGATGAGGAGGTCTCCGCCTTTACCGATAATTTTCCGGGCTGGGATGTCATCGGGACGATTCCTTTTAATGAAATCAGGGAATTGAATATTCCGTCGGTCAATATAGGGGTATACGGAAAGGACGGCCATAAATGGACGGAACGCGTGTACAAACCGTACACATTCCATGTGCTGCCGGAACTCATTCAGCAGACGACAATGCACCTTTTGCACAGCTGCCGATTAGACATACGCACAAATGGCTGACATAACGGAATAAGGGGGATGTATATGCAGGGAGATACCAATCAAAATGAATTGCAGCGCACGATGAAGGGCCGGCATTTGTTTATGATCGCCCTCGGCGGCGTGATCGGGACGGGGCTTTTTCTGGGCTCCGGTTTTACGATCAGTGAAGCGGGACCGATCGGCGCGATATTGGCTTATGTGATCGGCGGATTTTTAATGTACCTGGTGATGCTTTGTTTGGGGGAGCTCGCGGTTGCCATGCCGGTCGCAGGATCATTTCAGGCGTATGCCGCAAAGTTTCTCGGGCCGTCGACGGGATTTACGATCGGATGGATGTACGCATTCAGCTGGGCCAATACAGTGGGGCTTGAGCTGACGTCGGCGGGGATTTTAATGCAGCGATGGTTTCCGGCCGTTCCGATTTGGGTGTGGTGCCTGGTATTCGGCGTCGTCATTTTTTCCATTAACGCGCTGTCTGCGCGGAGTTTTGCGGAAATGGAATTTTGGTTTTCCAGCATTAAGGTCATGGCCATTGTATTGTTTATTATTCTCGGCTGCGCTGCGGTATTCGGCTTTGTCGGTTTTAACGGCGGGCAGACGGCTCCGTATCTGTCAAACTTTACGACGGACAAAGGGCTTTTTCCGAACGGCGCCCAAGCCGTGCTGTTTACCCTTGTTATGGTGAATTTTTCATTCCAGGGTACCGAACTGGTCGGAATCGCCTCGGGAGAAAGCGAAAATCCGGAAAAGACGCTTCCCCGCTCGATCCGAAACGTCATATGGCGGACGCTGTTTTTCTTCGTGCTGACGATGTTTGTTCTCGTGTCCATTTTGCCGTATCAAACGGCAGGCGTCATCGAAAGCCCGTTTGTGGCTGTGCTGGATAAAATCGGCGTTCCTTATGCGGCTGATATCATGAACTTTGTCATTCTGACCGCCATGCTGTCGGTGGCGAATTCCGGGCTGTACGCTTCGTCCAGAATGATGTGGTCCCTGTCAAAAACTAAGATGGGCCCCGCTTCCTTAACGAAACTGACGAAAAAAGGCGTGCCTCTGAAAGCTCTTTTCATCACCATCGCCATCTCCGGTTTATCCCTGCTGACAAGTGTAGTCGCGGCTGAAACGGTGTATGTGTGGCTCATTTCCATCTCCGGTATGATTACCGTCGTCGCGTGGATGTCAATCTGCGCTTCACAATTCGTTTTCCGGAGACGCTTTCTCGCTGAAGGAGGAAATCTGAAGGACCTGGCATTTAAAACGCCTCTTTATCCGATCGTGCCGATTCTCGGATTTTCGGTTTACGGTCTTATCTTAATCAGTCTCATCTTTATCCCCGACCAGCGTATCGGTCTGTACTGCGGCGTCCCGCTGATGATCATCTGTTACGCGTATTATCACTTCGGTATCAAAAAACGCCTGAAGCGTGAGCCGGCTTCTTCGGAAAAAGGCGCTGCCGGATAAGAAAAAAAGCCCTTCGCTTAAAGCGGCGGGCTTTACTTTGTTTTCCGTTTTGACGACAGCACATAGGATAGAACGGCACAGAACTGAAAACCGAAAATGCTGACGGCCATCGGCCAGGCATTTTCTTCTCCGGCAATACCGACCAGGGGAGCGGCAGCTGCACCGCCGATAAAGGGCAGGAGTCCGAGAAGAGCCGCAGCGCTTCCCGCGCCTTTCTCCTGTTTCTGCATAGCCAAAGAAAATCCCGTCGTCGTGACGATCCCGACAGAAGAAACAATGATGAATAAAGAAATGCAGACTGCCGCCAGGCCTAAACCAAACGCAAGTGATAAAAGCAAAGCGATGCTCCCGATGACGGCAATCATCAGACCGGAGACAAACAGCTTCCGTTCATCATGTGTTTTGGCCATCCGTCCGGTGATTTGGGTGGCGCATATGATTCCCGCACCGTTTACGGCGAACAGCAGGCTGAACATTTGCGCCGATACGCCGTAGATGTTTTGCAGTATAAACGGCGACCCGGCAATATATGCGAACATGCCGGTCATCACAAATGCCTGGCTGAGCGCAAATCCCATAAACATCCGGTCGCCAAGCAGGCCGCGAAACGTCATCAGCGTCTCCCGGAGTCCGCCGCTTGTCCGCTTTTCCGGCGGGAGTGATTCAGGCAACGCCGTAAGCACGGCGGCAGAAATGATACAGCCGATTACCGCCAGCACGATAAATACGATTTTCCAGCCGGCGAACTGAAGGATAAATCCCCCTGTAATCGGCGCTAAAATCGGCGCCGCCCCATTGACGAGCATCAGTAATGAGAAAAAAGCCGTCAATTCTTTTCCGGAATACATATCGCGTGCGGAAGCCCGTGCGATGACGATTCCGGCCGCCCCGGTGAATCCTTGAATAAACCTCATGACAATTAAAAACGAAACAGAAGGGCTGAAGGCGCATAATAAAGAAGACAGCGTATAAAGCAGCAATGACAGAATCAGCGGCTTCCGGCGCCCGATCATATCACTGAGCGGCCCGACAACGATCTGCCCGACAGCCAGCCCCAAAAGACAAAACGTCAGGCTCAGCTGCGCAAGTGACGCTGTCGTATGAAGATCGGCCGCCACCTCAGGCAAAGCGGGCAGATACATATCGAGCGAAAGCGGCCCGAATGAAGCGAGCGTCCCGAGAATCAGTACCATGCCGAAGCCTGCGCGGGCGGCCTTTGAATCAGCGTTATTCATTTCATGACCCCCACCTTAACAAATGATTCTATCACTATAGCATAACCAGACGGCGTATTTTATATCATTTATTGAATATAAACTAAATATTTTATTTAAAATCTGAATGTAAATAAAAAATCAGAATTAGTTTTCATGTGAAATGTAAAATGAAATATAAGGATGCTAAACTATAAAACAACAAAAGGTAGAAAAGTTTTACGGAAGAGGTGTTCAAAGAGCATGAACAGCAAACAAACCGATCACATCGAAACGAAACGCCGATTTCCGGTCTGTCTCGCGCTTGCTTTGACATTAGGGGTATTTGCCGCGGGTTCTGAAGAGCTGGTGATTTCTCCGCTGCTTCCGGATTTAGCGCGGGCTTTCAGCTCTGATGTCAGTGTGCTGGCGCTTTCCATCAGTATTTACGGAGTGATGATTTTTATCGGGGCGCCGCTTCTCGTTCCGCTGGGAGATAAATATTCCCGGGAACTCAGTCTGCTGGCGGGACTGCTTATATTTACGGCCGGCACGGTGATCTGCGCGCTGGCGCACAATCTCTTTTTCTTCTTTCTGGGCAGGGCGCTTTCCGGGCTTGCAGCGGGTGCGTTTGTGCCGACAGCATATGCGGTGGTCGGCGACCGTGTGCCTTATGCGTACCGCGGCAAGGTGATGGGTCTGATCGTGTCAAGCTGGTCGCTCGCTTTGATTTTCGGCGTTCCGATCGGCTCTTTTATCGGCGGCGTTTTGAATTGGCGGTGGACGTTTTGGATTTTCGCCCTCATGTCTGTCCTCGTTGCTTCGCTCATTTTCATTGAGGCGCGCCGCAGCACGGCGGATGGGAATAAAACAGAAGAGGAAAACGGACGGCAGGCAGGCACTTTCCGGGATGCGCTGAAGGTGCCCCGTGTCCCTGTATATCTCACGATCACTTTTTGCAACATGATCGGTTTTTACGGCATGTATTCCTTTCTCGGTACATATCTTCACCGCGTGCTGCCGGGTGGGAATACAGCTTCAGGGCTGCTGATCATGGTGTACGGAATCGGTTTTTCCATGAGCGTGTTCACCGGAAAAATCGCAGATAAGGCGGGGAAAATGCGCTCTTTGATCGCGGCATTGGCCGTGATCAGCATATGGCTTTCCTGTCTCGCCTATGCGCCGTCATCAATGCCGTTTTTGGTCATCGGGTTATTCGTCTGGGGATTGATGCAAAGCCTGACGGTGACCTTGCTCAGCACTATTTTAAGTGATTGCTCACAGAGCCGCCGGGGCAAAATCATGGCATTTTACAGTCTGGCGTCCAATTTGGCCGTCACCTTGGGTACTGCTGTCATGGGTCCGGTCTATGTCGGATACGGATATGCAGCTGTCGGATTTATCTGTGCGGCCGTCACCCTCATCGGCTTTGTCCTCAGCGTTTTCGCATACAGAAGGTATGGAAAATATGAGCATAAGACCGACCAATCATTGTATCGGTAAAATAAAGTTTCTATAATTTTGTAAATGTAAATTTTTAACACCTTATATCGTAAGGTGTTTTCTAATATATAGGAATAATTATCAATATTTTCAAATAATATTGACAGCTTGAACGTCTATGGATAATATTTACTTAAAATTTAACAGATTGGTTGGTGCTCATGATTATATTGGATAATAGCATTCAAACAAAAAGCAAGGCTTATTCAATATCTAAACTGATTACGATCAACACGCTCGGTCCTGAAGGGACAAGCAGTGAGTACGCAGCAAAAAACTTCATCACCAATTTCACCCTTCTCCAAGGGGTGAACAGCAAATTATCATTGCATGATACATTTGAATCGTGCATTGAAAAAACGCTTCAAAGTCCGCTGGAATACACAATTGTGCCTCACGCGTATGACGGCATTAAGCACTTCTACATGAGACCGGATCTGCAGCTTCTGCAAATTTTCAGGTGCGACACCCCGATGTACGGCCTGGCTGTCCGGCCCGGTTTTGAATATACGGATGACATGCTTGATAAGACTGTCATCGTATCCCACCCGTCTCCTATCAATTTGATTAAGTATTTTACCCGTAAAGATGTCACGTTTGATCTGGTGAACTCAACGAGCGCAGCCGCGAAAAGAGTGAAGGACGGTTTGTCCGACATCGCGCTGACAAATGAGCTGGCCAGACAAAAGTACGGCCTTCACTTTGTCAAAACATTTAAAAGCATTCCCATGAGCTGGTCATTATTCGGAAAAGGAGAGATTCATGATGAAAACTGAACAAGATTTGCAGGAACTTTATTTCCCGACGCCTAAATTAATAGAATGGGATAACGGAGTAAGACAATATTCGTCCGTCAGAGGCGATACGGAAGTTCTGCTTTCTTACGTTCCGCCGCATACAAACGTGGAACCGCATCAGCATAAGGAAGTCCAAATCGGCCTTGTCGTTTCCGGCGAGCTGTCCATGACTGTCGGAGATGTCACAAGAAAGATGACAGCGCTGGAATCAGCCTATATCGCGCCTCCTAACGTGCCTCACGGCGCAAGAAATGAGACGGATCAAGAAGTGATCGCCATTGATATTAAACGCCTGAAAGCCGGTGAAACCTATACAAGCCCTGAGGATTATTTTTTGAATATTTTTAAAACGAGAGACTTATTGCCTGGGATGGAAGTCACGTTCTTCGTGGAAGACTGGGTGGAAATCATGCTTGCCAACATTCCGGGCAACGGAGGAGAAATGCCGTTCCATAAACACCGCAATGAACAGATCGGCATCTGCATCGGCGGCGGCTATGATATGACCATTGAAGGCTGCAAAGTGGATATGACATTCGGTACAGCTTATTTCTGCGATCCGAGAGAAGATCACGGCGCCATCAACAGATTTGAAAAAGATTCAAAATCAGTCAATATCTTTTTCCCTCCGCGCTATAACAGAGCAAAAGCGAAAAAATTAGAGGCGAAAGAGTCATGAACCTGACGGATAAAACGGTCCTCATCACAGGGGGCGCATCAGGCATCGGTTATGCCGCGGTTCAGGCGTTTCTGAATCAAGAGGCGAATGTGGTCGTCGCGGATATTGATGAGGCGCAGGGAGAAGCGATGATCCGGAAAGAAAACAATGACAGGCTGCATTTTGTGCAGACGGATATTACAGATGAACCGGCATGTCAAAACGCCATCCGGTCAGCGGTTGACAAGTTCGGCGGATTGGATGTGTTAATCAATAACGCCGGCATCGAAATTGTCGCCCCGATTCATGAGATGGAGCTGAGCGATTGGGACAAAGTGCTCAACGTCAATCTGACGGGCATGTTTCTTATGAGCAAGCACGCGCTCAAGTATATGCTCAAAAGCGGCAAGGGCAATATCATTAACACGTGCTCCGTCGGAGGAGTCGTCGCATGGCCCGACATTCCCGCATATAACGCCTCTAAAGGCGGCGTACTGCAGCTGACGCGTTCGATGGCCGTCGATTACGCCAAACACAACATCCGCGTCAATTGCGTGTGCCCGGGAATCATTGACACACCTTTGAATGAAAAGTCGTTCCTTGAAAACAACGAAGGCACGCTTGAAGAAATCAAAAAAGAAAAAGCGAAAGTCAATCCGCTGCTGAGACTCGGCAAGCCTGAAGAAATAGCGAACGTCATGCTGTTTCTCGCTTCGGATTTATCAAGCTATATGACCGGAAGCGCGATCACCGCAGACGGTGGATACACCGCACAATAGAGAAGGAGTGTTTACATATGGAGAGAAAAACAGTATTGGTTATCGCTGACCTTGGGGGATGCCCGCCGCATATGTTTTACAAAAGCGCAGCCGAAAAATACAACCTCGTCAGCTTTATTCCGAGACCTTTTGCAATTACAGCCTCTCATGCGGCATTAATTGAAAAATACTCGATTGCGGTCATTAAAGATAAAGACTATTTTAAGAGTCTGGCTGATTTTGAGCATCCCGATTCGATTTACTGGGCTCATGAAGATCATGACAAACCTGAGGAAGAAGTCGTCGAAGAAATCGTCAAGGTGGCTGACATGTTCGGGGTTGACGCCATTACGACCAACAATGAACTGTTTATCGCTCCGATGGCAAAAGCGTGTGAACGTCTCGGCCTGCGGGGAGCGGGCGTACAGGCCGCTGAAAATGCCAGAGATAAAAACAAAATGAGAGCCGCCTTCAACCGGGCCGGCGTCAAGTCCATCAAAAATAAACGGGTGACGACGCTGGAAGATTTCCGCGCCGCGCTTCAGGAAATCGGAACGCCGCTCATTCTGAAGCCTACATATCTGGCGAGCTCCATCGGCGTGACGCTCATCAAAGAGAGGGAAACGGCAGAAGCTGAATTTAACAGAGTCAATGAATACCTGAAGTCGATTAACGTACCGAAAGCGGTCACGTTTGAAGCGCCTTTTATCGCGGAAGAATTTTTGCAGGGCGAGTATGACGACTGGTACGAAACAAGCGGTTATTCCGACTATATCAGCATAGAAGGCATCATGGCCGACGGGGAATACTTCCCTGTGGCGATTCATGATAAAACACCGCAAATCGGATTCACGGAGACATCGCATATTACGCCGTCCATCCTGGATGATGACGCAAAGCGGAAAATTGTCGAAGCTGCCAAAAAGGCGAATGAAGGACTCGGCCTCGAAAACTGCGCGACACATACAGAAATTAAATTAATGAAAAACCGGGAAGCCGGACTGATTGAATCAGCGGCGCGATTTGCGGGCTGGAACATGATTCCGAATATTAAAAAGGTCTTCGGCGTCGATATGGCGCAGCTGTTATTGGATGTTCTCTGTTTCGGAAAAGAAGCCGATCTGCCGAAAGGATTATTGGAGCAGGAGCCATGTTATGTCGCCGACTGCCACTTGTATCCTCAGCATTTCAAAGAGAACGGCCAGCTGCCTGAGACAGCTGTCGATTTCGTCATTGAAAGCATTGACATTCCCGACGGCGTCTTAAAGGGAGACACCGAACTCGTTTCTTTCTCGGCTGCCGAGGCGGGTACATCCGTGGATCTGCGGCTGTTCGAAGCGTTCAACAGCATTGCGGCGTTTGAGCTGAAAGGAAGCAATTCGGGTGACGTGGCCGAATCAATCAAACAAATTCAGCAGCAGGCGAAGCTGACTGCAAAGTATGCGTTACCGGTATGAAACAGCTGAAACCGAACTCGAAGTATTTGCTTTTCGGGCAGGCGCTTTCGTTTATGGGAGACTATTGCGTTCTCCCGGCCCTGCTCATTTTGTCTACATACTATCATGACTACTGGGTGACGTCCGGCGTTATCGCGGTCCGCAGCATTCCGATGGTGTTTCAGCCGTTTTTAGGCGTGCTCGTGGACAGGCTCGACAGGGTGAAAATCATGCTGTGGACGGATGTGATCAGAGGTGTCATCTTTTTGGGGCTGACATTTCTCCCGAAAGGCGAATATCCGATGCTTTTTCTGGCGCTGCTGTTTGTCTCATACGGAAGCGGCGTGTTTTTTAACCCGGCACGTCTCGCGGTCATGTCGTCTTTAGAAGCGGATATTAAAAATATCAACACTTTGTTTGCAAAAGCCACGACGATTTCGATTATTGTCGGCGCTGCAGCCGGCGGACTTTTTCTGTTAGGCGGTTCTGTGGAGTTTGCCGTCGCGTTTAACGGGGTGACCTATCTTGTCTCCGCGTTTTTCATCAGCCGCATTAAGCTTCAATACGTGCCGATTCAGTCAGAAAACGTAAGAGAAGCTTTCCAGTCGTTTAAAGAAGGCCTGAAGGAAATCAAAACAAATGCTTTTGTGTTAAACGCCATGTTCACGATGATTACGATGGCGCTTTTGTGGGGTGTCGTCTACAGCTATTTCCCGATTGTCAGCCGCTTTTTAGGCGACGGGGAAATCGGCAATTTCATCCTGACGTTCTGTATCGGCTTCGGCGGCTTTATCGGCGCCGCTCTTGTCAGCAAATGGGGCTTTAACAACAATAAAGGGCTGATGTATTTTACAGTGTTATCGATCGTCTCGCTTGCGCTGTTTTTGTTTACCCCGATTTTCGCCGTGTCAGTCATTGCCGCCATTCTTTTCTTTATCGCAATGGAATACGGTGAAGTGCTGGCAAAGGTCAAAGTTCAGGAGAACGCGGCGAACCAGATTCAGGGCCGGATCTTTTCGGTGGCGGAGGCGTCCATCGGATTGTGCATCGCCGCCGGTTCCATGCTGATCAACATTGTAGACGCGGCAGTCATCATGGCGTTTATCGTCCTTTTGGTCAGCGGGCTGTTTCTGCATACAAAACTGGTCAATAAATCCTTTTCAGAACGGAATAACGAATCAGAGCAAATCCATTTATAAGGAGCCTTTCAGATGGAAATCATACCGTCCGATGTCATCAAGACACTTCCGAAACAGGAATTTTCGCTCGTTTTTCAAAAGGTAAAAGAGATGGAGAAAACGGGAGCCCAGATTATTAATCTCGGCCAGGGGAATCCCGATCTCCCCACTCCGCCGCATATCGTTGAAGCATTGCGGGAAGCTGCGCTGAATCCTTCATATCACGGATACGGCCCTTTCAGAGGCTATCCGTTTCTGAAAGAAGCCATCGCGGAATTTTATGAGAGAGAGTACGGGGTATCGGTCAATCCGGAGACAGAAGTCGCGCTGTTCGGCGGAGGGAAAGCAGGTTTGTACGTTTTGACGCAATGCCTGCTGAACCCCGGCGATATCGCCTTAGTCCCGAACCCCGGCTACCCTGAGTATTTATCGGGAATCACAATGGCCAGAGCGGAGCTGCATGAGATGCCGCTTCATCCGGAAAACGGCTATCTGCCGGATTTTGAGCGGATTGATCCCGCCGTCCTGAAAAAAGCCAAGCTGATGTTTTTGAATTACCCGAATAACCCGACGGGCGCGACTGCGGATCAGGCGTTTTATGAAAAAGCGGCTGCGTTTGCAAAAAAACATGACATCCATCTTATTCACGATTTTGCATACGGCGCGTTCGAATTTGATCAGAACCCGGCCAGCTTTCTTCAGGCGAAAGAAGCGAAAACGGTCGGCGCGGAGCTTTATTCATTTTCGAAAACCTTCAATATGGCAGGCTGGAGAATGGCATTTGCCGTGGGGAATGAGAAAATCATTCAGGCGGTCAATGAGTTTCAGGATCACGTCTTCGTCGGCATGTTCGGCGGTCTTCAGCAGGCGGCAGCGGCGGCGCTGTCAGGAAATCCTGAGCATACGGAGCGTCTGAAGCGCACATATAAAGAACGGATTGATTTTTTCACGGCGTTATGTGAAAAGGAATTAGGCTGGAGCATTGAAAAACCGAAAGGGACTTTTTATGTCTGGGCTGAAATTCCGAATGAATTCGAGTCTTCACACCAGTTTTCAGACTATCTGCTGGAGCATGCCCATGTTGTCGTGACGCCCGGCGAGATTTTCGGCAGCGGCGGAAAGCGTTATGTCAGAATATCAATGGTGGCAAAACAGGGCGATTTAAGGGAATTCGTGCTGCGGATTCAAAAGCTAGGTTTGTCCTTTCCTTCATTACAAGAAACATCCCGCTGAGAGCGGGATGTTTTTATTATATGCTTTTCATGCTGCCGCCGTCGGCTGACACTTGCTGCCCGGTAATATAGGAGGCTTCTTCAGAGGCAAGAAAGGCAGCCAGCGCTGCGGTTTCTTCCGCAGTTCCGACACGCTTCATCGGGACGCCTGAGGCAATCCGTTCCTCCGCTTCCGCTTTAGAAATGCCGTTTTGCTTCATGACATTCTTTACGAATTGGTGATAACGGTCTGTGGCGATAAATCCGGGATTCAGACAGTTGACAGTAATGTGAAAAGGCGCAAGCTGAATGGCGATGTTTTTGCTGGCATTAATTAAAGCGGCGTTCATCATGCTGTTGGTAAACATATTGGCGCCGGGTTCTTTCCATAGGTTTCCGACGATATTAATGATTCTGCCGAATTCGTGCTGTTTCATGATCGCTGCGGCCGTTTTCATAGAGTCGATATAGGCGATCGTTTTATTCGTAAAGGTATTTGTCATATCCTCTATATCGCAGCTTTCAAAGGTATCCGGCGAGCCGCCCGGAATGTTGTTGATCAATACATCAAGCCGTCCGCATTGTGATCTGATCTCTTCAAAAATGCCGGCTCTCGCCTTCTGGTCCGACATATCGCCGGCCAGAACGGTGACGCCCGCATCCGGATGTTTGGCGAGGATCTCTTCTTTTACCGATTCGATATTTTCGGGAACTCGTGAATTAATGACGGTATAAAAGCCATTGTCCGCCAGTTTCAGAGCGATCGCTTTGCCAATCCCCTGGCTGGCTCCCATAATAAATGCGGTTCGTTTTGACAACTGTCTGCACCCCTTTACCAAAATGGAATCTCCTTTACATCGTAAAAAAAAATGATAAAAATAGCAAATTTTATTTAAATTCTGACAAAGAAAAAACCCGCCGGACAGGCGGGTGGGTGTTACACGTGCAAAAACTTCGGAAGCGTGTCGAGAGACAAGCGGTTTCCGACAAAAAATGAACCGAATTCTCCGTAGCGCGCGCTGACTTCATCAAAGCGCATTTCGTAAACAAGTTTTTTGAACTGAAGCACATCATCGCTGAAGAGCGTGACGCCCCATTCGTAATCGTCAAAACCGACAGACCCCGTGATAATCTGTTTGACTTTGCCGGCATAGCTCCGTCCGATCAAGCCGTGGCTTCTCATCAGGTTTCTGCGTTCATCCATAGAAAGCATGTACCAGTTGTCGTTGCCGCTTCTTCTTTTATCCATCGGATAGAAGCAGACGTATTTCGCTTCCGGCAGCTCAGGATACAGGCGTGCGCGGACATGCGGGTTTTCATACGGATCGCCTTCTCCGCTTGCGAGGTAGTTGCTCAGCTCAACCACGGACACGTAAGAGTAAGCCGGGATCGTAAATTCAGCAAGCTTTGATTTGTTAAATTCAAGCTCGATTTCGTTCAGCTCTTCCATTGTCGGGCGAAGAATCATCAGCATGAAATCAGCTTTCTGTCCGACGATGCTGTAGATGGTTTGCGAGCCTTTGCCTTCTTTTTGGGCGACGCCCCATTTTTCAAGCAGTCCCGTAAATTCGTGAATAATCGACAGGCGCTCATCGCTGGATAACATCTTCCATGACGTCCAGTCCATTGTGCGGAAATCGTGAAGCGCGTACCAGCCGTCAAGTGTTTGGGCGGCTTCGTTCGTTTTTTGCTGCTCACTCATGTATCTTCACTCCTATATCTTTTCATTACATTGATGCCTTCACTATATCACAGTTTAACCGTTTCGGCTGTGGAGAAACCTTGAATAATCCGAAGCCTTGTGTCAGAAACTAAGCCGTGAAACAAACCGTCAATTAAATTAGTTAGAAAAATAAGATTTCTTTTTGAAAGCGCTATAATAGAAGTTGGTTATTTGAATTTAGCTGGAAGAAGAGTATGCTGTAAAAGTAAGCGTTTTTTGTCAACATAGAGGAGGGAATATCGTGGCAGATTTATTTACAAAAGTACAAGAAAAAGTCGCAGGAAAAGATGTGAAAATCGTATTTCCTGAAGGGTTGGACGAACGTATCCTGGTTGCGGTCAACAACTTGGCAGGCAACAAGGTATTAAAGCCGATCGTAGTCGGCAATAAAGAAGACATTCAAGCAAAAGCGAAAGAATTAAATCTTACGCTTGACGGCGTGGACATTTTTGACCCGCATACATATGAAGGCATGGAAGAACTCGTTCAGGCTTTCGTAGAACGCCGCAAAGGCAAAGCGACGGAAGAACAGGCCCGCAAAGCTTTGCTGGACGAAAACTATTTCGGCACGATGCTTGTGTACAAAGGTCTCGCGGACGGACTTGTCAGCGGAGCCGCACATTCTACAGCCGATACGGTGCGCCCTGCACTGCAAATCATCAAAACAAAAGAAGGCGTGAAAAAAACATCAGGCGTCTTCATCATGGCCCGCGGTGACGAGCAGTATGTGTTCGCTGATTGCGCGATCAACATTGCTCCTGACAGCCAGGACCTTGCCGAAATCGCCATTGAAAGCGCCAATACGGCTCAAATGTTTGACATTGACCCGCGCGTTGCCATGCTCAGCTTCTCTACAAAAGGATCGGCGAAATCAGACGAGACGGACAAAGTGGCTGAAGCCGTGAAAATTGCGAAGGAAAAAGCGCCTGAGCTTACGCTTGACGGCGAATTCCAATTCGACGCTGCATTTGTGCCGTCTGTCGCGGAGAAAAAAGCGCCGGACTCCGACATTAAAGGAGACGCGAATGTATTTGTATTCCCAAGCCTTGAAGCAGGAAACATCGGCTACAAAATCGCTCAGCGCTTAGGCGGCTTTGAAGCGGTCGGACCGATTCTGCAAGGATTGAATATGCCTGTAAACGATCTTTCCAGAGGATGTAATGCGGAAGACGTCTACAATCTTGCGTTAATTACGGCTGCTCAAGCGCTGTAATCCGCAAAAGCCGGTCTTTACGAGGACCGGCTTTTTTTATAGAAAGAATGTCACTGCGGCCCAGCCGAACAGGGACAAACAGAGAGAACCGATCAAGCCTGCTGCGAGCGCCCGCCAGCCGCTATGACGAAACGCCGATATATGGACTTTCAAACCGAGACCCGCCATCGCCATGCCGATTAAAACATAAGACACTTGAACAAGAAACGCGGAAGACGAAGCTGAAATAACGCCTGATGTATGGATGGCGCTCATTCCGAGAAATCCGAAGATAAACCAAGGGATGGGGAGCGAAGCGGCAGAAGCCGTCTTTGACTTTCCGCTGCGGCGCGCCCGCATTCCGAGCATGAATGCGGCCGGGACGAGCAGCGCGACCCGGGTCAGTTTGACGATCACCGCCATCTCGACGGCTGCTTTTCCTCCGGCGCTGCCGGCCGCCGCCGCATGCGCCACTTCGTGAAGCGTTGCCCCGCAAAAGGCTCCGTAAGCCGCAGGAGAAAAGCCTAATCCATGATAAGCAAGAGAATATACAACAGTAAAAACGGTTCCTAATAACGAAACGGCGGCCGCGCTGATGGCGGCTGCATTTTCATTTGATCTGATCTGCGGCGCGATCGCGGCAATGGCAGCCGCTCCGCAGATCGCTGTGCCGCAGGCTGTCAGCGTGCTGAGTGTCTGATCTATACGGAACAGCCGGGACAGTCCGTATACAACGGCACCCGCAAACATCATACAGCAGACGGCAATTGCAAATACGTGCCAGCCCGCATGATAGATATCCGCCAGATTCAGTCTCATGCCAAGCAGGATGATGCCTGCTTTCAGCAAGTATTTGCTTGAGAACGCGATCCCCGGCTCTAATGCCGCCCGCTGTCCGAATACGGCGCGCCAGAGCATGCCGATCAGCATGGCAAGGACAAGCATTCCGAGCATATGCAAAAACGGCAGGCGGCTGACATAGAAAGCCGCAAACGCAATTCCTGCGGTAACTGAAATACCCTTTATCATCTTCATCTCAGTCACTTCCCATTATCTTGATAACTCCACTTTACTGCGGTCTTAATCATTAGTAAAATATATTTATATGATCTAAACGATTAGGAAAAATAATGATTAGGGGCGATGCTTTTTGTATTATGGGGAACTGAAAACATTCATTGCCGTCGTGGAAGAAAAAAACTTTACAAAGGCGGCGCAGAAGCTGATGATTTCTCAGCCAAGCGTCAGCCTTCACATTAAAAATCTGGAGAAAGAATTTCAAACCGCTTTGCTGAACCGCTCTCCGAAGCACTTTACGACGACGCCGACGGGGGACATTCTCTATCAGCGCGCCAAGCAGATGGTCTTTTTGTACGAACAGGCGAAATCCGAAATTTACGCCCACCATCATTATGTCAAAGGGAAGCTCAAAATCGCCGCGAGCTTTACCATCGGCGAATATATTCTGCCGCCGCTTCTCGCAAAGCTTCATAACGAGTATCCCGAACTGAACCTGGACGTCATGATCGGAAACACGGAGGAGGTCAGCGAAGCGGTTCGGATGCTTCAAGCCGATATCGGATTAATTGAAGGGCATACGGGGAAAAACGAGCTCGACATTCAGCCGTTTATGGAGGATGAATTGTGCATTGCCGCACCGAACGGACACCCGCTCGCCGGCAGAAAAAACATCCCGGCTGCCGAATTGCAAAATCAAGCGTGGGTGACAAGGGAGAAGGGTTCGGGAACGAGGGAATATTTAGACCACGTCCTTCAATCAAACGGACTGCGGCCGAAATCCATGATGACGATCAGCAGCAACCAGGGCGTCAAGGAAGCCGTGATCAGCGGAATGGGTCTTTCCGTTCTGTCAAAAAGCGTGCTGCAAAAGGATCTGCTTCACGGCAGCATTTCCGTGCTTGAGATAAAAGGATTCTCCTTAAAACGGAAACTGTCTATCATCCAATCTTCCATTATGGAGAACACAAAAAACAAAGAAATCTTCATCGCTCTTTTGAAAAGCCAATTTCAATCATCTCAAGCGGAGTGATATAATAAACGCATGGAAAGCTTATGACGAAAGGGATTTAATATAGATGGGAAAGCAACCGATTGATTTACTGATGCAGCCGAGCTGGAGAATCATTGACCAATCCAGCCTCGGCCCTTATTTTGATGCGAAGCAGTCATTCGCAATAGATGATACGCTGTGCGCCTCCGTAGGCAAAGGGGAATCGCCTGCGACGGCACGCACTTGGGTGCACCACCGGACGATCGTGCTCGGCATTCAGGACACACGCCTGCCGTTTTTAGAGGACGGCGTGAAATTGCTGGAGGGCGAAGGCTACCGTGTCATTGTCCGCAATTCCGGGGGCCTCGCGGTCGTTCTCGATGAAGGCGTATTGAATATTTCTCTTATTTTTGAAGATGAGAAAAAAGGCATCGACATTGACAGAGGCTACGAGGCGATGACAGAGCTGGTGCGGCGGATGCTGCGTCCGTACAATGCCGAAATTGAAGCATATGAAATTAAAGGATCGTACTGTCCGGGCAGCTATGATCTCAGCATCGGCGGCCGAAAATTCGCGGGAATCTCACAAAGACGCCTGCGGGGCGGAACCGCGGTTCAGATTTACCTCTGTGCCGATAAAAGCGGAAGCGAACGCGCCGATCTGATCAGACGTTTCTATCAAGCCGCTTTAAAAGACAAAAGCAACGATACAAAAAGCGTATATCCCGATATCCGGCCCGAAACGATGGCTTCATTAAGCGAATTGCTGCAAACGGACATTACCGTGCAGGACTTAATGCTGGCGCTTTTGACTGAACTGAAGGAACTCAGCGGACGCCTGTATGCAGCCGGATTATCGCCGGAAGAGGAAATGGTATTTGAAAAAAATCTGATCCGAATGCTGGAACGGAATGAGAAGGTGTTCGGCACGCAGGAAAGCTTGGACTGAGTCCGGGCTTTTTTGTTTCAATGATAACCCCGATATGTCTCATAAAATATTCAAAGTCGCTGTCCGGTCTGCCTCTGAATGAAATGGCTCCTTCTGTTTTTTTAATAAGCTGTACGATCATTCTGAAAATAGTGGTTTTACCTGAGCCGTTCGGCCCTAAAAGGCCGAATATCTCGCCTTTTCTCACATCGAAAGAAATTGACTGTACAATAGGGGTATGATTGATGGTTTTAGAGACATCTTTTAATATCAGGGCTGGTTCACTCATGCTACTTGCACACCTTCCTTATGATTTAGGGTAAAAGCCGTCAAAACCGAAGAACATGCTTCCGATCAGGCCGGCAGCGATTAAAATGAGAGCAATGCTATACCACATTTTTCGATTCAATGGTTTCCCTCCTTACAATGCTGACATTCCATTTGAAATAGCGCAAAAAGATGCGGAATATCAGTTTCGAAAGATCAAATCCGGCCATAAACACCGCCATACCCGCTCCGAGGACCATACATCCGTTAAAAATGGCTGTTACAATCGGCACTTTTATGAGGAGAAAGAATGATCCGGTCATCAGCATCAGGCCGATTGCCATCAAACTTAACACCGCAACAGAGGCAAAAAGAAACGGTGTCAGCATAAACATGAAGTTGAACATGCCCATACCCAGCATCAGGCCGAATGCTTTGAAAAAGGAGCGCCATGTTTTCTGCTCCTCGGCATCACTGATGAAAATATCCGCTTTTAAGGCGCGCGCAAGTGTTTTGGGGTTTCCTAAATTGCCGGCGATTTGTTCATCGCTTTTTCCTTCAGCGACGCCCATTTGGAATATTTCGCCGATATCGGCGAGTATCTCTTTTTGCTCAAATTCCGGCAGATCTTTTATTTCCCGCCGGAGATGTTTTAAATATTGGTCTTTACACATTCATTTTCCCTCCTTAATGATGCTGTTCACTTTTTCGGACAGGTCAAGCCATTCCGATTTTAATGTGTGATGATAAAAGGCGCCTTCTTCTGTTACTTTGTAATATTTGCGTGACGGGCCTTGATCTGAAGCTGCTGTATACGTTTTTAAATAGTTATTTTTCGTAAGTCTTCGTAATATGGGGTAGATGGTGCCCTCCGATACAGGGAACGTTTCACTTATGACCTTGATTAATTCATAACCATATAAATCTTCATAAAGAAGCAGGGACAACACACAAAGTTCCAATGCTCCTTTTCGTAATTGGCTACTCATTTACTATCATTCCCATCATATCTAATAATTGTATTCTCTATACAGTGTATTGCACAGTAGCTAATCGATCAATAATTCCCAAGAACCATTTGGGATGAGGAATTGAATCTTTATGCTTATGTGCGGGCGGGGACCGAGATGCGCAGCCCTTGCGGGAAGAAGGCCTCCTGAACAATGTTTACATTAATATAGATCAGGATGCGCGTCATTGACAAATGGCAAAAACCCCTTTTTCCATGACAAAGAAAGGGGTTTTTTGCGTTATTCGGCCATTTTTTCTAAATTGCCGTTTCGGTCCATTTTAAAGGACGGAGACGCATGCTCGTCGTCTTCAAATAAAACTAGTTTTCTGGCTCTGTTCATAATTTTCACCAAGGTTTCGTAGTCTTCCTGAATGGTTTTTTGATCTTTTTCAAGCTTTTCGACGGCCGCTTCCAGCTGCTCGGTTTTAGACTGAAGTTCTTGGTTTTCCCGTTTTAAACGGTCATTTTCCATCTGCAGGGCGGAAGTTTGCTTTCCGCTGCCTTCATAGCTCTGCAGAAATTGAATGACGTCTGCCATTGTGAGCTCCGCCTTTTGGCTCGGCTGCTGAGGCGCCAGCAAATGTGATAAACTAGCTAACTCTTCCTTGAAGCTTTCATCGACATAAGGCATATGTTCGCCGGACATGACGGCTTGCCGGTCCTCTTTTGGCGCTTCCGTTTGAACCGTCTCTTCGGCTGCGGTTTCTTGAATGATGTCCGCATCCGGTGCAGGCGGCTGGTATAATAGTTTCTTCTTGGCCGGCTGGCCGTTTCCGAGCGCGCGCATCCGCTGTTTCCGCTGTTTTTTTGCAAGCTGAAGCGCTTTTTCATATTGATGGCGCACGACGGCATTCCATCTGAATCCGCACGCTGCCGACGTTCTGTTTAATTTATCGCCTACCTCTTCAAAGGCGTTCAGCTGCGTGCTTCCTTCCCGGACGTGCCGGAGCACGGTTTCCGCAAGCAGCAGGTCATTTTCCTCCGACCAGGCGTCCTGTCTTTGCTTTGTCAATGTTCTCAACCCCCAATAATCTTTGATGGTATTAGAATGTCCAGATTGGAAAATATTTATACAAATTGGCTGAAAGAATGAGAGATACGCAGAGCCTTGCAGGATAAGATGAATCCTTGTACAATAAAACGTGATGTGATTTTTTTCGTTTTTAAAATTTAAGATTTAACATAGAGGAACATTGAATGAAGGGAAGCGTACATCATGGCTAATGAATTCCGAGTGTGTGATGATTGCCAGGCCACCAATATTAAGACATTGCTGCCGCGTTTGAAAGAAGCTGACCCGGATGCAAAAGTGGAGGTCGGATGTCAGTCATATTGCGGGCCCGGACGCAAGAAATCGTTTGCTTTCGTAAACAACCGCCCGCTGTCGGCGCCGACTGAGGACGAGCTGATTGAGAAAGTGAAAAAGAAGATCAAAAAGTAAATGTGCATTTTTACGACAGCCTCGCCCGATGGGTCAGGCTTTTTTGCTTCAAAAAATCAATGATTGAAAACTGGAACAAAACGCCGGACAAATTCAAGGATGTTTTCAAATTACAGAGCCGATATAATAGAATCACGGCTAAAAAAAAGAGGGAATGACGATGGCGTATCCAAACGGAAAATTATCAGAAGAAAAAGTGTTTAAAGATCCCGTTCACCGCTATGTTCATGTGCGGGACAAGCTGATCTGGGATTTGATCGGCACCCGTGAATTTCAGCGGCTGCGCCGGATCAAACAGCTCGGTACGACGTATTTGACGTTTCACGGCGCGGAACACAGCCGTTTTAACCATTCTCTCGGCGTCTATGAGATTGTCAGACGAATGGTTGATGATGTTTTTAAAGGGCGTCCTGAATGGGATGACAATGAACGCGAACTCTGTCTCAGCGCCGCGCTTTTGCACGATTTGGGACATGGGCCGTTTTCGCATTCCTTTGAAAAGGTTTTTCATCTGGATCATGAAGACTATACGAGGGAAATCATTCTCGGCGACACCGAGGTGAATCAGGTTCTCAGAAAGGCGGGACCGGGATTTCCGCAGGATGTTGCCGAAGTCATTGCCAAAACATACAAAAACAAACAGGTGGTCAGCCTGATTTCGAGCCAGATTGACGCCGACAGGATGGATTACCTTCAGCGGGACGCATACTATACGGGCGTCAGCTACGGACATTTTGATATGGAACGGATTTTAAGGGTCATGCGTCCGCGAGAGGACCAGATCGTCATTAAGCAAAGCGGCATGCACGCCGTCGAAGACTATATTATGAGCCGCTATCAAATGTACTGGCAGGTGTATTTTCATCCCGTGACGAGAAGCGCTGAAGTCATTTTGACGAAAATTCTCCACCGTGCGAAGCAGCTCCATGAAGAAGGGTATATATTCACTCATGCTCCCGTTCATTTTTATTCCATTTTTGAAGGGAAGCTGACGCTTGCGGATTATCTGAAGCTTGATGAAGCCATCATTTTATATTATTTCCAGGCTTGGGAGGAAGAAGAGGACCCGATTCTGTCCGACTTGTGCCGCCGCTTCATTAACCGCCAGCTGTTTCAATATGCCGAATTTAATCCGAATGAGGAAATGTCGGCTTATTTTGAACTGACCGCTCTCTTTAAAGAGGCGGGAATTGATCCCAATTACTATTTAGTGGTCGATTCTTCATCGGATCTGCCGTATGATTTTTACCGGCCGGGTGAAGAGGAGGAGCGTCTGCCGATTCATCTGTTAACGCAGAACGGCCAGATCAAAGAGCTGTCCAGGCAGTCCGCCATTGTCGAATCCATTTCGGGCAAACGCCGGACGGACCATAAGCTCTACTATCCGATGGACCTCATTTGCGACGATTCAGAAAACCCTGAAGCAAAATTAAAAATCCGGCAGCTGCTGGGACTGACATAGAAGGATTTTGGTAAAGAAGGAAAAGGAGATGTCGGGAATTTGTTGAAAGAACATGCAAAACTGATGAAGGTGTTCTCGGATTCTGGAGAAATCATCGGGCGGAAAAAGCTGCAGAAAATCATTTATATCGCGAAGAAAATGCAGTATCCTTTCTACGAAAAATATGATTTTCATTTTTACGGCCCGTATTCCGAAGAACTGACGCTTCGAATTGAAGAGCTGTGCAATCTTGGGTTTCTGGATGAGGTGAAGGAAAAAAAGGGCGGCTACTTTCAATACCGGTACTCGCTGACGGAGACGGGAGCCGAGTTTTTACATCATGCGGAGCTTAAGATGCCGGATATGAAGAAGTACATCGACAGCGTCAACAGCCGCTCATCCCGGTTTCTGGAGCTGGTGTCTACGATTTTGTATTTTGACGGCCTTGAAGCTGAGGAAAAGAAAGAGAAAGTGTTTACGATAAAAAGCAAACAGAAATATACGGATGAAGAATATGATGAGGCGCTTCACTACATAGAAGAGCTGAAACACATTTGTTAAAGGCGATGGCTTTCGTCTTTTTTTATGAAAAAACCAGGCCGCGATGAAGCGGGCCTGGTTTTGTTTATTGTCTCAATTTGCTGTGCTTGTACGAATATAAAAAGTAAACGATGACGCCGATGATCAGCCAGACGGCAAAATAAAGCCACGTTTTCAGCGGCAGATTGACCATTAAAAACAAACAGCAGATAATGGCCAAAATCGGCAGTACGGGTACAAAAGGCACTTTAAATCCCCGTGGCAGATCTTTATGGGTGCGGCGCAGAATCAGCACGGACAGACTGACCATGGCAAATGTCAATAGCGCGCCGATGTTTGAGAGATCCGACAGCTCTTTCAGATCAACAAAACCCGCGATGCAGGCGCTGATCAGTCCGATCAGCCATGTATTAAAGATCGGCGCTCCCGATTTCTTTCCGACAATGGTAAAGACTTTCGGCAGCATTCCGTCTCTTGCCATCGCAAAAGATATACGGGTCGCCGCATATGTATGGGCGAGAACGACGGCCATCAGTCCGATCACCGCACCGGCAGCGATAACGCCCGCCACCGCGTTTTGTCCGACAGTCTGTAACACATAAGACATGGCTTCCGGCACATTAAGCTGTGAATACGGAACCATACCCGTCATGACGAGACAGACGATGACGTATACCAATGTACAGATCACCAGGGAACCGATAATACCGATCGGCAGGTTGCGCTGCGGTTTTTTGACTTCTTCAGCCGAAGCCGAAATCGCGTCAAACCCGAGAAACGCAAAAAAGACGGCAGAAGCCCCCGTAATGACGCCTTTGATTCCAAAAGGCATAAAAGGATGCCAATTGCCCGGCTTTACAAAAAAGCTTCCTGTGATGATAAACAGCAAAACAATTCCGATTTTTACGAGAACCATTATATTATTAAAGGTTTTGCTCTCTTTAGAGCCTCGTGACAGAACGACGGCAATTAATAGAGTAATGATGATGGCAGGAAGGTTGACGATGCCCCCCTGGCTCGGCACGTGCAGCAGACTGTCCGGCAAAGGCATGCCGATTTCGGCTAACAGATTATTAAAATAACTTGACCAGCCGCTTGCCACCGCCGACGCCGTCACCATATAAACGGATAAGAGCGTCCAGCCCATTAAATGGCCGACAATTTCTCCCATGGTGGTATAAGAGTAAATATAGGCGCTTCCGTAAACCGGGAGAACAGAAGCGATTTCGGCGTAACATAATGCTGCAAGGCTGCAGACAACGGCTGCAATGATAAAAGAAAAGATTACGGAAGGCCCAGCGTTTTTCGCGGCTGTAATGCCTGTAAGAACCATGACGCCCGTCCCGATGACGGCGCCGATGCCCAGTAATGTTAAATCAAATCCACCCATCGTTTTGGCAGTCTGCCTTTTTCTGCTTTGTTCAAGCAGCTGGGTGATGTCTTTTTTTTGTAGGATATTCCGCAACACGCATCCCTCCATCCAAAAGCAAAAGCCAAGAGGGACTCTTTGGCTTTTACCCGTGTCACATCTTCTGTGTAATCGACAATCCTGTGTTCTGTTTCCCCGTCTGTTCCGTTTCTTTTCTTTTCCAATCATATTGTCTGCCGCATCCGATCAGATTATCCTTTCCGTCAAACGCAGTCACCCTTAATGATTTTACCTGAATCGTGTCTATAAAACCAGCATTGCATAAAAGGATATGGTAAAAAAGAGGGAGACAAAAGTCTGTGCAGGGCAGGATAAAAGTTGCGGGCATTCCGGCCGGAATTTTGACTTTCTCCGTAAGGTATCAGTAAAATGTAATAAAAAACAAACAAATGATGATGGATGCATCTTGAAATGGGGAGTTTCTGCATGAAGCACGATAACTTGCAAGCAAATGTACTGGATTACGCGCTCACGAAATATTTAAAGAGCACGAAAAAGCTTGATGAGGCGACAATTCCAAAGAGTATAAACAATATCAGAGGATTTATTCTGAGGATTATTTACCGGCATGGCACGTGCACGATTAAAGATATATTGCAGGAGGTCACATTATCGCCTTCCGCCACGACAACCGCTCTCAATCATTTAGAAAAAGAAGGATTCGTGGAAAGGTCGAGAAACAATGAAGACCGCCGCACGGTATGGATGACGCTTTCCGAATCGGGAAAAATGGCGGCCATGCAAATGATTGAAAACCGGCAGCTGCTCATTGACGAACTGTTCGAAGCATTGACAGAGGAAGAAAAGAAAATCTTTTTCAGCCTGGTTGAAAAGGTTGTGAAATAAGCCGGCCTGACATAGCAGCGCCGGCCATTATCAAGGATTACTCCGTATCGCTGATCCGTTTGCCGGCGACGGCGTAATGATCCTTTCTCATTTCTTCAATCATGACAATGATCTTTTCTTCGGCTGCGCCAGTCGTTTCTTTTACGGCTTCGGTCACTTTTTCAACCAGATTCCGTTTTTGTTCATCTGTGCGGCCTTCAAGCATTTTAACGGTTACGAGCGGCATGGTGCTGATCCTCCTTTATCGTTTCCTCTCTTTGGAAGAGAGATCACTTATAGTATACTGAATGAAGGACAATCTTGCATTTTTAAAAAAAGGGGATTTTGACATTTGGACAGATTTTTATATTATCCGCTGGAGCTTATGCCCTATGTCGTGATTACGCTGATCGTGGCATTTACGATGCATGAACTGGCGCACGCGTATGTCGCGTATCGGTTCGGAGACGATACCGCGGCGAGACAGGGCAGATTAACGCTCAATCCGATTAAACATCTTGATGTTTTCGGAACGATTCTAATTTTGGTCGCGGGTTTCGGCTGGGCCCGTCCGGTGCCGGTGAACCGCCGCGCCTTTAAAAGACCGCGGCTGGCGGGAGTGCTGGTTTCCGTCGCCGGGCCCGTAAGCAACCTGCTTCTTGCCTTTATCGGTTTCTTTTTGCTAGTGTTGATGCATGCTTACGGAATGGAGCTGCTTTCTGCATTCAGCATGGGGCTTGACCGCTTTTTCTCTATTTGGATTCAGCTGAATCTCGCGCTGTGTTTATTCAACCTGCTGCCGCTTCCTCCGCTTGACGGCTACCGGATTATTGAGGATCTCGTGCCGCCGCGGGTGCGCGCCAAAATGACTCAGTTTGAGAGCTATGGGATTATCGTGTTTCTCGTGCTGTTTGTGACACCGGTCGGCTCCTATGTCGTGTGGCCGCTGTTAAGCGAGGGGAGAGACTGGATTCTCAAGGTATTTGCCATTATATTTCAACCGCTTTTGTAGGAGGGTATTTTCATGGAAGAAAAAAAGAAGAAAACAATCGGATTTAATATTATTAAAAGTGATCCGACCGACGGACATGGCGGTTTTGGCGCCGGGTCGCTGAGCCTTGATAATATTTCTCCGGTATTTGTCGATGTGGAAGAGAAGGAAGCCTTCGTTGACATCGGCGCAATGCATGCCCGCAGTGTCGTTGAAAAAGGCATCAAATTCCTGCCGAACAAAGATGAAGTGCCGAACGGAAAACCGTACTGGCTCGTGTGGGTCACCATCGACAGAAAAGAAGAAGGCCCTTATTACGCGGGTGTGACGGCTTGTGAAATGACCGTGGACAGAAGTATCCGCAGAGGCTATAAGTCATTGCCGGAGCATGTGAATTTAATGGATAAATCAATGAAGCGCCGCATTATCGTGGACAAAATGGACGCCAGCTCAAAGCAGGTGCTTGCTGAATTTCTGCAGAAGCATGACCAAGGGCTCTGGGAACGTTCATCCGATGAATTGAAAACGGGTCTGCTTCCGGACGAAAAATAATTTGTGAACTTTATGTGAACTTTATAAATATTTGCACTAATTTGCAATTGTACTGAGTAAACTGTTGATACAGAATCAGGACATGGAAAGTCCCGAGCCGAACCAAGACTCGGGGTTTTTCATGTTTACGCGGAGGTTTCATCATGTTCACCGTCTTTGACATCGGGCCTTGGATCATTGAAGCAGATACGGCGGAAACGAGAAAACAATATGAAAAATCATGGCCTGATCCCTGCGATTGCGGGAGCTGCCGGAACTTTTCCGAGGCGGTGAATCTCCTTCCCGCCGAGAAAACAAGACTGTTTACGCAGTTTGGGATTCGTCCGGCTGTCTGTCACGACTTGGGGGAGCATGGAAAGGAAAACGGCCTGCATCATTATGCGGGCAGCTATCCGATTGTCGGCAGGCTTAGGGAAGGCTGGCCGAAGTTTCATATTGAGAGAGCGGGAGATATCCGCTTTTCGTTTTCTTTGCCTAGTACAACATTTTTTATACCGAAGGGTTTTCCTGACCCTATTATCCATCTCGACTTTTCACTCTTGCTCCCATGGGTGCTTGAGGAAGACGCGGATTAAGCCCGGCGCGCAATGCACCGGGCTCAGTCTTTTTTGCCGAGCCACTTATCCCACCACTTTTTGCGCGGAGCTTCTTTACGGGCGGGGACGTGTTCCTTTTCTTTTTTAGACGGTTCCGGTCCGTAGCACACATCCGCGGGCTCAGTGCCTGCGATGAAATACGTGTAATGCTTTGCGGCGCATCCGGGTCCCGAAGTGTAGCCGGAAGCGGGGTCAATATAGACGCCCGTGACGCCCTTCGGCGGTTTAAGCGCTATTTCCGGTTCTCCTTCGAGCGCCTTCTCCATAAAGTCCGCCCAAATCGTCTTCGCATAGCTTTTTTCTTCTACTGAATCAATCGTGCTGCTTTTGTCATAGCCTGTCCACACACCGGCGGCAAGAGCCGGATTAAAGCCGATCATCCAGCTGTCTGCGCTGGTCGTGCCTGATTTCCCGCCGTACGTCCGGGTCAGCCGGTCTGAAATGGTGCGTCCCGTGACGGAAGTATAGCCGTTTAAATCCTGATCAAACATGCCTGTCATCATGCTCGCCGTCACAAAAGCGGCTTTTTTATCAAGCGTCTGCTGATGTCCGCGCGGCTGTTCATACAAGATGTTGCCGGCGGTATCCGTCACTTTTGTGATAAAGGAAGGGGTGATTTGTTTTCCCCCGTTTGCGAGCATCGCATAGGCATTAACCATCTCAATCGGGCGCACGGGTTCAGTCCCGAGCGCCAGAGACGGAAGGGGCTTTAAATGTTCGCTGATGCCGAATTCCTTTGCCGCCGACACGAGCTTATTCATGCCGAGAAAGAGATGGGTCTTCACGGCATAAATGTTGTCTGATAAGGCAAGCGCCTGAAGCAGCGTAATCGGTTTATTAGCGTAGTAGCCGTTGTAATTGCTTGGAGAATAGGTATCTCCGTTGTCGTCAATCTGGAACTCTGTGGCTTCGCTTTTCATCAGCGTGACCGGTGTAAAGCCGCTTTGAATCGCTTTGTAATACAAAAGCGGCTTGATCGTGGAAGCCGGCTGCCGTTTCGCCTGTGTCGCCCGGTCAAACGGGCTTTTTTCGTAGTCACGTCCGCCGAGAAGCGCAAGCACGCGCCCTGTTGCCGGATCAATCGCGGAAAAGCCGACCTGAATGTCAGAGCCGGTACGGATCGTATGTGCCACAGTGTTTTCCGCGATCCGCTGCATGCGCTTATCAAGCGTTGTATAAACACGCAATCCGCTCGTTGCGAGCTGTTCGCGCGTCATGCCGAGCTTTTTCTCGAGTTCTTTCATCGCATCATCGTAAAAATAAGGCGCCGTTTTTGCCGCGGTTCTGCTTTTCAGCGGCTGATAGGCAAGCGGCGTTTTCTTAATCCTTTCCGCCTTTTCTTTTGAGATCATTTTTTGTCCGGCCATCAGACGGAGAATGGTTTCCTGGCGCTGTTTGGCCTTCTTTTCACTGACATATGGCGAATAGCCGGACGGGCCTTTCGGTATGCCCGCCAGAAGCACGGCTTCCGCATCGTTCAGATCTTTGGCGTGTTTGCCGAAATACAGGCGGGAGGCGGCTTCAATTCCGTATGCGCCGTGGCCGTAATATATCGTATTTACATAACCTTCTAAAATCTCGTTTTTGGAATAGTTCTGTTCAAGGCGGATCGTGTAAAATGCTTCGTTCCATTTTCGTTTCCATGTTTTATCATGCTCAAGGTAGAGATTTCTCGCGTATTGCTGGGTGATGGTGCTGGCGCCCTGAACCTTGGCCATTGCCTTTATGTCAGCCAGCGCGGCGGCGGCCATCCGCCGGTAATCAAAACCGTGGTGATTGTAAAAGTTTTGATCCTCCACCGCAATCGCGGCCTGCACCGCTGTCGGATTGATATCTTTTAACCGAACCCAGTAGCGCTTTTCCCCGAAATCGGTCTCACCTAGCTTTGAGCCGTCATTTGCATAAAGAATCGTAGACTGAGGAACCCGGACGGAGGGGGCGCCCTGCCATTTCGCTGCAAGAAGAACGGATGTGAAGCAGACGCCGGCCAGCATTCCGCCGATCAGTGTCAGAAAGATGCAGGCGCGGATGATTTTGAACGTGATTCTGAGCTGTTTTCCAGATACTTTATCCACTTTTGGGAACCCCCTTTTTCATGATTCTATTATTATGTGAAAAAAGGGGGTTTTTTAAACATATCAAACCGGACACTTCTTTACTTTTTCCCCTCCATCCTCTATACTTTTTCCTTAGGTGAAAATGAGATTTTAACCGGAATAAAAGCGATACAGACGCTTACAATAAATGAAATAAGCCTTGAAAGGGAGATGACAATTGAGCGAGCTTTGGTATACGGAGAAGCAGACGAAGAATTTCGGCATTACATTAAAGGTGAAACAAACATTACATACGGAACAGACGGAATTTCAGCATCTGGAAATGGTGGAGACAGAAGAATTCGGCAACATGCTGTTCTTAGACGGAATGGTCATGACATCTGAAAAAGACGAATTCGTCTATCATGAAATGGTTGCGCACGTCCCGTTATTTACGCACCCGAATCCGGAAAACGTTCTCGTTGTCGGCGGCGGAGACGGCGGTGTCATCAGAGAGATTCTGAAGCACCCAAGCGTAAAAAAAGCGACGCTTGTCGACATTGACGGCAAGGTTATTGAATACTCTAAAAAATTCCTTCCGTCCATTGCGGGCAAGCTTGATGATCCGCGCGTCGACGTGAGAGTCGATGACGGTTTCATGCACATCGCGAAATCAGAAAATGAGTATGACGTCATCATGGTTGATTCAACAGAACCGGTCGGACCGGCCGTCAATCTGTTCTCAAAAGGCTTCTATGCCGGAATTTCCAAGGCGTTAAAAGAAGACGGCATCTTCGTCGCGCAGACGGACAACCCGTGGTTTACACCGGAACTGATTACAAACGTACAGCGTGACGTGAAAGAAATCTTCCCGATCACCCGTCTGTATACGGCTAATATCCCGACGTACCCGAGCGGCCTGTGGACATTTACGATCGGTTCTAAAAAGTACGATCCGCTTGAAGTAGAGGACAGCCGTTTCTTCGACATCGACACGAAGTATTACACGAAAGAGCTTCACAAAGCAGCATTTGTTCTTCCGAAATTTGTGAGCGACTTAATCAAATAAAAACGTACGGCGCAGGAGCGAATCTTGCGCTTTTTTACAGGAAAGCGAGGGTATTATTGATGAGATTTGATGAAGCATATTCAGGAAAAGTATTTATCGCGAGCCGCCCCGACTGGAAAGAGGCGGACGCCATCCTTTACGGCATGCCGATGGATTGGACGGTCAGCTACCGTCCCGGTTCACGATTCGGCCCGGGGAGAATCCGCGAGGTGTCTATCGGTCTTGAAGAATACAGCCCGTACCTCGACCGTGACTTGGCTGATTTGAATTTCTTTGACGCCGGAGACATTCCGCTTCCGTTCGGCAATCCGCAAAGAAGCCTTGATATGATTGAAGAATACGTGGACGGCATCCTAGAAAAAGGCAAGTTCCCGCTCGGCATGGGAGGGGAGCACCTTGTATCATGGCCTGTCATAAAAGCCATGTATAAGAAGTTTCCGGATCTTGCCATCATTCATTTTGACGCGCACACCGACCTGCGCACGGATTATGAAGGCGAACCGCTTTCCCACTCTACTCCGATCCGCAAAGCGGCCGAGCTCATCGGGCCGCAAAACGTATTTTCATTCGGCATCCGCTCCGGAATGAAGGAAGAATTTGAATGGGCGAAAGAAAACGGCATGCACATTTCTAAGTTTGAAGTGCTTGAGCCGTTGAAAAAAGTGCTGCCGCAGCTTGCGGGACGCCCGGTTTATGTCACCATCGATATCGACGTTCTCGACCCCGCTCATGCGCCGGGAACGGGCACGGTTGACGCGGGAGGCATCACGTCTAAAGAATTGCTCGCGTCCATCCATGAAATCGCGCGCTCAGAGGTCAGCGTAAAAGGCGCCGACCTCGTAGAAGTGGCACCGGTCTATGACCACTCAGAACAAACCGCAAACACGGCAAGCAAGATGATCCGTGAAATGCTGCTTGGGTTTGTGAAATAATTAAAGTCTCTTATATAACAGCTTTCTTTAAGTTGGGTTAATCTGTTAAAATAAAGGAAACTAACCTTATCGATGAGATTTAAATCAGATATGGATTTTTTTAATGAAGTGAGCATTACGGAATAACAGAAACTAGATATCTTTTCTGATATTCCAATAAAGAAGTACTTATATTTCGGACACAGGGCTATTGCTTTATCAAGAGGAATAGTCCGCTTTAAATATAAAGAAGATTAGGAAAATCAGAAAATTAAAACGTTTTAAAGTCAGTAATAAGAAATTATAATAAAGAGAATTGGAACACATAAAATTATAGTTTGGGGAGTTTGATACATGCACTATAGTATAAATCCACTACTGCATATCATTCACATAACCTTATTGCTAGATTATGAAGGAGGAATGTATTCATGAATATCCTACAACAGGTACAGGAGAAACTCAAAATTGAAATTAACTCAGCGGTTATTGAGGCTGGTTTAATAGATGATATTGATATTTTAAATATAAGACTGGAAAAACCGAAAGACAAGTTAAACGGGGATTTCTCGACAAATATTGCTATGCAACTGGCTAAAAAATTAAAAAAAGCCCCACTTCAAATCGCAGAGAAAATAGTTGATCTCCTTGTTAAAGAAAAAGCTTATATCAAAAAAGTTGATATTGTACGACCAGGATTTATCAATTTCTATATGGACAATCATTGTTTAACAGAACTTATTCCTGTTGTAATTAAAGCAGGCGATTCTTATGGAGAGATTAATTTAGGAAAGGGAAAAAGAATTTTAGTGGAGTATGTATCAGCTAATCCTACAGGTGATCTTCATTTAGGACATGCGCGTGGAGCTGCTTTTGGCGATTCACTTTGTAATATTTTTGATAAAGCAGGATTTGATGTAGTGAGAGAATTTTATATCAATGATGCCGGTAATCAGATGCAAAACCTTTCATTATCTATAGAAGCACGTTATTTTCAAGCTTTAGGGCACAACAAGGGTTTACCGGAAGGGGGATACCAAGGATCGGATATAAAAGAAATTGCAATAGAGCTTGTAAAAGCATATGAAGATAAATATTTACATGAAGAAGAAGGTAAGAGACGAAGCTTTTTCTTTGAGTATGGGTTAAAACATGAGTTGGGGAAACTACGAAGAGATTTGGAAAATTTCCGAGTTTCATTTGATGTATGGTTTTCAGAAACCTCACTCTATCAAAAAAATAAAATAACTCCAAGTCTTGATGTGTTGAAAGAGAGAGATTATATATATGAAAAAGATGGTGCCACCTGGTTTAAATCAACAAATTTCGGAGATGATAAAGATCGAGTCTTGATCAAAAAAGATGGATCATTCACTTACTTATTACCTGATATCGCTTATCATAAAGATAAGATAGATCGAGGATTCGATAAACTAATAAATCTATGGGGAGCAGATCATCATGGCTATGTTTCTCGAATGAAAGCTGCAATAGAGGCTTTGGGTTACGAAAAGGAGAAGTTAGATATAGTAATTATTCAACTTGTTAATCTTCATAAAAATGGAGAAAAAGTTAAAATGAGCAAAAGGACAGGAAATGCATTAACAATGCGGGATCTTACTGAAGAAGTCGGTCTTGATGCAGCTCGATTCTTTTTTGCTATGCGGAGTGCAGACACACATCTTGACTTTGATTTAGATCTTGCCGTAGCCAAATCTAATGAAAATCCAGTATATTACGTGCAATATGCACATGCGAGAATTTGTAGTATAATTCGGCAAGGAAAAGAGGAAGAACTATTTGCTGATACTGATTGTAACTGGGCATATATAAATACGGAAAAAGAATATGACTTACTAAAAAAAATTGGGGAATTTCCGGATTCAGTTAGTGATGCAGCAAAAAAACAAAATCCAAATCGCATTACTAGCTATGTCTATGAACTAGCTACGGCTCTTCACAGCTTTTATAATGCTGAAAAAGTAATCGATCCTAATCATAAAGAAAAAAGTCGAGCTCGTTTGGCTTTAATGAAAGCTACCCAAATAACTATGAAAAATGCATTAAAATTGATAGGAGTTTCTGCCCCAGAAAAAATGTGATATTGGTGAAAAACATTGCTTACTTGGAGCAATGTTTTTTTTTATTTAGTTTTCTGAATAGGAAAATTAAACAAAGTATTCAAAAAACGGTTGAAAGTATATAACTTATTTGGTAATATTTTAAAGTGAAAGGGAGGTGAAAAAAATGAAAAAAAATTACAAAGAAGATATTTCGAAAGAAAAAATGAACAATAAGGAAAATAACAAACTAGTCATTAAAGCGACTGATTTTAAAATTGAAGAAATATCAGAAATGCCAATGGCTCTCCGTCAACAGTCCTGGTATAACAGATAATTTTTTTCAAGATCCGAAGAATTTTTTCGGGTCTTGAAATCCCAGTAAGAAATGTGGAGTAGGTGAAAATGTGATTAATTTAAATTTAGAAGATAAATTATATCTTAATGCAGGGATAAGAGTTAAATTTAATGATGATAGTTGGGAATTGATTGACCTCTTAAACAAAAAGAGAAATAAGGTCAACACGTTGATAGTCATGGTAATATCAGTTTTTTCCCATGGAGAGAGTATAGATAATTCTTATAAAATGATCTCTCAAAAAATTAACGTCGAACTATCTGAATTCATTTCTGTAGTTGAAAATTTACTTCATAGAGAAATATTAATCGATAAGAAAAATAGTAATCATTTGTGGGCTTTGGAAGTAATAGAAGAATGGAGTAAAAAGGGATGGGATAAGGCAGTTGATTATCACTTATTAACGTATGATTACCCTTTTTTAGATTATAAAAAAGACGGACAACTAAAAGATGTATTTTTAATGGAAGAATATGCTAAAAAGGAAATGGATCATAACAGAGGAAAAAAATGCGAAAAAGTGAGAAAAGAAATCAAAGTTGATTCACCGATTAATATTTTAAAAAATTTATCAGTGTCATATAAAGATGGATTAAACGCTGATACAATCACGAAATTAATGAGTTCAATTTTTGGAGTACTTAGAAAGAAAAGAATAACATGGGAAAATGTATCTGATCTGGTCAAAAAAACGAATCCATCGGGTGGTTCGAGACATCCTTCAGAAGGCTACCTTTTTAACTTATCAATAGATAATCTAGAAAAGGGCATTTATCATTTCTCAAGTTTAACTTCAACCTTGGATTTTATTAATGATCTTCCAGAAGAAGATTATTGTAAAAAAGCATTTGCTGGTCCTTTAAGAGCCCCGTTTACTCCAAATGCATTTATTGTAATAACATCGGTTTTTGAAAGAAATATGTATAGATATAGAGAGCCTAGAACCTTTAGAACGGTATTTATGGATGTAGGCCATATAGTTGAGAATATAAGCAAAACAGGAAATTTTTTGGGCATGCATATCTATCCACACCAAGGCATTGATGATGAAATGATAGAAAATATTTTGGGTATAAACTATTTAGAAGAAGGAGCAATTATGGGTATTGCAATAGGAGGAGAAAAATGATCAGTGAATTTAAAACAGCCCTTACTTTTAAAAACAAAACAAATATTAGATTTTTAGAAAATAACTTAGTAGAATTCTCTAATCCTCTAGAAATGAAAAAGTATAAAACTTCTAAAGAAGATCTATTAGAATTAATTTCTCAAATCGAAAATAATAGTTTAGAAGAGGAAATATCAAATAAACTTGTTGATTTAAACATCCTTGAATATGAAGGAGAAGAATCATGTACATCATTGATAAAACACTGGGATAAAAGAAACTGGGACGAATCACTAAATTATTATTGTTGGACAAGAGGTATAAAATTTATAGATGAAGGAGATAACTATCAGTCTAAAAGAAAAGAAACTATAGATATGTATTTAAAGGAGGATGGTCTTCCGCTTAGTCCTAAAAGTTCCACGGATAGGAGTATTAAGCTTATAAAAGGTCAGGCACATGATACGAATAAAAGCCTAGGTGAGGTTCTATTGAAAAGAACTACTGTAGAAAAATTCATAAATAAAAAAATTCTTTTTAAAACATTTAGCGAATTTTTGTATTATTCAATGAAGGATATCCGAAATGAAAGGAAAGAATTAGGGAATTCAGTGGATAAACTAGATCTCTTAAATGGACTTAGTTATGCATTCGATTTTTATATAGTGAGTTTTGACGTTGAAGGAATAGAGCAAGGTATATATTTTTATGATGTACGTGAACATAGTCTTGAACTCAAATCGAAAGGAGATTTCAGAGGCAAAGTTCAAGAGGCTCTTATTGGTCAGATGTCACCTTTAACTTCAGCATTTGCATTAATTATTACAGTAGATTATAGAAGAAAACAGTGGAGATATAGGCATAATAGAGAATTAAGAAATGTTTACATAAACTCAGGACAGGTTTGTCAAAAAATGGTTCTAGGTGCGACTCAATTTGATTTATATTGTAACTTAACCCCTGCGGGGAGAGATGGATTTTATAATCAATTGTTAGAGTTAGATAGTAGGTTTGAACAGGTTATTTATACAATAAATATAGGGTATGCAAATAAAGGTAGAGATAAGATATGAAAATAAACTATTTAAAAGAAATCTCTAAAATATCACTTCCGATTTTTGTTAGCTCTAGCACAAGTATATTGTTAGGTTTGGTTGATACTATTTTAATAGGCCGTACAGATGTCAGCCAACTTGCCGGAGTGTCAGGAGGTGCTGCAGTTTTTTCTCTATTTACATCTATTGTTACAGCAACCTTGGTTAGCAATCAAGTGTTTTCCGCAAAATATTTTGGTGAAAATAGATTGGATAAAGTATACAATACATTGGCTAACAATTTTATTTTCAGTATTATTATTGCTGTAATTTCAAGTGTTATAATTCTAACTTGCTCACCATATTTATTTAGCTTAATTGATAGCAATAGTTTAGTCTCGGAAATTTCTTATTTGTATTTAGCGATGCGACTACCTGAACTCTTCTTTCTAATCCCTCTACTATTATTAAAAGATTTATTAAGTTCTTATAAGAAAACAAAATACATTTTGTTTTCTAGTCTATTTATAAATATAGCCAATGTGATCTTTAGTTATATTCTAATTTCCGGGGTGGGTTTTTTTCCTAGAATGGGTGCATGTGGAGCTGCAATTGGTAGTAGCTTAGCAACTTTATGTGGTTTAATATATATATATATAGTTTACAAAAAGGAGAACATATACCGAAAACAAAAAATTATCTATAAAGTTAATTTTAGGGAAATTTTCGAAGTTCAAAAGTTTTGTCTTCCTGCTATGAGTTCAGCAACTTTTGATTATATAGTCAATTTAATCATATTCGGGTTATTAGGAGTAATGGGAGCTATATATCTTGCTGGAGGCAGAGTTGCATTTCAACTGGATATGTTGATTTTCACATTTTCAATGAGTCTTGGTATAGGGGGGAACATTTTGATAGGTAGAGCTTGGGGAGAGGGAAAAGAAGAAGAAATTAAGAAGATTTTTTCTACAAGTGTTTTATTCTTATGCATAATAATACTGGTACCTAGCTTAGTTTTCATTATCTTCCCTAATAATATTTTAAGTATATTCACTAATATACCCGAGTTAGTAAGTGTTACCAAAAACTCCGTGGTGCTAATTGGAATATCTGCTCCTATAATTGCTCTCTCTTGTGTATTATCAGGGACACTACGTTCCTTAGGAAAAACTAAAAATGAAATGTATGCAAACTTAATACCAATTTGGTTTATCCAGTTACCTTTGGCTTATTTTCTAGGAGTTAGACTAGGATATCATTTAGACGGTGTTTATATTGCTTTTCTGTTTTATTGGATAGGTAGATGCTTAATGTCAATTTGTTTTATTAACGCTGTTTTTAAAAATCAAAACTACATGAAAAATGTGAATGCCTAAATGAGCAACAGTAAGAGTGCCTTGAAAAAAATAGCATCTAAACACATTAACAAGTGGAGAATAAAAAATCCTATCCAATCTAGATTGAACGGAGGAATTTTAAATCATCTTCAATTAGAGGACTTAACTGTCGGAGGATTTGAGAACCAGATATTATTATTAAATGATTTTGAAAAGGAAATAAAACTTGTAAAAAACTTTGATAAAGAAGATGAATTTTTCAAAAAGGAAATACTTCGTTCTATAAAATTAAAAAAATATATTTTAAAAAACGATAACCCTTATAAAAGAAGTTTAAATAGTTATCTAAAGTACATAACACTGGTGATATATTTCCATAAAGAAAATTTAAATTCAGATACTGTTGAGAATATTTACAGAGCACTGGTTACTGCGTCTGAACTAAAAATTAATGTGAATTTAGAAGATCAAAAGTTTGCTCAAGATTTGATAATTTATTTGATGAAAATTCATGTAAAAGATTGGCGAATAAAGAAACAATTAGATATGTGTATTAAATTATTGATCAGTATATCTTTAAATAAAGAAAAAAAACTATTTAGGCCTGAAATAGAAAACATAAACTATTTGTTAACGGAATGTTACGGAACCAAAAATACTCTAGGTAGTTGGCGGAATGATATACAAGAATGCTTACTTGAAGAATTAACTCAATTAAATAAAATGGAGTACCCGGAAATAAACAATAATATAGTTACTATCAAGGAAAAGGAAGGGCTTACAAAATATATATATGATTATATAAAAAAATTGTATAAAAAAAGTCATTTTGAGCAGGATAATTCTTTAGATTTTGATATTGAATTGCTCCCTAATATATTTAGTTATATAACAAGAGAAGGTTTCTATTTGCATAACAAGATAGAAAAAAAATTACTGATTTCTAACGAGATGACAAAATTATACAATGCGGACAAGCGAGAATTTGAATCGTTCATTTATGCATTTTTGTCGCATGAAATTTATCCTGGACATCACCATCATATTAATTCAATAAAGTATAAATTTATTAAAGAACATCTTGATTTTCTAACCAATCCTATTGGTTTAGAAGGGTGGGCAGTTTATAGCGAGCAGATATTAAATCAATTGGGTTTTGGTTATGAACTTAAACTTAACAACCTTAAAAAAATAATACCGGTCTCTATTTTTTTTGAAATGCTTCTAAATGGCGAGAAAAGTGCAGAAAAATTAATTGAAAAAATATTTAGTTCTAATAAACAATTGTATAATGAATTTAAAAGAAATAAAGGTTTTGGTTCTGTTAATTTAGTTTACGTAATTGGTTATATTGAATATACTAAGATTTTAAAAAGTAATAAACGTTATGATCTCAATAAAGTGCTATCTCTTGGACCGTTAACTCCTTCTTATTTCAACTCTTTATTAGACTTACAAAAAAAATAACTTCAAAATAAGCCTAAGACAATTTATTTAACCCTAGAAAAAATAACTTCTGGATTTTGGCAATATGGTTGTACTTGTGAGTATTTCCAGATCTGAAAGTTCGTATATTAAAGTTTTAGCCTGTCAGATAAGGGTTTCGTTGAAAAATTTAGAAGAAGTAAGGCGAACCGCTTTCCCACTCTACTCCGATCCGCAAAGCGGCCGAGCTCATCGGGCCGCAAAACGTATTTTCATTCGGCATCCGCTCCGGAATGAAGGAAGAATTTGAATGGGCGAAAGAAAACGGCATGCACATTTCTAAGTTTGAAGTGCTTGAGCCGTTGAAAAAAGTGCTGCCGCAGCTTGCGGGACGCCCGGTTTATGTCACCATCGATATCGACGTTCTCGACCCCGCTCATGCGCCGGGAACGGGCACGGTTGACGCGGGAGGCATCACGTCTAAAGAATTGCTCGCGTCCATCCATGAAATCGCGCGCTCAGAGGTCAGCGTAAAAGGCGCCGACCTCGTAGAAGTGGCACCGGTCTATGACCACTCAGAACAAACCGCAAACACGGCAAGCAAGATGATCCGTGAAATGCTGCTTGGGTTTGTGAAATAGAAAGAAGAAAACCCGGAATAACAGGGCAGAAGCAGCCTTTGTTCCGGGTTTTTTGTAATAGATATTAAAACACTCGAGGGGATTGTCCCTGCAAACCTAAAATGAAATCTTTCATAATAAATTCAAATCATGGCGCGTTCAGAAACATAATAATGAGGAGTTAAGCTATTCATTATCCCTGCTGATACTAATGTCGTACTCACAGCAAAACAGACTATAAGTAATTTATACTTCAATTTCATATAAATTCACTCCTCCTTCGATCTGCTGTCTGGCTTCTTCAACTTTTAAAAAGTAGACAGAAGCTTTTTTATATTCTTCTTTTGTGTAATAATATTTAGCTACATCAAGGGCTAATTCCTCAATATCAGCATACATCAATTTACTTTCAAGAAAATGCAGACAATCGTTTATTAATGTATCTCTTGGATCCGGCATATATAAATATTCCAAAAATTTAAATTTTTCCTCGTAAATTATATCATCTATTTCCTTACATATTGAGATACCTTTTTTATGATAATCGTACGCATTATCTATATTTTCTAACTTAAAATAAATCTGCGTAAGTAAGAAGTAGGGCTGCGGAAGTGAATGGCTCATTTGAGCTTTTTCAAAAACAGCTATGGCTTCTTTTAAATGGGGAATAGCCTCGACTTTATTGTTTTGATTATTATGGCATAAAGCGATGTTAAAAAGTGTTCTCCCCATTAATTGCGGCTGCTGCTCCAATTCAGCCATCGTATATGCCTTTTGAAAGTGGGAAATCGCGTGATCGTATTGCTTTACATCAAGATAATTAGCCCCAAATAAAGAATGGCACTGGGTTAATCTAATATTGTATTTTTTTTCATCTTTATAAATTAAATAAGCCTGCCGCGCGTAATCCATCGATACATAAGTTTGTTTCATATAATAATAGACTTCTGACATTTTAAAGTAAAATTCAGCTTTTTCTATATGATCTTTAACGTACGTCAGTTTGCTTTCAGCTTTCTTAAAAAACTGAATCGCTGAAAGATATTCACGGCATTCCAGCTCATACATCCCCCGGAAAAAATTAAAATAATAATCAAGCCGTCCGGTCAGCCGGGCCTGCTTTTTATCAATATCCGCGAGCAGATCCGATAGTCTCGGCTGTTCTTCTATCCGCTGCGATTCCAGCGGTTCGAGGTATTCGAGCATCAGATTGTGGCGGAATTCCATGAGAGAATAGTACAGATGAAGATCCTGGTCATCTTCCAGGCCTGCAAGCTCTTCTTTGATTTCTCTCCGCAAGTACTCGGCGTCCGGGATGCTGAACCTTCGAATGTACATATACCATTCGTTGATTTTTTCTCCAACCGCTGAAGACGATAAAACACTCGCCACTATTCCGAATCCCTCCCTTCCACGTTATGTATATGACATATTTTATCATTTTCATTCGGAAGGATAGCGCAAAAATACCGCAAACTTTTCCCCTTTGACAAAGCCGTCCGCCGAAGGAACCGCATTTATCCCGCAGCCTAGGATTTCCGGTTTTTTCATTTTCCTTAAAAATCATGTTTATCTTCAAAACCAATCAGCAAAGATGGTAAGATAGGAGGAAGCGGTTGAACTTTTTCCCTTGAAAACTTATACTATTCAGGTTAAGCGGGATGATGAAAAGGAAGTGTCAGCATGAGACAGGAGACACCAGTAGCCATTCATGTGCAATCATTCATTCATAACGGCTCCGAAGAAGAGTCGGTTGAATTTACATCGAGTGGGTTCTATTACGTGAGAAACGGCAAAACGTATCTTTCCTATCACGAAGAGCATGATTTGGGCAAGATTAAAACGGTCGTCAAGATCACAGAAAAAGAGATTCTCGTAATGAGATCGGGCGCCATCCAAATGAAACAGCGGTTCATTCCGGGGGCATCGACACTCACTCAATATAAACTGCCGTTCGGACAAATGGAGCTCCGTACGGAAACGAAAAACATTCAATCTGATGTCGGCGGTTCGGAAGGCTCCGTCAAACTGACATATAACATGACTGTAGGCGAAAACCAAGAACATGTACATAACATGACGATCCAATATAAGGAGGAAACAAAGGCATGAATATTGCGGAACAAATGAAGGACGTGCTGAAGGAAGAGATCAAAGCGGCCGTTCTGAAAGCGGGCCTGGCGGAAGAAAGCCAGATTCCAAGCGTACTGTTAGAAACGCCGAAAGACAAAACACACGGTGATTATTCCACAAACATGGCGATGCAGCTGGCGAGAATCGCAAAAAAAGCGCCGCGCCAAATCGCTGAGGAGATCGTGGCGTCATTTGATAAAGGCAAAGCTTCCATTGAAAAGATGGATATTGCGGGGCCCGGCTTTATCAACTTTTACATGAACAACAGCTACTTAACAAAACTGATTCCGTCCGTGCTTGAAGCGGGTGAACATTACGGAGAGACAAACATCGGACAAGGCGAAAAGATTCAGGTCGAATTCGTATCGGCCAACCCGACGGGAGATCTTCACTTAGGCCATGCGCGCGGCGCGGCGGTAGGTGACGCGCTGTGCAGCGTGCTTTCTAAAGCGGGCTATGATGTGAGCCGTGAATACTATATTAATGATGCGGGCAACCAGATTAACAACCTGGCGCTTTCCGTTGAAGTCCGTTATTTTGAAGCGCTCGGCCTCGAGAAACCGATGCCGGAAGACGGTTACCGCGGCGAGGATATTATCGCCATCGGGAAAAAGCTTGCCGAAGATTTCGGCGACCGTTTCGTACATGAAGAGGAGAGCGAACGTCAGGCGTTTTTCCGTGAATACGGCTTAAAGTACGAGCTTGATAAACTTCGCTCCGACCTGGAAAATTTCCGCGTGCCGTTTGACGTATGGTATTCTGAAACGTCACTGTACGAAAACGGAAAAATTGATCAGGCGCTCGAGGCGCTTCGCGAAAAGGGCCATGTATACGAAGAGGACGGCGCGACATGGTTCCGCTCCACAACGTTCGGCGACGATAAAGACCGTGTTCTGATCAAAAAAGACGGCTCATACACTTATCTGCTGCCGGATATCGCATACCATAAAGACAAACTTGACCGCGGATTCGACAAGCTCATCAATGTATGGGGCGCGGATCACCACGGGTATATTCCGCGTATGAAAGCGGCGATTGAAGCGCTCGGTTACAAGAAAGGCACATTGGAAGTTGAGATCATTCAGCTCGTTCATTTATACAAAAACGGCGAAAAAATGAAGATGAGCAAACGTACGGGGAAAGCCGTAACGATGCGCGACCTGATTGAAGAAGTCGGCTTGGATGCCGTGCGTTATTTCTTCGCGATGCGCAGCGCTGATACGCATATGGATTTTGACTTGGATCTTGCCGTATCCACATCTAATGAAAACCCTGTGTATTATGCGCAATACGCACATGCACGTATTTGCAGCATGCTTCGCCAAGGGGAGGAGCAGGGACTTAAACCGGCGGCAGATCTTGATTTCAGCCATATTCAATCAGAAAAAGAATATGACCTGCTGAAAACAATCGGCGGCTTCCCTGAAGCAGTGGCAGAAGCGGCGGAAAAACGCATTCCTCACCGTGTCACAAACTATATTTATGATCTGGCTTCCGCTCTGCACAGCTTCTACAATGCGGAGAAAGTCATCGATCCGGAAAATAAAGAGAAGAGCCGCGCGCGTCTCGCTTTAATGAAGGCGACGCAAATTACGCTGAACAATGCGCTTCAGCTGATCGGCGTATCCGCTCCGGAAAAAATGTAATGATGATCAAAGGACAAAGTCTTCGGGCTTTGTTCTTTTTTTGCATATAAAGCGTGTGATGTAATTCACAATCCAGCACACTGAGTTTTTGTATGATAAGACTGATATTGAATCAGTGAAAGGGGCAAGCCGAATGATCAATCGTCAACATATTCAATTATCGCTGCAGTCTTTAAGCTTAGTGGCAGGGTTTATGGTGTGGGTGCTGATTTCATCGCTCATTTCTCAAATGACATCAGATATTCATTTAAGCAAAGGCGAGATTTCATTGGTGACGGCGATTCCCGTTATTCTCGGATCGCTTCTCCGTATTCCTTTAGGATATTTAACGAACAGGTATGGCGCGCGGCTGATGTTTATGATCAGCTTCATCCTGCTTTTGTTTCCCGTATTTTGGATCAGTATCGCGGATTCTTTATTTGATTTAATCACGGGCGGCTTTTTCTTAGGGATCGGCGGAGCGGTATTCTCCATCGGAGTGACGTCCCTCCCGAAATATTATCCAAAAGAAAAGCACGGTGTCGTCAATGGGATTTACGGTGCCGGAAACATCGGGACCGCCGTTACTACCTTTGCGGCGCCGGTTATCGCTCAAGCCGCGGGATGGAAAGCAACCGTGCAGATGTATCTTGTTTTGCTGGCTGTTTTCGCATTACTGCACGTTTTGTTCGGCGACCGGCATGAGAAGAAAGTCAAAGTTTCCATAAAGACACAAATGAAAGCCGTTTACCGAAATCATGTGCTGTGGATGTTGAGCCTGTTTTATTTTATTACGTTCGGCGCCTTTGTCGCCTTTACCATCTATCTTCCGAATTTTTTGGTTGAGCATTTTGGGCTGAGCCCTGCGGACGCCGGTCTGCGGACGGCCGGCTTTATTGCGGTCTCTACGCTGCTCAGGCCTGTGGGAGGGTTTCTTGCAGATAAACTGAGCCCGCTCCGCATTCTGATGTTCGTTTTCGCAGGGCTTACGCTGTCAGGCGTCATGCTGTCATTCTCCCCGGCGATCGGCCTTTATGCGTTCGGATCGCTGACGGTGGCAGTCTGCTCAGGGATTGGAAACGGGACGGTATTTAAACTGGTGCCTTTCTATTTTTCGAAGCAAGCTGGGATTGCCAACGGTATTGTGTCTGCCATGGGCGGACTGGGCGGTTTTTTCCCTCCGCTGATTCTGGCAAGTGTATTTCAGGCAACGGGTCAATACGCGATCGGGTTTATGGCGCTTTCAGAGGTTGCGTTAGCCAGCTTTGTCCTTGTGATCTGGATGTATTGGCAGGAAAGAATGAAAACACATACGGAGAGAAACAGTCATAGCCTTGATTCATAATGATCCATTCACAAGATTGTTAGTTTTTTCTGGGTGAGTGCAAATCAAGTCACGTTACAATATACATACGCAACGTGACTTTCTTCGAGGTGAGCTCATGAATATTCTCTCTGTCCGAAAATCTGATAAAGAACTTCTTTCCCGCGAACTGCATGAATTGCTGGAATCGATCAGTACGAAAAGGAAAATGAAAAAACACACGTATTTGTTTCAAGAAGGAATGGATGCAGAAGAGCTTTATCTGATTCAATCAGGACTCATTGAAATCGGCAAGCTGACATCTGACGGAAAAGACCTGACACTTAGAATCTGCCAAAAACACGATATTGTCGGAGAATTGACGCTATTCACAGATGAGCCGAGATATATGCTCAGTGCGAAAGTGTTAGAGGACGGGGAGGTGCTCGTCATTAATAAAAACAGGCTGGAAAAGGAATTGATCCAAAACGGTGTTTTGACGTTTGAATTTATGAAATGGATGAGCACCCATCTGCGAAAAATCCAGTCTAAGATCAGGGATCTGCTTCTTCACGGCAAAAAAGGGGCGCTCTATTCCACCCTTATCCGCTTATCAAACAGCTACGGGGTGGAACGAAGCGACGGGATTCTGATTAACATTGTGCTGACAAATCAGGATTTGGCTAAGTTTTGCGCGGCGGCAAGGGAGAGCGTCAACCGCATGCTGGGAGACCTCCGCAAACAAGGGGTTATTTCGATAGACGAAACCGGAAAAATTATTTTGCATAAGCGGGACTATTTACGATGCGAGATCGAGTGTGAAAATTGTCCGCTTGAGATCTGCAATATTGACTGAAAAAACAAGGGCAGCCGATGTCCTTGTTTTTCAGCTTGTGATACATATACACATGACGGCGAAAAAGAAGCCGGCATTTACGATTTCCAGAATGCCGATCGTTTTCACCGGCCAGTCTCTTCCGTGAAAAAACCAGGCCCGCAGACTGCTTGGGATAAAAGCAAGAAACGCCCAGCCTGCCCCGAGAAGAGCCGATAAAAAGGGGAGCAAGAGGTGATATCCCCACGACCAGTAAGCAAACCTTCTGTTTTTTCTCTCCCGTATGACCGATTTCACATAAAAAGAACTCCCGACAAAAAATAAAGCGGATTGCAAGAATAGAAACCAAGCCCAGCCGTCAAGGATTCCCGTTCCCAGCCAGCAGCTCGCAAGCCCGCCTGAACAAAAGAACAAGACTCCCGCAATATCATTCGTGAGCGCCCGTTCGTTTTTTCGGCGGGCATAATGCGTATGTATGAGAAACAGCGGCAATAAAAAAACGCCGATCCAGACAAGCTGCGGCTTATGAAAGACAGAAATGATCAAAAAGCAGCAGGCCGGAAAACCGTAATACCATATCCACTTTTGATAAGGCTGAAGCTGTTTCTTTTTCAAAGCGAGCGAAACGGGATAAACCGTCAAGTAAAGGAACAGCCAGCCCAGAAAGAGCGGAATATGCCAGAAAACCGGGCCTCCCTTGACCATGCCGAGTAAAAATGGAATCAGCAGCATCGCCCATGCGCCGTGCTGCTTCGGAATCATCGCTTTCATCGAAACCCTCCTTTTTATTTCATTATAAGTGCAGTCATCCTTCCGATAAGTGACATTCATCATACAAGCTGTGAAATATATCACTGCTGTACAGGCTCAATCGGGCTACACTAAAGCTATCAATAGCACAGGAGGCTTTCCTATGAATCAGTGTGACTATTTATTATTTCTGAAACAACTTCCTATGTTTAATGAAGTGCCTCTGTCCATTGTCGAAACCTTGCTGAAAAACGGGACGTTTATCCGCGGCTCATCTGACCAATCTCCCTCCTTTCTTCATTCACAATCCGTTTATATTGTATTAAAAGGCAATATCCGTTTTACGGACAGCAGGCTCCCTGAAGGGTCGCAAACCGTTGCGCTGTGGGAAAAAGGCGATGTGTTTCCGATTGATGAAAAAGGCGGGCTCTCTTTATCGCCTTTTATCTCAGTCAATGCCTCACCGGATATTCTGGTACTCCATATTCCATATTCTATATTTAAGCAAATGATGTCTTACCATCCGCGGCTGCAAATGAACTTTTTGGCGATGCTTCAGCAAAATGTCTTCTGTTCCTATCAGTTGTTTTTGCGGTATCTGCATACATCACAGGATGAAAATGCCGAACCCGGTTCTTAAACAGAACCGGTTTTTTTGATGACGCGGGCGTCCTCATATCGTTTGAAAATCCTTCCTGCTGCTCTGTGTGAACGTTTTGTGAAAAAAGCAGAGTGTGTGACTTAGTTCACAAGGTGATGCGCCGTCTCTGTTTATAGTGTACATAGCATCACCTGACTCGGAAGGAGTGAACGATCATGAAGAAAAAGAAAATGAGTCCGTTGCTCAGGAGATTAAACTATTTTTCTCCTATCGAACATCATTCAAATAAACATAGCCAAACGACAAGCGAAGATCGTGATTGGGAGAATGTATACAGAAACAGATGGCAGTACGACAAAGTCGTTCGCTCCACCCACGGCGTCAACTGCACGGGTTCTTGCAGCTGGAATATTTATGTGAAAAACGGAATTGTCACGTGGGAAGGACAAAACTTGAATTATCCATCAACAGGACCGGATATGCCTGATTTCGAACCGAGAGGCTGTCCGCGGGGGGCCAGTTTTTCATGGTACATCTACAGCCCGCTCCGTGTGAAATATCCATATGTGCGAGGTGTGCTGATCAATTTGTGGCGGGAAGCATTGCAGACGCATCAAAATCCGCTGGATGCCTGGAAATCGATCGTTGAAAACCCTGAAAAAGCGAAGTCCTATAAACAGGCAAGAGGGAAAGGCGGCTTTGTCCGCGCGGAATGGCCGGAAGTGCTGAAGCTGATTTCAGCCTCTCTGCTGTATACAGTCATGAAATACGGGCCTGACCGGAATGTCGGCTTTTCTCCGATTCCAGCTATGTCCATGATCAGCCACGCGTCAGGTTCGCGATTCATGTCTTTAATCGGCGGCCCAATGCTCAGTTTTTATGACTGGTATGCGGATCTCCCGCCGGCGTCCCCGCAAATTTGGGGCGACCAGACGGACGTTCCGGAAAGCAGTGATTGGTACAATTCAGGCTATATCATCACATGGGGCTCCAACATTCCGCTAACGAGAACGCCTGACGCGCATTTTTTGGCGGAGGCCCGCTATAAAGGCGCCAAGGTGATTTCAATCAGTCCCGATTTTGCGGAGTCCTCAAAGTTTGCGGATGACTGGCTCAGTATCCGCCAAGGGACTGACGGAGCCCTGGCGATGGCGATGGGTCACGTCATTCTGCAGGAATTTTACGTGAATCAAGAGACGGAACGTTTCATGGAATACGCGAAGCAATACACGGATTTTCCATTCCTCGTCACCTTATCAAAAGAAAATGGCGTATACACAGCGGGACGGTTTCTGCATGCGAAGGATATCGGACGGCAGACAAAGCATGATCAATGGAAGCCGGCGGTCTGGAATGAACAGACAGGTGCGTTTGCCATACCGCAAGGAACAATGGGCTCCCGCTGGGACGGGCAGCAGAAATGGAATCTGCACATGATCGACGAAGACACCGGGGAACAGATCGAGCCCCGTCTCTCCGTGCTCGGAATAGAGGACGAAATCAGTACGGTGCGCATTCCGTATTTTTCAAATGACGGAAACAAAGTGCTTGAGCGGAATCTTCCTATTAAAAAACTGGGACTGAACGGCGAAGAGGTGTGTGTCACGACTGTATTTGACTTGATATTGGCCAACTACGGCGTGAACCGGGGCATCGGCGGACAATCAGCCGCATCTTATGATGATCCCCGTCCGTTCACACCTGCCTGGCAGGAACAGATCACGGGAATTAAAAGAGAAGCCGTTATACAGATTGCCAGGGAGTTTGCCAAAAATGCGATTGATACAGACGGCAGATCGATGATTATCGTAGGGGCGGGAATCAACCACTGGTTCAACTCCGACACGATTTACCGCGCGGTGTTAAATCTTGTTTTATTGGTAGGCGCCCAAGGCGTAAACGGCGGAGGCTGGGCTCATTATGTCGGTCAGGAAAAGCTCCGTCCTGCTGAAGGGTGGCAGACGATCGCAACCGCAAAGGACTGGGAAGGCGTGCCTAAACTGCAAAACGGCACCTCATTTTTCTACTTTGCGACAGACCAGTGGCGTTACGAAGACCAGCCGATCAGTGACTTGGCTTCACCGATCGCTTCTTCATCCCGCTACAAGCATCACGCCGATTACAATGTGCTGGCGGCGCGATTAGGGTGGCTGCCGTCCTACCCGACATTCAATCAAAACGGCATTGATCTGTACAAAGAAGCTGAGAAGGCGGGGGCGGCGACATCTGAAGACGTAGGTGCGTACGTGGCCTCACGGCTTCAAGAGAAAAAACTGAAATTCGCGATTGAAGACCCGGACAATGAAGTGAATTTCCCAAGGAATCTCTTCGTATGGCGGGCAAATCTGATCTCAAGCTCAGGAAAAGGGCATGAATATTTTCTTAAGCATCTGCTGGGGACGACGAACGGTTTGATGAATGACGACAGCGACAGCATCCGCCCTGAAGAAATCAAATGGCGGGAGCAGGCGCCGGAAGGCAAGCTCGACTTGTTAATCAATCTCGACTTTCGAATGGCCGGTACGGCGCTGTATTCCGATATCGTGCTGCCGGCGGCGACATGGTATGAAAAACACGATCTCAGCAGCACGGATATGCACCCGTTCATTCATCCATTCGCTCCGGCGATCTCGGCGCCGTGGGAATCGAGGTCAGACTGGGATATTTTCAAAGCACTGTCAAAAGCCGTTTCCGACCTGGCGGAAGAAGTCGATATGGAGCCGGTGAAAGAGGTAGTCGCGACGCCGCTCCTCCACGACACGGTGCAGGAATTGGCCCAGCCGTTCGGAAAAATCAATGACTGGAGCAAGGGCGAATGTGAAGCCATTCCGGGAAAAACGATGCCGAATATCCAAGTCGTTGAACGGGATTACAAACACATTTTTCATAAAATGACCGCGCTCGGCCCTCATACGGCTTTAAAACCGAGCGGAACAAAAGGGATGAGCTGGTCGATTGCGGATGAATATGAATCACTCAAAAAGAGACTGGGAGAAACCGATTCAGACGGCGTTGCCAAAGGATGCCCGAATATAAGTGAAGCAAAGCAGGCGGCAGAAGCGATTTTAACCCTGTCGTCCACCTCAAATGGAAAGGTCGCCGTAAAAGCATGGGAATCGCTTGAAAACATCACAAACCTGAAGCTGAAAGACCTGGCGGAAGAACGCGAGGAAGAATGCTTTACGTTCGAGCAAATTACAGCCCAGCCGAAAACGGTCATCACGTCTCCGGCCTTTACCGGCTCAGAAAAAGGAGGGCGCAGGTACTCGCCGTTTACGACGAATGTGGAAAAATTAATCCCGTGGCGGACACTGACCGGCAGACAATCCTATTATGTCGATCATGAACTGATGATGGAATTCGGTGAAACGATGGCGACATTTAAACCGATCCTCCAGCACCGTCCGTTCCTAAGCAAGCGGCCTGATCAAGAGGGCAAAGAGATCGTTCTTAATTATTTGACGCCGCATAATAAATGGTCCGTCCACAGCATGTATTTTGATTCCCTGCCGATGCTGACGCTGTTCCGGGGCGGGCCGACCGTGTGGATGAATAAAGATGACGCAAAGGACACGGATATCAAAGACAACGATTGGATTGAATGCTTCAACCGAAACGGCGTTGTCGTGGCGAGAGCGGTTTTGTCTCACCGGATTCCTAAAGGAATGGCGTTTATGCACCATGCCCAGGACCGCCACATCAACGTGCCCGGCACAAAACTGACGAATAACCGCGGAGGCACCCATAACAGCCCGACAAGGATTCACGTCAAGCCGACCCAGATGATCGGGGGCTACGCACAGCTCAGCTACGGCTTTAACTATTACGGTCCGACGGGGAATCAGCGCGATCTGAATGTCGTCATCCGCAAGCTGAAGGAGGTCGATTGGCTTGAAGATTAAAGCGCAGATCGGAATGGTCATGAACTTGGATAAATGCATCGGCTGCCACACGTGCAGCGTCACCTGCAAAAACACGTGGACAAACCGTTCCGGTGCGGAATATATGTACTTCAATAATGTTGAAACAAAGCCCGGTATCGGCTACCCGAAGCAATGGGAGGACCAGGACAAATATAAAGGCGGCTGGACGTTGAAAAAAGGAAAGCTTGAACTGAAATCAGGCCCGAAAACAAACCGGCTTGCAGGCCTTTTCTATAACCCGAACCAGCCGACGATTGATGATTACTATGAACCTTGGAACTATGATTATGAAACATTAACAAACAGCCCGCAGAAAAATCACCAGCCGGTGGCGCGGCCGAAATCGTCCTTGACGGGCGATTTTATGAATATCGAATGGGGCCCGAACTGGGAGGATGATCTCGCTGGCGGCCACATTACGGGTCTTGAAGATCCAAACGTGCAAAAGATGGAGGAATCGATTAAAACAGAATTCGATGAAGTCTTTATGATGTATCTGCCGCGTATTTGTGAGCACTGCATCAATCCGGCGTGCGTGTCCTCCTGCCCGTCCGGCGCCATGTACAAACGCGAGGAAGACGGCATCGTTCTCGTTGATCAAAACGCATGCCGTTCATGGAGATATTGCGTCTCATCCTGTCCTTATAAAAAAGTCTATTTTAACTGGCAAACGAACAAAGCGGAAAAATGCACACTCTGCTTTCCGCGCTTGGAGGCGGGGCTGCCGACCATCTGCTCCGAAACGTGTGTGGGCAGAATCCGCTATCTCGGCGTCATGCTGTACGACGCGGACAAAGTGGAGGAAGCGGCCTCAATTGAAAATGAAAAGGATCTCTACCATTCTCAACTGGACGTTTTTCTTGATCCGAATGATCCTGAGATTGCCAAACTGGCAAAAGAACAAGGCATCCCGGCTGAATGGATAGAGGCCGCGCAGCAATCGCCGATCTACAAAATGATCATCGATTGGAAGATTGCGCTGCCGCTTCATCCTGAGTACCGCACACTGCCGATGGTTTGGTACATTCCGCCGCTGAGCCCGATTATGAATCTCTTTGAAGGAAAAGGCAGCCGGCAAACGGCGGAAGATATTTTTCCGGCTATCGACCAAATGAGAATTCCGATTGACTATTTGGCCCAGTTATTAACGGCCGGTGATACGGATCATATTCGGTCAACGTTAAAGAAAATGTCTGTCATGCGCCAGTATATGAGAGCAGTCCAGACGAATAAATCCATCGACCCGGCACTGATCTCCAGTGTCGGCTTAACAGAAAAGCAAATTGAAGACATGTATCGGCTGCTTGCGATCGCCAAATATGATGACCGCTTTGTGATCCCAAGCAGCCATCGAGAAGAAGTGTCTGATTTATACGCTGAACAAGGAAGCTGCGGCTTGTCATTTTCAGGCGGCCCCGGCTCTTGTTTCTAACTTTTGATAAATGAGGTGAAACAAGATGAACACCACAGACCGGCAAATGACGTTCGCAGCTCTTTCCATTCTTCTCTCTTATCCGGATGAAGAGTGGAGAGCCGGGCTTCCCGATTGGAAGGCTCTTATCCATGACGTCACCAATCAGCAAATCCGTGAGAAACTGCTGCACTTTTTAGAGGCGGCAGCCGGCTTTTCTCCGCAAGCGCTGATTGAACACTATGTGTATACGTTCGACTTCGGGAAAAAAACGAATATGTACGTCACCTACTTTAACTCAGGCGAGCAAAGGGAGCGCGGAATTGAACTGCTGCATTTAAAAAACACCTACCAGCAATCCGGTTTCCTGCCGACAGAGAAAGAATTGCCTGATTACCTGCCGCTGATGCTGGAATTCGCCGCGGTTGCGGAGATTGAAGCGGCGAGAAGCGTGTTTGAGAAATACCTGTCCAATGTGCGGGAGCTGGCTTCCCGCCTCGAAAAAAATGACAGCCTCTATGCTGAGCTGCTGCACGTGCTGCAGGCCGCGCTGGAAAGCATCGGTGTACGTGAAAGCACTGAAGAAGGGGCTGTTCAGGCATGAGCGGGCAGATCCTGTGGGGGATTATGCCGTACATGGTATTGACGATCTTTATCGGCGGGCATATTTACCGCTATCAGCATGACCAGTTTGGCTGGACGGCGAAATCAAGCGAGCTGTTAGAAAAGAAAAAACTTGCGGCGGGCAGCACACTTTTTCACTGGGGACTGCTGTTCGTTGTCGGCGGACATGTCATGGGAATTCTGATCCCGGAAGGCGTGTATACTGCACTTGGCATTTCAGAGCATACGTATCACAAAATGGCGATCGGCGCAGGCCTGCCGGCTGGGATCGCGGCTTGTGCCGGACTAGTGATCCTGACATACAGAAGGCTGTTTGACAAAAGAATCCGCAAAACCAGCTCGCCATCGGATATCCTGACGCTTATTCTGCTGCTGTTCATGATGCTGTCGGGCGTTGCGGCCACGTTTCTCAACATTGACTCGAAAGGATTTGATTACAGGGCAACAGTCGGGCCGTGGTTCAGGGAAATTGTTTTGTTCCGGCCTGACGCTTCTTTGATGGAGAGTGTCCCGCTATGGTTTAAGTTTCATATCATCATAGGGTACGTCGTTTTTATCCTCTGGCCGTTTACAAGATTGGTTCACGTGTTCAGCCTGCCCCTCAAGTATTTGACCCGCAGCTATGTCGTCTATCGGAAACGCACGTAAAAATCCCCTGCAAGAGGGGGATTTTTTTATGGTGAAAAAATAAAAACATAAGATATTTTCTGCCAAGGTAATGGCTGGGCGGCGGGGATTCCTGTTATGTTTTATGTGGAAATAATATCAACAAAAGGAGAGTGAAGAATGAAGCGGATTTTCCTCATTTTAGCCGCCTGTCTGATGACAAGCGCCGGCGTCCTGACACTCAGACATTCTCATGTATTAACCGGCGGCACAGCGGGACTGTCACTAAGCCTGTCGTACTTGTTTCATTCCTCATTTGCGATTATCTTCTTTCTGATCAATATCCCGTTTTATATATTTTCTCTCATCAGAATGGGAATCAAATTCACTCTATCCACCGTTTTTGCAGTCACTGTGCTGACTCTGTTTACCGGCGCGGATCACTGGCTGCCGCCGGTCTCTGTTTCACCGCTTGCCGGGGCGATTTGCGGCGGGGCGCTGATCGGGTTCGGCCTGTCGCTCATGTTTTATCATCAGGCATCGCTCGGCGGCGCCAATATCCTCGCTTTATTTCTGCAAAAGCGCTGCGGATGGAATCCGGGTGCCGTTAATTTCCTCTTCGATTTTGGCGTCGTGCTGGCCGGCATTTTTTCCGTCGGATTGCTGAAAGGGCTCTTCTCCTTAGTGTCGATAGCGGTCACCGGTCTGATCATCGGCATCTTCAAAAATAAAATCAAAGGCAGCTGCTCGCTCAATCCGGCATTGCTTCAGAACATCACAACCGGCCAGTCACAGGAAGTGTCATCATAATCCTTTCCGCTCGTGCGGAGAGGATTTTTCATATGTTTACAGGCTGGAAAACAGAGGGTATACAGAGATATCGGATCAGATGGGAGAGAGTCGGGATGCTGAAAAGGAGACTGGAATTTTGCTTTTTATATATGATGCTTATCGGAGCATATGTCATATGGTTTTTTCCGGTTTCCAGGCTTGAGTTTTACGGAGGGTTGCTTTGCTACGCAAGCATTATTTTGTTCAGCATCTATTCGTTAATTCTTGAAAACCGCACCTCGCAGCACACGCTGTTATGGATTCATATTCTTGTGTTTTTTCCGATCGCCGGGTACTTATTTTACCTTTTTTCCGGCCAGCTTTATGAAAAAGGCAAGCTGTTCAGGTCGAAACGGACATACAACCGGGAAAAGCTGAGAACGATATTTGATATGGAACAGACGCCCGATCTGTCCGGGCTGAAAGGAAATCAGAAGCGTTTCTTTCAATATTCAATCAAGGCGTCCCATATGAATATCAATACAAAAAGCAGGCTGAAGGTGCTCAAAAACGGGGATGAAACATTTCCGGAGCTGTTTGAAGCGATCAGGTCGGCAGCATCATTTATACATATTGAGTATTACATGTTCAAATCAGACATGCTTGGGCACAAGATGATGGACATTATGATGGAAAAAGCGCGTCAAGGCGTGGAAGTGCGGTTTTTGTTCGACGCGGCCGGCAGCCTGAAGCTGGCCGGAAAAGACATTAAAAAACTGAAACGCGCGGGCGTGAACATCGTCCCGTTTCTGCCGCTGAAATACGGTTTTTTCAACCAAAAGTTCAATTTCAGAAATCACCGCAAGATCGTCATCGTTGACGGGAAAACCGGTTTTGTCGGCGGGCTGAATGTCGGCAAGGAGTATATCGGCAAAGACCAAAATGTCGGCTTTTGGCGGGACACCCATATGAAAGTCGAAGGAGAAATCGTTCAGACGCTCCACAGCATTTTTATGCTTGATTGGGAATACGTTTCGGATGAGGTGCTGATTGATCAGAAAGCATACAGCCGCCCGGTCCCTGCAGAAAGCGGCGGCGTCTATCAAGTCGTTCCGACGGGACCCGATATGAAGGAGCGGATGAGCGATCTGTATTATGCCATGATAGCGGCGGCCGAATCATCTGTATGGATCGCGACGCCTTATTTCGTGCCGAATGAGCCGATCCGCACAGCGCTAAAGGAGGCTGCTGCCAGAGGCGTCCGGGTGCGAGTCATGGTGCCGGAAACCAATGACGGATTTTTAACCCAGTACGCGACGAGATCGTATTTCCCCGAGCTTCTTCGCGAAGGAATCGAAGTCTATTCCTATCAAAAAGGCTTTATGCATCAAAAGGTGCTCATCACTGACGGAAACCTCGCCTCTGTCGGGACGGCGAACATGGACATGAGAAGCTTTCAGCTGAACTTTGAGGTCAATGTCTTTTTTACAGATCAAAAGGCGATCAAAGATCTTGAAGCGCATTATCTGGAGGATATGAGAGAGTCTGAGAAAATCAGCCCCGTGCGTTTCTATAAGCGCACATTATGGGAAAGAACGAAGGAATCCTTCGCGCGGTTATTTTCCGGCGTTTTATAAAAAACGCTTTTAAAACTCCTTGTGTATAGTATAATTGAGAAATATTATCATTAGGAACGAGGCACAAGGAGGACGGAAACGTGCTGCGACAATTTTTTTCTTATTATAAACCGTACAAAAAGCTGTTTTTTCTCGACTTCTTTTCTGCCATCGCCGGCGGATTGATGGAGCTGAGTTTTCCTCTGATTGTTAATTACTTTATCGATACATTGCTCCCGGGGCGGGATTGGCGTCTGATTATTTTGACTTCCGCTGCTTTATTCGGAGTCTACGCCCTCAGCTCGGCGCTTCAGTATGTTGTGACGTATTGGGGCCATATGCTCGGCATTAACATTGAAACCGATATGCGGAAAAAGCTTTTTGACCATCTGCAAAAGCTTTCGTTCAAATTTTACGATAACAACAAAACGGGCAGTTTAATGTCCAAGCTCACCAATGATTTGATGTATATCGGAGAAACCGCCCACCACGGGCCTGAAGACCTGTTTATCGCGGTCATGACGATTTTGGGCGCGTTCGGTGTGATGCTGTTCATTAACTGGCAGCTCGCGCTGTTGACCTTTATCATTATGCCGGTCGTCATTTGGCTTGCTTTGTATTTTAATAAAAAAATGACCTCTGCGTTTACAAAACTGAACAAAGACGTCGGAGACTTCAGCGCGAGGGTCGAAAACAATATCGGCGGCATCCGTCTTGTTCAGGCTTTCAGCAATGAAGCGTTTGAAAAGCAGCGGTTTGACGTGAACAATCAGCGTTTCCGCAAAACAAAGCTGAAGTCATATAAAATCATGGCGAAAAACGGCTCGATCAGTTACATGCTGACAAGATTCGTCACGCTGTTCGTCCTGTTGTGCGGGACATGGTTCGTGATCCGCGGATCGTTATCTTACGGGGAATTCGTCGCTTTTGTGCTGCTGACGAACGTTCTGTTCCGTCCGATTGATAAAATCAATGCGATTATTGAGCTGTATCCGAGAGGCATAGCCGGTTTTAAAAGCTTTATAGAAATAATGGAAACGGAGCCTGATATCAAGGACGCCCCGAACGCGAGACATGTGTCCGGTTTAAAAGGGAATATCCGTTATGATGGTGTGTCATTCGGTTACGAAGAAAACAGCCCGGTTCTGTCGGGAATCAATTTGTCCATTCATGCAGGGGAGACAGTCGCATTCGTCGGGCCTTCGGGAGCCGGAAAATCAACGCTGACAAGTCTGCTGCCGCGTTTTTATGATCCGTCTGAAGGCGTGATTTCCATCGATGGAATTGATATTAAGGACATGACGCTGTCATCATTGCGCGGACAAATCGGCGTCGTCCAGCAGGATGTCTTTCTGTTTTCCGGCACATTGCGGGAAAACATTGCGTACGGGCGGCTCGATGCGTCTGAGGAAGAAATCCGGCAGGCCGTCCGCCAGGCGCATTTAGAGGAGCTGGTAAACGGGTATTCCGACGGTTTAAACACGGTGATCGGCGAGCGCGGCGTGAAGCTGTCAGGCGGGCAGAAGCAGCGGCTTTCCATCGCCAGAATGTTTTTGAAAAACCCGTCGATCCTAATTTTAGACGAGGCTACATCAGCCCTCGATACAGAAACGGAAGCCGCCATTCAAAAATCGCTGCAAGAGCTGTCTGAAGGACGCACGACGCTTGTGATCGCCCATCGGCTGGCTACGATTAAGGATGCGGACAGGATCGTCGTCGTCACGAAAGAAGGCATCGCTGAACAAGGTCATCATAAGGAACTGCTGGCATCCGGCGGCATATACCAGAGACTCCATCAGGCCCAATTCGGCGAGCTGATACATGAATAATGGAAAAAGGATAGACGAGCGGGGGCCGGGCAGCCTCCTGTCTATCCTTTTTTTATGTAGTCCGTATTTAATGGGCTTCTTTTTGCGCAGGTTCGATGATATGTTTGAAACGGTCAACAAGCTGCACCGCTTTCTTTCCTTCCACTACAATTAAATATTCTTGTTCTTTATGAGCCATTCTGAACGTTTCCAGCTCAATGATATCTTTGATTTTGCACATTGTTTTTTTAGAGTAGATATACAGCTCGTGGCCTCCCGTGTGGCAAAGCTGATAAAGCTGAAGCATGTTTCTTAAAGTGAACTTCTTAGCGGCTATTTTCAAAGATGTAATGTTTTTCATGTGTTTTCTCCTCCGTCTGATGGTCTGTTATTTCGGAAATTCCCCATATGAACGGGTGATAAACCTGGTTATGCCTTCCACCTCAGCACTCCGCCCGCCAGGCGTTTAACTCCGCGGATGGCGCTTAATTCTTCGACGAGCCGGAGCAGCGCCCGGTCTTTCTCTTTCGCCTCAATCATAAAATCGATGTCCGCATCCCATTGTCTGAACCGCTCCAGCACCGGCAGAATAAAATTCGCGTCCACATAGTCCGCATGACTGCGTACGGCTGATTCTGATTTTGGCGAGGAGAGATGGACCTTCGGCTTTAAGCCGATCCGCTGCCATGTTTTGATCATCCGCGGAAGAATGTCATCTAAATCAGCGTCATCGGCCGGATTGGCGTAAAAATGGTGATAATCAAACACAAACGGAATGCCTTCTTGCTCACATACACTGAGTGTTTCCTCGGACGTATATGTTTTATCATCGTTTTCTAAAGTCATCCGCTGTTTGATGACATCGGGAAGTTCTTTCAGATTCACGCGGAAACGGGCAAGCGCGCTTTGTTTGTCACCGTAAGCGCCTCCGACATGGATGTTGATGACGGAACGGTCCGCGATGCCCATTGTGTCCAGCATGTCATAATGATAGGCCATATCCTTGACCGCATTTGCGGTAATCTCCCGTTTCGGGCTTGTAAAAAGCGTGAATTGGTTCGGATGAAAGCTCGTTCTGAGGTCATATTTTCTGACCAGCCCGCCGATCTCACGAAACTCCTGGCGAAACGGCGTGACAAAATCCCACAGTACATCCGGGTGCGTGGCGAGCGGCACAATTGAGCTTGAGAACCTGTACAAAGGGATGCCGTGGCCGACCACATAGTGGAGGGTGCGCAGCGTATTGGTAAGATTTGCTTTCGTCACAGAAAGCAGAGCGTCTTTCCGCTCACTGCGGGAAAGCTTGGTATAGCGCGCATATGTTAAGGTTTTGGCGGGGGACGCGTCCCAAAGGCACATGGCGTTTGCGACGAATCCGAATCTGAACAGCATATGGTTTCTCCTTTATAAAAAGTAAGATATGGCCTTTCCCAGCCATTCTGCAGGAAGCTGTCTGACGGAGCGCTGTTTCACTTTTTCTAATGTGAGAAGCTCGGATTTTTCGATGTCCTGCTTTATGGTTGAAAGCACTTCCTTTGTAAAGGCCTCATCATGAATGATGACATTTACCTCTTCATTCCAGAACAGGCTCCGTTTATCAAAATTCGGCGTGCCGATAATGCTGATGCGGTCATCTATAATGAAGGCTTTAACATGATAAAAGCCTTGATAATACCGATAGATGAGGCAGCCGGCCTTCAGGAGCTCGGGATAATAGGTAAAAGCTGTTTCCCGAACGAGCGGGTGATCTGATTTCATTGGAACGATCAAGATGACTTTGACGCCTTTTCGGCAGGCTGAAATAAGCGCTTCCTGAAGCTTTTTGCTCGGTACATAATAAGGCGTGCCGATGATGATTTTTTTCTCCGCCTTACGGATGCAGTTTTCATAATGCGATTCAAGCGAAAAACCGTCAGATGCATATGTCCTATGAGAGATATTCCCTTCGGATAATGCCGGATAAACCCCGGGTGATTCGGGTGTTTTTCCGGTGTTTCGTTTCAGGTCGCTTACAAAAAGAGTCTGAAGATCCGCCGTGCCTTCGCCGGTCATCCGCAGGTGATAATCCTCCCAGTTTCCGAACTTCGCTTTTTTGCCGAGGTACTCTTCAGCGATATTAAAGCCGCCGACATAGCCGATTTTGCCGTCAATGACGGTCACTTTCCGGTGATTCCGTTTTTGCAGCCTGAAAAAAAGAAAGGGAAATGCCGGTTTATTTAGAAAATGAACGTGAACGCCGGCTTTTTTCATCGTTTGAATGGAAGGCTTTTTCACTTGGCGGCTGCCCGCCCAATCGAGCAGCAGATATACGGAGACGCCGGCCCGGGCCTTTTCTTTCAATAAATCAAACATCTCATGGCTGACTTGGTCGTTCTTCATAATAAAAAACATCATATGAATAGAAGAGACGGCTTGGCGGATATCAGCCGTCATCTGCTGCACAAGCTCGCTGCCGCAGTGAATGAGTGTGATATCACTTTTTTTGGGGTCAAAAACGGGCTCATACGCCTGTTTTTTGTACGCCGCCCGGCCAAGCAGCATATCAAGCAGCATAAGTGCGATCAATATGATAAAAATGACAAGCAACACAAAAATGACCTTCATACCGACGCTCCTTTCCGAAGTATCCGTAGTGTGCCCTGAGAATGTGAATTTAATTATTGACTGAACACTCATTCATTATTTATGATAAAGTAAAGATATGACAATGAAGAGGGGAATCAGAACAAAGGGGGAGACAAGATGAACGCATTTCTCATGGTAAACGCGCTGCTGTTTTCAGCTGTAACCGCTTACGCCGTTTATTTATTCGTTTACCTGATCAGAACGAGGATCGCTTATATTAAGCTCGGCCAAAGGGAAGAATTTGATAAACGCCTGAAAGAACGTCTTCAGAAGATATGGGTGAATGTGTTCGGACAGAAAAAATTGCTGAAAGATAAAAAGAGCGGAATCATCCACGTTCTGTTTTTTTACGGTTTTATACTCGTTCAGTTCGGCGCAATTGATTTTATTCTGAAAGGGCTGCTTCCTGACCGGCATCTGCCGTTCGGCCCGCTTTATCCGGCATTTACCTTTTTTCAGGAAATCGTCACGTTTCTGATTTTAATCGCCGTAGTCTGGGCGTTTTACCGGCGCTACATTGAAAAGCTCGTCAGATTGAAACGCGGGTTTAAAGCGGGGCTTGTCCTGCTGTTTATCGGCGGACTGATGGTGACGGTGCTGCTCGGGAACGCCATGAACCTTTTATGGCACGATCATTCTCTGTCTTGGACGGAACCGATCGCTTCCTCCATTGCGTTTGTGCTCGGCAGTCTTTCAGCGCCGGCGGCCGCCGCCGTATTTTATGTTTCATGGTGGCTTCATCTGTTGTTTTTGCTCAGCTTTTTAGTGTACGTGCCGCAATCAAAGCATGCGCACTTAATTGCGGGTCCGGCGAATGTGTTCCTCAGCAGGCTGGATTCAAAAGGAAAGCTGGAAAAAATCGATTTTACCGATGAGACGAAAGAAAGCTACGGCGTCGGAAAGATTGAAGACTTCCGCCGCTCTCAGCTTGTCGACCTTTACGCCTGCGTCGAATGCGGCCGCTGTACAAATATGTGTCCGGCCTCCGGTACGGGCAAGATGCTCTCGCCGATGGACCTCATTTTAAAGCTCAGAGACCATTTGACGGAAAAAGGCGCTGCCGTGACATCAAAATCTCCGTGGGTGCCCGCACCCGTTTTTCAGCACACGAAGGCGAATCAGCTCGCCGCGGCTTCCTCAGGGGGAGGATCGCGTGAAGCGGCGGCAGCCATTGATTACAACCCGAGCTTAATCGGCGAGGTCATCACGGAAGAGGAGATTTGGGCGTGCACCACTTGCCGCAACTGTGAAGATCAATGTCCGGTCATGAATGAACACGTTGATAAAATTATCGATCTGCGCCGCTATCTTGTGCTTACGGAAGGGAAGATGGACAGCGACGCGCAGCGGGCCATGACAAGCATTGAAAGACAGGGAAACCCGTGGGGCTTAAACCGGAAAGAGCGGGAGAACTGGCGGGAGCAGGCTGATACAGAGATTCCGACAGTGAAAGAAATGAAAAAACAAGACAAAGAGTTCGACTATTTGTTTTGGGTCGGCTCAATGGGTTCCTACGACAACAGGAGCCAAAAGATTGCCGTCTCATTTGCAAAGCTGCTCAATGAAGCGGGCGTATCCTTTGCGATTCTCGGCAATAAGGAAAAAAACTCAGGCGATACGCCGCGCCGTTTGGGCAACGAGTTTCTGTTCCAAGAGCTGGCGGAACACAACATCGGCGAATTTGAAAAATACGGAATCAAAAAAATCGTCACAATTGATCCGCACGCCTATAATATGTTCAAAAATGAATACCCTGATTTCGGATTCCGGGCCGAAGTCTATCATCATACTGAATTATTAGCCGAGCTTGTGTCACAGGGGAAACTAAAACCGCTTCACCCGGTCAATGAAACGATTACCTTCCATGACTCGTGCTATTTAGGAAGATACAACGAAGTGTATGAGCCGCCGAGAGCGATCTTAAAAGCCATTCCGGGCGTTCAATTGAAGGAAATGGAGCGCAGCCGCGAAAACGGGATGTGCTGCGGCGCCGGGGGAGGGCTCATGTGGATGGAAGAAGAAACGGGAGCGAGGATCAACACGGCCCGGACTGAGCAGGCGCTTTCTGTCAGTCCGACGGTCATCAGCTCCGGATGTCCTTACTGTCTGACCATGCTCGGTGACGGGACGAAAGCGAAAGAAGCCGAAGACGCGATCGGCACTTATGATGTCAGTGAATTGCTCGCCATGTCTGTATTCGGCGCCGAAAAACAAGAGTCTTTATAGAAAGAAGCGGGCCGCCGGCGCATATGCCGGCGGCTTTGTTTTCGCACATCAGCCGATTTATGAAGGGAAGGCTCTAAAATTTCTTAAATTACGCTGTTTAGGGTAGCATATTCTGTTTTAATTTGTTTATAATGAGAGGTATGGTTTATGAACAAAACAATACAAATTCGTTCTTATTATAGGATAGAAACAGATACATATAAGTAATAGAAAGGGAGTGTCCGACCTTGAGTATCAAACAATATTCTCAGGAACAGCTGAAGCAGATGGCTTTAGTTGAAATCGCTCACGAAATTTTCTCAGAACATAAAAAACCGGTTCCGTTCCAGGAGCTGCTGAATGAAATGATCTCCTTGCTCGGTGTTACGAAAGAGGAACTGGGCGACCGTATCGCCCAATTTTATACAGACCTCAACATTGACGGCCGCTTTATTGCTCTGTCAGATCAGACATGGGGGCTCCGCAGCTGGTATCCGTACGATCAGCTGGACGAAGAAACACAGCCGACTGTAAAAGCGAAAAAGAAAAAAGCGAAAAAAGCCGTTGAGGAAGATCTCGACCTTGATGAATTCGAGGAAGTTGATGAAGATGACATCGATCTCGATGAAATGGAAGAAGATATTGACCTTGACGCAGACAGCTTTGACGACGAAGATATCGATGAAGAAGATGACGACGAGCTTGAGATTGAAGATGAGATGATTGAAGAAGATGAGGAAGATTATGATGATGAGGAAGAGGATCGCAAAGACTGATTTTATATCAGCAAAACGATCTTGACTTTCATTGTCGAACTATGTAGTATGTATTTTGGGCTCTTCAAAAAGAAGAGAATTCATAAGAGTGCTACGCTCCCTTTCAAGAAATTGAAAGGGAGCTTTCTTATTTTCATCTCCCAAATTCTTTTACACATCATTTGTTTTTAGTGAAATGATTTTCTATAAAACGGCACATTTTAAGGAATGTAGCGCAGACCGAAGAGAGGAGCAAACGAAATGACGAAATATATTTTTGTAACCGGGGGAGTTGTATCATCACTCGGAAAAGGAATTGTGGCAGCATCACTTGGCCGCCTTTTGAAAAACAGAGGCATGAGCGTCACCATCCAAAAATTTGACCCTTATATCAACGTTGACCCGGGAACGATGAGCCCGTACCAGCACGGTGAGGTATTCGTTACCGATGACGGCGCTGAGACTGACCTTGACTTAGGGCATTATGAGCGGTTCATTGACATTAATCTGAACAGATTCAGCAACGTGACGACAGGTAAAATCTATTCTGCCGTATTGAAAAAAGAGCGCCGCGGGGACTACCTCGGCGGAACGGTTCAGGTCATTCCGCACATCACAAATGAACTGAAAGACCGTGTGTACCGTGCAGGCAAAGAAACAAACGCAGATGTAGTCATTACTGAGATCGGCGGAACAGTGGGAGACATCGAATCTCTTCCGTTCCTTGAAGCCATCCGTCAAATGAAAAGCGACATCGGCCATGAAAACGTGATGTACATTCACTGTACGCTTGTTCCGTACATCAAAGCGGCGGGCGAGCTGAAAACAAAACCGACGCAGCACAGCGTAAAAGAGCTGAGAAGCCTCGGTATTCAGCCTAATATCATCGTTGTGCGCACGGAAATGCCGATTTCTCAAGATATGAAAGATAAAATTGCGCTCTTCTGCGATATTGACACGAAAGCGGTCATCGAGTGTGAAGATGCGGACAACCTTTACTCCATCCCGCTTAACCTTCAGGAGCAGGGACTCGATAAGCTTGTCTGCGATCATATGAAATTAGAATGCAAAGACCCGGATATGACGGAATGGAAAGACCTTGTCACGAAAGTGAAAAACTTGTCTAAAACCATTACAATCAGCCTTGTCGGTAAATACGTCGAGCTTCAGGACGCTTACATTTCAGTCGTTGAATCACTGCGCCACGCGGGCTATGCGTTTGACGCTGATGTGAAGATCAAATGGATTAACGCCGAAGAAGTGACAGAAAGCAATATTCAAGAGCTGACTGGCGGCACAGACGGAATCATCGTGCCCGGCGGTTTCGGGGACCGCGGCGTAGAAGGGAAAATCATCGCCGCCAAGTATGCGCGTGAGAATAAAATTCCGTTCTTCGGCATCTGCCTCGGTATGCAGATTGCATCCATTGAATATGCGCGAAACGTATTAGGTCTGGAAGGGGCTCACTCTGCGGAGATCGATCCGTCCACTCCTTATCCGATCATCGACCTTCTGCCAGAACAAAAAGATGTCGAGGATCTTGGAGGAACGCTTCGTCTCGGACTGTACCCTTGTAAGCTTCAGGAAGACACGAAAGCCTTCGAAGCGTATGCGGATGAAGTGGTATACGAACGCCACCGCCACCGTTATGAATTCAACAACGAATACAGACAGCAAATGGAAGAGAACGGTTTTGTGTTCTCAGGAACAAGCCCTGACGGCCGTCTTGTGGAAATCATCGAGCTGAAAGACCATCCTTGGTATGTCGCTTGCCAGTTCCACCCTGAGTTCAAATCAAGACCGACAAGACCTCAGCCTTTATTCAAAGACTTTATCGGCGCTTCCGTACAAGCTGCAGAACAGAAGTAATAAAAAAAGACTTGCCTCCTTTAAAAGCGGCAAGTCTTTTTTCTGCATCAGGCATATTCCTGCATCATTTCCTTTAACGTAAAGGACAGCGCGTGATAGACATACAGGCCTGTCATTAATGAAGGAAAGCCGTATCTTGTCCCGTCTTCATCGGGCAGAAGCGGCATTTTTAATTTGCTGTCAATATGAACATCACAAAATTCCTCAATCCCGGTTTGATCTTTGATGACAGGAGATACGCAAACGAGGCCGACCCCTTTTTCATAAAGCTTTTGAGCCAGCGCCTGTTCTTCAGCCGTGCCCGGACCTGAACAAAACATCAGCACCCTGTCGCTTTCTGTAATCGAATCAGCTGTATCCGGAAACGCTTTGACAGAAGGCATCGGTTCTGAGCCGAGCTCCGCCTCGCACAAAATGCCCTGCATCTCATTTGCGCCGTATAAATAAATGGTATGACCGCTGACGGCTGCCTGCGCCAGCAGGCGCGCGCCGTCTTCTATTGCTTCGGACTCCTTATCCTGAATGCGGGAAAAAATGCCTGCAAGCTGCGTCGTAAATATCTTTAACATGAGTGAAACCTCCTTTACACATACAAGAACAGTATACAACAAAAGAGAAAATGCTCAGAAAATGTCGGAAAGTAGACTATTATAATTAAAGGAAATGTGAAAATCAAACAGAATACATAAACAACTGCTTCCTTTTGACGAAAATGATAATATTGGGGTGTAAAATGATGAATGAAAAGATTTTAATCGTAGATGACCAATACGGTATACGCATATTGCTCAATGAAGTGTTCCATAAAGAAGGGTACCAGACGTTACAGGCCGCCAACGGCATACAGGCGCTGGACATCGTAACGAAAGAACGGCCCGATCTCGTGCTTTTAGATATGAAAATCCCCGGCATGGACGGAATCGAAATTCTCAAGCGCATGAAGATGATCGACGAATCCATCCGCGTCATTATCATGACCGCTTACGGAGAACTCGATATGATTAAGGAATCAAAAGAGCTCGGAGCGCTGACTCATTTTGCGAAACCTTTTGACATTGATGAGATCAGAGACGCGGTTAAAAAATATTTACCTCTAAAATCGAATTAATAAAATTAGAAACAATTATGTCATTGTGTTGCCGATTTGTCGAAAAGTTGGTATCCTAGAGATGGAGAAAAAGCGATCTGTTGTTTTACATATGACAGGTTTTTATGGTCATGCTATAGGTGGAAAGCTTTTTTCGAGAAGAAGCAAATCAGGCTACATAAGGAGGACTTTCGACATGCCTTTAGTTTCAATGACGGAAATGTTGAATACAGCTAAAGAAAAAGGATATGCTGTTGGACAATTTAACTTAAATAACCTTGAGTTCACTCAAGCTATTTTACAAGCAGCAGAAGAGGAAAAATCCCCGGTTATTCTTGGTGTTTCAGAAGGCGCGGGACGCTACATGGGCGGCTTCAAAACAGTGGTTGCCATGGTTAAAGCTCTTATGGAAGAATACAAAGTGACAGTTCCTGTCGCGATTCACTTAGACCACGGTTCAAGCTTTGAATCTTGTGCGAAAGCGATTCATGCAGGTTTCACTTCTGTAATGATCGACGCATCTCACCATCCGTTTGAGGAAAACGTAGCAACTACAGCTAAAGTGGTTGAGCTTGCTCATTTCCACGGCGTTTCAGTTGAAGCAGAGCTTGGAACTGTAGGCGGACAGGAAGATGACGTGATCGCTGAAGGCGTAATCTATGCTGACCCTAAAGAGTGTCAAGAACTTGTAGAGCGCACTGGCATCGACTGCCTTGCACCTGCACTGGGTTCTGTTCACGGCCCTTACAAAGGCGAACCGAACCTCGGTTTCAAAGAAATGGAAGATATCGGCAAATCAACCGGCCTTCCGTTAGTACTTCACGGCGGTACAGGAATTCCGACTGCCGACATTAAAAAATCAATCTCACTTGGTACGGCTAAAATCAACGTAAACACTGAAAACCAAATTTCTTCTGCAAAAGCTGTCCGCGAAACATTGGCAGCTAAGCCGAACGAATACGATCCTCGTAAATATCTTGGACCTGCTCGTGAAGCGATCAAAGAAACGGTTATCGGCAAAATGCGTGAGTTCGGTTCTTCAAACCAAGCTTAATCCAATGTAACATCCATAAACCGCCTGACAGCATTGACAGGCGGTTTTATGTCTTACCTTTAGAAAGCGCAATCATGTTTTACAGTTCTGAAAATTTATTACTGGGGAGGCTTTCCTTATGTTATTTTTCATTGATACAGCAAACATTGACGAGATTAAAGAAGCTTATGAACTTGGCGTTCTTGCCGGAGTTACGACAAACCCTAGTTTAGTGGCGAAAGAAGCTGACGTGTCTTTCCATGACAGACTTCGTGAAATTACGGAAGTCGTGAGCGGATCAGTAAGCGCGGAAGTCATTTCCCTGAATGCTGAAGAAATGATTGAAGAAGGTAAAGAACTTGCGAAAATCGCGCCGAATATTACGGTGAAAATCCCGATGACGTCTGAAGGGTTAAAAGCCGTAAAAGCGCTGAGCGACCTGAACATTAAAACAAACGTAACGCTCATTTTCAGCGCCAACCAGGCGCTTTTGGCGGCAAGAGCCGGGGCGACTTATGTATCTCCGTTCTTAGGCCGTCTGGATGACATCGGCCATAACGGTCTTGAACTGATTTCAGAAATAAGACAGATTTTTGACATTCATGACATTGATACTCAAATCATCGCAGCTTCCATCCGTCATGCGCAGCACGTGACTGAAGCCGCTTTACGCGGTGCGCATATCGGTACGATGCCGCTGAAAGTCATTCACCAGCTGACGAAACATCCGTTAACGGATAAAGGCATCGAGCAATTCTTGGCTGACTGGAATAAATAAGGGGCGAAAAGGGCGGCAAACCGGTTGCATCCGTTTGCCGCACCCTTATGTTTTCCTGTTTGGCAGCGGGCCTTCAGTATCAAAGTGAAGAGTGTGTTTCCCCGGAATATGAACCCGGCGGGCCTCTGTGCATCCTGTGTTAAAAATGCCCCGCAAAGCTTCGCTATTTTCTTCCTGTTATTTTATAATGTCCTTGTATTCTTTCTCTTCGAATTGGCTACATTTTGGACAAGAGCTTTATTTGCAGAGACAGAATAAAATGCCATTTTATTTACGCTCCGCAGCTATCTTCTTATGGAAGGAGACTATCATGGAAAAGTTGAATATTGCCGGCGGCGATCCGTTAAACGGAACCGTACATATCAGCGGTGCGAAAAACAGCGCCGTCGCATTGATACCCGCAACCATTCTGGCAAATTCCGAAGTAACGATCGAAGGGCTTCCGGAGATCTCAGATATTGAAACGCTGCGTGACCTGCTGAAAGAAATCGGCGGAAACGTCCATTTTGAAAAAGGAGAAATGGTCGTTGACCCTTCCCCGATGATCAGCATGCCGCTTCCCAACGGCAAAGTGAAAAAACTCCGCGCTTCCTATTACTTAATGGGCGCGATGCTCGGCCGCTTCAAACAGGCGGTCATCGGACTGCCGGGCGGATGCCATCTCGGTCCGCGGCCGATTGACCAGCATATCAAAGGGTTTGAGGCGCTTGGAGCGGAAGTCACCAATGAACAAGGCGCGATTTATCTGCGCGCCGAAAGGCTGAGAGGCGCACGGATTTATTTAGATGTCGTCAGCGTCGGAGCGACGATTAATATCATGCTTGCCGCTGTACTGGCTGAAGGTAAAACCGTGATAGAAAACGCCGCCAAGGAACCTGAGATTATTGATGTTGCCACATTGCTCACCAGCATGGGCGCAAAGATCAAAGGTGCGGGAACCAATGTAATCAGAATCGACGGCGTAAAAGAGCTGCACGGATGCAGGCATACGATCATTCCGGACAGAATTGAGGCGGGCACCTTTATGATCGCCGGCGCCGCGATGGGGAAAGAAGTCATTATTGATAATGTTATACCGACTCACTTGGAGTCTTTAACGGCGAAGCTCAGGGAAATGGGTTTTTACATTGAGACGAGTGACGATCAGCTTCTTATGCTCGGCGGGCAGAAGCAGATAAAACCGGTCGACGTGAAAACGCTTGTTTACCCGGGATTCCCGACTGATCTTCAGCAGCCGATGACATCTCTGTTAACGAGAGCCAGCGGCACGAGCGTCGTAACCGACACCATCTACTCGGCCCGATTTAAACATATTGATGAGCTGAGACGGATGGGGGCCAATATGAAAGTGGAAGGCAGGTCGGCCATTATCACCGGTCCGGCCGAGCTTCAGGGCGCAAAAGTAAAGGCGAGCGATCTGCGTGCAGGCGCTTGTCTGGTCGTCGCCGGGCTCATGGCTGACGGCGTAACCGAAATTACCGGTCTTGAGCATTTAGACCGCGGCTACAGCAATCTTGAGAAAAAACTCGAAGGTCTGGGCGCCACAATCTGGCGGCAAAGGCTGACGGACGAAGAGATAGAACAGCTCCAAAATTCATAGAAATGCGGACTTTTGAGAGGAGATCGTGTTGAAATGGAAAGAAGCTTATCGATGGAATTGGTTCGAGTCACTGAAGCGGCGGCTTTAGCATCTGCCAGATGGATGGGCCGCGGGAAAAAAGATGAAGCTGATGATGCGGCGACAAGCGCAATGCGTGACGTGTTTGACACGGTGCCGATGAAAGGCACGGTCGTGATCGGGGAAGGCGAGATGGATGAAGCGCCGATGCTTTACATCGGCGAAAAGCTTGGAAACGGATACGGCCCGCGCGTCGATGTCGCCGTCGATCCTCTTGAAGGCACAAACATCGTAGCGAGCGGCGGCTGGAATGCGCTGACGGTGATCGCGGTCGCCGACCATGGAACATTGCTGAACGCCCCGGATATGTATATGGAAAAAATCGCGGTCGGTCCCGAAGCGGTAGGCTGCATCGATATCGAAGCGCCTGTCATTGATAACTTAAAAGCCGTTGCGAAAGCGAAAAACAAAGACATTGAAGATGTCGTGGCAACCATTTTAAATCGTGACAGACACGAAAAAATCATCTCTGAATTGCGTGAGGCGGGCGCCAGAATCAAACTGATCAACGACGGCGATGTCGCGGGCGCCATCAATACGGCCTTTGACCATACGGGAGTAGACATTCTCTTCGGTTCAGGCGGGGCTCCTGAAGGCGTGCTGTCTGCCGTTGCGTTAAAAGCGCTCGGCGGCGAAATCATCGGCAGGCTTCTGCCGCAAAGTGCGGAAGAGCAGGCCCGCTGTGAGCGAATGGGCCTTGATGTATCCAAAGTGCTCCGGATGGAGGACCTTGTGAGAGGGGATGACGCCATTTTTGCCGCAACGGGCGTCACGGACGGAGAGCTGCTGAAAGGCGTTCAGTTCAAAGGCTCCGTCGGCACGACTGAAAGCCTGGTCATCCGGGCGAAATCAGGAACGGTCCGATTCGTTGACGGAAGACACAGCCTGAAGAAAAAACCAAATCTTGTGATCCGGCCATAAATAGAGAAAAGCGGGACGGAAAGTCCCGCTTTTCTTTTGCAAAAAAGAGTCAACCCTATCATTTATATGTCAAAGCATTATTTAAGTTGAATAATTTTTTGAAATGAGGTAAAAATAAAGAGTGCTGCGATTTTTCTGTGTCATTCCTTCTTTTGAGTACTGGGAAATTTTCAAATTCTACCGCATACAGACGATATAAATATTGATCTTCTCAAGTTTTTGTCCTCGCTTCCTTCAAAACTCATTAAGACATTCCTTTTTTAAAAAAGCGCCGATCATGGGTGGAAGTGTTACCGATAGAAGTTCCTGAACGTTTTATAAAAGAATGTGCTTTGGCGGAATCATGCGAAGCAGCCGATTTGAATGAAAACAGCAATACATTGACTATGAAAAGCGTGGTGTTTTTATGAAAGACGTATCTATTTCCTCTTTGGAAAATATGAAATTAAAAGAACTATATGAACTGGCCAGACATTATAAAATCTCCTACTACAGCAAACTGACTAAAAAAGAATTAATCTTTGCCATCCTGAAAGCCAACGCCGAGCAGGAGGATCTTCTGTTTATGGAAGGCGTGCTCGAAATCATCCAATCGGAAGGATTCGGCTTCCTCAGACCGATTAATTACTCGCCAAGCTCAGAAGACATCTACATTTCTGCTTCCCAGATCCGCCGCTTTGATTTAAGAAACGGTGACAAAGTATCCGGCAAGGTGCGTCCGCCGAAAGAAAACGAACGCTATTACGGACTTTTGCACGTTGAAGCGGTAAATGGAGACGATCCGGAATCTGCGAAAGAGCGCGTTCATTTTCCTGCGCTGACTCCGCTTTATCCGGACCGCCAAATGGTGCTTGAGACGAAACCGAATTATCTCTCAACAAGAATTCTCGATATGATGGCTCCCGTCGGTTTCGGCCAGCGCGGTCTGATCGTGGCGCCGCCGAAAGCCGGTAAAACCATGCTGTTAAAAGAAATCGCTAACAGCATTACGACAAATCAGCCTGACGCTGAATTGATCGTTCTCTTAATTGATGAAAGACCGGAAGAAGTAACGGATATTGAACGTTCCGTAGCGGGCGATGTCGTCAGCTCGACGTTCGATGAAGTGCCGGAAAATCACATTAAGGTAGCGGAGCTTGTGCTTGAACGGGCGATGCGTCTCGTTGAACACAAAAAAGACGTTATCATTCTGATGGACAGCATTACCCGCCTGGCACGGGCCTACAACCTCGTTATCCCGCCAAGCGGACGTACGCTTTCCGGCGGGATTGACCCGGCTGCGTTCCATCGTCCGAAGCGCTTTTTCGGTGCCGCGAGAAACATTGAAGAGGGCGGCAGCCTGACCATTTTGGCGACGGCGCTCGTAGACACGGGCTCCCGGATGGATGACGTCATCTATGAAGAGTTTAAAGGAACGGGCAACATGGAGCTTCACCTTGACCGTTCTCTTGCGGAAAGACGGATTTTCCCGGCGATCGATATCCGCCGCTCCGGCACGCGGAAGGAAGAGCTGCTCGTGCCGAAAGAGCATCTTGACCGTCTATGGGCGATCCGCAAATCGATGTCTGATTCTCCGGACTTCGCAGAGAAGTTTATGAGAAAAATGAAAAAAACAAAAACGAATCAGGAATTCTTCGATCTGATCAACCAAGAATGGAAGCAGGCAAACCTTTCATCATCAGCCCGCCGCTGATAAAAAATGTATTTGCAAATGCAGTAAATGACTGATATAATTCTCTCATATGCGTTCCGGATTCGCTCCGGAATAATAACTCTGTTTCCACACGGGATTCAGGGCGGAAGGAGATGGATACAATGAAAGCAGGAATTCATCCTAATTTCAAAAAAGCAACAGTTAAATGCGCTTGCGGAAATGAATTTGAAACAGGCTCAGTAAAAGAAGAGGTACGCGTTGAGATTTGCTCTGAATGCCACCCATTCTACACTGGACGTCAAAAATTCGCTTCTGCTGATGGTCGTGTTGATCGCTTTAACAAAAAATACGGTCTTAAGTAATAATAGATTTTACAGGCAGGCAAGAATTGCTTCTTGCCTGTTTTTTATGTCCATAAACAGGAAAAAAAGGGGAGCGGATAGCCTATGTACATAATGAAGCAAAGCGGATGGCTTGAGCTGATATGCGGCAGCATGTTCTCTGGGAAATCAGAAGAGCTGATCCGCAGAGTGAAAAGAGCGACATATGCGAAGCAGGAGGTCAAGGTGTTCAAACCTGCCATTGATAATCGCTACAGTGAGGAGGCTGTCGTTTCTCACAACGGCACATCCATCACAAGCCACGTCATCTCGTCTTCGGCTGAAATATGGGATCATATCAGTGAAAACACGGACGTCATCGCGGTAGATGAAGTGCAGTTTTTCGGCGAATCGATCATCGGCGACTTATCCTTGCTTGCGGATAAAGGCTATCGTGTCATCGCGGCCGGACTTGATATGGATTTCCGGGGAGAGCCGTTCGGTGTGGTGCCGAATCTGATGGCGGTTGCCGAATCAGTGACGAAGCTGCAGGCGGTCTGCTCCGTTTGCGGGTCGCCGGCAAGCCGTACGCAGCGTTTGATTGACGGGAAGCCCGCTTCCTATGATGATCCGGTCATTTTAGTCGGCGCGTCGGAGTCATACGAAGCGAGATGCAGACATCACCACGAAGTGCCGAAAAAACAGACTGATAAATAACCCTTTTCATGAAAACATCGGTAAAAAATCCGGTGTTTTTTTGACGGTTTTTCAAAAATTGTAGTTAATTAACTTAAAAAAGAGTATGAAAAAATTAAGTAATTTTCATCTCTTGAATTTTCATTTTTACAGGCATAAAATGACTAAGTAATGTAAATAGTTATGAGACATTGTTCGAATAATTGTCAAAAAAAGATATAGCAGATCGCGATCACACTAGCCAAAATGGGTAATTACTTAACTTTGTTAACTATTTGAAGAAAGAAGGAGATTTTCTTGAATAATATTAAAGTAACGAAGGAAGGCAACTTAGAAACTACTTTAAGAGGAAAAGAAGTTCTATCTATCCCTACTTTAAATAAAGGTGTTGCGTTTTCAGCAGAAGAAAGAAAAAGCCTTGGATTAGACGGGCTGCTTCCTCCGACCATTCTGTCTCTTGATGAGCAGGCAAAACGCGCATACGAGCAGTTTCAAGCTCAGCCGGACCGCCTTCGCCAAAACGTGTATTTGAATGATTTGCAAAACCGTAACGAAGTTCTTTTCTTTAAATTGCTTCAAAACCATCTTCGTGAAATGCTGCCGGTTGTTTACACACCGACTGTCGGTGAAGCGATTCAAGAATACAGCCATGAGTACAGAAGACCTCAAGGGATTTACCTTTCTATCGACAATGTAGAAGGAATCGAAGAGGCATTTGAAAACCTTCATGCCACTGCCGGAGATATTGATCTGATCGTTGCGACAGACTCAGAAAGCATCCTCGGAATCGGAGACTGGGGTGTAGGCGGTATCAACATCGCCATCGGTAAATTAGCCGTATACACAGCTGCTGCCGGTATTGACCCAAGCCGTGTTATTCCTGTCGTTCTTGACGTCGGTACGAACAACGAAAAACTTCTGAACGATCCTTTATACATCGGTAACCGCCATGAACGTATCCAAGGCGAACGTTATGAAGCTTTCATTGACGCTTATGTAAAAGCTGCGCTTAAATATTTCCCTAAAGCTCTTCTTCACTGGGAAGACCTTGGAAACAAAAACGCGCGCAATATCATGAAGAAATACAATCATGAAATTCTTACATTCAACGATGACATTCAAGGAACAGGCGCGATTACGCTTGCAGGTGTGCTTGCGGCTATGAAGAAAACAGGCGCGTCTATTAAAGACCAGCGTGTGGTTGTCTTCGGTGCGGGATCTGCCGGAATCGGAATCGCTGACCAAATCCGCGACACTATGGTGCTTGCCGGTCTTTCTGAAGAAGAAGCCAACAAAGCGTTCTACACAATGGACTACAGAGGCTTGTTAATTGAAGGTATGGAAAACATTCTTGATTTCCAAGAGCCGTACCTGCGCACAGCTGAAGAAATTAAAGATTGGAAACGCGATGAAAACGGACAAATTCCTTTCATTGAAGTGATCCGTCAAGCGAAACCGACAATCTTAATCGGTACATCAGGCCAAAGCGGCGCGTTCAGTGAAGAAATCGTCAAAGAAATGGCAAAACACGTTGAGCGTCCGGTCATCATGCCGATGTCTAACCCGACACCGCTTGCTGAAGCCGTTCCTAGCGATCTATTCAAATGGACTGACGGCAAAGTGCTTGTGGCGACAGGAAGCCCGTTTGACAATGTAGAGTACAATGGCGTTTCTCATGAAATCGGACAATCTAACAACGCATTCGCGTTCCCTGGACTTGGTCTCGGTTCAATCGTTGTAGAAGCGAAAGTGATTACTCCTGCAATGTTTGCGGCAACTGCTGACGCAATCGCAGAAAGCGTTGATTTTGAAACACCGGGTGCAGGCCTTCTGCCGAGCATGAGCGACTTACAAGAAGTTTCAATTAAAGTTGCGATCGCCGTAGCGGAAACTGCCATTAAAGAAGGCGTGGCAAACCGCATTCCTGAGAATGTAGAACAAGCCGTTCTTGATGCAATGTGGAGACCGCAATATAAACAAGTTATCGCTAAATAATTTTTACGATTAATTTTACAGTCCGAGGGAAAGCTTTTATGTAAAGGCTAAAGTATACGGACATTAAGGATTTGGAGGAGAATATTTTGAGCTTCTTAGATATTTTAATCCTCCTGGCGCCGATCTTTTTCGTGATCGTGCTGGGATGGTTCGCAGGTCGCTTCGGAAGTTATGACGCGAAGTCAGCAAAAGGGGTAAGCACCTTAGTTACGAAGTACGCGCTTCCGGCGCATTTTATCGCAAGTATTTTAACCACTTCAAGAAGTGCGTTTTTATCACAGGTTCCTTTAATGATCGCTTTGATCATTGGGATTGTCGGATTCTTTATCGTCATTCTGTTGGTTTGCAAATTTATCTTCAAGTATGATTTAACGAATTCATCTGTATTTTCTTTAAACTCTGCACAGCCGACATTTGCATTTATGGGTATTCCGGTACTCGGAAGCTTATTCGGAGCAAACGAAGTAGCGATTCCTATCGCCGTTACGGGTATCGTGGTTAACGCCATCCTTGACCCGCTTGCGATCATTATCGCTACAGTCGGTGAGTCATCTAAGAAACAAGACAGCGAAAACGAGAACTTCTGGAAAATGACTGGTAAGTCTATTCTTCACGGTCTTTCCGAACCGCTTGCGGCTGCACCGCTTATCAGTATCATCCTGGTACTCTGCGGTGTAACACTCCCTGGCTTGGGTGAAAAAATGCTTGATCAGCTCGGAAGCACAACATCAGGTGTTGCACTCTTTGCCGTCGGTGTAACTGTCGGTATCCGCAACATCAAGCTCAGTCTGCCGGCTTTCGGTATCGCTTTGTTAAAAGTTGCCGTTCAGCCTGCGCTGATGTACTTGATCGCTCTTGCAGTCGGACTTCCGGCTGACCAGATCACTAAAGCGGTATTGCTCGTCGCATTCCCTGGATCTGCGGTAGCGGCGATGATTGCCACACGTTTCGAAAAACAAGAGGAAGAAACTGCGTCCGCGTTCGTGATCAGTGCGATTTTATCTCTTATCTCACTGCCGATCATCATTGCGCTGACTGCATAGTGAAAAGCTCCCTGTTTCAGGGAGCTTTTTTGATTAGAATTGAAATTTAAAAGGCGAAAATCTCGTTTTTTTTCTGGGTTTCTTATGTTCTGAAGAAGCGGCTGTTTCTGAGAGGGGAGCTGTCTGGGCAAGTTCCTGGATGCGGGAGGCCAATGTCTGCAATTCGGTATTGAGGTCGTCAATTTCCCGTCTGTGCTGAAGAAGCTGATAAGACACCCCTTCATCCGCCTTTTGTTTCAGCTGGCGTTCAAGCTCCTCTATCCTTGAAAGCAGATGGTTCTCATCCTGTTTCTCTTTCGTGAGAATGTCCAGTTTACGCTCCAGCTCTGCCAACCTTTGTTCAGCGCCGCCATTGATTTTCGGACGCTGCAAAATGAAGCCCGTCCGTTTTTTCGGCTGCCGGGGCACTTGAACGTCCAGAAGGGCAGTGCCTTCAGAAATTTGCCGTTTGACCGATTTCAGCACATCAAGATCCTCAGGTGTAAAGGAATAATGTCCGAGCTCATTCCGTTCAGCCGGAAGATTCAGCTGCTTGACCCACCTTTGCACCGTTTTTGCGGAGACGCCGAGCTCTTTCGCGGCCATGTTTGTATTCATGATCACATACCTCCTTTTTGCTAGGTATTCGACCATGAGGCGGCGTTCCCTTCATGTTAGACAAAACAAGAAGGAATTCGCCAAAGAAAGCGGCATTTCTTCAAAAAACGTTACGCTTCATACAATTCAAGCGGAAGCTTGTCGGGATCGAAGAAAAAGGTAAACCGTTTCCCCGTCAGCGGATCGGTTCTGATCGGTTCTGTGCCGACGCCCTTTTCCTTTAACTCCCTGACGGCTGCTTCAAGATCGTTTACGGTGAAGGCGAGATGCCGGAGACCCGCGGCTTCCGGTCTGGTCGGCCGTTCGGGCGGATCGGGAAAGGAAAACAATTCAATCGCATACGCGCCGTCCAGCGCCAGATCGAGTTTATAAGATTCCCGTTCCTTTCGGTATGTTTCTTTTATAATGCCGAAACCGAGTATCTCGGTGTAAAAAGCTTTCGACTTTTCATAATCAGAGCATATGATTGCTATATGGTGGATGGATTTCAGCATATCCGCCCCTCCTTTTTTGCTTCAGTATAACAGAGGCGAATTGCTTTTGACTGGTGATAAGCCCTATACTATAATGAGAATGTTACGCACAGGAAAACAGAGGTGAAGACCGTGTTAGACCGTTTACAGTCAATTGAACAACGATACGAAAAATTAAATGAGCTTTTAAGTGATCCGGAAGTGGTCAACGATCCGAAAAAGCTTAGAGAATATTCGAAAGAGCAATCTGATATACAAGAAACCGTTGAAGTCTATAGACAATACAGAGACGCATCAGAACAGCTTGCCGATGCAAAAGCGATGCTTGAGGAAAAGCTTGATGCCGATATGAGAGAAATGGTGAAGGAAGAAATCTCCGAACTGCAGGGAGAGACGGAAACCTTATCAGAGCGTTTGAAAGTGCTCCTCATCCCGAAAGACCCGAACGATGACAAAAACGTAATTATGGAGATCCGCGGAGCAGCGGGAGGAGAAGAAGCCGCGCTGTTTGCGGGAAATCTCTACAGAATGTACTCCCGTTACGCCGAGATCCAAGGCTGGAAGACTGAAGTCATGGAAGCAAACGTGACCGGAACGGGCGGTTACAAAGAAATCATCTTTATGATTACGGGAAAAGGCGCATACTCCAAGCTGAAGTATGAAAATGGCGCGCACCGCGTACAGCGTGTGCCGGAAACGGAATCAGGCGGCCGTATTCATACATCCACGGCGACGGTGGCGTGTCTTCCTGAAGCGGAAGAAGTAGAAGTGGACATCCACGAAAAAGACATCCGCGTCGATACATTCGCATCAAGCGGACCGGGCGGACAAAGCGTAAATACGACGATGTCGGCCGTACGCCTGACGCATTTACCGACCGGTGTCGTCGTATCCTGTCAGGATGAAAAATCTCAGATTAAAAACAAAGAAAAAGCGATGAAGGTGCTCCGCGCCAGAATCTATGACAAATTCCAGCAGGAAGCTCAGGCTGAATATGATCAGACCCGTAAATCAGCCGTCGGATCAGGCGACCGTTCCGAGCGTATCCGCACATACAATTTCCCGCAAAACCGTGTGACGGATCACCGCATCGGCCTGACGATTCAAAAGCTGGATCAAATCCTGGAAGGCAAGCTTGATGAAGTGGTTGAAGCGTTAATTGTAGAAGACCAGTCAAGCAAGCTCCAGCAGGCGGAAAATTAAGATGAAGACCGTTTTTGAAGCCCTAAGCTGGGCTTCTTCTTATTTAACCGAAGCGGGAAGAGAAAAAAACGCGGCCGAGCTGCTGCTGTTAAATGATACCGGAATGGATCGGAGCAAGCTTCTCGCAAGTCTGCAGGAGCCCGTCGGCGAGGACGAGCTTTACCGATTCAGACGGCATGTGGAAATGCATAAAGAAGGCGTTCCGATTCAATATATTATCGGGAAAGAACAGTTTTACGGCAGGGAATTCTTTGTGAATGACGATGTTCTCATTCCGCGTCCGGAAACGGAAGAAGTCGTCTTTCATCTGCTGGACAGACAGAAGCGGGTGTTTTCTGAGGGAGAACGCCTGAACGTCATTGATATCGGTACGGGGAGCGGAGCCATTGCGGTGACGCTCGCGCTTGAATGCGGACATTTTTCAGTATCGGCTTCGGACATTTCAAAAGAAGCGCTTCAGGTGGCGGAAAGAAATGCGCAAAACCTCGGAGCGGACGTCCGCTTTTTGCAGGGAGATCTGTTAACTCCTTTTATTTCATCAGGAATAAAAGCGGATATTATTGTTTCCAATCCGCCGTATATTTCTGAAGAAGAAATGGCGGATTTGTCGGATATCGTCCGTTTCCATGAGCCGCTTCATGCACTTACGGACGGCGGTGACGGTTTGAAATTCTACAAGCGGTTTATGGAGGAGCTGCCTCTTGTCATGAAAGATAAAGCGCTTGTCGTCTTTGAAATCGGATATAATCAGGGAAAAGCCGTGAAAGACCTGTTCCGTCATTCCTTTCCGAATGCGGAAGTGGAAGTCGTACAGGACATCAACGGAAAAGACAGAACCGTATCCGCGGTCATCACATCATGAAAAAAGCCCGCCGGTGACGCACACGGCGGGCTTTTGTTACAATGGAAAGAAAATGAAAGGGGCATCCGCCTTGAAAAAAGCGTTCGCCTTCGGATGTATACTCGCCGCCGCAGCTTATGCGGCTGGATTTGTCCTGCCGTTTGGCTTTGACATCATTCTCGGCGCCGTTACGGCTGTTCTTATCGTCGCAGCGGTCATCGTTTCCGGGCTGGCCGTAAGCGGAGCGGAGCAGCGGGCCAATTATCATTCTGAAACAGAAGAAGGACGGCGCGCCCGTTTAAAGATGGCCGCCGTTTTCTTTTGCGCCGCTCTCCCTTCAGCCGGCTGTCTGCTGATTACGCTTCTGTAGCCGGATTTTGTCTTTGCAGCAATACGGAATCCCATACCCAATAGACGACGGCTGTTAAAACCGCAAAGATATAAAAGGCTGAATTAGAAAACAGAGATTGGCCTGACGGCTGCAAAAGACCGAAGATGATCCCGTTTGCAATGAACGACACCCCCAAATAATAAAGAAAATACAGCGGATGAAATCTCTTCGGCTTTTTATTCAGAAAGTATTGAAGCGGCAGCGCAAAAATCAAATAAGGAAACAAAAAATAAAACGCCATCGAAATGAAAGCCGCGATAATGAATTGATGAACATACAAAATAGAATAAATGACAGACATACATGCCGCCGACAGCAGCACGGTGTAATTATATTTCATCTGAAAACCTCCTATCAAAATAATATCGTACCATATTTTGAATCTGTCAATGCAGATTATCAGCTTGCTAGATTTTTTTCTTCCCGCCGGTTTAAACCTTTTCCGTCATGTCCATAATGGGACTAGATAAAAAAAGCACGGAGAGGAACGGTGGGGACCGATGAAACAGACAATGATGATCTGCATATATATTTTTCTTTTATTATCAGGAGCGCTTGCGGGTTTGACAAAAGAAGAAACGGCGCGGGCATCAGCCGATGAGCCCGTCGTCATACCGGATGAAGCGATCCGGCTCAGAATTTTGGCCAACAGTGATAACGATGAAGATCAAAAGCTCAAGCGCCAGATCAGAGATGCTGTAAACAAGCAAATCACAGACTGGGTGAAAGATATCACTTCCATTGAAGAAGCGCGGCGGCTCATTCGTTCGAAGCTTCCTGAAATTAAAGAAATCGCCAAACAAACGATGAAAGAAAAGGGTGCGCATCAATCCGTTTCAGTTCAATTCAATAAAATCTCGTTTCCGACAAAGCTGTACGGCAATATGGTCTATCCGGCCGGAAAATATGAAGCCATTTTAATTACACTCGGCAATGGCGAGGGCGCCAACTGGTGGTGCGTCTTGTTTCCGCCGCTGTGCTTCCTTGATTTCTCAAACGGCGAAGCGGTGAAAGATCAGGAAGACGGCGGACAGAAGCAGGAAGAAACGCAGAAACAGACAGAAAAAGTGCTGGATGACGTAAAAGCAAAGGCTGATAAAGCGAAGAAAGAAAATAAAGATGACGATGATACCGAAGTGAAGTTTTTCCTCGTCGATTGGATTTCAGATCTATTTTCCTGAAGCAAAAGGCATAAATCCGGATTCGATTCATAGATTGGAAGAAAGAGTTGATCGAAACGGAGGGAAATATATGTTTTATCAGCTGAGAGTGGCAAGAGATCAAGATACGGAGGCGCTGGAGGCCTTTTTGAAAAAGTCTGATACGGCACATGCGGAAATCGATCAGCAGATCAGCCGGTTTATCGTGCTGGAAGACAGCGAAAAAAAGATTGCCGCCTGTCTCGGGATCGAAAAATTCAGCGGCGGAAAAGGGCTTCTCCGTTCACTCGTCATGTCGGACAGGCTGAATCAAAGCCATATCGTTACACTGTTTCAAAGTATGGATGTGCTGTGCAAAAAACATGAGATTCAAGATGTCTACTTAGTCGCCAATCAGCCCTCATCTGCTGAGTTTCTGAATGTGATGGGATTTGAAGCGTGCGCCGATGCGCCTGATGAACTGTATACGTCCGAACATTTCCGCAACTCGTTATGCACAGAAGGTTCGTTTTTAATGGTGAAAACCTCTGCCTGATCTAACTTATACACAAGGTTATCCACTTATTAAAAAGTGTTGTCCACAGTTTGTGGATAACGCTTGTTTTATTAAAGGACATCTTTTATACTTTCAAAAGGAATACACGAGAGAAAATAAAGTTTTACCGCTTTAAAATAAGGAGTTTGGTTATACATGAAAACAAGAAGATGGTTTGTGGATTGTTCCGCAGAATTATCCACAACCGATCCCCAAATTACACAAGCCGCGGAATTGCTCCGGCAGAATGAGGTTGTGGCTTTTCCGACAGAAACCGTTTACGGACTGGGCGCTAACGCTGAAAATACGGAAGCCGTAACGAAAGTATATGAGGCGAAAGGAAGGCCGAGCGATAACCCGCTGATTGTGCATATATCCCATATCAGCCAGCTTGATCGTTTTATCAGCCATATTCCTGAGACGGCGAAAAAGCTTATGGAGCTATTCTGGCCGGGGGCGCTGACCCTTGTCCTGCCGTGTAAGCCCGGTGTGCTGTCACCCCGTGTCACCGCGGGACTTGAGACGGTAGCGGTCAGAATGCCTGATCATCCGGCAGCATTAGCCCTCATCAGCTCGGCCGGACTGCCGATCGCCGCGCCGAGCGCCAATTTATCAGGAAAACCGAGCCCGACGAAGGCCGAGCATGTAGCTCATGATTTAAACGGCCGTATTGCCGGTATTGTGGACGGCGGCGCGACGGGAATCGGAGTGGAATCAACCGTTCTGTCCTGTACGGGGAAACAGCCCGTGCTGCTTCGTCCGGGCGGCGTGACAAAAGAGCAGATTGAATCCGCCGCCGGTCCGGTTCTTGTGGATAAAGGGCTGACCGAAGAAGATGAGGTTCCTATTTCTCCCGGTATGAAATATACACATTACGCGCCTTCTGCGCCGATGGCTATTGCCGACGGCGGCGCCCGGAGAATTCAAGAACTGGCAGACGCATATAAAAGCCGGGGAAAACGAATCGGCATTTTGACAACAGAAGAGAACGCCGATAGTTACCAGGCTGATTATATCAAGGTCTGCGGCAGACGCGCCGACCTTGAAACAGTGGCGTCCGCCTTATACGATGCGCTCCGCAGCTTTGATGAAGCGGAAGTGGATATGATTATTTCTGAGTCCTTTCCGGATACCGGAGTGGGGCTCGCCGTTATGAACAGGCTGATGAAAGCCGCAGGCGGCACCGTTATCCATTAACTTGTTCTACCCCTAATCGGACATGCATAAGCTAAACAAGCGGGCACGTCCAAGGGGGTTTTTATTCATGTCGAATCTATTCATCGGGGAACTTGTCTCCTTAAGCATCATGGCATTTGCTTTGGGGACGGATGCCTTTTCCGTCGGGCTCGGAATGGGAATGATTCAGCTGAAGAAAAAACAGATTTTTCATATAGGGGTTGTCATCGGGCTGTTTCATGTCATGATGCCGCTTGTGGGAATGGCGGCCGGGCATCTGCTGTCCGGTTTTCTGGGGATGCTCGCCGTTTACATCGGCGGATCTCTTCTTTTCATTTTAGGGGTGCAGATGATGATCGCCGCGTTTAAACAGTCAGACGGGCCGCTCATATCTCCGGCAGGCTCGGGACTGTTGCTGTTTGCGGTCGGTGTCAGTCTGGACAGCTTTTCTGTCGGGCTCAGTCTCGGGATGAACGGCTCCAATCCGTTTCTGGCCGTTACGCTGTTCGGGGTCTTCAGCACCGTTTTAACATGGGCGGGCCTTTTGGCGGGAAGAAAGGTGCAGTCATGGCTCGGCTCCTACAGCGAAGCGCTTGGCGGAGCCATTTTGATCGGATTCGGGCTGAAACTGCTTTTACCGATATAAGATACGTAAAAAAAGAAACGAAGATGCCGTTTCTTTTTTCTTCATTTATAATAGGCAGTAAGAGGTGACGGACATGAAAATAATCTTTGTTTGTACAGGCAATACGTGCCGCAGTCCCATGGCTGAGGCTCTTTTTAAATCCATAGCAGAAACGAAAGGGCTGGATGTCAGCGTAAGCTCGGCCGGCGTATTCGCGTCTCCGCACGGAAAAGCGTCGGCTCATGCCGTAGAAGCGCTGTTTGAAAAACGGATCGCCCTCAATCACAGTTCATCTCCCTTATCGGAAGAACATATCGAGACGGCCGATCTGGTGCTGGCGATGACCGAACAGCATAAACAGCTGATTGAAGGCCGATATCAAAACAGTCAGGGCAAAGTCTTTACCATTAAAGAATACGTAACGGGGGAAAACGGCGATATCTCTGACCCGTTCGGCGGTCCGCTTGATGTTTATAAACAGACGCGGGACGAACTGGAGGAGCTGCTGACCCTTTTGGCTGATCAATTGCTTGACGGGAAAAGCAAGTAATCTGTCAGAAAATCTGCAAACAGGTCATTTGCAAAACGAATGTGAAAGAGTAGAATGAAATCAACGGATTTCGTAATAAAAAGGACAAGCACACTGGGCTGTCTTCGCCCAGCCACACCTAGGAGGTAAATGAATGAAAGTAGCTATTGCGTCAGATCACGGCGGCGTCCATATCCGCGAAGAAATAAAAAGTCTTTTGGATGAATTGCAGATTGAATACATTGATATGGGCTGTGAATGCGGCGCCGGCTCTGTCGATTATTCAGACTACGCTTTTCCGGTAGCGGAAAAAGTGGTGAACGGCGAAGCTGACAGGGGAATTTTAATTTGCGGCACAGGCATCGGCATGAGCATCTCCGCAAATAAGGTAAAGGGCATACGCTGTGCGCTTGCCCATGACACCTTCAGCGCAAAAGCGACGCGTGAACACAATGACACGAATGTTCTTGCGATGGGCGAACGCGTCATCGGCCCGGGCCTGGCGCGCGAAATCGCAAAAGTCTGGCTGACGACTGAATTTACGGGCGGCCGCCACGAACGGCGGATCGGCAAAATCGCAGATTACGAAGAAAAAAATCTGTAAGAGGTGCTGGACAATGGAAGAGATAAAGCAAAAATGGACGGACATGCTGACTGAGTTTCAAGAGCAGGCAGGACTGACGGACGGCAGTCTGCTGGTGGTCGGGTGCAGTACAAGTGAAGCCGCCGGAAGCCGGATCGGCACCGCCGGAAGCGGGGATTGGGCTGAATTGATATACGGCGGACTTAACCGGTTTAAGGAAAAAACGGGTGTGCATCTTGCTTTTCAATGCTGCGAGCATTTAAACAGGGCGCTTGTCATTGAAGCGGAAACGGCCGAGCGGTTCAGGCTCCCCATTGTTTCAGCCGTCCCCGTCCCGAAAGCGGGCGGAGCGATGGCCTCTTATGCATACCGGCAGATGCGTTCTCCAGTGCTCGTTGAATCGATTCAGGCTGACGCCGGGATTGACATTGGTGATACGTTCATCGGCATGCATCTGAAACCCGTTGCCGTCCCTGTCCGGATATCGAGCCGTGAGCTTGGAGAAGCACATGTGACGATGGCCCGGACAAGACCGAAGCTGATAGGCGGAATTCGCGCCGTTTATGAATGCGAATGATGAAAATACTTTTCCTCTATAATGTTCGTGTTTTCTAATTAAATTTTGTGATTTTTTTAAATAAGCTGTTACATTCACCTGAAAAACCATGTACAATAAGGTGGTAAAAATAAAGAACAGGAAACGGATAGGAGAGGATCTCGCTGATGAAACATTTACCTGTACAAGATAAACAAGTGTTTAACGCCATCAAAGATGAGCGTAAGCGTCAACAGACTAAGATCGAATTAATTGCTTCTGAAAACTTCGTGACGGAAGCGGTAATGGAAGCACAAGGCTCTGTTTTAACAAACAAATATGCTGAAGGCTACCCCGGCAAACGCTACTACGGCGGCTGTGAGCATGTTGATGTCGTTGAGGACATCGCCCGCGACCGCGCGAAAGAGATTTTCGGAGCTGAGCATGTAAACGTTCAGCCGCACTCAGGCGCTCAGGCGAACATGGCTGTTTACTTCACGATTTTAGAGCACGGCGACACGGTGCTCGGGATGAACCTCTCCCACGGCGGCCACTTAACACACGGAAGCCCGGTTAATTTCAGCGGCGTTCAATACAACTTTGTAGAATACGGTGTCGATAAAGACACGCAATATATAGATTATGAAGATGTGCGTGAAAAAGCGCTGGCGCATAAGCCGAAACTCATCGTTGCCGGAGCGAGCGCATACCCCCGCACGATCGACTTTAAAAAATTCCGTGAAATCGCTGATGAAGTCGGCGCTTACTTCATGGTAGACATGGCGCATATCGCGGGTCTTGTCGCAGCCGGCCTTCATCCGAATCCGGTTCCTTACGCTGACTTTGTAACGACAACGACTCACAAAACACTTCGCGGACCCCGCGGAGGAATGATCCTTTGCCGTGAAGAGTTCGGCAAGAAGATTGATAAATCCATTTTCCCGGGAATCCAAGGCGGACCGCTTATGCATGTCATCGCGGCAAAAGCCGTTTCTTTCGGAGAAGTGCTTGAAGATGATTTCAAAACATATGCGCAAAACGTCATCTCGAACGCGAAGCGCCTGGCTGAGTCTCTGAACAAAGAGGGCATTCAGCTCGTATCAGGCGGAACGGATAACCACCTTGTGCTTGTCGACCTCCGTTCTCTCGGACTGACCGGAAAAGTCGCTGAACACGTTCTTGATGAAATCGGCATTACATCTAATAAAAACGCGATCCCTTACGATCCGGAAAAACCGTTCGTCACAAGCGGAATCCGTCTCGGTACGGCGGCTGTGACAAGCCGCGGCTTTGACGGTGACGCGCTTGAAGAAGTCGGCGCCATCATCGGCCTCGCGCTGAAAAATCATGAAGACGAAGCAAAACTTGAAGAAGCGAAACAGCGCGTATCTGCCTTGACTGAAAAGTTTCCTTTATATAAAGAACTGGACTATTAATAAGGAAGAAACCCGCCGGAATCTTAATCCGGCGGGTTTTTTTATGATTTTCTTGAAACTGTTTGTCTTTTTCTGTAGAATCAATAGAAGTGTGAAAAAGTCACTCGGACAACATAAAAGGAGCTGAACACAGTATGGGAAAGGTTTACGTATTTGATCATCCTTTAATCCAGCATAAGCTGACATATATTCGGAATGAAAATACAGGCACAAAGGATTTCAGAGACCTTGTGGATGAAGTCGCATCACTGATGGCGTTTGAAATTACACGTGATCTTCCTCTTCAAGAAGTGGAAGTGAAAACACCTGTTCAAACAGCGACATCCAAAGTGATTTCAGGGAAGAAACTCGGTATCGTGCCGATCCTGAGAGCGGGTCTCGGAATGGTTGACGGCATGCTGAAATTAATCCCGGCCGCTAAAGTGGGACATGTCGGATTATACCGTGATCCGGAAACCTTAAAACCGGTGGAATACTATGTCAAGCTTCCTTCTGATGTAGAAGAACGCGAATTTATTGTCGTGGATCCGATGCTTGCTACGGGAGGCTCTGCGGTGGAAGCGATCAACAGCCTGAAAAAGCGCGGCGCGAGAAACATTCGTTTTATGTGTCTTGTAGCGGCTCCGGAAGGCGTGGAAGAGCTGCAGAAACATCATTCTGACGTTGATATTTATATCGCCGCCCTTGATGAAAAACTGAATGAAAAAGGCTATATCGTTCCGGGCCTCGGTGACGCGGGTGACAGACTGTACGGAACCAAATAAATCGGAAAACCTCATTCAGGGGGTTTTCTTTTTTTTATCCAGATTTTAGCTGAATGGGCAGAGTTCATACATTTATAGGTGAATTTGTGAACATTCTGTGTATGCTTCCGGTATAAAAAGTTTTTTAACTTTAAACAGATTGACACATGTTAGGGGCTATTGTATGCTAAACGAGGGTATTATGAGAAGGTTTTCATTCCTTTCATTTCTAGTATCCATCCTCATTTTAAATCCTCCAAAAAAACCCGTTATATGAGGATTTATCTAAGCGAATGAAACAGCATCCCGTAGCATCAGGAGGATGAGTGGTTTTTTCGAACAGGCCGTTTTGCGGACAAAAAAGGCCTTCTGCAAGGGTTAACCGCATGTTTTGCCGTATCCAGGAATTATATTACATTTTCATCAGGAGACAGATAGTTGATGGACGATCCCAATCTTACATTCAGCAGACAACGGAGATATGTATTTGTAATCTTAGCAATCTATTTGCTGGGATATGGTCTTACGGCGTATAAAACTGTTTTTTTAGGCCTCTTTTTGGGAACTGTTTTCAGTTTGTTTAATTTGTGGCTCTTGACCAGAAGAATGAATGCTTTTGACAAGGCCGTGGCGAAAGGAAAGTCCATACGATCACTCGGGAGCGCAGCGCGTTGGTGCAATGCGATACTTGCGATGGCTGTCGCCTTTAAATATCCCGATAAAGTCAGTGTGGCAAGTGTGATTATTGGATTAATGACAATTTATCCCGTCATTATGATAGATTCCATTATTCAGCTCAAACGTTCATCAATGGAAGAGAGGTGAAAACCCATTGAATCACGATTACAGAACTATTGATTTGTTTGGTCTTACTTTTAATCTGACAAACATTCTGATGATTACTGTGGCAAGTGTGATTGTGCTGCTGATTGCGATTCTTACTACAAGAACGCTGTCCATCCGTCCGGGAAAAGCCCAGAACTTCATGGAATGGATTGTTGATTTTGTCCGCAATATTATAGGCAGTACAATGGATTTAAAAACAGGGGCTAACTTCTTGGCGCTTGGTGTAACCTTGCTGATGTACATATTTGTATCAAATATGCTAGGGCTGCCGTTTTCTGTAACGGTCGGACACGAGCTTTGGTGGAAATCACCGACGGCCGATCCGGCTATTACTCTGACTCTAGCCGTTATGGTTGTGTCGTTAACGCACTATTACGGCGTGAAGATGAAAGGTTTGAAGGAATACTCTAAGGATTACCTCAGACCGGTTCCGCTTATGTTCCCGATGAAGATCATTGAGGAGTTTGCGAATACGCTGACACTCGGACTTCGTCTTTACGGTAACATTTTCGCCGGGGAAATTCTTCTTGGCCTGCTTGCGAATCTGGCGACGAATTTCTACTCAAACAGTTTCTTTCTCGGTTTGGTCGGCACAGTCGGAGCCATTATTCCGATGCTTGCATGGCAGGCATTCAGCTTGTTCATCGGTACCATCCAGGCATTTATCTTTACGATGCTGACGATGGTGTACATGTCACACAAAATCAGTCATGATCATTAAAATCATATATCCATTCGGATAACATTTTAAAGGAGGAACTTTTTCATGAATTTAATAGCAGCTGCAATTGCAATCGGTTTAGGTGCACTTGGTGCAGGTATTGGTAACGGTCTGATCGTTTCACGTACGGTAGAGGGAATCGCCCGTCAGCCGGAAGCAGGAAAAGAACTTAGAACTCTTATGTTCATGGGTATCGCATTGGTTGAGGCCCTTCCGATTATCGCTGTCGTTATCGCGTTCTTAGCGTTCTTTGGCTAAGCAAAAAAGCCTTATATGAACTAAAAATGGCGAAGATCACTCTAAGAGAACCTTCGCCATTGCTTTATGTCTGATAAGCAGGCCGTCCCGAAACGGCTTTTTATCAGCAGAGAAAACCTGCAGAAGGGAGTTGCCGTAGTAGATGTCTCAATTACCTCTTGAATTAGGACTGTCGTTTAACGGCGGAGATATCCTATTCCAATTGTTAGCTATGTTAGTTTTATTAGCGCTTCTCAAGAAATTCGCTCTGGGACCGCTATTAAATATAATGAAACAGCGTGAAGATCATATCGCCGGCGAAATTACGTCCGCTGAAGAAAGAAATAAAGAAGCGCAGAAGCTGATTGAAGAGCAGCGCGTTCTTTTAAAAGAAGCGAAACAGGAATCACAATCACTCATTGAAAATGCGAAAAAACTGGGTGAAAAGCAGAAGGAAGACATTATCCAGGCTGCACGCGCCGAGTCTGAAAGATTGAAAGAAGCGGCGAGAACCGAAATTGTCAAAGAAAAAGAACAAGCGGTTTCCGCACTTCGCGAGCAAGTCGCATCACTTTCTGTCTTAATCGCATCGAAAGTGATTGAAAAAGAGCTTGATGAACAAGCCCAGGAACAACTGATTCAGGACTATCTTAAAGAGGTAGGAGAAAGCCGATGAGTGGATCTGCTGTCTCTAAACGATACGCGTCAGCGCTTTTCGACATTGCCGTTGAGACTTCTCAAATCAATGAAATCGAAGAAGAGCTTACCGTACTAAAAGAAGTGTTCCGGAACGAAGCCGGATTACAGGAAGTGCTAAGCCATCCGAAGGTATCGGCCGCTAAGAAAAAAGAGCTGATTCAGCAATCGTTCGGCGCACTGTCTGAGTCTGTGCTGCATACGATTTTTCTTCTGATTGACCGCCGCCGGTCTTCGATTGTGCCTGATCTCACAGACGAGTTTATCAAACTTGCCAATCAGGCCCGTCAGACAGAGGACGCGGTTGTTTATTCAGTAAAGCCGCTTTCAGAAGCGGAAATGTTATCATTGTCTCAAGTGTTTGCAAAAAAAGCCGGAATCGCTTCGCTCAGAATCAGAAATGAAGTGCAGACGGATTTAATAGGCGGCATTAAAGTCCGCATTGGAAACCGGATTTATGACGGAAGCGTAAGCGGAAAGCTTGAGCGCATGGAACGTCAACTTGCCGGAGGAAATCGATAGAAGGGGTGAAACCTAAGTGAGCATCAAAGCTGAAGAGATTAGCACGCTGATAAAGCAGCAAATTCAAAATTACCAATCTGAAATTGAAGTTCATGACGTAGGTACAGTCATCCAAGTCGGAGACGGTATTGCGCGTGTACACGGCCTTGACAATTGTATGGCCGGTGAACTTGTTGAGTTTTCAAACGGCGTTTTGGGTATGGCTCAAAACCTTGAAGAATCCAACGTAGGTATCGTTATCTTAGGACCTTACAGAGATATCCGCGAAGGTGATGAGGTCAAAAGAACGGGCCGCATCATGGAAGTTCCTGTAGGTGAAGAATTAATCGGACGTATCGTCAACCCGCTCGGACAGCCGGTAGACGGACTGGGTCCGATTCTGACAAGCAAAACACGTCCGATCGAAAGCCAGGCTCCAGGCGTAATGGACCGTAAATCGGTACATGAGCCGCTGCAAACGGGTATCAAAGCGATCGACGCGTTAATTCCGATCGGCCGCGGACAGCGTGAACTGATTATCGGGGATCGTCAGACAGGTAAAACATCTGTTGCGATTGATACAATCTTAAACCAAAAAGATCAAGACATGATCTGTGTGTACGTAGCGATCGGCCAAAAAGAATCTACAGTACGCGGCGTGGTGGAAACGCTTCGTAAGCACGGCGCGCTTGATTACACGATTGTCGTGACGGCATCCGCTTCACAGCCGGCTCCGCTTCTTTACCTTGCACCGTATGCAGGGGTGACAATGGGTGAAGAATTCATGTACAACGGCAAGCACGTTCTCGTCGTATATGATGATTTATCCAAACAAGCGGCCGCTTACCGTGAGCTGTCATTGCTTCTTCGCCGTCCGCCGGGCCGTGAAGCATTCCCTGGGGATGTATTCTATCTTCACTCCCGTCTGCTTGAGCGCGCAGCCAAGCTGAGTGACGCTAAAGGCGCAGGATCAATTACGGCGCTGCCGTTCGTCGAAACACAAGCAGGAGATATCTCCGCTTATATCCCGACAAACGTCATTTCCATTACTGACGGACAGATTTTCCTTCAATCCGATCTATTCTTCTCAGGCGTGCGTCCTGCGATCAATGCCGGATTATCCGTATCCCGTGTCGGCGGGTCAGCCCAAATCAAAGCGATGAAAAAGGTAGCGGGAACATTGCGTCTTGACCTTGCTTCATACCGTGAACTTGAAGCATTCGCCCAATTCGGATCTGATCTTGACCAGGCGACTCAGGCGAAACTGAACCGCGGTGCGCGTACAGTTGAAGTGCTGAAGCAAGACTTGAATAAGCCGCTTCCGGTTGAAAAACAGGTAGCCATTCTTTATGCGCTGACAAAAGGATATCTTGATGATATTCCGGTTGCGGATATCAGACGTTTTGAAGAAGAGTACTACATGTACCTTGATCAAAACCATAAAGATCTGCTTGACGGCATTGCGAAAACAGGAAACCTTCCTGCTGATGAAGACTTCAAAGCTGCAATCGAAGGCTTCAAACGCACATTTGCACCAAGCAACTAACCCTTAGAAGATGAGAGAAAAAGGTTCTCTTTTTCTCTCTTTTTACGCAAATGAAGAATAAAGGTGGTGAAATCTTTGGCCTCATTACGCGATATTAAGTCAAGGATCACGTCAACGAAAAAAACAAGCCAGATTACAAAAGCCATGCAGATGGTATCCGCTGCGAAGCTGAACCGTGCGGAAACCAACGCGAAGTCATTTGCTCCGTATATGGATAAGATCCAGGAGGTTGTGTTTAACGTCGGAAAAGGCGCGAAAAACGCGAAACACCCGATGCTTGTCTCAAGAGAAGTGAAAAAGACGGCGTATCTCGTCATTACGTCTGACCGCGGGCTTGCGGGTGCGTTTAACAGTTCGGTTTTGCGAAACGCTTACCGCACCATTCAAGAACGCCATCAGTCTAAAGATGAATACACGGTGATTGCAATCGGCAGAGTCGGCCGCGATTTCTTCAAAAAACGGGAGATGCCGATTTTGTCTGAGTTAGTGGGGCTTGGCGACGAGGTCACTTTTGCTCAGATTAAAGATTTGACCCGTCAGACGGTTCAAATGTTTATCGACGGCGCTTTTGATGAACTGCATTTGGTGTATAACCATTTCGTCAGTGCGATTTCACAGGAAGTGACGGAGAAAAAAGTGCTGCCTTTAACGGATTTCGGAACGAGCGGCGGGAAGCGCACGGCTTCTTACGAGTTCGAACCGGATGAAGAAGAGGTGCTCGAAGTGCTGCTTCCTCAATATGCGGAAAGCTTAATTTACGGCGCGCTTCTTGACAGTAAAGCAAGTGAACACGCTGCGAGAATGACAGCAATGAAAAATGCGACTGATAATGCGAAAGAACTCATTGATTCACTTTCGCTTTCATATAACCGCGCGCGTCAAGCGGCGATTACACAAGAAATTACCGAAATTGTCGGCGGTGCAGCCGCTTTAGAATAGAAAGATTTTGTCAGGAGGGATAGCGATGAAGAAAGGACGCGTAAGTCAGGTGCTTGGACCGGTTGTCGACGTACGTTTCGAGGACGGCCACTTGCCTGCGATTTATAATGCGATTAAAGTTTCACAGCCAGCTACAGGCGAAAATGAAGTAGGCATCGACCTAACGCTAGAGGTTGCTCTTCATTTAGGCGATGATACAGTCCGTACAATTGCCATGGCATCTACGGATGGAATTCAGCGCGGAATGGAAGCCGTTGATACAGGTGCGCCGATTTCCGTTCCTGTCGGTGATGTGACTCTCGGACGCGTATTTAACGTACTGGGAGATAAAATTGATTTAAATGAACCGCTGCCTGCGGATGCTCAAAAGGACCCGATCCACAGATCAGCTCCTTCATTCGATGAGCTTTCAACTGAGGTTGAAATTCTTGAAACGGGGATTAAGGTTGTTGACCTGCTCGCTCCTTACATCAAGGGCGGTAAAATCGGATTGTTCGGCGGCGCCGGCGTAGGTAAAACCGTATTAATCCAGGAATTAATCAACAACATCGCGCAAGAGCACGGCGGTATTTCCGTATTCGCCGGTGTAGGAGAGCGTACTCGTGAAGGGAACGACCTTTTCTACGAAATGAGCGATTCAGGCGTTATCAAGAAAACAGCCATGGTCTTCGGACAGATGAACGAGCCGCCGGGCGCACGTATGCGTGTAGCACTGACGGGTCTTACAATGGCTGAGCATTTCCGTGATAAACAAGGACAGGACGTACTGTTCTTTATCGATAACATTTTCCGTTTCACACAAGCGGGTTCAGAGGTTTCCGCGCTTCTCGGCCGTATGCCTTCTGCGGTTGGTTATCAGCCGACGCTTGCGACAGAAATGGGTCAGCTTCAAGAGCGTATTACGTCTACAAACGTTGGTTCAGTTACATCTATCCAGGCGATCTACGTGCCTGCCGATGACTACACTGACCCGGCTCCGGCGACAACGTTCGCTCACTTGGATGCAACGACTAACCTTGAGCGTAAATTAACTGAAATGGGTATCTACCCTGCGGTTGATCCGCTGGCTTCCACTTCCCGCGCGCTTGCTCCGGAAATTGTCGGAGAAGAGCATTATGCGGTGGCGCGTGAAGTTCAGTCAACGCTTCAGCGTTACAAAGAACTTCAGGATATTATCGCGATTCTCGGTATGGACGAATTAGGTGAAGAAGACAAGCTTGTCGTTCACCGCGCACGCCGTATCCAGTTCTTCCTTTCTCAAAACTTCCACGTAGCTGAGCAGTTTACGGGACAAAAGGGTTCTTACGTGCCTGTTAAAGAAACGGTACGAGGCTTTAAAGAAATCCTTTCCGGTAAATATGACCATCTTCCGGAAGATGCATTCCGTCTTGTGGGACGCATTGAAGAAGTCATTGAGAATGCAAAAGAGATGGGTGTAGAAGTTTAATCTGGTCCTAGGAGGGTAAAAGCATGAAGACCGTTAAAGTCAATATCGTTACTCCCGACGGCCCAGTATATGATGCTGATATTGAAATGGTGAGTGTAAGAGCCGAGAGCGGTGATCTCGGTATCCTGCCTGGCCATATTCCGACCGTGGCTCCGCTTAAAATCGGCGCTGTCCGCCTTAAAAAAGACGGGCAGACCGAATTGGCGGCTGTCAGCGGCGGATTTTTAGAAGTCCGTCCTGATCAGGTCACTATCCTTGCACAAGCCGCTGAAACAGCGGAAAGCATTGATAAAGAGCGCGCCCTTGCTGCGAAAAAGCGGGCGGAAGACCGTTTGAACAAACGATCAGATGATACTGACATTCGTCGGGCTGAGCTTGCGTTACAGCGGGCTGTAAACAGATTGGATGTTGCAGGAAACTAAAAAAGAATCCTTCTCGGCTGTCTGAGAAGGATTCTTTTTCTATATTAACGCATAAGAGATTCATAGACGCCGATAAGCGGATGATCCTCTTCTTTTTGCAGATATAAATGTTCGCAGCAGTTGTCGGTGTGCCACGTTTTGTTTCCTCTCCGCACACCCGTCGTATAAGCGCCGTCCGTATACGGATAAGGTTTGACGACCCATTCGGCATCGTCATGATGTCTGATGGCGCAATCGATGACATACACACTGAGCATTTTCTCAAATTCGTCAATCGGCAGGTTCCAATCCGCCAAAAGCAGCTCTTTTATGCTGCGGAAGTAAAGAGCTTCCACTGCCAGCAGGCTGCCGGGTGAATAATCAAGAGAAATGTTGAAAAACTGACATAATTCTTTCAGTTCCTCTGTTTGAGACTGTCTATAATCATAGTAGAATGCTATCGCTTCCCACTCGTGGTCAAATACGGGAAGTGTTTCTCCATACTGCTTTTCCGGATGAAAAAAGGAATGATTCATATTCCCATCTCCTTTCCAAAAAAGTATATCATGCCGGAGAACGGACATTTAAGCGGGGATTGCCCCTAATTTTGGATAAAAATTCTGATGTAAAAATGATCATCTTTCTCTCTTCTTCTTATATAATAAGAGAGGATATGAGGGGCGGAAAAAATGAAAGGAGATGGAATTTGTGAATGTATTGGGGCAGCAGGCCGCAATCAGCATCCTGGTTCACCTGGTATGCATTGCGGTGACATGGTGGGCGCTTCAGGCCGTCAACTTTGATCCGCTGATCCGAAAAGGAAAAATAGTGCAGGCGAGGCTGCTGATCATTCTTCTTACCATTGCGATCGGTACGGCAGTCGCCAACTTCTTTTTAGATTATCTTACCTATTCGAAACAGCTTCCATACTTATTTTAAGATGTTTCGTCTGTTGAAATGAAGGGAATCGCTGGGTGAGAAACCAATTTTTCTTCACCCGCTTGGCGAGTTTTGACGAAGTTTTCCATGTATTGCTTTCCCCGGCTCCGGCAAAAATGGGAGTAAGGGGGAGAGATCGATATGAAGAAAAAAAGAGCAGGCCGCATCATCTTGTTTTTTGTTTTTTTAAGCGCCTTAATAGCGGTATTTCATTCCATTCATGCAAGTGAGCTGTCTCCGCTTGCCCAGATTGCCGAAGGAATGGAGCGGCAGCAGGTCACTGTGGATGAATGGACGCTTCATGCGAAAAAAAATCTGAACCTGTCACTGAGTGAATTTGATGACAAGGTAAAAGAACTGAAGACGCAGTATCCGCAATATCATTGGGAATCCGCGCGGGAAGATAAAATCGTAAAGGCCGTCGGCACGTATTCTGACAAAAAAAATCACACAACTTTTAAACTGCAGCTCGTCACTACCCTCAAAAACCAGAACCCAACTTCGTATTTATTATATGAGCAAATGAGCCCGGAGCAACCGGAAAACTGGAATGATACATATGAACAGTTTGAACGGCAGGCACATGACATATTTCAAAATAAAGTATTTATTTTTACTTGTCTAAAGGGTCATTTAAATGATAATATGAGTATTGTTTTGCAAAAAAAAGCAGAACAGCTCATGAAAGAATTTGAAGCAAGTCCAGTTGAACATGTAGTTGAGCCTCATTTCGTTTCTGTTTCTGCATTTACATATAAGTGGACAGATTACATCATGACATCGAAACATAAGATGAATGTGCAAGTTGCGCTTAGAAGTGCGGGAATGGGCGGAAAACATACCGTTACGGTTGGCACACCAATCGTGACAACTGAATATTAATATAGAGAATATAGGGACGCGGAGGGGAATACCTTGGAAAAAATCATCGTCCGCGGCGGTCAGAAGTTAAACGGCACAGTGAAAGTTGAAGGAGCAAAAAATGCCGTTTTACCAGTTATCGCTGCATCTTTATTAGCAAGTGAAGAAAAAAGCGTAATATGTGATGTACCTACGCTCTCCGATGTATATACAATTAATGAAGTGTTGCGTCATTTAGGAGCAGATGTGCATTTTGAGAATAATGAAGTTACCGTAAACGCTTCTTACGCTTTAGAAACAGAAGCACCTTTTGAATATGTGCGCAAAATGCGCGCGTCAGTGCTTGTTATGGGCCCTCTGTTAGCTCGTACGGGTCATTCAAGAGTAGCGCTTCCGGGCGGCTGCGCAATCGGCTCAAGACCGATTGATCAGCATTTAAAAGGCTTTGAAGCAATGGGTGCAAAAATCAAAGTAGGCAACGGCTTTATTGAAGCAGAAGTGGAAGGCCGTCTGCAGGGCGCAAAAATCTATTTAGATTTCCCAAGTGTGGGTGCGACAGAAAACTTGATTATGGCAGCTGCTTTAGCTGAAGGAACAACAACGCTTGAAAACGTGGCAAAAGAGCCTGAAATCGTTGACTTAGCGAACTATATCAATGCGATGGGCGGAAAAATCCGCGGAGCCGGCACAGGCACCATTAAAATTGAAGGTGTCGAGAAGCTTCGCGGCGTAAGACACAACATCATTCCTGACCGTATTGAAGCGGGTACTTTCATGGTGGCTGCGGCTATCACGGAAGGAAATGTATTAGTCAAAGGTGCGGTTCCTGAGCATCTTACGTCTTTAATTGCGAAAATGGAAGAAATGGGAGTCAAAATTACGGATGAAGGAGAAGGCCTTCGTGTCATCGGTCCTGCCCAGCTGAAGCCGATCGACATTAAAACGATGCCTCACCCAGGATTCCCGACTGATATGCAGTCGCAAATGATGGCGCTGCTTCTCCGTGCGAGCGGAACAAGCATGATTACTGAAACTGTGTTTGAAAACCGTTTTATGCATGCTGAAGAATTCCGCCGGATGAATGGCGACATTAAAATTGAAGGACGTTCTGTGATCATTAACGGTCCTGTACAGCTGCAAGGCGCAGAAGTTGCCGCTACGGACCTGCGTGCGGGCGCGGCGCTGATTCTTGCGGGATTAGTGGCTGAAGGTCATACACGCGTCACGGAACTGAAGCACTTGGATCGCGGTTATGTGAATTTCCATAAAAAACTTGCGGCTCTCGGCGCTGACATCGAGCGTGTCGTTGATGAAACGGCCGCTGAACAAGAAAGCAAAGAAGTCGTAACTGACCTAAACGCATAATGGCTGTAAAAACAGTATGTCAATCTGGCATACTGTTTTTTTATGGTTTATCATCATTATTATGCTCTGATTTTCAAAAAAGAATACGTTTTTCGCGTGAAAAATGGAATAAGATTCTGTCCAAAAGGAAGTCATATTAGCTTGTCCCTGCCCATAAGATGAAGTAGAGTCGAATCCCAAGCAGGAGGCAGCTGATATATGAAACCGATTGTATTTCTACTATCCGGGCTGTGTATACTTATTCTTCTTGTTCCCACCATTCTCGTTCTTCCGTTTCAGGCGGAAAAAGGAGCAGCCGTAAACAGAGAGCCCGGACACAAAACAACACACACCACACGAGAAACAAAAGGAGCAGAAACATTGAAAGAATCACCTGTATCCATTCCGGTTTATCGGACATCCAATCATTCTGTAGAGAACATTCCGCTTGAAGAGTACGTGATCGGTGTCGTGGCTTCCGAAATGCCCGCAACCTTTAAACCGGAAGCCTTAAAAGCCCAGGCGCTCGCCGCCCGGACATTCATCGTCAGATTGATGGTCGCTGACTCAGCCGTTCAGGCGCCGAAAGGATCACTGGTGGACGATACGCAAATGTTCCAAGTCTATCAAAGCAAAAGCCAGCTGAAAAAAGAATGGGGTTCTAAGTACGCACACAACCTCAAGAAAATCACAAATGCGGTCGCAGGCACGCAAGGAAAGATTTTAACGTACGACAACAAGCCGATTGAGGCATCTTTCTTCTCTACGAGCAACGGGTATACGGAAAATGCGGAAGCCTATTGGACAAGCGCCATTCCTTATTTAAAGAGCGTGAAAAGTCCGTGGGATAAGCAATCGCCGAAATATCTCGCCACCCAGACCTTCAGTGTGCCGGAGTTTCAGCAAAAGCTCGGCGTACAGCTCTCGGGACAAAACACGGTAGGGCAGATTACAGCCAGAACGCCGGGCCATCAAGTGGCGACGGCCGTCATAAACGGCAAAAAGCTGAAGGGAAGAGACATCCGGGAAAAACTCGGACTCCGTTCTGCCGACTTTGAATGGAAACGGAACGGCGGCAGCATCACCATTACGACAAAAGGATTCGGCCACGGCGTCGGCATGAGCCAGTACGGGGCCAATTACATGGCGGAGCAGGGGAAATCCGTGGCGGACATCGTCAAGCATTATTATCAGGGAGTGGACATATCCGAAGCAGATTCATTTTTAAACAAATATATGGCGAAAAAATAGACGCTTTCATGAGCGTCTGTTTTTTTTTGAAAACTATTCCATAAACGGTAAAGCAACCAACAGACTCATATAACGAAAGCCTAAAGGCTGACAAATGCCGTCTGAAGGCTGAGCGCCGGGTGAAAATCACTGATAAAAATGCCGTATCTATGTGAATATACGCAAAAATAATGAGGAACGCCGTCCTATTTATTTCCCTTTTCATCTCATTTACGATAAATATTGTTCGGCGTTGAACGTAAATCTATTGAAAAGGGGAAGAAGCAATGAAAAAAACACTTTCACTCATAATCATGCTCGGATTGATGCTGACTGCTGCATCTCCTGCTTTTGCTGCCGAGAATGCAAACGAGAAGACATTTTTATTTAAAAACAATATCGCCATTTTGCTTGATGCGAGCGGCAGTATGGCGAAACGGATTGACGGCGTTTCTAAATACAATATGGCAAAAGATGAAATCGTCCGTTTTGCAGATCGAATTAAGTCTACATCACAGGTCAGAATGACGGTTTTCGGTTCGGAAGGCAATAATAAAAACTCCGGAAAAGTTCAATCTTGTGAATCCATTCGCGGTGTATACGGATTCCAAAAGTTTGACAGACAGAGCTTCCTCAACTCTCTGAACGGAATCGGGCCTACGGGCTGGACACCGATTGCAAAAGCATTAGAAGATGCGAGGGCTTCTTTTAACGGCGTTCATAAATTCGGCTTTAAATCCGTTTACCTGTTGACGGACGGTGAGGAGACATGCGGCGGAGATCCTATTAAGACAGCGAAAGAACTTCGCAAACATCATATTAAAGTCAACGTAATCGGCTTTGACTTTAAAGAAGGCTTCAACGGACAGCTTCACGCAATTGCCGGTGCGGGCGGAGGAAAATATTACGAAGCTCACAGCCAAAAGGATATGAACCGCATCTTTACGATGGAAGCGAGTTCATTAGCGAAATAAGAAAAGGTGCCGTTTAGCGGCCCTTTTTTTTATTTTTATTTAACAAAAATTTCAAGAAAAGATGAAGAGAAAACTGTAAAAAGAATCAGATTCCGGACTTATATTACAAAAAGGGCGAAAAAGGCATTAAATCTGTCATCATTTATCCAATCTTTTTAGGATGATGCGCATAATTCTGTTCATTTTTAACGGCGTACAGCCGCTTATACAAAAGGAATCCCGCCCTATATCTTTTTGCATACTCCTCATCTAGCATAGAGAAGAGCCGGGGGCCCATCGGCCAAAAACAAACGGAGAGGAATGAAGGAAATGAAAAAAATGTTCACTGCGGGGATTGTCGGACTTTTGACGCTTTCACTCGGATCACCTGTTTTTGCAGCTGAGAAAAAGCACGAAGAAACAAACGTCGCCGTGCTGTTTGACGCAAGCGGGAGCATGATACAAAAAACAGGGGGAGAGCGTAAAATAGATGTTGCGAAAGAGTCTGTCACTTCTTTTGCGGAAGTTCTTCCTGAAGACACGAATCTGATGCTTCGGGTATTCGGGCATAAGGGCAATAATAAAAACTCAGGCAAAGCCGTATCATGTAACGCGACAGAAACGTTATACGGCCTTCAGCCGTACGCCGTGACTCCATTTGAGCAATCACTCAGCAAGATTAAACCAACCGGCTGGACACCGATAGCGAAAGCGCTTTCTGATACACGTGAAGAATTTGAGCGGGCCGGCGCTAAAGGGAAAAACGTCGTATATCTGATCACAGACGGTGAAGAAACATGCGGCGGGAATCCTCAAGCCGAAATTCAAAAGCTCCGTAAAGCGAATGTCAACACGGTCGTCAATATCATCGGCTTCAACTTCGGCATGAAAGGAAGCGAAAGCCTTGAAAAAGCGGCGGAAGCGGGAGGCGGCACATACGTCTCAGCTGACAGCGCGGACGAGTTCAAACAGGCTTGGGAAGACGCCGCAAAGGATTTAGCAAAAGAATAGGTTAAAAAAGGACGCCCGTGCGGCGTCTTTTTTTGTTTAGAAAACGGAACCGCGGGAATGATACGGATAAAAGGAGATGAACGCTGTTGTTAAAAGGAGCAGGCATTATATTGGTGCTGGCGGCAGTCGTTTTTGTTCTGATAGGGATTTTTCTGAAGCTTGCCGCCTTCATATTCGTCAGTATATTGGCCATTATCGCCGCAGTTATTTTATTCACCATTCTGAGCAGACATCATCGCAATGAAACATAGAGTCCGAAGAGGGCTCTTTTTTTAAACCGCAAATTCGACAAAATACAGGGATTGTGGAAGAATAAAAGAGAAGGATACTGCGGAGGGGAAAACAGTGGATGAAAAAACAACAGCGGTAAGAGACATATACCGCTATGAAAAAGGGGTATTAACAAAGACGGCAGATCGGATGGTTTCAGAGTATCCGCTTACCGTCATGGTGAACGGGCAGGAATTTGTTACGCTCGTCTGCACGCCTGACCATTTAGAGGAACTCGTCATCGGATTTCTCGCATCAGAAGGCGTCATTCGTTTTGAAAAAGAGATCAAAAGCTTTACTATAGATGAAAGTCTCGGGTTCGCATATGTTGAACTGACGAATCCCGGAGTGCTTGAGCAAAAAGACTATACGAAGAGGGTCATCGGTTCATGCTGCGGGAAAGGCCGCCATTTTTACTTTCAGCAGGATGTGAAAACGGCCAAAACCGCCGTCAGCCGGATTACCATAACTCCTGAGACGTGCCTTCGCCTGATGAAGGAGATGCAAAGCGGAAGCGGCACCTTCCGGGAAACGGGCGGCGTCCATAATGCAGCGCTGTGCGATACGGAAAAGCTGCTCTTGATGAGGACGGATATCGGGCGCCACAACGCGCTGGATAAGCTGTACGGCTGCTGTTTGAAAAACGGAATGCCCGTCCGTGACAAGCTGATCGTCTTCAGCGGCCGGATTTCCTCAGAGGTTTTATTAAAAGCCGCAAAAATCGGCGTGTCGATTGTCATTTCAAAATCGGCGCCGACGGAGCTCGCGCTGCAAATGGCGGAAGAGCTGAACATCACCGCGATCGGTTTTGTCAGAAACGGATCATTTAACGTATACACACATCCTGAACGGGTTGAACAATAGAAAGGGGTCTTGGGCTTATGAATACAGAAACGCGCCGGGTGACAGACAAAAAGGAAAGGCCGCTCAGGGATCTTCGTATCTCTGTAACCGACCGCTGCAACTTCAGATGCACGTACTGTATGCCAGCCGAATTATTCGGACCGGATTATCCATTTTTACAAAAGACGGAATTGCTCTCCTTCGAGGAGCTTGAGCGGCTTGCGAAGCTGTTTGTCGGCCGCTTCGGCGTTGAAAAAATCAGGCTGACGGGCGGAGAGCCGCTCATGAGAAAAGATATGCCTGAATTGATCAAAAAACTTGCGCGCATCCCCGGACTTAAAGATATCGCGATGACGACAAACGGCTCTCTGCTTCCCGTGTACGCGGAAAAACTGAAGCAGGCGGGGCTGCATCGAGTGACAGTCAGCCTCGATTCTTTAGAGGATGAGCGGTTTAAGGCCATTAACGGCCGCGGCGTTTCGGTGAACAAGGTGCTTGAGGGCATTGAGGCGGCAAAAGCGGCCGGACTCGGTGTGAAAATCAATATGGTTGTTCAAAAGGGCGTCAATGAAAAAGATATCCTGCCGATGGCCCGCTATTTTAAAGAAAAGGGTCATATTCTCCGGTTTATTGAATTTATGGATGTAGGCAATACGAATCAATGGAATAAAAAAGACGTGATCACGAAGGCCGAAATTATTGATCTGATCAACCAGCACATGCCGACGGAGCCGATAGAAGCGAATTATAAAGGAGAGGTCGCTTCCAGGTTCCGCTATCTTGACGGTTCCGGCGAAATCGGCGTGATTTCCTCCGTCTCGGATGCATTCTGCGCCTCCTGCAACAGAGCGCGCCTGTCGGCGAGAGGCGAGCTGTTTACGTGCCTGTTTGCCTCAAGCGGCTATGATGTTCGGAAACTCGTGCGCGGCGGTCTGACCGATGATGAATTGACGGAATCCATCGCTTCTGTTTGGAGAAATCGCACGGATCAGTATTCAATTGACCGCGCGCTTTCTAAAACGGATGGAAAAAAGAAAGTGGAAATGTCTTATATAGGCGGATGAAGAAAAGCTTGCCCGGACAAGGGCAGGCTTTTTTATTCACATTATGAGAGCGGTCTGTTCAAAAAATACCGGTAACAGCCGAAATATATGATAGGAATTTTGATGCAGGACAATCAAGTTATGCAATTCCAAAGCCATACAATATGTTAAAATATAACCAATAGAAATTAGAAAAGGTTGTGAAAGGGGCATGACCGCATACGAGATTCCGTCATCTCAAGTTGGAGTCAAGATCAACAAATGGTACAAGCACATTTTAGCGTTTCAAGCGGCTGATGCCATAAAGCTGAAAGAGGAAATTGATGAGGATATACAACGTATGGAGGAAGACCAGCTGCTGCTGTTATATTATCAGCTGATCAGCTACCGCCATCATATTATGCTTGATTACGTCAAGCCGGAATGCACCGAACAATCACAGATTCAGTACAGCGAGCTGCAAAAGACGATCGAAAGCACGGACAGCATATCGGGACTGTCTGAGTATTATTTCCATTTGTTCAGAGGGATGTATGAATTCGATCACAATAACTATGTTGCGGCTATTTCTTTTTACCGGAAAGCGGAAAAACTCCTTTCATTTGTCGAGGATGATATAGAGAGGGCGGAATTCCATTTCAAGATGTCTGAAGTGTTTTACGTCATGAAGCAGACTCATTTTTCCATGAATCACGGGATTCAGGCGCTGGATACGTATATGAAACACGATTTTTACAGAGTGCGGAGAATTCAATGCCATTTCGTCATTTCAGGAAACTACATCGACTGCAAAAACTACGACAAAGCGCTTGAGCATTTAGACGAAGCCCTCCGCCTTTCTTTGCTTGAAGGACAGCCCCGCCTGATCGGGTCTTCGCTTTACAATCTGGGGAATTGTTATGCTGAAAAGCGGGATCTGGATGAAGCGGCCCGGTACTTTAGAAAAGCGGTTCCCGTTTTTGAAGAGCATCAGCTTGAACAGCTTCCGAAGGCGCTGTTCAGCTTAACGCACACCCTTTTCAGGCTGCATGATGACCAAGCGGCCCTCACCTATTATGAAAGAGGGATCATGATCGCGAAAGAACGCGGCGACCGATTCAGTTTAGAGAAGTATAAGTTTTTACAAGCGCTTTATTTGGAGTCACTCAATATGGATTTAATCCATGAAGTGTTTGACTATATGAATGAAAAATCGCTGTATGTGTATATTGAAGATTTCGCCTTGGAGGCCGCCGTTTACACAAGCGCACATGAGCAATATAAAGAAGCGGCGTATTTTTATGAAAAAGCGATTCGCATGAGAGAAAACATTCAAAAAGAACAGTGTTTATACGATATATAATTTTTCTTAACCATCTGATCAGCAGATGGTTATTTTTTTATGCACATCAGGACGTTTGATCATAGAAAAAATCGGAAAAATCGCAAAAGAGGGAAAAAAGTACGATGGGAAGGAGGGATTTGTTGTTCGGATTTAATGATATGATAAAGTTTTTCGTTTCATTTCTCATCATTCTCCCGATGGTGTCTGTCATCCATGTGTCGGGACACAGCTTTATGGCCATGCTGTTCGGAGGCAAGGCGTCGTTGGATATCGGAATGGGGAAACGTCTTTTAAAAGTAGGGCCGATTCAGGTTCGGCGTATCTACTTCATAGATTCTTTCTGCAAGTTCGGCGAATTGCGGATAGATAACCGACTGACGAGCGCGCTCGTCTATTCCGGAGGCTGTCTGTTTAATCTCGCTTCTATCTTTTTAATAAATCTGCTGATCATAAAAGATTTCCTAGAGCCAAACTTATTTTTTTACCAATTTGTCTATTTTTCGACTTATTATGTTTTCTTTGCTCTTCTGCCCGTGCAATACGGGGATAATAAGCTGTCAGACGGATTGGCCGTTTACAAAGTGATCCGCTACGGGGAACGCTGTGAAATCAATAATTGAGAGTTGAAATGTTTGCTATCAGGCTGAAAGGGAAGAAAACAAGTACACAAAAACAAAAGGAGCTGAAGAGATCATGAGTGAAGATAACGGTTTAAAAGACAAAGTAAAAGGCGGCATGAACAAAATGAAAGGGGAAGCAAAGGACAAAGCAGGCGACATGGCAAACAAGTCCGACTTAAAAGCGGAAGGGAAAAAAGACAAAGCGAAAGGCAGCCTGCAAAAGGGTGTCGGTAAAACGAAAGATAAACTCAGTGATGATTAATTTGATCGTGAAACACAGCAAAAGCCCAAAATATTTTGGGCTTTTTGTTATGAGAAATGACAAAAATTCCAGTTCGTTTGGTTAATATTCACTAAATTTTTAAATATTCTATAAATTCCCCGGCGATTTCTTTATAATATTCACAAAGAATGTAACCTTTCTTCACATTTAATTAAACGTTTGTTGAAGAAAAAAATGAGAAATCGGTCATTTCTGCAAAAGGAATCGGGCCGTTCACTGTCGAATAACTTTTATCACTTAACATTTCATGAGGTGAAGGGGGTGGCGGCCGCCTGCATCGTTTCGGTTGACCATGCGGATTGTGTTTGACTATCACTAAGGGGGAATACAGATGAAACTGACACCGGTTGAACAAGAAAAATTGCTTATTTTTACGGCGGGAGAGCTCGCTAAGCAGCGGAAGGCGCGCGGCGTTCTGCTGAATTATCCCGAAGCCGCCGCATATTTGACCTGTTATCTGATGGAAGGCGCGAGAGACGGAAAAAGCGTTGCTGAGCTGATGGAATCCGGCCGCAATGTATTGACTGAAAAAGACGTTATGGAAGGCGTTGCGGAAATGCTGGACAGCATTCAGGTGGAAGCGACGTTCCCGGACGGGGTTAAGCTTGTCACCGTTCATCAGCCGATCAAAGCGGAGGTGAAGTCATGAAGCCGGGAGCGATTCAAGTCGCAAAGGGGACCATCACCATTAACGAAGGCCGGAAGACGCTGGAGGTGTCAGTCACCAATAACGGAACGCGGTCAGTGCAGGTCGGATCGCATTTTCATTTTGCCGAAGCCAACGGCGCCCTTTCCTTCAATCGGGACAAAGCCATCGGCATGCGCCTTGATATCCCGTCAGGCACATCTGTCCGTTTTGAACCGGGAGAAGAGAAAACCGTCACGCTCGTGGAAATCGGAGGGCGAAAAACGGTCAGAGGTCTCAACGGCATGGCCGATACGTACATGGATGAGCGGGGAAAAGAGAAGACGCTGTCAAATCTTAAAAAAGCCGGATGGATGGAGGAGGCGATCCGATGAAAATGTCGCGTGAGCAATACGCAGAACTGTTCGGACCGACAACGGGAGACAAAGTCAGACTCGGAGATACGGATTTATGGATTGAAGTCGAAAAAGATTTCACGAATTACGGGGAAGAAATGATTTTCGGCGGAGGGAAAACAATCCGGGACGGCATGGGGCAGAACGGGCGTATCACCGGGAAAGACGGAGCGCTTGATCTGGTCATTACAAACGCCGTCATCCTGGATTATACCGGAATCGTCAAGGCGGATATCGGGGTGAAGGACGGCCGGATTGTCGGCGTCGGGAAAAGCGGCAACCCTGATATGATGGATGGGGTGGACCCGCACATGATTATCGGTGCCGGAACAGAAGTCATTTCCGGCGAAGGGAAAATCGTAACGGCCGGCGGGGTGGATACGCATATCCACTTTATCTGCCCGCAGCAGATGGAAGTCGCGCTTTCTTCAGGCGTGACTACGCTTCTCGGCGGCGGAACAGGTCCTGCGACGGGAAGTAAAGCGACGACTTGTACATCCGGTGCATGGTACATGTCGAGAATGCTTGAAGCGGCCGAGGAGTTTCCGATCAATGTCGGTTTCTTAGGAAAAGGAAATGCATCCGATAAAGCGCCGCTGATCGAGCAGGTGGAAGCAGGCGCAATCGGCCTGAAGCTGCATGAAGATTGGGGATCAACGCCAAGCGCCATTAAAGCTTGCATGGAAGCAGCGGATGAGGCGGACATTCAGGTGGCGATCCACACAGACACGATAAATGAAGCGGGCTTTTTAGAAAATACGCTTGATGCGATCGGCGACCGGGTTATCCATACATATCACATAGAGGGAGCCGGCGGAGGCCATGCACCGGATATTATGAAACTCGCATCTTACGCCAATATCCTGCCGTCCTCTACGACGCCGACGATTCCATATACCGTCAACACGATGGACGAGCATCTTGATATGATGATGGTCTGCCATCATTTAGATTCAAAAGTGCCTGAAGACGTGGCGTTCAGTCATTCACGCATCAGAGCGGCCACCATTGCGGCGGAGGATATTCTGCACGATATCGGCGCGATCAGCATGACGTCATCTGACTCGCAGGCGATGGGCAGGGTGGGAGAAGTGATTATCCGGACATGGCAGGTGGCCGATAAAATGAAAAAACAGCGCGGCGCTCTATCGGGAGAAAACAGCAATGACAATGTGCGCGCCAAACGCTATATCGCCAAATACACGATCAACCCGGCTGTCACTCACGGTCTGAGCCATGAAGTCGGTTCCGTTGAAAAAGGAAAGCTCGCCGACCTCGTACTATGGGACCCGGTTTTCTTCGGCGTCAAACCTGAACTTGTGCTCAAAGGCGGCATGATTGCCCGCGCCCAGATGGGAGATCCGAATGCTTCCATTCCGACGCCTGAGCCCGTGTTTATGCGGCAGATGTACGCATCATACGGTAAAGCAAACCGCAATACCTCTATTACATTTATGTCCCAGGCCGGTATCGCAAACGGTGTGCCGGAAAAGCTCGGCCTTGAAAAAATGATTTCTCCCGTACGGAATATCCGTAAGCTGAGTAAGCTCGACATGAAGCTGAATGACGCGATGCCGAATATACATGTCGATCCGAAAACCTATCAGGTGTTCGCCGACGGAGAAGAGCTGGCATGCCAGCCCGTCAGCTATGTTCCGCTAGGACAGCGTTATTTCTTATTTTAATCCCTCTCCGGCCGGTTTCCCGCCGGCCTGTTTACCCTCTATTGCCAACTTGATTTCATCCTGCCGCCCGTTTTAGTGTATATTAGTAGTTGACAAACAAATGAAATGTAACTATTTTGGTTACAATGGTGGTGAAAAACATGATTAACAGCCGTCTTGCTGTGGCCATTCACATTTTATCGCTGATCTCAACGGATGAACGGGCGTCATCGGACATGATTGCGGGCAGCGTAAACACCAATCCCGTCGTAGTGCGGAGAACGATCAGCCAGCTGAAAAAAGCGGGTATTCTGACATCCCGGGCGGGTGTTCCGGGAGCCAGCCTGAAAAAAGATCCGTCGGAGATCACCCTCTTAGAGGTTTACAGGGCGGTGCAGAATAAGGAAGAGCTTTTTGCGGTTCACGACAATCCGAATCCCGACTGTCCGGTCGGCAAAAATATTCAGCGCGCGCTCGATGAGACGTTCGGAAGCGTACAGCGGGCAATGGAGAATGAACTTGCGAGCAAGTCCCTTTATGATGTAATGAATCATCTCTTTTGTTAAAAAGAGATGGGTTCATGCCGCTAGACGTGTAACGAAAATGGTTACAATGGATAATGAGGAAATCACGGTTTTGGCTCCATATTCAGACAAGCCTGGATGCGGGGATTGCGATCTGTTTAATGAAGAAAACCTCTGAAACTAAAGGAGGTGGTAACCGGGATATTTTTATTTTGCTTAAGGCTTATGTGAAGGTGTCTGTTGGAAGCGGGTTACCAAAAAAAGACGGAACTCTTATTTTAATACGCGCTAAAAAAACTGATGGAGAATATCCTGCCTCCGGTAATGCCAAAACCGTTCGCCTCTTCACAATCATTATAAAATTTCTCAAGGAACGATCAGCAGCCCGTTAGCTGCCCCTCATTAGAGATGAGCTGTTACCACACTGTTACATTAGAACTTCCGCTGCTTTTATATCCTTCTGTCGCTAAGACTTGATAAGCCCAATTACTGCCCAGATTCATTCCATGGCTCTTCCATGCGTTAACATGATTGCTGAAAGTGATTGCAGCGTTGCTTCCGGTCGGTCTCTTCGACTGGCGGACACTCCAGTACTGCGTAAAAGTAGTGTTATCGCCATCAATGGAAGGTGCGTTATAACGTGTCGTTGTATATATGTCATATGTACCTCCATCACTCTTTACAGTACCTTTATACGTTCCGGTAGGTCTGTAAGTACCCCATGAATCCACCACATAATATTCGATGAGGGGCGATCTCGTCCAGCCATATAAAGTCAAATATCCATTGCCGTTCGGCGCCCAAACTCCGGCATTATAGTTTATTGTTCTAAATGGCGAGCCTGTAGTCCAGCCTTTACCAACAACGAAATTCCCGGTATTTGACCAATTAACACTGTAATTTCCGCCAGAGCCATTGACTGCGTTTACTGTCCCGCCCCCGTCAGTCCAATTTTGCCAGTAATCTGTGCCAGCTGCAGAGGCGGTTGCCGAAAACATGCTGATACTCATGAAAGCTGCCGTTAATCCCACTAAGAATTTCTTTTTAAACTTAAACATATGTTACCTCCTATACTATTTTTTCTGACTTTGACATGAGGCAGCACTCGTAAATATTTAACGAACGCCAACGCTTTTGATCGTTCCTTTCAATATAATAGCATGAATACATGGGTGAATATTAAGAACAATTGTAATTTAATTACAAAGACCCAAAAAATTGTATGATGAGTGGTCTTGTACCGCCATAGCCTTATTTCGCAGAACTGAGTGATTTCAGTTGAAACTCTGAGGAAACGTTTTATTTGAAAAAACTTTTTTGTCGAAAGAATATCTGCATACAGCGTCAATGCTGTTCGCCGCCGTATTGGCAAATCCAAAGCAGAAAAACTTTACCATTGTCGGAGAAGCGGAATAAGAAAAAATCCCGGGCGGATGCGCCGGGATTTTCCTTTTTAATATGTATTGGCATCAATATTATTAAACGCGTCGTCCACGATGCCGAGCGTCATGAGGACAATGAAAAGAACGATACCGAGAACGGACAAGCCGACCGTCACGATCAGATAGATCCCCTGCATTTTCACGAACTTTGCATAATTCTCCAGCATATGTTCCTCTGTCAGTTCATTGAACTGCGCCGCCATCTGTCCCGCTTCATTTGCCGAGCGCATCAGAAAAATGCCGGCAATGATCTGCAGAACGCCGGGAATGGCTCCGATTAAAAAGAAAAACGCGCCCGAAAGCGCCGCAAACGCGCCTATAATAATAAACAAAATACCTGTCGCTTTTCCCCATTTCGAAATAGAAATAAGCGAACGATTCACTGATTCAGGTTTCAAACTATGGCACTCCTTTACAAAAAAATACTCACTTTTCATTTATACACTATTCGGTCATTCTTTTGAATATAAAATGTGTTTTTTCAAGCCGTGTCCGTTTTTATATCAGAAAATTCCCGAGAAACATCCCGGGAATTACAAAATCGGCGACAGAAGCCTTGAAATCGATTCTTTAATGCGGATCCGCAGCGAACGCTCCTGATATTCTTCATACGTATATTTTCTGGAGACGAGCAGATCTTCTTTAAATGAGGAAATGAGTTTTTTCGCGATGGTGACGTCATAAATAAAGGCGTTGACTTCAAAATTAAGTCTGAAGCTTCTGACGTCGATATTCGCCGTACCGACTGAAGCCGTCTCATCATCGACGACAATTGTTTTTGCATGAATAAAGCCGTTATCGTAAATGTAGACTGAGGCTCCGGCTTTCAAAAGATCGCCGATGTAAGATAAAGTCGCCCAGTAAACGAAAGCGTGATCCGGCTTGTTCGGAATCATGATTTTGACGTCAATGCCTGACAGACAGGCGATCCTGAGGGCATCCAAAAGACTTGAGTCAGGAATAAAGTAAGGCGTCTGAATCAGGATCGACCGTTTGGCCGTTGAGATCATCTTGATATAGCCGTTTTTAATTTGTTCCCATTCTGAATCCGGTCCGCTCGTGACAATCTGCATCCCGACATTGCCCTTCGGCTCGCATTCCGGAAAATGATTCGGAACGTAAGTGAGCGTATGGTGATGGGAAGCTTGGTTCCAATCGAGAATAAACCGTGTCTGAATGGCGTGTACCGCCGTGCCTTGAAGTCTGAGGTGCGTATCGCGCCAGTAGCCGAATTTCGGATTCAGCCCGAGATATTCATCTCCGACGTTAAAGCCGCCGACATAGCCGGTTTCGCCGTCAATGATGACGAGCTTGCGGTGATTCCGATAATTGAGCCGCAAATTAATCGGACGAAGCCTGGAAGGAAAAAAGACTTCCACATGGCCGCCGGCGTCCCGCAGCGGTTTGAAGAATTTTTTTCTGAGTGATCTTGAACCGAGTTCATCATATAACACTCTGACTTTTACGCCTTCCCGTGCTTTTTTCACTAAGGCATCGCGCAATTTTTTTCCCAGTTCATCACCTTTATAAATATAGTATTGAAGGTGAATGTGATCTTTTGCGTTGGAAATGTCCTTCATTAAGCGTTTGAACTTATCGCGCCCGTCCGTTAAAATCTCCACCGAATTATCCTCTGTAAAGACTGCGTGGTTGTTCATGACAAGCATATAGATGAGGTCTTTATTATCCACAGTCGCCCTGTTGTTAAATTGGAATTGCCTCGACTTCAGATCTTTCAGCTGAAACTTCAGCAGCTTTTCTATTCCGATTTTTTTACGGTCTTCCCATTGAAACAGGTGCTTGCGTCTCAGGTTATGGCCGAATAACAGGTATAAAATAAACCCTAAAATGGGAATAAAAAAAAGAACCAAGAGCCAAGCCCATGAAGCGCTGGCATCGCGTCTTTCTTTGAAAATCATGATGACGGCCAAAAGTATATTTAAAACGAAAAAAAATCCGAATAAAATAAATGAAATGCTCACTTTGCAACCCCGCTATATCATATTTATCAAGACTGTGCCCATTAGTATTCCGACAAGTGCAGCAATCTGATTCCCATTTCAAATTATAACATTGACATTTTGAAAGAATAAAGAGCCGGAATCAAAGATGAGTGCAGTTTTCTTTCAAAGAAAGTTCCGGGTGCGGTAAAATATGCATATATGAAAAAGAAGACAAAAATGACAGCAAAGGGGAGAGGGCATGAAGCTGGAGCATGCGGAACAATTGCCGGGATTCATAAAAAAAGAAATTCAGAAAATACAAATCGCCATCGCGCCGCTGATGAAAAAAAGCATCATTTACCGTTTTCTTGCTTTCCCGCTCGCCGCTTTTAGTCTGTTTCATCTGGCATCGCTTTTGATTCAGGCCCCTTCCGGGAGAGGAGCTCTCGTATCGGCCGGCATTTTTGCCCTCCTTGCGGCTTTGGGTCTTGCGTTTTTTAAGGAAGCCGGCTATCAGCGGAAACAGGTGCAAAAAACGATCCGTCTTTATATGCTGAACAGAATCAGAAAAAGCGATATTCTGTCCGAGGAACGGAAAAGCGCCTATACCCGGCTGATTGCCGAGGAGCCGTCTGCGATGAAGAGCTTTATTGAATTTTTAACGGAAGAAGACCGGAAAAAAGAAATGCTTTATTAAAAAAGAGCTGACGCGCGATCAGCTCTTTTTGTCATTCAAATACAGGATCGTTCTCATAGTAATATGAATCAGGCGTGTCATACGTATCAGTGCTGTAATAAGCCATAATTCCGATGACAGCGAAGATGACGACTAAAATAAAAGCGAGAATGCCCAGTACCACACTGGATGCCGCGTAAAAAAACTGCATTTTGATAAATGACGCGTAATGTGCAAGCATATTTTCTTCCGCGTTTTCTTCTAGCCCTTCCTGAAGGGCGGCAGCCGCTTTTGCCGAGCGCATCAGCATGACGCCGGAAATGATGAGCAGAACACCCGGAATGGCTCCGAGCAGCGTCACAATGGCTGACAGAGCGGAAAGAGAACCTGTGATGATCAGAAACACGGCGGTGATCTTTCCCCATTTGGCGATGTCGGCAAGGGAACGGGCTTTTTTATTGAGCGGCTGGTTTTCGTCTTTGTCTTTATCGATGGTGATCATGACAGTTCTCTCCCTAAAATGTTCAAGTCATATCGTTTTCCGTCCATTTCGGCGATACCCGGGAATACGCCCCATTCGGTAAAACCGAATTTTTCAAACAGCTTAATGCTCGGCACATTATGTCCGAAGATAAAAGCCATCAGGCTGCGGATGCCGATTGCCGGAGCGAGTGCCAGGGCTTCTTTCAGCAGAAAGCTTCCTGCTCCTTTGCCGCGGCAATCCTGATGCAGATAGATGCTGATCTCCGCCGTTTTGTCATAGGCCGGACGGCCGTAAAACGTTTCAAAGCTGATCCAGGCCGCCACTTTGCCGGTTTCATCTTCCGCGACCATCAGCGGGCGCCGGTCCGTGTGCCGCAAAAACCAATCCATCCGGTCTGCGGGCGTCACTTCTTCCGTATCAGCCGTTACCATTCGTGAGGCAATCGTCGAGTTGTATATGGCCACCACCGCATCTAAATCCTCCAATACGGCTTTGCGCAGGGTTAAATTCATATTCCGGGATCTCCCTTCACATTTCATTACATAATTAAGTGCAATCTGCACATACTACTTCCAAAAAAGTTTTTTATGGATGTGTATATATTTTCAGAAAAGTGTTCAGAATGTTGCTGAGGTGATGAACAAATGAGAGAGGAAGAAAAGAAAACTTCTCAAGTCAAAAAACTTCAGCGGTTTTTTCGCAAACGCTGGATATTCCCTGCAATCTACTTAGTCAGTGCGGCCGTCATTTTAACAGCTGTCCTTTGGTATCAATCCGTTTCGAATGATGTGAAGGACAATCTGACGAACAACGGCGGAAACTCCGCGTATGACAGCGGCAAAGACGATGCCGTCGAAGTAGGCAAGTCAATGGAAAACGTCGCAATGCCGGCTGCTCATTCTGAAAATGTTTCTGTTGTGAAAAAGTTTTACGAATCTGATGCCGCAAAAAAAGAGAAAGAAGCAGCACTTGTTAACTATAATAACACGTACAGCCTCAGTAAAGGAATTGACTTAGCTGAGAAAGACGGAAAATCATTTGATGTTTCTGCTTCTCTGAGCGGTACGGTTGTTAAAGCTGCTAAAGACCCGGTACTGGGGTATGTGGTTGAAATTGAACACTCAGACGGCCTGTCTACTGTCTATCAGTCTTTATCTGAAGTCAGCGTGGACCAGGGCGACAAAGTAAAGCAGAACCAGGTCATCGGTAAATCCGGAAAAAATCTTTACAGTGAAGAAAGCGGAAATCACGTGCACTTTGAAATCCGCAAGGACGGCGTAGCGATGAACCCGCTCAATTTTATGGACAAGCCGGTAACATCTATTGAAAAAGCGGCGGCTGAAGAGAAAAACGCTGTGACAGAAGAAACGGAAGGGTCAATTCAGCAGTCTTCCGAGAAAAAAGATGTGACGCCTAAAAAAGAAACCGAAGAAAAACCAGGTGACAAAGAAGACGGCACAAAAGACAAGACAGATGGTAAAGATGACGGCTCAATGAAAGATTCGGGCAAGTAATCTTGATCCCAAAGCGTCTATCAGCTCTGATAGGCGCTTTTCATATTGCTGCATGTGCCTTTATACTAATAGAAAACGAAGGAGATGCTGAATGAATAAATGTCTGGCGGCCGGGTGGCTCGTCTTTGTTTTCGTTTCTGCTTTGACTGAAAGCTTTCACGATATGATTGTGTCGCAGACGGTGTCCTTCCGTTTCACGTCCCATCCGGATGTGTCCGGTTTCTTTGTGTTCGATATGGCGGAGCTCGCCATACCGGAAGCGGCGATTCAAAAGCTCGGGCACGCGTTTTCATTTTTTGTGCTCGCCTATTTGTTTTTCAGGGAGCGCAGGCGCATGAAGAGGGCGGTGCTGTATGCATTGGCCGCCGCTTTCCTGACAGAAATCGTCCAGCTCTTTTTCGGCAGAAACGGATGCCTCCGCGATGTGCTGATTGACAGTCTCGGCATTGCCGCATTCTGTGCTTTACAAAGGAAAAAGCATACAGCCAAACATACAAAAACCGGCAGTCTGTGACAGACGCCGGCTTTTTTTTATATATTATGGTTTGTCGATTTGCTTTTATGAACGATACTTTCATAGATTCGCACGATCAGATCGACAATCGGACGAAGCACATTTGAAAATCTGAACAGCAGGAATCCGACAATGAGGGAAACGATAATGCTTCCGAGCACATCGATCGGATAATGATGGCCGACCCAAATTCTTGAGAAGCCGGTCAAAAGGCCGAAAATCACAAGCGGCCAGCCGAGTTTTTTGTTGCGGAACAGAATCGCAATTGAAATCGCCAAAGCGCCTGTCGTATGGTCACTCGGGAATGAAGCATCCGCGGCATGAGGGATCAGCGTATGAACCGTATGCTCGACAAAGGGGCGCGGCTCGACATAGACTTTCGTGATGAGGTAGTTGATGATAAGCGCCGCAACACCCGTGAAGCCCGCGTACAGGGCGTTTTGTCTGCCTTTTGTGCTTCCGAACAGCCACATGGCAAGCAGGAAAAGGGCGTAGGCGTAAATGGCGTATTCCGTTATAAATACCATGATAGAGTCGAGAATGGCACTATGGTGCGACAAACCATTGATCGCTTTAAATAGTTCGTAATTCACAAATATCACCTTTTATCTTTATTTTATATGAACAGTGTAATGCTTTTTTCTATGAGACACAATTGGTATTAAAAATAATCATAAAAAAGTAAACAGAATGAAACGTGACTGTATTACTGTGCGTCAAGTATGCGGGAAAAGAATAGCCGAAGGAGTTTTGTCCGTTGCTGAAACGTTTGAAAAACGCCGATCTGCCGCTTGTGTTTGTCATTATGCTGCTTTGCGGATTCGGCTTGTTAATGGTGTACAGCGCCAGTGATGTGATGGGGTCTCAGCGGTACGGAGATCCATCCTATTTCTTCCATAAACAAAGTGCCTCTTTACTGATCGGATTATGCTTATTTCTATTTGCCGCCTGTCTGCCGTATAAGCGGTATGCGCGGCTTGTACCGCTGTTTGTGGTCGGTTCGCTGGTATTGCTGCTGCTCGTATTGATACCGGGAATCGGGCTGGAGCGGAATTTTTCCCGCAGGTGGCTGGGAGCGGGCCCGCTTGTCGTACAGCCGTCTGAATTGGCGAAGATCGCCATGATTTTGTATTTCGCTTCGATTTATACGAAAAAGCAGCCGTACATTCATCAATTTGTGAAAGGGGTTCTGCCGCCTTTAGTGATTTTGGGGACCGCTTTTCTGCTGACTTTGGCGGAGCCTGATTTAGGGACGGCTTCCTTAATCCTGGCGGCGTGCGGGTCGATTTTATTATGTGCCGGCTTGAAAAAGCGCCATCTGTTCGTGCTCGGCGCGACGGCGGTGTCGGGGGTTGTTTATCTCGCATTTTCTGCTTCCTATCGTGTGAAGCGCCTCGTTTCCTTTACCAATCCGTTTGGTGACGCGAACGGGGACGGCTATCAGCTGATTCAATCCTATTTTGCTATTTCCGGAGGCGGGTTTTTCGGAAGAGGGCTTGGAAACAGTGTTGAAAAAATGAACTATCTGCCTGAGGCGCATACCGATTTCATTATGGCCGTGATCAGTGAAGAGCTGGGGATATTCGGTGTTCTGATCGTTTTGGGATTATATTTTGCGTTAATGCTTCTCGGCGTAAAAACGGCCGTGCGGGCTGATGACCCGTTCGGGAAGCTTCTTGCCATCGGAATTACGTTTCAATTAATGTTTCAGGTTGTCTTGAATTTGGGAGCGATGAGCGGACTCCTCCCGGTTACGGGTGTGCCGCTTCCGTTTATCAGCTATGGCGGTTCTTCATTGATTATGACGCTGTTTTTGTGCGGCATACTGGTCAATATCAGTACATATGCGAAAAAACAAACCGTACGGCATAAGCGTCCTGCCCCGCATGAAAAAAAGGCTTCTTCTTTTTAATGAAGCGAGAAAAAACGCCCGGGATATTTCTGTCTCCGGGCGTTCTGTCTGTTTATAAAGCTCCTGGTCCTTCTTCTCCGGTGCGGATATTAATCGTGTTTCCGATTTCATAGACGAATATTTTGCCGTCTCCGGGCTCTCCCGTTTTCAGCACTTTTTTCGCCGTTTCCACCACTTGATCAACGGGGACCTTGCTGACAACGATTTCCACTTTCAGCCGTTCATACACATTGCTTTCAATTTTGACTCCGCGGTACAGTTCGGTGTGAGCTTTTTGAAGGCCGCAGCCGTGTACGTTGGAGAAGGTCAGCGATGTGACTCCGATTTTACCGAGTTCCTGTTTTAATGTTTCAAACTTAGCCGGACGCGTAACGATTTCTACCTTGAACATTTGACCGCTCATCTAAGCCACTCCTCACTTTATAAGTCCTGATATGCTTTTTCCCCGTGCATCGTTAAATCAAGGCCAAGTGACTCTTCTTCTTCGCTGGCGCGGAGGGGAATGAACAGACCTACAATTTTAATGATAACGAAAGTGACAATAAATACAAATACATAGGTTGCCGCAATGGCCGCAATCTGCTTCCAGAGCAGTCCCGGATCGCCGTAAAACAGTCCGTTTGCCCCGCCGTCATTGACGGAAGTGGTGGCGAATAAACCGGTCGCGATGCCGCCCCATGTCCCGCCGATTCCATGCAGGCCGAAAGCGTCAAGCGCATCATCGTATCCGAAAGTCTTTTTGAGCCAATACACGCCCCAGAAGCAGACAAGCCCGCCGATGAAACCGATTACGATGGAAGAGAACGGCGTAACGAACCCGGCAGCCGGCGTAATGGCGACAAGCCCGGCAATAGCGCCTGACACAGCACCCAGCATGGTCGGTTTTTTGTTCAGCATCCATTCGATTAAAATCCAGCCGATAATTCCGGCCGCAGCCGCGGTGTTTGTGTTAATGAAGGCAAACATCGCGATACTGTCAAGCGTGAGGGCGCTGCCGACATTGAAGCCGAACCATCCGAACCAAATGAGCGCCCCGCCCAAGAACGTGTAAATTAAGTTGTGAGGCGAAGCCGCCGTGCCGTCCTTGCGTTTCCCGAGCACAATCGCCAGCACGAGCCCGGCGACCCCGGAAGAAATGTGGACGACGTTTCCGCCTGCGAAGTCAAGAGCGCCCATTTGGCCGATCCAGCCGCCGCCCCATACCCAGTGCGCAACGGGCGTATATACGAGGGAAGCCCACAAAAAGGAAAATACAAGAAAAGCACTGAATCTCATGCGTTCAGCAAATGCTCCGGAAATAATGGCCGTCGTCAGTACGGCAAACGTCATTTGGAACATCATGAATAATGAATGCGGGATCGTATCACTATAACTTCCGGGTTCAAAGCCGACCCCCTTCAGTCCGGCCCATTCAATCCCGCCAAGCCATGTATTCCCGGGGGCAAAAGCAAGTGAATATCCGTACAAAACCCAAACGACGGATACGATGGCGAGGGAAGAAAAACTGTGCATCGCCGTGCTGAGCACGTTTTTGCTTTTTACCATTCCGCCGTAAAACAAAGCCAGCCCGGGGGTCATCAGCCACACGAGTAAAGCGCAAAAGAACATAAATACTGTATCGCCCATCTGCATGTTGTATTCCTCCGTCTCATTCAAAATGTAATCGTGATTAATTCATTATTATAGAGAAAAAAGAACGATAAAACATTTTCGTGTAAGGTTATCTGACATGGTTTTTTGCGTTCATAATGTCGCTTTTTCAAAGGGTTGTCATGCGACTTTATATCCATAAAAAGAGCGCTGGAGCATGGCGGAAGAAATCCTGTCCGGGAAAGAGTAAAATAAACGGGGTGAGAAACACTAACTGCATCAGGAGGAATCATTATGACAACATCATTGAATCTGCAATTTGAAAAAACGGCTTTGGTCCTTATTGATTTACAAAAAGGCATCGTGCCGATGGATAAAAGCGGTACCGTTGTGCCGAACGCGAAAAAATTAATTGATGTGTTCCGGGAAAAAGGCGGATTTATCAGCTTTGTGAACGTAGATTTTCATGACGGAGCGGATGCGCTGAAGCCGCTGACGGATGAAGAGGCGGCGGGCCATTCGGCTCCGCCGGCTGATTGGGCTGAATTTGTGCCTGAAATCGGAGTGAAAGAAAACGATTATACGGTAACAAAACGGCAGTGGGGCGCGTTTTTCGGCACGGACCTGGACCTTCAGCTCAGAAGACGGGGAATCGACACGATTGTGTTATGCGGGATTGCAACAAACATCGGTGTGGAAAGCACGGCGCGGGAAGCTTTTCAGCTCGGGTATCAGCAAGTTTTCGTAACTGACGCGATGGCGACATTCAGCGATGAACAGCACGAAGCGACACTCAAGTTTATCTTCCCGAAAATCGGCAGAAGCCGGACGACGGAAGAATTTATCGCACAGACAAAATGACAATCTCCAAAAAAAGCCGCGTCCTGTTCTTGACGGCCGTGGCTTCGGGGACGATGCTGAACCCATTGAACTCGTCGATGATTTCTCTTGCGCTTCACAGTATTCAGCATGAATTTCACCTGTCGTTTACAACGGTGTCCTGGCTGATATCGTCCTTTTATCTTGCCAGCGCGGTGGCGCAGCCTGTTACCGGGAAGCTCGGTGATATGCTCGGCAGGAAGAAGCTGTTTTTGATCGGGCTTCTGCTTGTTGCCGTCTCGGCGGTCGGCGCGCCGTTTGCGCCGACTTTTATGACATTGCTGATCATGCGGCTTTTTCAATCGATCGGAAGCAGCGCGATATATCCGTCCGGCGTCGGATTGATCCGTTCAAATATACAGGAGAAGCAGGCTTCGGCGCTGGCCGTCCTGTCAATCTTTGCATCAGCCATGACGGCGCTCGGTCCGACTCTCGGCGGTTTTCTGATCGTTTGGGGAGGGTGGCCGGCGATCTTTTTCGTCAATCTGCCGTTTATCATCCTCAGCTTTTTTCTCGGAATGTATATGTTTCCGAAAGATGAAAAACGCGAGATCGGCGGCTTGAAAGGCGTGCTCCGCCAGCTTGATACGATCGGGATACTTCTGTTTGCCGGAGCGATTATCCTTCTCCTGTCGTTTTTATTGTCCTTCAGTACGAAGCCTCACTATACAGAAGGCGTATTCGGGCTTTTGTTTGTCGGGCTGTTTATCTGGCGCGAGCTGAAAACGGAGAAGCCGTTTATTGATGTCAGGCTGTTTAAAACGCATCGGAAACTATCGTCGGTGTATATTCAATTTATTTTGCTGAATATATTCTTTTACTGCATCTTTTTCGGGCTTCCGAGCTATTTTCAGGATGAAATGCATTTGTCCGTTCAGACAAGCGGATTGATTATGCTGTTTATGTCGGGCATGAGTATTCTGGTGTCGCCTTTGACCGGAAAATGGATAGATAAGAAAGGGCTTCTTCAGCCGATTGTTGCCGGAACCTGCCTGACCGCGATCGGGGCGGTGCTGTTAACGTTTTTCTTTCTTCAGGCGCCCATGATAGGAAAAGGGCTGATCCTGTCCGTGCTTGGTGTCGGCTACGGCTTCGGAAATGTCACGTTTCAGGCGGCCATGCTGAAAACGAGCCCCGCCGACATGGTCGGAACAACGTCCGGCCTGTTTCAGACCTGCAGGTATCTCGGTTCGATTTTGTCTTCTGTCATTTTGGGCATTCTTTTCGGGAAAGAAATTACCGCCGCCCATTTTCATATGCTTGGGACGATTCTTATCGTTGTCGGCGCCGTAAGCCTTTTGATGGCGTTCCGGTTTTCGGTTCTCCTCAAAAAAGCCTCTTAACAGGCGCGAAAAAAAGAGACGGGCTCTCCCTGTCTCTTTTTTTGTGTAATGTGCTCAAAAATCAAAACGATTATTGTCGACAGCGACCAATGTTATTTGCGGAATTTTCAGTTATATTTTTTCACATGTGATGTAAGGAAAACGTACATGCGGGAGGGAGAAAATGACAAAAATAACGAGTGATCGGCTAAGCAACAAAGATTTACTGCCTTTAGAAGACGGCGAACGGACATGGAAGGCGGTGAATTTTGCATCCATTTGGATGGGTTGTATTCATAATATCCCGACCTACGCGACTGTGGGCGGGCTCATTGCGATCGGCCTTTCTCCGTGGCAGGTGCTCGCCATTATCGTGACGGCGTCACTGATTTTGTTCGCCGCTTTGGCCTTGAACGGCCATGCCGGAACGAAATACGGCCTGCCTTTTCCGGTCATTATCAGGGCTTCTTACGGAATATACGGCGCTAACATTCCGGCGCTTCTCAGGGCGTTTACAGCCATCATGTGGCTCGGAATTCAAACATTTGCCGGGAGCACTGCCTTACACATTCTGCTTTTGAACATATGGCCGGGCTGGGGGAGTCTCGGCGGAGATTGGAATATATTCGGGCTTCATCTGCCGGGCTTTCTGTCGTTCATTTTCTTTTGGGGCATTCATCTGCTTGTGCTGCGGCACGGCATGGAATCGATCAAAAAATTTGAAGTGTGGGCGGGCCCGCTTGTTTATCTCGTCTTCGGCGGCATGGTCTGGTGGGCGATAGATATTGCCGGCGGGCTCGGTCCGATTTACTCACAGCCGGGAAAGTTCCATACATTTTCTGAAACGTTTTGGCCGTTTGCCGCCGGAGTGACGGGCATTATCGGAATATGGGCGACGCTGATTCTGAATATCCCTGACTTCACCCGGTTCGCCGCGTCGCAAAAAGAACAGATTCGCGGCCAGTTTTACGGGCTGCCGGGAACGTTTGCGCTGTTTGCGTTTGCAAGCATCACGGTGACATCCGGATCACAGGTAGCATTCGGAGAACCGATCTGGGATGTGGTGGAGATTTTGGCCCGGTTTGATAATCCTTTCGTTATCGCTCTTTCGGTCATCACACTTTGCATCGCCGCCGTCTCGGTTAACGTGGCGGCAAACATCGTGTCACCGGCCTATGACTTGGCGAATGTCCTGCCGAAGTATATTACATTCAGAAGGGGAGGGTATTTGACCGCCGTTTTGGCTCTGTTCACAATACCGTGGAAGCTGATGGAGAGCGCCACGAATGTATATGCGTTTCTCGGACTCATCGGCGGGATGCTCGGACCGGTGGCCGGGGTGATGATGGCTGATTATTTTATTATCAGAAAAAGGAAGCTCTCAGTTGAAGACCTTTATTCAGAAACCGGACAGTACACTTATTACAAAGGCTATAATTACCGGGCCTTTGCCGCGACGTTTCTCGGCGCGTTTATTTCTTTAATCGGAATGTACGTCCCGGCGTTCGCCGGCATCTATGATATCTCCTGGTTTGCGGGTGTCATTTTGTCATGTCTCGGTTATACGGCGCTTATGTACATTCATCCTCCTTATGCAAAAGCGGAGGGACGAATCGTGCGGGAAAGAGCGGCCGAATAAAAAAAGCCGGGGGCTGCCCCCGGCTTTTTGTCATATCAGTCTGCGATTGAAACGTTTCCGTCCGCTTCAAGCGGCGTTCTTTTTTTCTGGCTCCAGCCATACAGGAGCAAAGCAATCAGGACGAACAGCCCCGCTGCCAGATAAATCGAATGGAATCCGGCCGAAGCGACGAAGAGGCCGAATACATATGACCCGCCGGCAATCCCGCTGTCAAAGAAAGTGAAGAAGGTCGCCGTCGCAAAGCCTGAACGGTGTCCGGGCGAATTCTGAATCGCCAGCGTCTGCATACACGGTACGATAGAGCCGTATCCGAGACCGATTACGGCACCGGACAAGAGAAGCATGAGGGCGCTGTTTGTCATCGCCAGCATGCAAAGCCCCGCGGAGAACACGATAATCGACGGATAGATGACGATTCCCGGCCCCACTCTGTCAAACAGCTTTCCTGTGAAAGGACGGGCGGCCATCATCGTCACGGCGAAACAGACGAAGAAATAGCCGCTGACATCCAACAGGTGGATCGTCTTTGCATAAACGGATAAATATGAAGTCACACTTGAATAACAGAAAGAAATGGACAACCCGACAATCGCGATTTTAAGCGCGCCTTTTTCAAACATGTCGGAGAAAGAAAAACGGAACACAGTCGTTCCGCTGTTGTTTTGATCAGGCACACGAATCATAAAAGCAATCAGCAAGCCTAAAGAAACAAATACAGCAAAAAGCGTAAAGAACACCGGGAACGATATGACTTTCACAAGGCTCAGTCCGAGAAACGGACCGATCGCCATGGCAAGGTTCATAGACATCGCAAAATAACCGAGCCCCTCGCCGCGCCGCTTGGCGGGAATAAGGTCAGCGGCAATTGCGCCTGTGACCGTCGTTAAAATGCTGAACCAGATGCCTTGGAAAAAACGCAGTCCGAGCAGCAGATAGAAATTGTGTATCGGCAAATACAGATAAGAAGACAGGGCGAACAGCGCCAGAGATACAATCGTCATTCTTTTCTTGCCGAACCGTTCAATAATCGCCCCTGAAAAAGGACGGGTGATAATAGCAGATAACAGGAACAGGCTGATCAAAAGCCCTCCTTGCGATTCACTGCCGCCAAGCTCCTGAATCATATAGATAGGCAGCACGGCCAAAAATGTATAAAAGAACACAAAGACAAATAAATTTACGAGTACGACCATAATAAAATCTTTGGTCCAGATCGAGTCAGATTTACTCAAAAGTACAGCACTTCCCTTTCTTTATTATTTCGTTAAAAACACATTCAGAAACTCAGAAAAAGCTTCCTTATCTCCATCTTGGAAATCCGCAAGCATGTCTTCCTCGAACTTCAGCATCTCTTGATTGATGCTGTTGTATTTCAATTCAGCTTCCTTCGTCAGGACGACGAGCTTTTCCCGCTTGTCTTCTCCCTGTTCCCGCTGAATCCAGCCGTTTTCTTCAAGGCGTTTGATCGTTCTGGTAACGGTCGGCGCCTCTACGTTCAGATAGGACCAGATTTCTTTTTGGGTCATCGGTCCGATCGTTTTTAAGCAATATAGGATTGACCATTGAGAGGAGTACAGGCCGAATGGTTCCAGCCGTTCATTGGCTTTCTTCGTAATCAGGCGGGCGCATTGATTGATTTGGTGAATGAGGCGTCTGTTGACGTGGATCATTTCCGTTCTCCTTTTCAAAAAACTTACCTAAGTAACTAATTGTGCTGTTTCATTCTACAGCAGGATCGCGCGGATGTAAACCCCCCGTTCAAAAAGCAGAAAATTATGACCCGCCCCTTGTCCTTATTGAGTTTTTAGCATATTCCCAATTCATTGCTAATACACTGTTACAAACCTATCAAAGAGAGTGTTTGAGGTGAGGGATCGTGGGCATATTTCTAAAACCTTCTTATATAATCGGACAACGAAGAAGCTGCATCATCAGTGAATCTGTTACAGAATACGGATCTCATTTCACACTTCTCACATCCAACTGGGGAGGTCGAGTGGTGTGCACGATTACATCAAAGAGCGAACAATCAAGATTGGTAAGTATATCGTGGAGACGAAAAAAACCGTTCGTGTCATTGCGAAAGAGTTTGGTGTTTCCAAAAGTACCGTACACAAAGATCTGACAGAACGCCTGCCTGAAATCAATCCTGACTTGGCGAATGAAGTAAAAGAAATACTCGATTATCATAAATCCATCAGACATTTAAGGGGGGGCGAGGCGACGAAATTAAAGTACAAGAAGGATGAAATTCTTGAAGGGGAGCCCGTTCAGCAGCCGTAGCGCCTGACATCTGCCGGGCCCTTTTTTCTCCTCCGGGCGGTTTCGCGAATATCCGCAAAATTTTGTCAAGAACTTATATCGTTCAGCAGCTTTTTTTTGATAAATTATGATAATATATATAATTAGGGCACAATGTGGATATTTTACTGTGAAACAGATATCAAGGAGGATATAAATAGATGTTTGCAAGGGATATTGGAATTGACCTCGGTACTGCAAATGTACTGATCCATGTAAAAGGAAAAGGAATTGTTCTGAATGAGCCTTCCGTTGTGGCACTTGATAAAAACAGCGGCAAAGTGCTGGCTGTCGGTGAAGAAGCCAGACGAATGGTTGGACGTACACCTGGGAATATTGTTGCGATCCGTCCGCTGAAAGACGGCGTAATCGCAGACTTCGAAGTAACTGAAGCTATGCTGAAACATTTCATTAATAAGCTGAATGTAAAAGGACTTTTCTCAAAACCGCGTATGCTGATCTGCTGCCCGACGAATATTACATCCGTTGAGCAGAAAGCGATTAAAGAAGCAGCTGAAAAAAGCGGCGGAAAGCATGTGTACCTTGAAGAAGAACCGAAAGTTGCCGCTATCGGCGCGGGTATGGAAATCTTCCAGCCGAGCGGTAACATGGTTGTTGACATCGGAGGCGGTACGACAGATATCGCAGTTATTTCTATGGGCGATATTGTCACCTCCTCTTCTATTAAGATGGCTGGGGACAAGTTTGACATGGAAATCTTAAATTATATCAAACGCGAGTATAAGCTGCTGATCGGTGAACGTACCGCTGAAGATATTAAGGTGAAGGTCGCAACGGTTTTCCCAGACGCACGTCATGAAGAAATCACCATCCGCGGCCGTGACATGGTTTCCGGTCTGCCGAGAACGATTACAGTAAACAGCAAAGAAGTGGAAGAAGCCCTTCGTGAATCAGTTGCCGTCATTGTGCAGGCCGCCAAGCAGGTTCTTGAAAGAACACCGCCTGAATTGTCCGCTGACATCATCGACCGCGGCGTTATCATTACCGGCGGGGGAGCGCTGTTAAACGGGCTTGACCAGCTTCTTGCCGAAGAGCTGAGGGTGCCTGTTCTTGTCGCTGAGAACCCGATGGATTGTGTTGCGGTCGGAACCGGCGTCATGCTGGATAACATGGACAAGCTTCCGAAACGCAAACTGAGCTGATGATAAAACCTCATTCTGAAAAAGAATGGGGTTTTTTTCTGTCAAACCCTTCACGAACGGGAATGTAAATCCGATAATAAGAAAAAATGCTGATTTTCATTATAGAACAAATGTTCCGGTGAGGCAACTGGAAATAATGCTATTTCAGAGGTGGAAGACTTGTTAAAAGGATTATATACCGCAACGTCCGCAATGATTACACAGCAGAGAAGAACGGAAATGCTGTCAAATAACATCGCAAACGCGAATACGTCAGGATACAAAGAGGATCAAGGTTCAATCCGCGCCTTTCCCGAGATGCTTCTGAGCCGAATAGAAGGCGATAAAAAAACGAAAATCGGTTCCGTCAACACAGGCGTATACATGCAGGAGCTGAAACCGTTGTTTACGCAGGGAAGCCTGAAAACGACCGATCAGCCGACGGATATCGCGCTTATGGAGAATCAGGTTCCCAAGAATGCCGAAACGAATGAAAACGCCGAGCTGTTTTATCCCGTGCAGACTGCGGGCGGCGTCCGCTATTCAAAAAGCAGCACTTTCTCATTAAATGAAAACAATCAGCTTACGATAAACGGAAACCTTGTTTTATCAACAAACGGACAGCCGATTACAGTAGACAATGAAAAATTCACCGTATCAGAAAACGGAACGGTCACGACAAACGGCCGGCCGGCGGGGCAGATTGACATCAGAATGGAAGAAGACGTGCGCAATCTGAAACGGGACGGCAATGACCTATACAGCACGGCCGACGGCTCTGAACTGCCGAGCGCGGCGGCGAATCCCCAGGTCTCGTATTCATTAAAGCAAGGCGTCTCGGAGCTTTCGAATGTGGACGTGACGAGCACGTATACAGAAATGACGGAAGCATACAGATCATTTGAAGCCAATCAGAAAGTCATTCAGGCTTACGATAAAAGCATGGATAAAGCCGCAAATGAAATCGGCAAAGTGTAACAAAATGGGGGACGTTCAATTATGATGCTCAGATCAATGCTGACGGCTTCAACAGCCTTAAATCAGCTTCAGCAGCAGATGGATACAGTCAGCAGCAACCTTTCAAACAGTGATACAACAGGCTATAAAGCGAGGGACTCCCGCTTTTCCGAGCTGATCAGACAGCAGTATGACCATATAGATGACAAAAAGGAAAATTCGCCGAACATGCGGAAAACGCCGCCCGGCCTGCGTCTCGGCGCCGGAACGGTCATGACTCCGCAGCTGGACTCAGGGCAGGGAGGCATCAAAAAAACCGACCGTGACCTTGATATCGCGTTCACCTCACCTTATCAATATCTTCAGGCAGAAGCGGACGGACGGCGGGTGTATACAAGGGACGGCTCACTTTCCCTCAAGCCGGCCGGCGGAAATGACCGGGTGCTTCAGCTGATGACAGCGGGAGGCAATCCCATTCTCGATGAGAACGGCCAGCCCATACAAATTGACAGTTCGCTGAATCAGCTGAAAATCAGCAAAACCGGAACGCTGACTGCTTCAGACCAGGCAGGAACCCGTTCGCAGACGTTTAATCTCGGCATCGTCAATGTCAATAATCCTCAGGCCCTTCATGCGGAAGGGGATAATCTGTTTTCCGTAAACGGAGCGGGGGCTTCAGCGATTGAAGAGCTTACCGGCGCAAACCGACAGGCAATCGGCATGGAGCAGGGCGCGCTTGAAAGTTCAAATGTCGATATGTCAAAAGAAATGACCGACCTAATCGTGTCTCAGCGTTCCTATCAGCTGAACAGCCGCACGATTACATTGGGAGACCAAATGCTGGGCTTAATCAACTCAGTCAGATAAAAGAAGGGGCGTTTTGATCAGCCGCGCATGATAAAAAATGCGGCTTTCTCAAAATCGCCCTTTTTTTTGTAGTAATCAGTAATATCCTGAAGCAGCACTTCCAAATCCACCCACGCTTCAATTTTCTGCAGCTCCAGCACGAGTTTCTGCAATCGGTCGTACGGGTCCTCCTGAGCGGTGTACAGTATGTTGAGCGCGGTCAGCTTCAATTTCATAATCTTGTTCTGCACTTTTTCAGATATGTATAAACCTTTCTGCAGCACGGTTTGTCCTTCGGCGGCATATCCGGTTTTAAAAAGTGCTCTGACCGCTTCGTATACACAATGCAGGTAGGAAACGGGAGACTCTTTCTCGAAACGCTGATTGCCCAATACCTTTTTGTAAAAAGGGAGGGCCTCTTTATCTTTTTTCTGGGCGGTCTTTAAAAAACCAAAATTATAATAGGCGTGGCACAGCAGGTTATTGTCATTGATCCGGTCCGTTATCTTTATGGATTCATTAAAGAGCTGTTCTGCGTCTTCATAGCGTGCCTCGTCTATGTAATTCACGGCGAGAAGCAGCCGGCAGCTGAGCGTTTTTTTGATGTAGCCGAATTCACCTTGATAGATTTCCAGCGCTTTATTGACATATTGAATGGAGAGCGCAGGCGACTTCATCATGTAATATGCACCCGCTGTTTTATAATAAAATTCAGCGGCTTCAAAACGGTCCTGAATGGCCGGCAGGTACTGTTCAGCTTCTTTAAAGCGGCAGACAGCACGGTTCGGAGCGCCATTCACCATATGGAATAACCCTTTGAAAAAATAGAAATAATAAGTTAATTCATGATCCATCTCATCTTTGCGCCGCTTCAGCTCGCAGAACAATTTAGTCAGACCGTCTTTTTTCTCAAACAGCAGCTGAAACCGTGCGAAAAACAGCTGATATCTGAGTTTGAGCTTTGCGTTCTTTTGTAATTTGGGGAGATGCTGATTGATTTGTTCGTGAAGGGAACGGGCTAGATCGAATTGGCGTTTTCCCATGGCGTCATACCACTCATTCAGCATCACCAGCGTACGTTTTTCAGTAAACTTAGCAATCATCTTCCAACCTCTTTGCATAGGGTAAAAATCTTTATTTATCATAACACATTAATGGACGAGGCTCATTGCCAGCTGGTTACAGTTTACAGCGCGGTTGAAAAAGAAATTGATTCATAATATACTTCCAAATGTACAGATTGGTTAGCGCATATACCTTCTATACATACTATTGTCGATGAAGGAGATGTCAAGAAAATGCTTGATACTCAGCAAATTAAAGAAATTATTCCCCATCGCTATCCGTTTCTTCTGGTAGACAGAATTACAGAAGTCGAAGAAGGAAAACGGGCGGCGGGATATAAAAATGTGACGGCGAATGAAGATTTTTTCAACGGCCATTTTCCTGAATACCCTGTTATGCCGGGCGTCTTAATCGTAGAGGCTTTGGCGCAGGTCGGAGCGGTTGCGATGCTGATTAAAGAAGAAAACCGGGGCAGACTCGCATTTTTTGCGGGGATTGATAACTGCCGTTTCAAAAAGCAGGTAAAACCGGGCGACAAGCTGGAGCTTGAGGTTGATATTACCCGCGCGCGCGGTACGATCGGACGCGGCAAAGGCGTTGCCAAAGTTGACGGCGAGCTCGTGTGTGAAGCTGAATTAACATTTGCGCTCGGAGAATAAAAACAAACGAATGGGCTTATAAAAAAGCCCATTTTGTATAGAAAGGGGTGAATGTAATGTGGTCAGAATTTAAAAGCTTTGCGATGCGGGGCAATATCATGGATCTGGCAATCGGTGTCGTCATCGGCGGCGCTTTCGGCAAAATTGTGACGTCGCTCGTTGAAGACATCATCATGCCGCTTGTCGGCCTGCTTCTTGGCGGTCTTGACTTTTCAGGGCTGGCCGTGACATTCGGCGATGCTCATATCAAGTACGGAAGCTTCATTCAAACGATTGTGAACTTCTTCATTATTTCATTTTCTATCTTTATCGTGATCCGCACAATAGGCAAGCTGAGACGTAAAAAAGAAGCAGAAGAAGAGGCTGAAGAAGCAGAAGAAACAGATCAGCAGACAGAACTGCTGACTGAAATCAGAGATCTGCTGAAACAGCGGGCTCCTCACAATGACTAAGGCACAAAAAAAGGCTGGATGATTAACGTCCGGCCTTTTTTATGATTATAATTTTTGTTTAAACGCTTCAATCAGCCGGCTGCCCGAGTAGCCTTCTTTCACGAGCGACTCCAGAATGCTTTCTGATCCGGGGTGGTTTCTTGACACCATTTGACCGTAAATTAAAACTTGTATACTCTTTTCCAGCTCCACAATATTTTTGATGCTTCCCGTCAGCTGGGCGGGGCGGTTGCTTTTTTTCGTAATCGTTACAAACACCTTCGCTTCTTTCTGGCTTTTCATCAGCATGTCAAAAAAAGAAAAGTGTTCGGCCGGGACCAGTGCTTCAATTAACCAGTGGTTTTCTCCGTCCTCTTTGTTGATAATCAATCCGTCTAAAAGGGGAAACTGTTCAATCGGCTGATCGTCTTTATCTAAACGTTCCACATTCAGATCAACCAGTTTAAAGGTTTTCATCTCTTATTTTCACCCCTGTTGTCCATGTTTTTCGTTCATTTATTATAACACATATCATTTTTCCCGGGAAAATGCTGTAAGACATGCTTCATCATTTTTGTAGGCGGTCAACATTTAATCATTTCTATTTTTTCATTATAATGTAAAAGAATATGGTCATGGAGAGATGCTTATGAATCAATTGCGCCTGAAGGAAATCTATATAGAAGACGGTTCAAGGCGAAAAGACGATCATTCCTACTTGGTATGCAAAAAGGAAGATTGTGAGGTGCATCTTAACAGAAGGGGAAATGTCGTCTTTTTATATGAAACAAAAGACCGCATGGAACAGTATAAAATTCAGCTTTCATTGACTGATAAAAAGCTGAGTTTTTACTGGTTCGCATGGGACGGCGGAAAGTTTGTCCGCATGTTTGAGAAAGACTGGCTCAAAACGAAACTTTTCTCGCGGCTGCTCAAAAATACATATTACATAAGCGGTCAAAAACAAAAGTTTTTTTTATCAGAAAGAAAAACAAAAACATAAAAGCAGCCTAAACGGATAACGGCTTTTTCCGCTTTTTGCTTTCATGAGCCTTTGTACTACAATGAAGCCAGCCTCGAAAAAGAGAGGAGGATACGGCTTGTTTAACCACGTTATGCTTGTCGGCCGGCTGACGAAAGACCCGGAGCTCCGTTTTACATCAGCGGGCATTCCCGTCGCTCATATTACGTTGGCGGTAAACCGCAATTTTAAAAGCGCGTCGGGTGAAACCGGAACCGACTTCGTCAACTGCACCATCTGGAGGAAAAACGCTGAAAACACGGCATTGTACTGCCAAAAAGGGTCAATGGTCGGTGTAAGCGGCAGAATCCAGACGAGAAGCTATGAAAAGACAGACGGCGTAAAAGTTTATGTGACCGAGGTCATGGCTGATACCGTTCGGTTTATGGATCAAAAACGGAAAGAGCCGCTGGCTGAATAGCATGCTTTTTTCCTCGATTTCCCGCCTTTCAGCGGGCCCCGCAATACCTCCTTCCCATTCGCCAGTCGAAAGACTGGTTTTTTTGTGCGGGAGCTGAAAAATGGTTAAAAAGAAGTGATTTCGCTTATAAATACTTAAAAACATTGAATATATTGGGATAAAAACTTATAATTACTTACAGATAAGTGACGAAAAAAAGGGAATGAGGACGTGTATCAAGAAGAAAGACTGATTGCGATAATGGAATATTTGAAACAGCACCGGCGGATCACCGCTGAACAGATATGTTCGCTGCTTCATATTTCAAGAGATACCGCAAGAAGGGACCTTGTAAAGCTGAAAGAGCGAGGGGCCATTATCAGAACACGGGGCGGCGCGATTCTGCCGTCAGTGAATCAGGAAGTTCCGGGCTATTCGGGCCGGCTGAAAACCGTTTCTGAAGAGAAAAACAAAATCGGCAAGCTGGCCGCATCCCTGATTCATAAAGGAGACCGGATCATCCTGGACACATCGACAACCGTTCAGGCCTGCGCGGAGCATTTAAATGTCACCGGCTGCACTGTTATTACAAATTCGATCAATCAGGCCGATATCCTTTCCGCAAAAGAGGGAATTGATATTCACCTGCTCGGCGGAAAGCTCCAGAAGGAACACCGGTTTTTATACGGGGCTTCCGTTGTAGAAAAACTGGGGGATTATCACGCTGATAAGGTGCTGATCGGCGTTGTCGGCATCTCGGAAAACGGCCTGACGATTCCGCATGAAGAAGACGGCATGGTAAAGCGTAAAATGATCCGACAGGCTGAACAGGTGATTGCGCTGAGCGATCACTCGAAGCTTGGCCGTACGAGTTTTTATCAGTATGCAGACCTGCACGAGGTTGACCTGCTGATTACCGATCGGCTGCCTGATCAGGATTTTTGCGATCTGCTCGACCGGCACGGCGTAGAATTGCTTGTAACTGAATCTGAAGAAGAGGATGAGGACATGTGAAACTGATTGCCATAGATCTGGACGGCACACTGCTGAACAGCAGTCATCAAGTAAGTGATGAAAACAAGCGGGCTTTAAGGGAAGCCCGGCAAGCGGGAATTGAAATCGTGGTTTCCACTGGACGCGCGCATTTTGATGTGCACTCCATATTCGAACCGCTCGGCATAAAAACATGGATTATCAGCGCAAACGGAGCCGCCATTCATGCTCCTGACGGCAGCCTGTACCATTGTGAAGCGATTGAAGAATCAAGAGCCCGGGGGATTTTGTCATGGCTTGAAGAGAATCAATATTATTATGAGGTGTTTACAAACAAAGCCATCTATACGCCTGAAACCGGCAGGCAGCTGCTCGATATCGAAATGGACCGGGTGAAAAGCGCCAATCCGGAAACCGATCTTTCCGTTTTGGAACAGGCGGCTTCAGTGCAATACAGCCAGTCCGGCTTTGCTTACATTCATTCATACCGTGAGCTCTTTGAGAAAGAAGAGCATCTGGATTTTTATAATATTCTCGGATTTTCGTTTGATGAGCGGAAGCTGAAAGCGGGCTGGGACCGATTCAGCGGTCAGAAAGATCTCACCCTTGTCAGCTCTGCCGATCACAACTTTGAAGTGGCGTCTCGAAACGCCTCAAAAGGGCAGGCGCTCAAACGGCTGGCGCAAAAGCTCGGCATTCCGATGGCTGAAACCGCCGCGGTCGGTGACAGCTTAAATGACTATTCAATGCTTCAGGCGGCCGGAAAAGGCATAGCGATGGGGAATGCGAGAGAAGATATTAAAGAGATCGCTGATGCCGTTACATTGACAAATGATCAAAACGGCGTTGCGTATATGATCAGGAATTTACTGTGAAAGGTATGGCGATACTGTTCATGACTGGCGTGACGCATTCATGGCAAATGCGGCGTAACAGTAAGGACGACATAAAAGACCGGCTCTTCCGAGAGAGCCGGTCTTTTTGCGTTTAATGTGATTGCGCCGATGCGCTGAGGGTGAATAATTCTTCAAGCTCATCGGATGACAGCTCGGTAATCCAATTTTCACTTTGGATAATCTGATCGTTCAAAGTTTGTTTCGTTTCGAGCATGGCATCAATTTTTTCTTCAATCGTTCCCGTCGTAATGAGTTTGTGAACGTGGACGAACCGTTCCTGGCCGATTCGGTAGGCGCGGTCGGTCGCCTGGTTTTCCACCGCCGGATTCCACCACCTGTCATAGTGAATGACATGATTGGCAGCCGTCAGATTCAGGCCGGTTCCGCCCGCTTTCAGTGACAAAATCAGCGTCGGGTATTCTTTCTTCTGGAACCGTTCGACGAGGGAATCGCGTTCCTGCTTGGACAGGCTTCCGTTTAAAAACTGAACCGGTTCTCCGAATGTTTTTTCCAGGAGGCGCTTCATCATGTTGCCCATCTGAATGTATTGGGTGAAAATGAGGCAGCTTTCCCCTTGTCCGCGGATCGCCGCCATTAAGTCAAGCAGCTTTTCCAGTTTGACGGATCTCCCGTTTAACAGATCTGTCTGTTCTTCCTTCAAATAGAGCGCAGGATGGTCGCATATTTGCTTCAAGCGGCCGAGCATGCTCAGAATCAGCGCTTTCCGCTGCATCCCGGTCAGAGAAGCCATATGTTCAAATGTATCTTTGACAAGCTGTTCATAAAGGGATGCCTGTTCGGCTGAGAGCGGGATAAACTCTTTTTGTTCCAGCTTGTCAGGAAGATTAAGCGCCACTTCTTCATCCCGTTTTGTCCGGCGCAGTAAAAACGGCCGGATTAACTGCTGAAGCTGGTTGATTCTTTTTTCGTCACGGTCTTTTTCAATCGGCAGCACATAGCGTTTATGAAAGCCGGTCAGACTGCCGAGATAGCCTTTGTTCATAAAATCAAAGATCGACCAAAGCTCTGTCAGGCGGTTTTCCATCGGTGTTCCGCTCAGCGCGATATGATGGACGCCTTTCAGCTTTCTGATTGCGCGGGACTGCTTCGTATGCGCGTTTTTAATGTTTTGCGCTTCATCAAGGCAGACGGTGCTCCATGTCACGGAAGAAAGCTCTTCCTGATCGGCGTGCGAGAGGCCGTAAGAAGTAAGAACGACATCCGCGTCCTGATAGGCCGGGACAAATGCTTCCCCCTTCGGCCTGCGGGGGCCGTAATGAAGCACGGCCTTCAGCTGCGGCGCGAAGGTCTGGAGCTCACGCTGCCAGTTGCCGAGCACCGATGTCGGCGCAATGATTAAGGCAGGCGCTTTTTGCCGGCCGCTTTCCTTCACATGGAGAAAATAAGCGATCATCTGAATCGTTTTTCCAAGTCCCATGTCATCTGCGAGACAGGCGCCGAAGCCGTTTTCCCGTAAAAACAGAAGCCAGTTCATGCCGTACATCTGATAAGGGCGGAGCTGGCCCTGAAACGCGGCGCTGACTTCATGCTCCGGCAGATCCCCGGCATCCGTCAGTTTGCGGATCAGGCTTCTGAGATGCTTTGATAATTCGATCTTGATTCCGGCAAATGCCGATGAGTCAATGATGTCCGTGTCCTCGGCTCCGTTTTCCCCGTGATCCATCAGTTCGCGCGCCAGCACGTCGGACATGTGGAGGCCCTCAGATTCCGCTTTTTCCATCAGTATTTTCATCTGTTTAATAAATTGCGGATCAATTTTCACCCATTGGCCGCGGATGTTGACGAGACGTCTGTTGTTTGCGACGAGCTCATTGAATTCATCCTCTGTCAGCTCAATCCCGTTTGTGGCGAATCTCCAGTTGAAATCAAGCAGAGCGTTCATGCCGACGAAGGACTCGCCCCGCGGGGAGGATGACACTTTCGCCTTAAGCATCATATTGCTGTCCCGGACAATCTGCCACCATGATGGGAGAAGAATCTCCACACCCATATCGACAAGCGTCTCACTCGCTTCCGATAAGAAGATCCAAGCCTCTTCTTCAGATATCAGCGTCGTTCCTGAATCAAACGAAAGCCAGGGAACCGTTCTGCGGAAGCGGTCCTGTTCACGCGCGATTTTTCCGCTGTATGCCTGCCACGCTTTTTTCAGCCCTTTCAGTCCGTCGAAAAAGGTGATGGAGCCGGTTTTTTTCTCACGTAAAAACATCTCGATTTTCCAGTCGTCACCGTCGAAATCAGGCTCGTTTAATCGGAGGCCGACGGTAAACGGCGTCAGATCGTCATGCCAGCCGATTCCCTCCAGAAAATCCTCTTCATCCAAAAAGGAGCCTTTAAACGTATGAACGGCCGGCGAACGGGTTTCGATCCGCCGCCATTTTTCCAGCAGGTCATCATTGTACTGAATGTAGTCCTGTACCGCGGCTGAGAACCAGTCTGCCGTAAAGCCTTCCAGCAAAAGCTCGCGGTCTTTGAAGCGCAGGACGCCATTTTGCCATGCGTCATAATCCGGAAGAAAATCGCCGTCGGCAATAAATTCGTATATCGTCGAAGCCGCTTCGATTAACGGTTCCGTTTCCTTTGTCAGCTGCACGGTGCTGAATGAATTGAACGAGTTTTTTCCAAGCAGCTCGACGGTCATCCAAGGGCTGAGCAGAACGGCCGGAGTGCCGATGAAGCTGACGTCTTCAAGAAACGTTCCGTAAAAGGTGGACTCATGCCATTGGAACAAATGAGTCTTCATCTGACTGAGAGTAAGCGGCTGCTCCTTCTCATCATGGCTTGACAGCGTAAATGTCCAATCTTCCATTTGTTCTACATGAATGAAAATTTCCTTAAGACTCGCCATCAATCAACTTTCCTTTCTGCAATTCTTCTTGAAGGGCGCGCAGCCTCTTGTAGCTTGCGCTCAGCCGGCTGATATAACGCTCCCATACCTGCTGTTTTTTTGCCTTTTTATAAAGCGTCCGCAGTTTTTTCAGATGGCGCGCAGCCTCTTTATAGGCGCTGCGGTTTTTTTGGTCGATAAAAAAGGCCGCCGCCCGGTGATAGGAGGGGATGAGCGCTTCCGGATCACTGGCGGCAATTTCCTTCAGGATGTCCTTTTCAATTTCCCAGACGGAAAAACCGACGAGGCTGTGAATCTCCACCCATTCCGCGTACCGCCGTTTTTCGTACAGGTACTGGCTGTATTCGGTAAAGGTATAGGGAAGGCAGCCGGAAGCAAACCGTTCAAACAGCTGATCATCCCGTGAGTGCCGCGCATAATCCGCCAACAGTGCAAACAGCTCTCCGATGATGTCGCGCATTTCTTTAAACGGCTTATCAAGCTTCGTATAGTTCACGGCAAGCGGTTCGATCCGGCCATACCATGTTTTCAGCCGTTTCCAGTCTTTTTTCGCGGTGAGTTCACCGAGCCATTGAAAAGTGTACGGCAGCGCTTCAGGAGGGAAGCGGGACATATCTTCAAAGACCGCTTCATCATCTTTTTGCAAAAAGGCCAGATGAAGCCGTCCGAACCGCACTTCCGGCGAAAAACGGCGCCCGCTTTCCTGTTCGAGAATCTCCTGTTCACGCGCGACCCATTTCGGCCGGTTCAAAAGCGCGCTCCACATTTCACCGAATACCCGGAGGCGTTCGTATTGAAAAAGCTCTTCTTTCACAAGCAGTCTGCGGAGCACCGGGGGCGTCCGGTCTAAAAAAGGATCGAGTGAAAAAGACAAGGCGTACGTTTTCAGTCTGTCAATGGAGGAATAAATCGTATCCATCAGCTGTTCCACGTATGGATTAATGCTGTAATAATCTTTTTCGGCATCCAATCTGCCTGACTCAATCAAAGTGAACATGTGAAGCCAGACGGCAAGCGCCGAATGAATCTGATATAAGCTTTTAAGCTCGGGTTTTTTCGGGGCGTGTTTTTTGAGCGCTGACAGATAGCCGTAATAAAGGCCCTGCATCGTCTGGCTTCCGGCCGGCGTCCGCGCCTCCCACAGCGAGAATTCCGAATCAAAAAAAGCGAGCCAGCTTGACAGCGACTCTTCATTCGGCAGCACTTTTTCCTGAAACTGCCGGCGGACAAGCTCCCTGCTTTCCACAAGCTTTTCTCTTTCCAGCCAATGTTCGGTAAAGGTACCGACCCGCTCGAATTGGGCATATACGTAAAGAAAAACGGCGAGCACGTGGCGGCAGATCGCCTCAGACGGGCATGCGCAGCCGCTTTTCACCATGAAAAATAAGTTCAGCGTGACCCTTACAGGCACAACATCCTGCACATATGCGGAAATCTCTGTCGGGGTTTGAACCTGTATACGATAGACGGAATCCTGCCGATATAAAATGAGTGCTTTCTTCATCAGCTGAACATTGTCTTCATTGTAAGGAAGAAGTTCTTTAAGCTGTTCAGCCGCTGCGAGCACATCTTCTTTAGCAATCATATCCTGAAGCATGATTATCGCTCCTAACGAGTCACAAAATAAAAAGATTCCAATTCCTCTATTATATCGCAACACATGGCCCGGAAAAAGTTTTTCCTAAAAAAGGACATAAAAACCCGAATGTGTCGAATGATGTATTAGAGATTGCAAAACAGCACCCGACAGCATATAATAATCTTGTTTTCAATTTAATGGAAGCCGAAAGGAAACGAATGATGAAGAAAACGAAGTTAGATCAAGAGGAGTTTCTGAAGATTTTAATGCATGCGCACGACATCGGTGAGCAGTCCTCTGAGATGACCACAAAAGAAATGCTTGAGAATTTGATTTCTTATATTAAAAATGGATATGCAACATAAAATCCCGCAGGCTCCTGGCCGCGGGATTTTTTAATCTTCCTGTGACACCAGCATTTAAAGCGCTTACAAATATAAATCAGATTGAAGTGATTGTCTATTTTTGTCGAATTTTGTCATTTGAAAAGGTTAGAAATGACAGTTTAAAGCTGTATAATCGTAATTGGAAAAGATCATTGGAGGGAATGGGAATACACGGAAAGTGATATGGAGGTTATATGGGAGAATCTGCAAGCATAAAGGAAATATTCGCAATACTGAGAAAGCGTCTGCTGTTTATACTTATTATTACCGCGGCGGCATCTTCCGCAGGCGGTCTCATCAGTTTCTTCGCTCTTACGCCGGTCTATGAAAACTCAACTCAAATTTTGGTCAGCCAATCCAAAAACAATCAAAAAGAAGTCCAATTCAATGACGTTCAAACCAACCTCCAATTAATCAACACGTATAATGTCATCATCAAAAGCCCGGTCATCCTCGATGAGGTGATTAAACAGCTGCATCTGTCCATGACTTCGAAAGAGCTGGAATCGAAAATCACGGTATCCAGCGAGCAGGATTCACAAGTCGTGACGATTGCCGTTCGGGATACGGATGCTAAGCGGGCGGCCGTTATGGCAAATGCGGTTGCATCCGTTTTTCAGGACAAGATCACCGCCATCATGAACGTGGATAATGTCAGCATCCTTTCAAAGGCCGAAGTGTCGGACAGCCAGTCACCGGCAGAGCCTAACCGTAAGCTGAACATCGCGATTGCGTTTGCCGCCGGACTTTTGGGCGGAATCGGTCTCGCCTTTTTGCTGGAACATCTGGATAATACGATCAAATCGGAAGAACAGCTGGAAGCGCTGCTCGGCATCCCGATCCTGGGAACGGTTACTTCAATCAGTACTAAAGACAGCGTTGCCAAAAGCTTGAGGATGGCGGAAACCAAACAAGCGGGAGGCGGACATGTTGACGCGTAAAAAAGACAAACCCGGAAAACGAAGCGTGATTGCGATGTCTGAGCCGAAATCCATCAACTCAGAACAATATCGCACGATTCGCACAAACATTGAATTTTCTTCCGTTGATACGGAGGTGAAGTCCCTTTTGATCACATCCGCCGGTCCGGAAGAAGGAAAATCGACAACCGCGGCCAACCTTGCCGTCGTATTTGCACAGCAGGGGAAAAAAGTGCTTTTAATTGATGCGGATCTGCGCAAACCGACGGTTCATTTCACCTTCAAATTGGATAACGGAACCGGATTAACGTCGCTGCTGTTAAAACAGATGCCGTTTCAGAATGCCGTCCTGCCGGCTGATGAAGCAAACTTGGATATTTTAACGAGCGGGCCGATCCCGCCCAATCCGGCGGAGCTTTTATCGACGGGTGCGATGAAAGATCTTCTGTCAGAAGCAGCCGCAGTTTATGATAAGGTGATTTTGGATACGCCTCCCGTTTTGGCCGTAGCCGATACGAAAATATTAGGCAGCTACACTGACGGAGCCATTATGGTGATCTCAAGCGGGAAAACGGACAAAGAAAAAGCGGCCAAGGCGAAAGAAGCGCTCGATTACTGCCCGTGCAAGCTCCTTGGGGCCGTTATGAACGGGAAGAAACAAACGAAACATTCGGACTACGCCTATTACGGACAATAATGTCACAATGGGCGCGGTCCATTCTTTTTAAGGAGGGATTGAAATATGATAGATATCCATTGTCACATTCTTCCTTCCATAGACGACGGCGCGGCGGATGATACAGAAAGCCTGAGGATGGCGAGAGAAGCGGTCAGACAGGGGATTGATACGATCATCGCGACGCCGCATCATGTGAAATACCGCTATGACACGGACCGGCATACGGTCAACGAAGCGGTCAGCCTGTTAAACAAACGTTTGAATAAGGAAGGCATTCCGCTGACTGTTCTGCCAGGCCAGGAAATCAGAATAGGCGGAGATCTGCTGGCAGGTCTTCAAAGCGGCTCGCTTGCCCCGCTCCATAATACAAAGTATGTGCTGGCGGAATTTCCGGCGGATCATGTCCCGGCCTATGCTGAAAGGCTGTTTTACGAACTGCAGCTGAACGGATATGTCCCCGTCATCGCCCATCCGGAGCGGAACAGGGAAATTCGCGAAAATCCTTCCGTCCTTTACAGTCTTGTGAAGAAAGGGGCGGCCGCCCAAGTGACGGCCGGCTGCATTGCCGGAGCATTCGGGCGGAAAGCGAAATCCTTTTCGCTGCAGCTGATGGAAGCGAATTTGATCCACTTTCTCGCATCTGACGCCCATAATCTCGGACCGAGAAATTTTTATTATCAGGAGGCGATCAGCGTTCTGAAAAAAGAAGCAGGAGCGGAGCTGATTTACATGCTCACGGAAAATGCGGCGCTTCTCGCTGAAAACAAAGCCGTTTATAAGGAACCTCCGCTGCCTGTGGCCCGCCGTAAGCGCTGGGGTCTTTTTTAATCGTCGTCTCCATCCCGTTTAAATGAAGCGTAAGCGGCTGTTTTGCAAGATGATTCTTTTATGCTTATGCTATTATCAGCGGCCGGCGCCGTTTTTTCCTATCATGGCCTCAGGCTCCCGGCATTCCGCCGGCGCCGGGATCATATGATAATAGCGGTAAGCTGCCCAGCAGCAATTTCTAAACGGTTGGGGGAACACGATGAAAATAACAGTGATCGGAACAGGCTACGTCGGTCTTGTGACAGGAGTGTCTCTTTCAGAAATCGGCCATGACGTAACATGCATAGATATTGACGAACGTAAGGTTGAGCAGATGAGAAAGGGATTGTCCCCTATCTTTGAACCGGGCCTTGAAGATATGATGAAACGAAATATCGGCCGGCATCGGCTGGCATTTGAAACGAGCTACGAAAAAGGGCTTGCGGAAGCGGACGTTATTTTTATAGCGGTCGGAACGCCGCAAAAAGAAGACGGGCACGCAAACCTTACTTATATTGAAAATGTCGCCGAACAGATTGCCGAACATATTTCTAAAGATGCGATCGTCGTGACAAAAAGCACGGTTCCCGTGGGAACGAATGACAGAATCAGCGAAGTTATTCATTCACGGCTGAGAGCGGACGTGAACATTTCAATCGCTTCGAATCCGGAATTTCTCCGTGAAGGTTCGGCGATTCACGATACCTTTCACGGCGACCGCATCGTGATCGGGGCTGAAGACCGGCAGACGCGGGAAACGCTTGACCGGGTTTTCGCGCCGCTTGCGATTCCGGTATATCATACGGACATCAGAAGCGCTGAGATGATCAAATATGCGTCAAACGCATTTTTAGCGGCAAAAATCAGTTTTATTAATGAAATTTCTCATATATGTGAAAAAGTCGGTGCGGATGTGGAATCAGTCGCACACGGAATGGGATTGGATAAACGGATCGGCAATCAATTCTTAAGAGCCGGCATCGGTTACGGCGGTTCCTGTTTTCCGAAGGATACAAACGCCCTCGTGCAGATCGCGGGACATGTGGAGCATGATTTTGAATTGCTGAAGTCCGTCATTAAAGTCAACAATAACCAGCAGTCCATGCTGGTTGATAAAGTGCTGAACAGGCTGGGCGGTGTGACGGGGAAAACCATCGCGTTATTAGGGCTGTCTTTTAAGCCGAATACAGATGATATGCGGGATGCCCCGTCCATTGTCATTGCGGATCGTCTGGCGGCTCTTGACGCCCGGATGACAGCGTACGATCCGATCGCTTCATTCCGGGCTTCCGGGCTGCTTCCGGCTGCGGTTTCCTATCGGGAGTCCATAGAAGAAGCCGTCAGGGGAGCGGATGCCGTCCTGATTCTGACAGATTGGGAACAAATTAAACACTTCCCGCTTGAAGCGTACAAAGAGCTGATGGAAACCCCGGTTATTTTCGACGGGAGAAACTGCCACTCGCTTGAGGAAGCGGAACAGGCGGGCGTGGAATATATCTCAATCGGAAGAAGAGCCGTCGTGCCTCAGACTGATTCTGTCACTTGAAAGGCCGGCGGTCCGCGCCGGCCTTTTATCATACAATCAATAGAGACGAAGGAGATATTAATCGTGGAAAACACATGGAAATTGCCGAAGCAAATGGAATCATCCCGCGGTCTGCTGGAAACGTCAGCACGGCCCTTTATCAAACTGCACGTCAAAAAAGCTGAAACGGGACGGTATGACAGTAAAATTGCCGGAGACCCCTATTTTCCAAAACATGAACCATACCCTGAAGATGAAAGCGGCAGGCCGATGAAGCTTCTCGCCCAAATCAATTTTGCGGATATGCCCGGACTTCCTGATTTTCCGGACACCGGCATTCTTCAGTTTTACATATCGGTCAGTGATGACGTATACGGTTTGAATTTTGACGACGGGTGCGCGCAAACGGGTTTCTGCGTCAAGTATTTTGAGCACGTGACAGATCGGGAAGAGGAGCTCATGGATGATTTTTCTTTCGTTCAGGTTGAAGAGGAGTACGATTTTCCGATTCAATCCGAAGCGCTGATCACCCCTGAGCTGTCTGCTGAATGGGTGCTCCCGTCTGATTTTCAATTCAGGCAGTATGCCGGGATGGATGCCTTCGGCTATTTCGAGCAGTTTGACGATGAGGTGTATGACGAATATACGGTGAACGCATTCGGCCATAAAATCGGCGGCTATGCGTCCTTCACCCAGGAAGATCCGCGGTCTTATTCCCATCAAAACCATACGATTCTGCTCTTGCAAATTGATTCAGATGATGACATTGATTCGATGTGGGGAGATGTGGGAATCGCCAATTTCTTTATCAGACCGGAAGATTTGAAGAAAAAAGATTTCTCAAACGTTTTGTACAACTGGGACTGCAGTTAACGACATTATTAGAATCATGATACAAGGCAAAGGAGACGGTTAATCACTGTCTCTTTTTTTTTAGGGAATTTATCATGGATACATAGAGGAGATCAATGAATGGATATGCCGTTTAAGTGAGTCTTTTGGCGTTAATGATGAGCATCTCGGCTGCTGAAAATAAGTCATTTAACCTATTTAAGCTGCTTTCTGTCTATTTTAAAATATAATATATGGAAATATAGTATGGAAAAGTCTGTGCTTTTTGTACGACTTTTTGCGTAAGACGAGGTGAAAACAGATGAGCCATTCAAGCACATTAAGCCATATTAACAGCACCATCAGCCATAAACTGGGCGAGATCGAACACCAAATTGATAAATTAAAAGAAGCGAAAAGAGAGATAGAATCTCTGCAGGAAGAGGGCGTGTCTGAAATCAGGGACATCCTCAGGCCGCACCTGGATCATCATTGGACCGGCACTTTTGCTGAAGAATTTGATGACCGGCGCGATCAGGCCCATACAGAAGCATACAGAATCGTCACAGACAAATACGACGGTTATATTTACAGAATCGGCTTAAAGATGACACAGCTTGAAATTGAAAAAGGAGGGCTCCTTGCCGCCAGAAGCATCGCGAGAGAGGCAGAGCACCTGCTGACGCTGGGAGAAGAAGCCCTTGACACGGTCGGAGAAAAAATACAATCAATCAAAAAAAGCTGGAGTTGGTTTTAATGGCAGAAATAAAACTCAAATACGGAGCCGTCATGAAGCAGCTTGAATCCGTCAGCAGCGCTTTGGAGGCCGTTTCTATCGGGAACGCCGGTACAAACGGAAAAAACAAGCTCGACTATACCTCCAAATACCAATCCCGCGAGGCAAAGCTTGTATCGATGATCAGCGAATACAAGCAGGCCGTTCATAAGAACATCGCGGACGTTAAAGACAACGTAGATTCTTTGAAGGAACAGGACGAGGCGATCGCCGTAAAATAACGAAAGAAAGGACTTGCCGATGAGCAAAGTGTTTGAATCACAATCGTTAACGGACGAAGCAGATAAGAGAAAGAAACAATACGAAGCCCTTGAAGAACAGCTGCGTGCGCTCAAACAAGCCTTTCAAGGCGTGGCCGATCTGGGTGATGCTTTGAAAGGGAAAGGCGCAGACAATATAAAAGATTTTTTTCAGGGACAAGCGGAAATCGCCGACAGCTGGCTGACGCTTGTCTCTGCTCAAATTGCGTTTTTAAATGGCATTTCAGGTGACATTAAAGATCAAGAGCTCAGCGATACATATGCGGAGACTTCATTTTTAGAGCATGAGCTGCCCAATGCGGATTTGAGAGCTTCAGAGATTGTCTCCGCTCATAAAGCAGAAATCGATTCGATTTTGTCTGGCATCAGTGATATTATTCATCTCGATACATATACGCTGGATGATTACGCAGATAAAATGGGTGATGCCCAGAAAACCAGACGCGACACGATCACGGCAGTCGATACGCTTGATGAATCCCTGACCGCTGAATATCAAAACTTAGAATCTCTGGACAACGCAGTGCTCAGCAAATATTCCGTTCTTATGCAGGCCACCAGCAACGGGAAAAGCGCCTCCCCTATGTACTATGACAAAAAAGCCTTCCACAGCAATGAAATCTACAAAAGCGTCATGGCGACAGAAAAACAGGGCACGGACTATATTGACGCAAAAGCCCAGCAGGCCGAAGCAAGACGGCTTCAGGAAAAGGCTGAAGAAGAAGCCAATAAACCATGGTACGAAAAAACATGGGACGGAATCTGCAACTTTACCGGCGAAGTCACCGGCTATTATGATTATAAAAGAGCAGCCGAAGGCGTTGATCCGGTGACCGGCGAAAAACTCTCCACCGCAGAACGCGTCACAGCAGGAGCGATGGCCGCCGCCGGATTCATACCGGTCGTCGGCTGGGCGGGCCGCGCTTTCAAAGGCGGAAAAGCCATTTACAAAACCGGAAAAACCGTCAATGCCGCAGAACATGCTTTAGATGCCTATAAAACCGGAAAATCCTTAGACATTCTCAAAATGACAGAAATGGGCGCATACGGTCTTGTCGCCTCAAACGGATTCTCAGAAGCCGTCACAGGACGGGATATGTTCGGAAACAAAGTGTCTGAGGAAAAACGGAAGCAAGGGGCGTTGGAAGCTGCGCTGAGTTTGGTTGGTGCCGGCGCATTGGCGAAGCATGTAAACAAAGGCATACCGCTTGCAACCCATTCAAAAGTTCAAAAAGCTAACAAGACACTAGAAAAAGTTAAACAATTCAAAGTCCCGACAAACGTCCGCGTGTACGCAGAACGCCCAGTAACAGCGAACGGCTTTACGTACGGATTCCCAACAGTCCGTGTCGATGTGGAAAAGACGGCTGTTAAAGAACTTGGGATTGTGAAGATGGCGAGTAGTGGTAAAGGTATTAAGGGTATTGTTAAACCTGTTTCAAATATGAATGAGTTTTTTGATATGGAATTTGGAAAAAAAATAAGTAATTCCTTATCAAAATCAAAAGTAAAGTACGATGGACAATCAATTTATAAGGTGGAAAAGAAAACTGATAACCAATATCTGAAAAAGGGTTATGGAGTTTATCTTGACGCATTACACAAAGACCATTTAGAAGTAATAGATAAGACGGGAAATGTGAAATACGTATTGAATTTAGATGGTACTTTAAACCCTGACAAGACTAAGAAAGCACTTGGACGAGTAGTTAAGGGGTGGAAATAACAGTGGAGGAATTGATATGGATAAAAAGTTAGAAGGAATATTGGACATACTAGATAAACTTAATTCAAGTATTAATATTATAAATAAAGAAGATTTAGATGAACAGTACGAGAACCTTGAAGATTTTAGGGTGTTAACTAGAGATTTAGATATTATATTAAACAATTTTGGTTCATTGGATAAGAACGATGGTGATGAAATAGAGAAAATGTTATTTGAACTTCATAGAATTCTAACGACGTTTGAATGGCATTTCTCAGAAATCAGTGATTTAAACACAACAATTTTAAAAGTTTATAAAGACAAAATCAATAACCTCTAGTAATGAAAAGCCTTAAAAGATTTTTATTTTCTTTTAAGGCTTTTTTAGTGGGGGTGAGTGCCGAATAAACTGTTTTCTATTTAGAGAGTAGAGGTGATCCTTATAAGCCTTATATGATGTTTTACCAAATTATAGAGTGCGTACAAATAACTTTAAAATGTATGCCCTATCGTATGAATCAAACACCTGCACAGATCAATCCAAAGATTCAATTTGAAGGAATTAGAGGAGAATCTTTAAGTACGCTTAAACCTTCACCAGACCCTAAATTGAAAAGAATATTAGATGAGGTTGGTATAAAAGGTTTCAATATAAAAATGGAGTTCCTGATTTTTCACCAATAGCAAAAGCACAAGTTGAAATCAACTATATGCTTGGAGGAAAAGGAACTTATGGGGGGAAAGCCAGACGAGCTAATTTTGTTCAATCAGATCAAAAATCAGCTGACCAAATTAATGGCTCACCTGAGTTAGCAAGTCAATTTGGGATGGAATCTGGTAAAATTAGTGCAAGAGATATAAAAAATATCGAGAAAAAAATAAATTAACATGGCATGAATTAAATGATGTTAAAACAATGCAACTTGTGCCAACAAAAATTAATAGTGAATTCGGACACCTTGGTGGTGTAGGAGAAATAAACGCAGGAGCTTTTAAACCTGGGGGGTTTGCTAATAAACAAAAAGAGGAGATATAAAATGCCTATAAACGATCCAATTTTTGGTGAACTTGAATATGAGTATGGTTGGGTTAAGGATACCATTATTCGTTTTTTTGGAAAAGAATCTGAGATCTCTTTGGTGATAGATGGTGAAGAAGATGGAGAGTTTGATGAACAGTATATGATATATCAAGCATTAATGCAGAATTGGGAGGATTTACAGCCAAAATTATTGCAATCAATATTAGACTATTACAAACAGAAGCGACATGAACTGGGTTATGATATTGAATTAAATGAAAAATTACCCATTAATTGAAACGCCTGAACAAACACTAGAAATGATAACTTTAGATGGAATTGTTATTCCATATGCGGATATTTTTGAAGGACGAGATATTGGAATTACATTTAACTGTTCATGGGATACAGAAAATGGATTAGGGATTCGTCTATTAAATGAAAAAATAATTGAAGTAGGTTATCAGGATGTTGCAATTTAAAATAGGTTGCTAAAAGTAAAAACTCATTGATAGTTGTACCATCATGGAGTACTGTGTGCAATGATAGAATAGAAAACGAAGTACGAGCTTAGGCGAGATCACTTTTTACTGGGTGATGAATATAAATACATGGAATGTATATGAAACTAACGGACTCGGACAAACTCGTAAGTTTTAACGTAGTAGTCGTCACGACATATAAAAGGTGTCATACTGTAACCAAAAACTTATAAATTTAATGGTACTTAAAAATATATGAACTTAAAGCGCTTGATTGTCTACGAAAGGCAACAAGTGCTTTTTTGTGGTTTAACGTGAAAAAATTTTAAAGAGCGCTAAGTGTTAATTTTTATAGATTGTAATGGGTGTGAGCATTGTATGATGATAGTAGAAGAAAAAAGGGTGTATTAAGTTTTGAGGTCATCGTAAAGTGCATTTAACAGATTTACGTTACGAACACGTTATCCGCAAAAAACGGGGGAACGTTACAGGATTTGAAACTTTGTCTTGACTTAGGAGTCCAAGCTGAAGGTGGCTATAGTTTGAAATATCAAGAAGTTAAAATTAAAGAGCAAGTGCAAATAAAATGGATGGAAGTTGATACATAAATAACTTGTATCAACTTTTGAATACAACTTGTCACAGAAGAAAAACTCTCCACCGCAGAACGCGTCACAGCAGGAGCGATGGCCGCCGCCGGATTCATACCGGTCGTCGGCTGGGCGGGCCGCGCTTTCAAAGGCGGAAAAGCCATTTACAAAACCGGAAAAACCGTCAATGCCGCAGAACATGCTTTAGATGCCTATAAAACCGGAAAATCCTTAGACATTCTCAAAATGACAGAAATGGGCGCATACGGTCTTGTCGCCTCAAACGGATTCTCAGAAGCCGTCACAGGACGGGATATGTTCGGAAACAAAGTGTCTGAGGAAAAACGGAAGCAAGGGGCGTTGGAAGCTGCGCTGAGTTTGGTTGGTGCCGGCGCATTGGCGAAGCATGTAAACAAAGGCATACCGCTTGCAACCCATTCAAAAGTTCAAAAAGCTAACAAGACACTAGAAAAAGTTAAACAATTCAAAGTCCCGACAAACGTCCGCGTGTACGCAGAACGCCCAGTAACAGCGAACGGCTTTACGTACGGATTCCCAACAGTCCGTGTCGATGTGGAAAAGACGGCTGTTAAAGAACTTGGGATTGTGAAGATGGCGAGTAGCCAGTCAAAAAAACCAAAATGGTTGGAAAAACCTGAGGGGATGACTCAAAATGATTATGTTGCTCATAATGGTACTAACTACAGTAAAAAGAAACGGACTGAAGAATACAATGCTGCGCTAGCTGATAAAGAGAAGATAGTTGGAGACAATTCAAATGGATATCGTTTAAAAGAACCAACTAACTGGATGGAAGAAAGAGGTATGATACAAATAAAAGAAAGATTAAAAAGAAAATCTTGGTCAGATAGAGATGGGTTTAATTGGCAATGGGATTCCCGGCATGGTAAATTAGAAAAGTGGAACCGCAGAAGAACAGAGCATTTAGGAGAGTTTGATCCTGTAACTGGTAAGCAGACGAAAAAAGGCGAGCCTTCAAGAAGATGGGATGGTTAAAACTATGGAACATGGAATCAGATTTATTAATGAATACCCTGAAATCGGTGAATTGCTTCATCGTCTATTTGTGAATAGGGAATTAGACGAATGGTACAAGAGCAAATGCGCAGAGAAAATAAAAGTACCTGATGAATTTAATCAAATAAAAGGTTTGAAAAAAATTGAAGTTAGAGATTTAAACAATCCTTCAGGAGAAATTGATATCCATTTGCAAGATCTTTCTGGGGAAAATGGTTTTCATTTAGAACAGCAAATCAATATGAAAGTATCTAAATTGGTTCCTGTTTATGTATTAGATTATAGTTATTCCCTAAGACACGATTTAATAGATGGCGCTTATGACATTGTAGGAACCGCTGAATCTTTAGAATTCATTCAGGGAACGAACTATATTAATAAAATAATGCAAGAGAAAGGGTTTATCGAACTCAGTTATTTGTATGATTACTACGATACTGTGTATGAGTGGAGTGAATTGCCACATATACAGCCTTTCAACAGGAGATTAACATTAGGAGATGCCTTGTTTACTGATGTATTAGAATTGCTATAGTTAAGAGCTTGCCTTGTTGTTATCGGCAAGTTTTTTTATAATAATTTAACAATGTGGAGTACAAGGAGAAGCAGTTATGGATAGAGACCATATTTCTCAATTGCTGCCATTAAAAATCTGTAATGGCTGGTCTGTAGTACTGAACAATTTAAGTTCAGAAAAAAGAATGCAAGAAAAATATGAATTACTAAAACTACAAAATGAAAAACGTAATGCTGTTATTAAGGTAATATTTGAAAATGATTAATACCATGTCATAGTAGCGGGCTTAAAAACAGATAAGATTTATAAAGAAGACTCTTTTAATGAAATAGAACAATTATTGGAAGAGTTGGAATATCAAATCTGGACTGTGGGAAGTGGGGTTTTAGAGGGTTTGCAGCACCTAAGCCAACATGTTCCCAATTTCTTAAGGCTTAAGATACCAGCGGGGTGGACTGTTGATTATATTCCATTAAAAGATACTGACCCTAAAACTCTAGAGGAAAATGATGATGCTTGGTTATTTGACTTTAATCAAGATCTCCTGCAGTTTCTCATAAAACTAAAAATTTGCTGCTTGTAGGGTGGTACCCAGAAGGGGATCCAACCGGCAGTTATGGCATTGAACTGATAAAAAACAAAGATTGGGAAAATCCTTTAGAAGATATTATGTGTACTGAACTTAAAGAATTACTTAAACAATTGGATCTTATTTTTATGAAAGAAATGAAAAATGAATTTTAATAAAAAGCAGATTATACTATCTGCTTTTTTCAATGAAGCATATGGAGTCTTCGCTAGATCGAAACACAGGACGATTGAGCGCGAAGACTATTTTAAGAGAGGAAAACAAGTGAAATGAAAATACATCAAATTCACGATTTTGAACAAAAAGATGAATCGGATTTTATTCGAACTCAACAATCTCTTATACATAAAATCAACCTATCCCCCGTCATCCATCCAGACTCCGTCAACACCAGCGCAGGCGTCGACCTCGCTTATTGGGAGCAGGACGGGGAACCGTACGGGGTGTGCAGTATCATCGTGATTGACGCTGATACAACAGAGGTGATTGAAAAAGTGCACAGCATGGGGAAAATCAGCGTGCCGTATGTGTCCGGTTTTCTTGCGTTTCGCGAGCTGCCGCTGATCATCGAAGCGGCCAAAAAGCTGGAGACGGAGCCGGATGTGTTTTTGTTTGATGGCAACGGGTATCTGCATTACAATCATATGGGCGTTGCCACCCATGCGGCTTTTTTTCTGGGGAAGCCGACGATTGGGATTGCGAAAACCTATCTCAAAATCAAAGGCTGCGATTTTGAGATGCCTGAAAATGAAGTCGGCGCCTACACCGATATTCTCATTGACGGCGAGGTATATGGCCGGGCGCTTCGGACACGGCGGGACGTGAAGCCTATCTTCTTGTCTTGCGGACATAACATTGATTTAGAAAGCAGCTATCAGATCACAATGAAAATGATCAATCGAGAAAGCAGGCTGCCGATCCCTGTCCGTCTGGCTGACCTTGAAACGCATGTTTTGCGAACGTTTTATCGGAAAAATCACATGTAACACTTGGAGCTCTAAGCCACCAAGTGTTTTTTTGTATGCCTGGTGTCTGCTTTATTAAAAACTTTGTCGTCCTTGCAGCAGGTTTTTATTTGAATGTTTTTCGCGTCAAATCGATAAATGCCTTTAATGGCGCAGACATCCACTTGTCCTTATGCCATGCTAGTTGAGTAAAAACGGGGCATTCATTCTGCCAGTTGAGTTCTTTCATCCGTCCTTCGGCAATATCGTCTTTTACTGTCATTTCAGGCAATAGTCCGATTCCGAGTCCGGCCATCACGCATTGTTTGATGGCTTCTATGCTGACGAATTCTAATTTATTAGGGTAGACTCCGGCGTCATGTAAAGTGTTCTCAAAGAGCGTGCGATATGAACAGCCGTCCTCTGTCAGCAGAAGGGTTTCATTTTGAAGATCCTTCAATGTTGCTGGTGAGTCTGCTGGAAAAGGATGGTCATTGGCGGCTACCATTTTGATTTCATCCTGAATCAGAGATTCAACGTGCAGTGCGTCTTCCGACCGATTCACATCCAAAATGAAAGTGATATCAAGCTGGCCCTGCAAGAGCTGTTCTTTCGCTTGTTCGTTGGAAATATACGGTTTGAATATAAGCTTTACTTGAGGAAAAGCCTGTTTGAATTCTTTTATGATAGGCGGAAGGCGGTATGTGCACTGGCTTTCCGTCGCACCGATTTTCAAGGTTCCGGTTGTTTCTCTTGCTTGATTTGCGGCCATTTTTGCTTCTTCTGTTAACGCAATGATCTTCTCCGCATAGGATTTGAACGTTTTGCCGGCTTCTGTCAGGAAAAGCCGCTTGCCCAGCCGTTCAAATAAAGGAGTCCCGATTTCTTCTTCCAGTGATTTGATCTGAGAGGTAACACTTGATTGTGCATAGTTAAGCATCTTGGCGGTTAGGGTGAAGTTTACATGTTCTGCTGCGGTAATAAAGGTGATCAGCTGCTTCAATTCCATTTGATCTCGCCCTTTCTAAATCGGTTTTATCGATTGAAACAATCGAAATAATCATCTGTATTGATTGATGAATCCATTATATGATGAAGAAAATCATTCGTAAACAAAGGAGCAGATGCATCATGAAAATTGCGGTTATTAATGGCGGAACTCGTTCTGGCGGAAATACGGATATTCTTGCGGAGAAGGCTGTTCAAGCATTCGATGCGGAGCACATTCATTTGCGGAAATATCGGATCCGGCCAATTGAAGATCTGCGTCACGCCCAAGGCGGCTTTCGTCCTGTTCAAGATGACTACGATTCTATCATTGAGCTGATATTACCGTGCGATATTCTTGTATTCGCCACCCCAATTTATTGGTTTGGCATGTCAGGGACATTAAAGCTGTTTATTGATCGCTGGTCACAGACGCTGAGAGATCCGAGGTTTCCTGATTTTAAACAGCAAATGTCAGCGAAGCAGGCATATGTAACAGCAGTGGGCGGAGACAACCCTAAACTAAAAGGGCTGCCGCTGATTCAGCAATTTGAACATATTTTTGATTTTATGGGGATGTCCTTTAAAGGCTATGTGCTGGGAGAAGGCAATCGTCCCGGTGATATTCTTCATGATCAACAGGCGCTGTCCGCTGCGAGCCGTTTATTGAAAAGAAGTGATGCGATATGAAGTTGCTGCTGGTTATCTCTGGTATGTTGATTCTTGCACTCTTTCTAGCTTGGAAAGCGCCGACTTCTGTTTGGATACAGGCTGAAACCAATTCGCCTCAGGTTCAGCAATTTGTGAGAATGGCAGGCGCAACGCTGCAAGTCAAGCAAATCATCAAGAGTGATGCAGGCGATGAATCTGTTGTCATATCAAACGGCATTGTGGGGCCAAAATAAAAAAGCACCTGTCCAGGTGCTTTTCTTTATAAATGAGGAATCACAAGCCCTCCATACAAAAACGCCGCGATAATCAGAAAGGCCGGATGCATCTTGAATTTTGTCAAGACAAGGAGGGAAATCCCCGCAATCACTATCGCTTGAACCCAGCCGATCGCTTTGATGCCGTCTGCGCCGATTTGCCAGGTAAGAATGAGCATCATGACGGCGATGACAGGCTGGACGGACAGCGTCATACCTTTGATGACGGGGGATTGGCGGAAGCGCTGAATGATGCGCAAGAGGACGATCAATGCGAGCGCCGACGGTACGACGGTGGCGATCAGCGCAATCAGGAATCCGGGCCATCCGCCTGCGCTGTAGCCGACATACGCCGCGATTTTGGTTGCGATCGGGCCCGGCAATGCGTTCGCAAGTGCGAGCATATTTGAGAATTGATCGTTTGAGAGCCAGCTGTATCTGTTGACGACTTCTTCAAACATCAGCGGGATCGACGCCGGTCCGCCTCCATATCCGAGTACGTTTGCGACAAAAAACGCCATAAATACATAAATCAAGATCATGAGGCCGGCATTCCTTTATCTTTTGAACGTTTCTTTGTGATTTTGTCCTTTAATTTAAAATGAAACGCGCCGTATGCCAAGAAAATGATAATGACAAAGCCGGGATTGATCTGTAACGTTTGCAGGCCGATAAAAGCGATGATAAAAAACAGGATGCCCGTGACCCAGCCGAAACCTTTAAGCGCTTTTTGGCCAAACTCGTACGCCATGATGCCGAGCATGACGGCGATCACCGGTGTTACGGCGCCAATCATGCCGGCAACGATTGCTGAGCGGCTTAAGACATTGACAGCCGCAAACAAGCCCGCCATAGCGAGACATGTAGGCAGAATATGTGCGAGGGTTGCCGCGATTGCGCCTAACGTGCCTTTCAGCTTGAAGCCCAGATACGCAGCCATTTTTGTGGCAATCGGTCCGGGAAGCGCATTAGCGATCGCTAATATTTCTCCGAATTCATCATCATCTATCCATTTGTATTTATTGACGGCTTCATGGCGGATGAGCGGGATCACCGACGGGCCGCCTCCGAATCCGAGAATGCCCGTTCGGACCATCGCCGCCGTAATGTCCCAATAGGGATGTTTCATGGCTATGTCCTCCTTACAGCTTCATGCCCGTTCTGCTTTTATACCGTTTAATCAGCATTTGGCAGTCGACGCTGACGACGCCTTTTTGCGTATAGAGCCGTTTTGTCAAAAACTCTTCCATCTCCTGATCATTTGCGAAAATGCCGTGCATATGCAGCTTGCTCGGTCCGGTCATATGATAAAGGCTTGTCACCGCCGGCTCCTTTTCAAGCTTTAATGCGGTTTCCTCCAAATACTGCGGCTCCACCTCCACGTTAAAAAACACGGACACATGACGGCCGATTTTCGCCGGGTTGATGACAGCGGTGAATTTTTCAATCACACCGGCATCCAGTAAATGCTGAATGCGGTGCTGAACCGCCACTCGCGACAGGTTAACCCGCTTTCCTAAGTCTGTATAGGAAATCCTCCCTTCCTCGTGCAAAATCGAGAGAATCTGTTTATCCGTTTCATCAAGGACAAGATTCGGAATGCTGTACTCATGTTCCAACCGGCTTCACCTTCCTTCATTTGGTGGATATTATTGTATCATGAAATGTTACGGTATGAAGGAGAAATTTTTTTATTGTTTTCGTTACGTAATAACTTAGAATTATTTCTTATCGGAAAGTAAATAGTGTGTGAGCTTTTCTTTCAGGAAGGTGGATGCCGGTGAAGCCGCTTTTTATACTTAGGAAAATTTGTAAAGGGGCTTGCCATGAATACTTCAACCATCGGAACGAAACAAATGGTCGTCAATCCGCATTATCTTGCTTCTCAGGCGGGGGCCGGCATTCTGGAAAAGGGAGGAAACGCGTTTGACGCGGCAGTGGCGGTCAGCGCCTGCCTGGCAGTCGTGTATCCGCATATGACGGGTCTTGGCGGGGATTCATTTTGGCTCACTTACCATAAAGAAACGGGACGAATCAAAGCTTATAACGGGAGCGGCCGTTCAGGGAAGCATGTGACGAGAGACTTGTATCGGGGCAGAGAAGCGATCCCTCTGCGCGGGCCAGAAAGCGCCATAACCGTTCCGGGAATGGCGGACAGCTGGGATGCCGTGCTTTCGGCGTACGGGCGTCTTTCGCTCGCTGAGGTGCTGAAGCCTGCTCTTGATTACGCGGCAAACGGATTTCCGGTGTCCGCCGACCAGTGCGCCCACACAGAACACAATCTCGCTCTTTTAGCCTCGACGCCTTACACCTCGGCCATTTTTACGAGAAACAAAAAAGCGCCCAGGCCCGGTGAACGGTTTGTCCAAAAGGATTTGGCGGACAGCTTGGAGCAGCTTGCCGAGAAAGGCAGAAGCGCTTTTTATGAAGGAGACCTCGCTCAAAGCATCACATCCTTTCTGCAAAACAACGGCAGCCGTCTGACACTTGATGACTTTAAAGCCCACCGCGGCGAGTGGACGAACCCGGTATCCTCTGATTACCGCGGATACCGCATCTATCAGGCTCCGCCGAATTCACAGGGCTTTACAGGCTTAATGACGCTCAATATATTGGAAAACTATGATTTTTCTCAGATTGAACACGGCTCCTTTGACTATTATCATCTGCTGATCGAGGCGCTGAAAAAGAGTTTTCAGCACCGGAATGAAGTGCTGACTGATCCGGCATTTTCTCATATTCCGCTGGATCGGCTGCTTGATAAACGGTATGCAAAGCAGCTGGCGGAAGAAATCGGTGACACGGCTGCGCCGGCGCTAAGCCGTCCGGTCGGAAGCGACACTGCTTATGCCGCCGTCAGAGATGCGGAAGGAAATGCCGTTTCCTTTATACAGAGCCTTTATTTTGAATTCGGGTCAGCCGTTACGGCGGGGAAGACGGGCATTCTGCTGCAAAACCGCGGGTCATTTTTTTCGCTGGATGAATCCCATGTCAATACACTTGAACCCGGCAAGCGGACGTTCCACACTCTCATGCCGGCGATGGCCTGTAAAGAAGGAAAGCCGCACATCCTGTACGGAACCCAGGGAGGAGAAGGCCAGCCGCAAACTCAGACAGCGATGATTACGCGCATCATTGATTACAAAATGGACCCGCAGCAGGCGATCAATGAGCCGCGCTGGGTCTGGGGGCGGACATGGGGAGAGGAGTATGAAGGGCTGAGGGTTGAAAGCAGAATCAGCCCTGAAACGAGAGAAGCCTTAAGGCAGAGCGGCCACCGCGTCGAGACCGTTGGTGATTTTGACGGGCTTATGGGCCATGCGGCAGCGATCGTCATTGATGAAGAAGGCTTTCTCCAAGGCGGGGCCGACCCGCGCGGCGACGGAGCGGCCGCAGGAGTATAGAGCATGATACGCTAACTGATGAAAAAAATAAGCACGCCAAGAGCGGCAGAAAGACCTGCGTAAAACGAATCGTACACATATTGCTTTTCCTCCCGCCGGTGCCGCCATTCCATTAAGCCGCTGCAGCAAAATAGCATGAAAACAACTCCCGCAAATACGTACATTTCATTGAACAAAGTCACCGCTGCGATGCCCGTAATAAGCAGTGTGATTTCGATTAATCGATGTGTGCCGTTTATCGGCTTCTGCTTTTTAACAGCCTTTGGAAAATGAAGAACTTTGACGGCAAATACTTGAAACATAAGGCTGAGCAAAATAAATACGGCTGAAAAAATCAGTAACTGAATGAAATCCATCGTCTCCTCCTAAAAATGTGTCACTCGTTTCATACGGGTGAGGGCCTTGTAAGTTTCAGCATTCTATAAGACATTAGGCTGAGTTTAATGGTAAAAGACTCAAAAAAGACCCCTTTCGAAAGGGGTCTTTTTGACTAGTTTCTTCTATTATAATGGTTCCTGCTTCAGGTCGGGCGGACAAGTGTATATGTCTTCCCGAGTCTGACGTATTCATTCCCCGCGAGCCTTGCCGCAGGCTTCAGCTCATCTGTCCGTATGTAGCCTTTATCGGCGTCATATACTTGGTCATTCAAATGAAAACAAACGACTCTGCCGATGATGAGGTCTGTCGTCGTTTCTCCGCTGTCATTTTGAAACGGAAGATGGCGTTCGAGTATACATTCAAACCTGACTTTTGCTTCTTTTATACCGGGAACGCTGATGCAGGCGCTGTCTGTCACAGAAAGGTCTGTCATGCCAAGTTCACTGACATCAGGATCAAGCCTTGCCGCCGTTTTGTTAATGTCTTCAATAATGGACTCATCACTGACGTGCACCACGAATTCCCGATGAGCGATTGCGTTTCTCGCGGTGTCTTTCTGCCGTCCGTCCGCGCGGCTGACAGAGATGGCCAGAAGCGGCGGTTCTGCGGAGACAACGTTATAGAAACTGAAGGGCGCCGCGTTTACGGCGCCATTGATGGATGACCGCGTCGTGACAAATGCGATCGGCCGGGGAACGACTGTGCCCGAAAGCAATTTGTAGGTGTCTTTTGCGTTCAGTTCGTCTGCTCGTAAGATATGCATGATTTCGGCCGCCTTTCTTTATCGTATGACCTGATTATACAGAAAGAAAATTCGGAAACACAACAAAAGAAAACCGGCTGCATATCTTATCACGTGGCATATATCTGATTGAGGAAAAAGGCTTCCGTTTAGCCGGCAGCCTATTTACAAATGGCGTTACTTGTAGTTTTTCTTTACAACCCAGATGTTCCCGTCTTTCCAGTACTCTGTTTTGCTGCAGTAATCGTCTTTTTTGCAAGGGTCTTTTTTATGAGGACGGTAAGGTTTTTTCTGCGTGCGTTTTTTCTTGCGGCGGCAAGATTTTTTGTGGCTGCGAGATTTTTTGTGAGAACGGCAAGATTTTTTACGGCTGCGAGATTTTTTGTGAGAGCGTCGCGATTTTTTATGGCTGCGAGATTTTTTGTGAGAACGGGATTTTTTATGACTGCGAGATTTTTTGTGAGAACGGGATTTTTTATGGCTGCGAGATTTTTTGTGAGAGCGGCACGATTTTTTATGGCTGCGAGATTTTTTGTGAGAGCGGCACGATTTTTTATGACTGCGAGATTTTTTGTGAGAACGGGATTTTTTATGGCTGCGAGATTTTCTCTTCTTACTGCTTTTTGGTTCTTGGTACAAATAATCTTCCAATCCCTCGGTGCTTGCGGACTTTACTGCTTCTTCGATATCAGAATGGGAATAGTGGCCCATTTTGAAACCTCCTCATGATATATGTTTTAAGGATGCGATCCTTACTACCACATAGTACGCATGAATGAAAAAAGTGTATGTGTGATTCGCTGAGTTTTATATAAATAGCACAGCCTAAATTAATACAGGGAGGGTTACTGATGAAAGACCAATCAACATTGCCTCTATACCAGCTGTTTATTCACCCGAAAGACTTAATGGAGCTGAAAAAAGACATTTGGGATGATGATCCGGTGCCCGCGGTGCTGAGAGTGAATCAAAAACGGCTTGACATTGATCTGGCGTACCGCGGCTCTCATATAAGAGATTTTAAGAAAAAATCGTATCACATCGCTTTTTATTCGCCGAAAACATTTCGCAGGGCGAAAGAGATACATTTAAACGCTGAATACAAAGATCCGTCGATGATGCGGAATAAGCTGTCTCTCGATTTCTTCGCGGAGCTTGGGACGCTGTCACCAAAGGCGAATTTCGTAACCCTGCAAATCAATGGCAGACATGAGGGGGTGTATCTTGAGCTGGAGTCAGTGGATGAATATTTTCTGGCGAAACGGAATTTGGCGGACGGGGCTGTTTTTTACGCGGTTGATGACGACGCCAATTTCTCCCTCGTCAGTGATCTGGAGCGGGATACGAAAACATCGCTCGAACTTGGTTATGAAAAGAAAACGGGAACGAAAGAAGACGATTTATACTTGCAGGACATGATCTATAAAATTAATACCGTGCCGAAGTCAGAGTTCAAGGGGGAGATCGTCAAACACTTGGACGCCGATAAGTATTTGCGGTGGCTTGCGGGCATCGTGTTTACCTCAAACTACGATGGATTTGTTCATAATTACGCTTTGTACCGGAATCATGAAACGGGACTTTTTGAAGTCATTCCGTGGGATTACGATGCGACGTGGGGAAGAGACATTCACGGTGATCGAATGGACGCCGATTATGTCAGAATACAAGGGTTTAATACCTTGACTGCAAGGCTTCTGGATGAACCGTATTTCCGCAAAGCGTACAAACAGCTTTTGGAAGAAACGCTTCAGACCCGGTTTACCATTGAACATATGAAGCCGAAGGTCATGTCACTGTATGAGCAGATCAGGCCGCATGTCGCGAAGGATCCTTATAAGAAAGAGGAGATTGATTGCTTTGACCGGGAGCCTGATGTGATTTGCGAATACATTAAGGAGCGGTCCGCCTTCATCAGCAGTGAGTTAGAGCGGTGGAATATCTGATTTGGAAATGAAGAAAGATTTTTTACAAATAGGCTGGTGAATCAGTTCCCGAAAATAATCGTGATACGTATATATGCATTATGCTTTTTACATTATGAGAAAAATGACTAGGAGGACAATAGATGAAACGCAATACGAAGCGGCATCGGTCTGATGACAACTTTTTGCATGCGATGGAAGGAAAAGTAATTACTGTCTACCGGGGAGGCCCGGAGTCCAAGACAGGGAGATTAGCAGACATCCAATCGGATTATATCGCTCTTCAAGTTGATAATAAAATCGTTTATTATCAATGGAAACACGTGAAAAGTGTGACGGAAAATACGAGTGAAACCGTATCGCCGGCCGAAGCGGCAGAATGTGAAAAAGCTGATGATTTTCAAGATCTGATCAGCCGGATGACCAATCGCACGGTGCAATTGAATCAGGGAGGTCCGGAATCGAAAAGAGGAAAGCTTCACGAAACAGGGGATGATTTTCTCGTGCTGGAAACGGAAGATGACGGAATCGTATATTTTAACGCCGATCATGTCAAAAGCATCAGCGCGGAACAAGAAGAGGACGGCCAGGAGGAGGAGCGCCCGGAATTTGAAATGGCTGATGATTTTCACGGCATATTTAAACGCCTGATCCACAAATGGGTATCCATCAACCGCGGAGGTCCTGAAGCCGTTGAAGGTATACTTGTGGATAATTCCGACGGCCACTACACTCTTGTGAAAGATAAAGAAGTGCTGCGGATCTATCCTTTTCATATCAAGAGCATCAGCGAAGGGGCAAAAGGAGCAGCCAAAAAAGAGGAGAATAAAGACGACGAGAATAAAGGCGGGAAAGAGAGCGCCGAAGAAGAAAAGTCACATGAAGAAGAATCACGCGAAGAGCAGCGTACTTCCTCTAAAAAGTCGAAAAGATCGTCAAGATCCGTTCGATCCTCAAAACGGGAGGAAGAGAACTCTTATAGCTACGCCACTGTATTAAGGACAATAGATTATAGGTGGAAACACGGCCGTAAATGATTGGAAAGATTGTCCGTAAACGCGGGAGAGGGGGAATGAAATGGCTGGATTAAGCAGATTTCTGGATAAACAAGTCGATATTGAGATATCGGGGAATACGACATTTTCAGGAACTCTTTTGGATATCGGTCAGGATATCATTGTGATTCATGACGGCCGGACGTTTCTTTATATTCCGCTGCTGCATCTTCAGAGGATGACATTGACGCTCCCGGACGAAGAGAATAAAGAACCGTACGCAAGAAAAAAAAGTCCGCATCCCGAAAAACAGGAACATTCCTTTTCTTACCGGAATACCCTCCAGCATATAAAAGGCAGATTTACAGAAATTTTCGTTACGGGAGACCGTTCCATTCATGGGTATGTGACAAGTGTTTTAAATGATTATTTTGTTTTCTTCTCTCCGGTTTATAAGACTCTTTTCATCTCGATGCATCATTTGAAATGGCTGACACCCTATTCCGATGAGCAGACGCCGTATACATTAAACAGTTCAGAGCTGCCGGTTGTTCCCGCTAATGTGCCCCTTGTCCGGAATTTTGAGGAGCAATTAAAAAGATATGTCGGGAAGCTGATTATTCTGGATTTAGGAGATATACCGAATAAAGTGGGGCTGTTACAGGACGTCTCAGATAATATTCTTGAATTGACCAATGCAGACGGGGATACTGTCTTTTGGAAATTGAATCATTTAAAAACCATGCACCTGCCATAAATGATAAAACTGCCTCTCTTATACAGCAGGCAGTTTTTTTTCATAGCTAAAGGTAAATCCAGCTGATCCAAACATATAAAACGGTAATGGTAAACACGACGGTGAGAGGGACAACGACAATGGTCGTTTTGATATATTCTGACCAAGAAACTTTTTCGCCGTGCTGTCTGATGATATGCATCCAGATCAGTGTGGCTAATGTCCCGATCGGCAGAAGCAATGATCCGATATCACTGCCGATAATATTAGCCAGATAAATGATTTTTACGGTTAATGGGTCGATGGACATTTCAGTTAATGTCAAAGTGCTGATCATTAAGGCGGGATGGTTATTGAACAAATTAGAGAGGACGGATGTAGCAATGCCCATAATAGATGCAGCGTGGGCAATGCTTTGTGAGACATAAGGCTCAATAGACTGAACAAGCAATGCCGTCAGTCCGATATTATGCAGTCCGTAAATGATAATGTACATCGTGAAGGCAAAAATAAAGATATGCCAAGGCGCTTTCCTTAATAAGTCCGCCGGTCCGATTTTTAAATAAAACCATCTCCAGCAAAGCAGGATGACTGAACTGATGACAGCCACGAGCGAAACGGATATGCCGTTGTAAGAAGCTGCAAACAGACTGATCCGGACAAACAATACAAATACCAAAACACAAAACATGATGTTCGTACGGCTGTTTTTTTGGGACAAGTCTGGCGGAGGCTGAAGCGGATGATATCGTTTGTGTTCCAGCGATTCAAAATGAACCGGAATATCGGGGAGCTGTTTCGGCAAACGGCGGTAGAAAACGGCAAACAGCAGAAAGGCCATAAACACCAGTCCCAGCGTGCCGGGGATAAACATCATATTGGTGTACAAATAAAGGTCCATGCCTATCATTTTGAGAGAAATTAAATTGACGATATTACTGACGCCGATCGGGGTGCTTGCCGCCGTCGCAATTAATACGCCGCTTATTAAATACGGTGTTTTCTGATGTCTTTTAAGTCCGAGATATTGTAAGACCAATAGTAAAATAGGAGTGGTGATTAAGACGCTGCCGTCATTATTCAGAAAGAGCGTCATTGAAAAACAGAGCAGGTTGGTCAGCCAAAAAAGCCGGATGCCTGATCCCTTGGCGCGGTGAAGCAGTTTGGCCGCCGCCCAGTTAAAAAAACCGAAGCTTTCCAGCGCGATCGCCATTATCATTGTGGAGATAATGGTTATTGATGCTCCGGTGACTTTTGACCCTATATCCCCCAAATCATGAAAGGAAACGGTTCCGCATAACAAAACGAGAATGGCGCCCAGCGACGCCGGAACGGCTTCATTTAATCCCCCGGGTCTCCAAAATATAAAAATAATGGTCACAAAGAAAGAAATCAGGGTCAAAATGACGGTAATATGTGTAATGTGTTCTGCCTCCTTTTCGATGGGTCATTGCCGCCCCGTTATTTTTATCCCTCCTGATCAGTTGTACTGTATGTATACGGGTACAGGTCGTAAGGTGTACTGAGCGTTTCTACCAATTTAGTAAAAATCCATAAAAGCACAAAAAAAAGAGGCTGCTTTCGGCGGCCCTCTTTTTTATGCATTTTCCTTATCCGCCTGCAATAAAGCCTGGCGCTTATTCATAATATCCAGAAAATGTTTCAGGATCGGATTTTGATTATCCTTGCGGTAGGCAATGACCCATTCGGCAGTGAGCTGCGCCTGATTAATGCCGCGGTAGGCGACTTCGAGATTAAACAGCTTTTTAGCAGAAGAAGGCACGAAGGTTACACCGATACCGGCACTAACCAATCCGATCACCATTTGATACTCCGTCGCTTCCTGAACGATTTTCGGTTTGAAGCCCGCCTGCTCGCAGTAGTTTACAAACTCCAGGTATAAAGTCGGCCATGTTTCTTTCGACAGTGTGATAATCGGTTCATTTTTTAAATCCTGAATGTCGATTGTCTGTTTAGCGGTAAGCGGGTGCTGCTTCGGCAAAGCCAGAATGCACGGGCTGCTCTGCACCTTTTCCATATGTAACGCGGAATGCTGTAAAGGCGGATGAAGGATGCCGATATCAATGTTCCCCTTCAGAAGTTCTTCCTGCTGTCTGAAAGAAGAAATTTCACGCAGATCAAGCTTGACGGAGGGGAATTTTTCGCGGAATTCCCGAATGATCGGCGGCAGAAATTCATATGTGGCCGAGCCGACAAAACCGACGACAAGGCGGCCGAGCTCTCCCCGCGCCGTTCTCTGCGCCATTTCAATCGCTTTGTCTATTTCTTCGATCGCGTTTCTGCTGTGTTTTAAAAAACTTTCTCCGGCAGCTGAAAGCTCTACAACCCGTTTCGTGCGCTTTAATAAGGTCACGCCGACTTCCTTCTCAAGCTGTTTGATCTGCTGGCTGAGAGGCGGCTGTGTCATATTTAACCGAAGCGCAGCTTTGCCGAAATGAAGTTCTTCGGCAACGGCAATAAAGTATTGAAGATGGCGAAGCTCCATCCTTATCCATTCCTTTCTCTTTGTTAATTATTCGTGAAACATATTAATCATACGGCGAATTGATATTGGAGGTCAATTTCCAAAGAGTGTATAGTGAATAATATCACAAATTACTTAAAATTTTATATTTAATATGCATAATAAGGAGTGAGGGTGTTGGCAAAAGCAACAAATGAACTAAAAACCTCTGAAAAAAATCGGGGGGCGGAGCTTGTTGTTGATTGCTTAGTGGAGCAAGGTGTCACACATGTTTTTGGCATTCCGGGTGCAAAAATTGATGCAGTATTTGATGCGTTAAAAGATAAAGGACCTGAACTGGTTTTATGCCGTCACGAACAGAACGCTGCATTTATGGCTGCGGCTGTCGGAAGACTGACTGGAAAACCAGGCGTTTGTCTCGTTACTTCAGGCCCGGGGGCATCCAACTTGGCGACCGGCTTGTTAACGGCTAATACAGAAGGTGATCCGGTAGTGGCGCTGGCGGGTAACGTAATTCGCGCAGACCGGTTAAAACGGACACACCAATCATTGGACAATGCGGCGCTATTTCAGCCGATTACAAAATACAGTGTAGAAGTACAGGAAACAGGGAATATACCAGAAGCGGTAACAAACGCCTTCAGGGCAGCGTCAGCAGGTCAGGCAGGCGCGGCTTTTGTGAGCTTTCCGCAGGATGTTGTGAATGAAATCACAAATGTGAAAAACGTACGCAGCGTGCCGGCGCCGAAACAAGGCCCTGCACCGGAAGAGGCGGTCAGCGCGGCTATCGCGAAAATCCAGACGGCGAAACTTCCCGTTCTGTTAGTCGGCATGAAAGGCGGAAGACCGGAAGCGGTAAAACAAATCCGCAAACTGCTTGCCAAAACAAAACTGCCTTTCGTAGAAACGTACCAAGGGGCCGGCACATTGTCCAGAGAGCTGGAAGACCAATATTTCGGCCGGATCGGACTGTTCCGCAACCAGCCGGGCGATCTTCTGCTTGAACAGGCGGATGTCGTATTAACGATCGGTTATGATCCGATTGAATACGATCCGAAGTTCTGGAACGTAAACGGTGACCGTGCTATTATCCATCTTGACGAAATCCAGGCCGATATCGATCATGCCTATCAGCCGGAATTAGAATTATTAGGCGATATCCCCGCTACGGTTAAACAAATTGAACACGACGCTGTGACATTTGATATGGGCAGCCGTGAAAAAGAAGTGCTGAGCGAGTTAAAACAGATGCTCACAGACAGCGAGAAGGCGCCAAGCGATCATAAATCCGACAGAGTGCATCCTCTGCAAATCGTCCAAGAACTCCGCAATGCAATTGATGACGACGTAACCGTCACTTGCGATATCGGTTCTCACGCGATCTGGATGTCCCGCTACTTCCGCGCTTATGAGCCGCTGAAGCTGTTGATCAGCAACGGCATGCAGACATTGGGCGTAGCGCTTCCTTGGGCGATTGCCGCCACATTGGTGAATCCGGGTGAAAAAGTCGTATCCGTTTCAGGAGACGGAGGATTCCTGTTCTCTGCAATGGAATTGGAAACGGCAGTCCGCTTAAAAGCGCCGATCGTTCACCTTGTATGGAATGACAGCACATATGATATGGTCGCATTCCAGCAAATGAAAAAATATAACCGTACATCATGCGTAGATTTCGGAAACATTGACATCGTAAAATATGCAGAAAGCTTCGGCGCCACCGGCTTGCGCGTTGAGTCACCGGAACAGCTGGCAGACGTGCTGCAAAAAGGCTTGAACACAGAAGGCCCTGTCATCATTGACATTCCTGTCGATTACAGTGACAATGTCCATTTATCAAGCGACATGCTTCCGAAGCAATTCAAAGAAAAAATGAAAGCAAAAGCTCTCTAGCACTCTGCGCACCATGACCTGTTTTCTAAAACAGCCCAATTTAAAAGGAGTGAAGGGAATATGAAAAACGCAAGCGACATCCATATGATGAGCCGCGGAGAAAAAGGCTCACCTGAGGATCAGATCTATCAAGTATCCACCATGACATCTCTGCTGGACGGAGTATATGACGGAGATTTTGATATGGCTGACATTCCGAAGTTCGGTGATTTCGGGATCGGCACGTTCAATAAACTGGACGGCGAATTAATCGGATTTGACGGCGAATTTTACCGTCTGCGCGGCGACGGAACGGCTACGCCTGTTAAAGGCGGAGACCTGTCACCATTCTGCTCATTCACATTTTTCACGCCGGACATGACGCATACGATCGACGGCGAAATGACCCGTGAAGAATTCGAGCAGGAAATCGCCAGCCTTCTGCCTAGTAAAAACTTATTTTATGCGATCCGTTTAGACGGCGTATTTAAAAAGGTGCAGACAAGAACGGTAGAACGCCAGGAGAAACCGTACGTTCCGATGATTGAAGCGGTGAAAACACAGCCTGTGTTCAACTTTGACGACATTCAGGGTACAATCGCCGGCTTCTGGACGCCGGGTTACGCAAACGGCATCGCTGTTTCCGGATATCACCTGCACTTCATTGATGAAGGACGCAATTCCGGGGGACACGTGTTTGACTATGTCATTAAAGATTGTAAAGTGACCATTTCTCAAAAAATGAATATGAACCTCAAGCTTCCGAATACGGCGGACTTTTTCAACGCAAATTTAGATAATCCGAATTTTGCGAAGGATATTGAAACAACCGAAGGAAGCCCGGAATAAAATAAAAAAGAAAGCCTCATTTTTCTCGGGGGCTTTCTTTTTATTTGGCTGAACCGGCAAAGATTAGGTAAAATACAGTCAAAAGGGAAAGGTGTGGTAGCTGTGAAAGTATTGGTATTAGCGGTTCATCCTGACATGGACAACTCAGCGGTCAATAAGGCGTGGACAGAAGAATTAAAAAATCATGATGACATCACGGTCCGTGAGCTTTATAAAGAATATCCGGACGGGAAAATAGATGGGGAAAAGGAACGGCAGCTGTGTGAACAGTATGACCGGATCGTATTTCAATTCCCGCTGTACTGGTACAGTGCGCCTCCGTTTTTAAAAACATGGATGGATCATGTGCTGGCGTATGGCTGGGCTTACGGTTCCAAAGGAAAGGCGCTGCACGGCAAAGAATTGCTGCTGGCTGTTTCTGTAGGTGCCGGAGAGGATGCATATCAGGCAGGCGGGTCCAACCATTTTTCACTGAGCGAGCTCTTAAGGCCGTTTCAGGCAATGGCTAATTTTACGGGAATGACCTATTTGCCGGCTTTCGCGATGTACGGTGTAAGCAGCGCCGATGCTGCGGCTATCCGTGACAATGCCAAACGCCTGGCGGATTACATAAAGAAGCCATTTTAGAGTCGTATGCATTCATCTTCATCCGACAATATTTCCTGAGAAATATTTCGAACCCTAGACGTTTCTGACTGCTCAAGAAAGAAAAAACGGATTTCGCGCTGAATTTGCGAAATCCGTTTTGATATTATGTCAGTTTTTGCAGATCTTTTGTGCTGATATATCCCGTTGCGCCCCCGTAATCGACAAGCGCCCAGCCGAAATCAATGCCGCCGCCGGCTGTCTTTTTCCATCCGAGGAAAGAAACGCTCGTGTTTTTGGCAAGGGAAGCTTTGACCGCTTGTTTGTCTGTATATACTTTTGTTTTTGCCGTCGTTTTTACGGTTGTTGCTTCTTTAACAATATAATGAGTAGATACAAATCCTGTTTTTCCGTTTTTATAATGTACTTTTGCCCAGTCAGCGTTCTGGAATGAAACGATCTTTAAGCTGTCGCCTAAATGAAGGGTATCAGCTCTCGGACTGGCTGCTGATGCTTTTGTTCTCACGTTCAATGCTTCCGCGGAAACGAGATAAGAGTCAAGCGGGTAGCTGTACAGATCGTCAATTTTGACCGCTTCTTGCGCGTGTGTCTCGGGAAGAGGCGTTATTCCGGCAGCTGAAGCCGCTGATATTCCCGCTGCAAGGGTCAGAATGGATGCCGCTTTGGCTGTTTTCTTCATCTGTATCTCTCCTTTTACTTCATCCTTTCACGTTTTACCGGAAGTCTAAACATCAGCCGGTTATTTTTGCGTTTGAAGTTTCAATGGAGCGGAAATGGTTTTTTTGACTTTTTCTCCTTTGAGCACCTGCTCCGCCGCTTCGGCCGCCAGTTTTCCGATCAGCTCCGGCTGCTGGGCGACCGTGGCTGTCAGCTTCCCGCTTTTAATGGAAGAAATCGCATCTTTATTTCCGTCGAAACCGACGACCAAAATGTGTTTGCCCGAGCTGTTAATCGCTTCGAGCGCCCCGAGTGCCATTTCATCATTATGGGCGAACACGGCTTTGATATCCGGATGTCCCTGCAGCAGGTTTTCCATGACGGTCAATCCTTTTGTACGGTCAAAATCTGCCGCTTGTTTTGTAACGACATCCAGCTTTTTGTCGGCAATATGATGAAAGCCCGTTCCGCGTTCCCGTGTCGCGGATGCGCCCGGCACCCCTTGCAATTCAGCCACTTTGGCGCCTTTTCCGAGCTGATCGGCGAGGTAGTCAGCCGCCATTTCTCCTCCTTTGACATTGTCAGAGGCGACAAGCGTTTCGACTTTGCCGTGTTCGGCTGAACGATCCAGCGCAATGACGGGAATGCCGAGGGAATTTGCCGATTCGACGGCTGTTGAAATCGCTGATGAATCGGTCGGATTGATCAGCAGCGCATCGACTCCCTGCTGGATCAAATCTTCTACGTCATTTGACTGTTTAGATGAATCATTTTGGGCATCGACAATAATGACCTTCATGCCCCGTTTTTTGGCTTCCTTTACAACGCCTTCTTTTAATGAAACGAAGAACGGATTGTTTAATGTGGAGACGGAGAGCCCGATAGTGAATTCTTTTTTATGTTTTGTGTTTGACGGTTTTGCCCATTGCGGCGGTTCAAGTGAACAGGCGGACAGCAAAAACAGTGATAATGCCGCGATCGTGATGATGGCTTTCTTCATAATGGTCCTCCTACTATGCCGATTTTTTGCGGTCCAGCAGCACCGCGATTAAAATGACGATTCCTTTGACGACAAGCTGATAAAACGATGATACGCCGAGAAGGTTCAAGCCGTTGTTCAGCGTACCGATAATCAAAACCCCGATCAGCGTACCGATGATGCGCCCTCGACCGCCGGACAGGCTCGTTCCGCCGAGAACGACCGCTGCGATGGCGTCCAGCTCGTATGATTCTCCGGCCGTCGGCTGTGCGGAATTTAAGCGTGATGTCAGAATCGCTCCCGCCAGCGCCGATAATAAACCTGTCAGAGAATAGATCATGATCTTGATGCGGGGCACTTTGATTCCCGATATCAGCGCCGCTTTCTCATTGCCGCCGATGGCGTATGTCCGGCGGCCGAACGGTGTTTTGTGCAGAAGAACCCACAGGGCCGCAAATGCAATCAGCATCGTAATGGCAGGTACGGGGATGCCGAGAAAATAACCGCGCCCGAATAATTGAAATGCGTAATTTGAACCGAGCCCCGTAATCGGATTTCCGTCCGTATAGACGAGGGTCAGTCCGCGAAAGACGGTCATTGTCGCCAAAGTGGCGATGAACGGCGCCATTTTTCCTTTTGTGATTAATAATCCGTTTATCATGCCGAGTACGGCGCCGATCACGCAGCCGATGATGACGGCTAAGATCGGATCGATGCCTGATACCATCATACCTGCGACCAATGCGCTCGATAAGGCGAGGATGGCTCCGACAGAGAGATCAATGCCTCCCGTTAAAATGACAAACGTCATTCCGAAGGCAATCAGAGCGTTAATCGCAACCTGCCGAAGAAGATTGAGAATATTGAGAGGTTCAAGAAAACTCGGGTTTAAAACGGAAACGATCAGCACAAGAATCAGTAAGCCGAGAAACGGACCGAGTTTTTGCGTGAAGGTATGAATGGAAAATCGCTTTTGTTCAGTTGATGTTATTGGTTCAGTTTTCATACTGCTGCCCTCCCGTGGCAAGTGTCATGATGTGTTCTTGTGTTGCATCTGCCGCATTGATTTCTCCGCTGATGCGCCCTTCGTGGACGACGATGATTCTGTCACTCATGCCGAGAATTTCCGGCAGCTCGGAAGAAACCATGATGATGGCGACTCCGCGATCGGTCAGTTCATTCATTAATGAATAGATTTCCCTTTTCGCGCCTACGTCGACGCCTCTTGTCGGTTCATCAAGGATGAGGACTTTCGGGCCGATTCCGATCCATTTGGCGATGACGACTTTTTGCTGATTTCCTCCTGATAAATGCCGGGCGGCGGTTTCCGGAGATGCAGTCTTAATGGTCAGACGCTTGATGAGCAGCTCAACGAACTCCGCCTCGCGTTTTCGGTCAATGATGCCTTTCGGAGAGAAGCTGGTCAGGTTCGGCAATGAGATATTTTCACGAATGGACGTATCCAGCAGCAGCCCTTCATCTTTGCGGTTCTCCGTAATCAGGCCGAGTCCCTTGCGGATGGCATCGTACGGACCCCGAATGCCGGTTTTTCGGCCGGAAATCCAGATCTCGCCGGAATCGAGCCGGTCAATTCCGAACAGCGCCCTCATGATTTCTGTCCGTCCGGCACCCATTAAGCCGGAAACGCCGAGGATTTCTCCGGCGCTCACATGGAAACTGATCTGTGAAAAGCTTCCTTTTTTTGAGGCGTTTTTCACTTCGAGCACCTTATCGCCGAGTGACGGCGTGCGGGTCGGATACCGATCGGTCAGCTCCCGCCCGACCATTTTTTTGACCACTTCATCAAAATGAGTATCTTTCATATGCGCCGTATCGACAGTGAGGCCGTCCCGCATAATGGTGATCCGGTCGCAAATTGAAAATATCTCTTCCATTCGGTGAGAAATATAGACAATGGATACGCCGTCCCGCTTTAACGCCGTCATCACGTCAAACAGTTTGCTGATTTCCCGTTCGGTCAGCGCCGCGGTCGGTTCGTCCATAATAATGACTTCGGCGTTTGTCATCAGCGCTTTGGCAATCTCAATCATTTGCTGCTGGCCGACGGAACATTGTCCGGCTTCCCGGTCAAGAGGAAGAGAGACTCCCAGTTTTTCAAGCTGTGATTTTGCTAGCGCTTTCATTTTCTTCGTTTCCAAAACGCCGAACGCCGTCGTCAGCTCTTTGCCGATAAAAAGATTTTCAAGCACCGTCATGTCCGGCCATATATTCAGTTCCTGATGGATAAAGGCGATTCCGTGCTTTTCGGCTTCCTTTGGATTGGAGAAATTCATATTTGTTCCGTTTATCGTAATGTTTCCCTTGTCGAGCCGGTAGAGCCCGGTGAGCAGATTCATTAACGTCGATTTGCCCGCTCCGTTTTCTCCCATTAAAGCGTGGATTTCTCCCGGCAGAAGCTCAAATGAGACGCCGGATAGCACTTGGTTTTTGCCGAATGCTTTATGAATGTCTGTCATGCCGATGTGCATGCTGGATCCCTTCTTTCTAGAAAATCACACCCGCCTGCAGGATGCAGTTGGCGTATGGTGTCATTTCACCCGTTCGGATGACGGCTTTTGCTTTCTGTGTGAGCCGTTTGAATTCCGAGTGGGACATGTACTCGATCGTCTGCGCTGAGAAATGGCTTTCTATGAAACTTGCATTCTCAGGATTTTCGTCTTTGATCTCGGAGGCGGCCATCACCTTTTCGACGGCCATCTCCCCGGCTACCAGGCTGGTCACATCCCGAAAGGCGGGAATGCCCGCCGTTAAGGACAAATCAATTTTAGGGACGCCGTCAGGGACGGGGAGACCCGCATCGGCGATCGCGATGAGGTCTGTATGCCCGAGATCGGCTAATACTTTGGCAATGTGGCTGTTTAACATTCCGTGTTTTTTCATGACAGCAGCTCCTCAACTTCTTTTCTGACCGGCATCCCGCCTTGGGCGCCGAAGTGCTGCACGGACAGGGAGGCGGCGCGGTTGGCGAACTGGAGCGCTTGCTCGATGTCCCGTCCTTCCGCGAGTGCGACGGCAAGTGCCGCATTAAAGGTATCGCCGGCACCCGTCGTGTCGACCGCTTCTGCAGGGAAGCCGGGAACAAGCCGTTCCGCGGTGCCGTCTGAGTAGCGTACGCCTTGTTTTCCTTCGGTAATGAACAGTTTGCCGGGATAGCCGGCGAGCGCTTCTTCTTTCGTCCGGTCAGGAAATAAAATGGATGCTTCATGTTCGTTCGGCGTAAGATATGCGGCATTCTCAATCGTCGATTGTTTCAGCGGGCGGGCCGGCGCGGGATTCAGGATAACCGGAATTTGCTGCGCGCGGCAGTAGCTGCACACTTCTTCAACGGTTTCTTCAGGAATCTCCTGCTGGATCAGCACGATATCAATGCCGGGAAGTTTTGCCAGCGCACTTTTGGCATAATCGGGTGAGATGTCATCGTTTGCACCTTTTACGACGACGATGCTGTTGTCTCCTTCTGCGAGCACAATATGAGCCGTTCCGCTTTTTTTATGTGTAACCGTTTCCATATAGTCCGTATTGACACCGTTTGCCTTCAGGTTTTCAATAATCGCTTTTCCGTAGCTGTCACTGCCAGCTTTTCCCACCATATATACGTTCGCGCCAAGGCGGGAAGCGGCTACGGCCTGGTTTGCGCCTTTTCCCCCGGGCACGGTTTGAAAGTCTGTGCCCAGTACGGTTTCTCCGGCTTTCGGACGCCGTTCGGATGTGACGACCAGATCCATAGAACAGCTTCCGATAACACAAATTTCACTCATGGTGATCATCCTTTCTCGTCGTTTGTCTTCTTATATAAGTCACAGGCAGTTGAATGGCCGTCTCTTTCGGCGGCTCTTTCTTTATCAATTGCAGCAGCAGGTTTGCCGCTTGTTTTCCCATCTCATATGCAGGCTGGCGGATGGTTGAAAGCGGCGGAAACAAAAGCCTGCTCTGCGGAATATCGTCGTATCCGATGATCTGAATCTCCTCCGGAACTTTTTTACCGAGCCGCAGCGCCTCATGGAGGACGGCAGCCGCCGCAATATCGTTGCTGGCAATGACTCCGTCGGTTTCGGGGTATGCTGCAAACAATTTTTCTGCTAAAACGGCGGCATCCTTGATAGAAAATGAAGCGGCGGAGATGACATTGAACTGCGCGCCCGCTTTATACAGCACATCAAGTGCGCCGTTAAAACGTTCCTGAGCGGTCGGAAGGTGGCCTGGGCCTTTGACAAGCGTGATGCTTGTGCTTTTGCCGCGAAGCATTTCCTCAGCCGCCCGTTTTCCGCCTGCCCGCCCGTCACTGAATACGGATGGGGCGCCTTCTTTTGTCCGGTCCAGAAATACGACCGGGTAAAGGCTGCCGCTGTATTCGGGAAGGTCGGGGTAATGGGTGGCCGCCAAAATACCGGCAACTTGATTTTGTTTAAATGTTTGCAGGTAGTCGAGTTCTTTTTCCAATTCTTCATCGCTGTTGCCGATGATCAGTCGGTATCCTTCCCGCTGCAGCTCGTCTTCAGCGCCGCGGGCAAGCTGCGGGAAAAAGGGGTTCGTAATATCCGGAAGCAAAAGCCCGACCAGTCTGGATTCTCTTTTATAAAGAGAGCGGGCAACTTCATTCGGATAATAATTCAGCTTCTCCATGGCAAGCATGACCTTCGTTCGTGTATCTTCATGGACGTAGCCGTTGTCATTGAGGACACGCGAGACCGTGGCAACAGAGACGCCGGCAGCGCCTGCGACATCTTTAATCGTTGCCAACAAACACTCCCCCTTCATTTATGTAACCGTTTACACAAAAAGAGTACCACGAATCATTTCGGTTGGCAACAAAAAAAGAGACCGGGGTCTCTTTTAGTTCACGATGCCGATTTGCGAGATATTCACTTTGATATCAGGGATTATCTCGATGGAAGGATAGACCTCACGCCAATTGAGCCGCTTGCCCCGCTCATAATAATGGGTTTGATATTTCCGGCCGATGCCGAGGATATCCGAGTTGTGCTCCTGAATATGGCTGATCACCGATCTGGCCTGGCTGTTCAAATTTGCTGATGCTTGTTTGTTCATTTGGTTGATTGCCGTATAAGAATTCAGCTTGTCCTTCGGATATTCCAAGACGCGTGCGTTCAGCTTTAAACGGATTTTCACTTTTATATGCTGCGGATCTGTATCTATAAATACAATCTTTCGCGTGGCATCCGTGATGCCGAGAGAAAGATAATTTTCAATATCCATTTTGTATTTGTCCCACAGCTTCAGATTAATATTAGCCGATTTATTAAATTGCCCGCTTAAAAGGGTCAGGAGGGTCGAATCCTGACCGAGCACCTCAGTCACTTTCCGCTGGCCGCTGAACAGGGCAGAACCCTCTACCTTTATCGTCTGTCCGTTAATCGATAAATAAGGAAGGGCGAAATCCTTATCAGCCGTCAGCATGCTTGAACGGATGGATTGCAAATTTTCCATGCTGATATTTGATTCCGCATTAGCGCTTGTTAATAAATTCGTTAAATACTTGCTGACGATCAATTTCTGCCGGACGATCAGCTTCAGCACTTCAATCGCCTCGCCGTCTTTTACAACCGCCGGATGAGCGAGAAGCGGACTTTTCGGATCTCTGTAAAAGACATCGAGATAAGGAAAAAGCGGTTTTTCCGCCATTTTCTCACCGATTAATAAGACTCTTTGCTTGGACGTGTCGATGCGCTGGTCGACAAGCTTATCCAATTGAAACCGCGCTTCACGGATGGTGTGCCCGGAAGCGCTGAGCACCGTCGTAATGAATGAGCCGCCCGTTTCCTGTTCCGCCTGGGAGGACTGAACCTTCCGATAGGTAATGCCGATTTTATTTTTACCGTCATGATCAACATCAAGGCTTGCGGTCAGCACGAGAGAAATATCTTTCAACAAATTTTGATCCCAGCAGCCGGCAAGTGTCAGGCTTGCGCACATGAGACTGATAAGAACCGCTTTTTTAATGCGCATGGCGGACACCCTTTTTGCGTACAAGGACAATCAATACCATAAACAACGGAAACAAATACACAAACACAATATCGGAAATGCGGAAAAACTGATCCAGCTGCTGTATCGTTTTATCTGTGCTTGTGGCCCAAATAGACAGAAGGAAGACGAGCAGGGCCAGCGGATAAACAAACCGGCTGTGATCTTTTTGATTGAACAGCTTGGCGATGCCGGTGCTTGCCAAGTAAAACACGTTGGCCAGCGTTGAAAAGACGGTCACGAACCAAAACGTCAAAAAGAGCAGATCCGTCCGTTCGATAATTCTGAATGAAACGGTTTTTAACAGGTACAGCACAGGCTCCGGGATCATTTTTATTTCTTCGGGGCTGATGGTGACAAAGCAAGTAAGAGTGATATACAGGTAATAAAGGATAATCAAGCCGTTTGAAATCGTCAGTATTTTGTAGCGCTGGCTGACGGTGCAGTTGATAAGGGGCCCGATCACAAGCGCCGCCTGAAAGCCGGTAATGCTGACAAGTGTTTGCTGCACCCCGGTAAGCATGTCTTTTGCGGTTCCGTGAAAAATCGGCATAATGTATGTGATATCGGCTTTTCCCAGCGTGTATAAAAGCGGCAGAGAGATCAGCAGCAAAAACGGCGTTAAAATAAAGCTGAACCTCGCGATCGCATTCAGCGGGGCTTGGGCGATATAGACAGAACCGAGAATCAGCATTAAGCTGATCACCCAATTCGGAGTCTGAGGGAGCACCCAGATATCCAATAACCGTGTAAATACAGAAAGAATGAGCGTGCAGAGAAACGCGAAATATAAAATATACAGCACCTGCACCCCTTTGCCGGCAAGTGTTCCGAACACCTCCTCCAGCATTTCATACAGGTTCAGCTTCGGAAACCGGTGAAATAATATCATATACAGGCTGAAGGTAAGCTGGACGAGCAATCCGGTAAGCAGAATGGAAATCCATCCGCTGCTTCCCGATTTCATCATCAGTAAATGGGGCAGCGCCAAAATGCCGATGCTGATCTGCGTCTGATTAATGAAAAACACGCCTTGAAGCCGGCTGATTTTTTTAGGCTTCATCTTTTCTCCACCCCCGAACATGTTTTATCTGCTTTGAATCTTGCGGTCTCAAATAAAAAGGCCTTCTTTTAATAAACCAGGCCGGCAGCCGGATAAATGCATCCTTTAAGTCACTGAAATGAAACGGCGTCAGAGATGATAAATACGGAACGCCGAGGGATTCAAGCTTGCACAGGTTCATCAGAATAAGTCCGAAGCCGAATGCGATGCCGATAAAACCGAACGAGGATGCCAGAAACATAAGCGGAAATCTGAGCGTTCGAATGGACGTGCTCATTTCATATGAAGGAAGCACAAAAGAAGAAACGGCCGTAACGGCCACGACGATAATCATCATATTAGAAATGAGTCCCGCCTGAACGACTGCGTCACCGATCACGAGACCGCCGACAATGCCGATCGTCTGACTGATCGGTTTCGGCAGCCTGATACCGGCTTCGCGGATCAGCTCAATCGTAATCTCCATAATCATGGCCTCTATCAGCGGAGGGAAGGGAATATCAACAATCGAATTTTTCATGGTGATAATCAAATCGTTGGGAATGACTTCAAAATGAAACGCAATCAGCGCGATATAAAAAGCGGGCAGTGTAATCGCGATCATAAAGGCGAAAAATCTCAGCACTCTCAAAAAACTGGCGGAAATCCACCTCGTGCTGTAGTCATCCGGCGATTGAAAAAAGGAAAAGAACGTGATCGGCGCAATCAAGGCCGACGGGCTGCCATCCATCATGATCAGCACACAGCCTTCCATCACGCATGCTTTTGCTTTATCCGGCCGTTCCGTATGAACGATCTGCGGAAAAATGGAAAACGAATTATCTTCTATCGACTCCTCGATAATTCCGGGCGCAAGCACGCTGTCTATACGCAGGTATGACAGGCGCCGCTTCACTTCCTCCACAATCTCCGGATTGGCGATATTCTCAACAAAGATAACCGCAACCTTTGATTTGGCTCTTTCCCCGATATCCATATAATGAACGGAGAGATGGCGGTCCTGTATGTGAAACCGCAGCTGATGAATGTTCGTTTCCAAACTTTCCACAAACCCGTCATGGGCGCCGCGGACGATACTTTCAGATTCGGGTTCCATAATGGAACGCAGCGGATTCTGCCCGACGGAAAACAGCTTCGCTTTCCTTGATGCATCGCTGAGAAAAACAACCTGGCCTGCCAAAATCCCGTCAATGAGTTTTCTGGTTTCATCCGTTTCCGCACTGCTGACGGCATTCATCGTTTCCTCAAGCGGACCGTTCTGCAGGGTGTCGCTTAACAGAAACTCATTCAGCTTCTGTTCTTCTATCATTTGTTCAATATAAAAGAAAGCGGTATGACGGTCCTGCAGTTTGATCCTTCGTATTTTAAAATCACCGCAAACACACATCAGCTCCTGCATTTCCCGTACAGCCGATTCAAAATCGCCGGAAATCCGCTTGTTTTGTTTATCCGCAGACATCAGACCGCCTCCTTTCCCGGTTATTTGTAGTTTTCAGCGGGTATTCCTTTTTTATGCATTTTATAAAATAGAGGAGTTTCTCGACGTTTTACCAAGAACTTCACAATTATGGATGAATATTTCTTGAACGAATATAAAGATTTATTAAAATTATTTCAAAAGAGTGATAAATGTCCTGTAAATGCTTTAAAAGGAGATAGGCTTTCCGCATATAAAATGTGTATTTCTTGTAAACACTCCGGACCCGTCTTTTTCTGTCACGTACCAGTCATTCCGCTAGTTATTTTGAAATGGGACTGAAAGCAGGATGCGGGGGAAAAATGAATGACTTTAAGACCTTATCCTTAACAAAAAAGGCAGTCTGCACACAGCGGACATAGAGTCCCGAAACGTATGCGCAGTGCGGAAAACGCTGATATAACAGGCTGTAAAAGATGGATTATCATTACATCTTTTTCTTCCGGAACGCGTATAGTCCCATTGGTCCAAATGAATTTCTGTGTGGAAATGTAAACGCATACATTTTTCTTTTGAAAAATTGAAGTAAGGTTTAAGTCCTGCCTATTCCCAAAAAAAGCAATTCGATAATAGGAAGAATAGCGTCACTAATAGAGAAGTTTGGCTCAGTGAAAGCGGGAAGATTATGTTACATAATGCCGATTGAGAATTCATAGTGAAGCTATATACTGATGAATGAATTTATCAATACAGAAGGAGATGTCAAAAATCAATGTGGTTACTCATTATAGCCTGTGCTGCCGTACTAATCATCGGAATCATTGAAAAAAGGCGGCATCAGAAGAATATCGATGCTCTGCCAGTACGCGTCAATATTAATGGTATCCGCGGAAAGTCAACCGTAACGAGGCTGACGACCGGAATACTGATGGAGGCGGGCTACAAAACAGTCGGAAAAACGACGGGAACAGATGCAAGGATGATCTATTGGGATACACCTGAGGAGAAACCGATCAAACGGAAACCGCAGGGCCCGAATATCGGCGAGCAAAAAGAAGTAATGAAGGAAACCGTAGAACGGGGCGCCAATGCCATTGTCAGTGAATGTATGGCGGTAAACCCGGATTATCAGATTATCTTTCAGGAAGAACTCCTTCAAGCCAACATCGGCGTCATCGTGAATGTGCTTGAAGACCATATGGATGTCATGGGGCCGACGCTTGATGAGATTGCTGAAGCTTTTACCGCGACGATACCGTATAACGGTCACCTTGTCATTACAGACAGTGAATACACAGACTTCTTTAAAGAAAAAGCCGCAGAGCGGAATACCGAGGTCATTATTGCGGATAACTCTAAAATTACAGATGAATACCTTCGAAAATTTGAATATATGGTCTTTCCTGATAACGCTTCCCTGGCGCTCGGCGTTGCCCAGGCTCTTGGGATAGATGAAGAAACGGCGTTTAAAGGAATGCTGAACGCGCCGCCTGATCCTGGCGCCATGAGAATCCTGCCGCTGCTCAGCACGAAGGAGCCCGGTCATTTCGTAAACGGCTTTGCCGCAAATGATGCATCTTCTACTTTAAATATATGGAAACGTGTAAAGGAAATCGGCTACCCGACAGATGAACCGATCGTCATCATGAACTGCCGCGCCGACCGTGTGGACAGAACGATTCAGTTCGCAAACGACGTGCTTCCGTACATTAAAACGAAGGAACTCATACTCATCGGCGAGACGACAGAACCGATCGTCAGAGCTTATGAAGAAGGCAAGATTCCTGCCGATACACTGCACGATCTGGAATATAAATCAACAGACGAAATCATGGACGTGCTGAAAACAAGAATGCAAAACCGTGTCATATATGGCGTCGGCAATATCCACGGTTCAGCGGAACCATTAATTGAAAAAATCCAAGAGTATAAGGTGAAACAGCTCGTTAGCTAGGAGGAAAAGGATAAATGTTCGGATCAGATTTATACATTTCACTTATTTTAGGCGTGTTAATCAGTTTAATTTTCGCGGAAAAAACAGGTATCGTACCTGCCGGTTTAGTTGTGCCGGGTTATTTAGGGCTCGTATTTAACCAGCCGGTCTTTATTTTACTCGTACTGCTGGTGAGTCTTCTTACATACGTGATCGTCAAATACGGTTTATCCAGATTTATGATATTGTACGGACGCAGAAAATTCGCAGCTATGCTGATAACGGGAATCTGCTTAAAAATCGCCCTTGATTTTCTTTACCCGATCGTACCGTTTGAGATATCAGAATTCCGCGGAATCGGTATCATCGTACCGGGTCTGATCGCCAATACCATTCAGAAACAGGGATTAACGATTACATTCGCCAGCACGCTGTTCTTAAGCGGCGCAACTTTTGCCATTATGTTTGCTTACTACTTAATCTAATGTAAGGTGTGTCAAACGATGAAAAAACAATTAAGCTTTCAAGAAAAACTGCTGAAGCTGACCAAACAGCAGAAAAAGAAGACCAATCTTCACGTTTTTATCGCGCTGCCGATCGTCTTTTGCCTGATGTTCGTCTGCATCCTGACAGGGAAGGCGGAAACGCCGAGTGTGAAAAGAAATGCCGATGACCTTGTATCAGCCTCGTTCGTCGGAGATATTATGATGGGCCGGAATGTCGAGAAAGTGACAAAGCATAAAGGCACGGAGAGTGTCTTCCGTTATGCAAAGCCATTCTTCGAAGCATCCGACTATGTGTCAGGGAACTTTGAAAACCCGGTTACATATAAAAAGAACTACAAAGAAGCAGAAAAAAATATCCACCTTCAGTCAAACAAAGATGCCGTAAAAGTATTGAAGGACATGAATTTCACAGTTCTCACGGCAGCCAACAACCATGCGATGGATTACGGCCCTCAAGGAATGCGGGATACGGTTGAAGAGTTTTCAAAGCAAAATCTTGAACTTGTCGGAGCAGGCCTCACGCTGAAGGAAGCCGAGCAGAACATTTCTTATCAAGATGTAAACGGAATCAAAATCGCAACACTGGGTTTCACTGATGTTTCCGGAAAAGGTTTTGCAGCTAAACGAAATGCGCCGGGTGTGCTTCCGGCCGATCCAGAGCTGTTTATTCCGATGATTTCTAAAGCCAAAAAGAAAGCCGATCTTGTCATTGTTCAAACACACTGGGGACAGGAATACGATAATGATCCGAATGACAGACAGCGCCAATTGGCAAGAGCAATGTCAGATGCCGGAGCGGATATTATCGTCGGACACCATCCGCACGTGCTGGAACCGATCGAAATGTACCACGGCACCGTTATTTTCTACAGCCTGGGCAACTTCGTATTCGACCAGGGGTGGACAAGAACGAGAGACACGGCGCTTGTTCAATATCATCTGCAGAAAAACGGTACGGGACGCTTTGAAGTCACGCCGATGAACATTCATGAAGCAACGCCTGCACCGGTTAAAAAAGGCAGCATCAATCATAAAACGATCGTACGTGAACTGACGAAAGAATCGAATTTCAAGTGGAGCGTCAAGGATGGAAAATTAACGTTTGATGTGGATCACAGCGATATCTTAAAAAAGAAAGCGGAGTGAAAAACAAATGAAAATCATTAAAGCAGGATGGCCGTTTGCCGCGATCATTATGGTGTTTATGTTTATGTCTGCGTTTAAATACAATGATCAGCTCACAGATCAGGAAAAACAAAAAATTGACACGGAAATGCAAAAAATTCAGCAAGAGGACACAGCGGGCGCAAAATAAGCGCATGATTCCGCTTGCCGGCATATTGTTTGTTCCGAATCCAGTAAAGAATGCCCATATCGGGCATTCTTTTTTTGTGTGCTCTCCTAAACATTTGTTAAAAGTTACCGATGTAAAAACTACTAAAAATGAGGAGAGTGAATAGAAAACATGCTCACAAGCTGGAGGAAGTACATCCTTGCCGGCCTTATGATTTGTCTTGTGGCACCTGCAGTAACGAGAACGGAAATTGCCGAAGCGGATTCTCAAGTTTCTGTCCTGATCGTTTCAGACGCGCAAAAACTTGTCGGAAATAAATATGTTTACGGAGGCGAAGAGCCTGAGGACGGTTTTGACCCGTCCGGATTGATGCATTATCTTTTCAGCAGGCAGAACATCCATCTGCCGAGAACGGTCAGTGATCAATGGAAAGTCGGAGCCGCCGTCAAAGAAAATGACCTTTTACCGGGAGATCTTGTGTTTTTCAAAAAGTCGGATTCAACACAAAACGCGCCCGTCCATGACGGTCTTTATATCGGAAACGGAGAGATGATACACAGTTCTCCGTCAGAAGGCGTAACCGTCACACGCTTTCAAAAAAGCAGTTATTGGATGAATTTATATCTTGGCGCAAAGCGGATGACAAAAGATCCGGAACTGGCTGATGATCCGATCGTTCAGGAGGCAGCCCGTTACCTCGACATTCCGTATGTATTCGGCGGAAGCACGCCTGAGGCGGGATTCGACTGTTCGGGGCTGGTCCAATATGTTTTTGAAAACAAGCTTCACATTTACCTGCCGAGATCTGCGGAACAGCAGTGGCTGGTCGGTGAGAAAATCAAACTGAGCGACATAAAGCCCGGGGACGTGATTTATTTCAGCGACACGTATAAAAAAGGAATTTCCCATGCGGGCATTTATGCGGGAGAGGGAAGGTTCATCCAAGCAAGCCGCTCCGAAAAAGTCACTATTTCTTACTTGGCGGAAGATTATTGGAAAAAACATTTCACAGGGGTGCGCCGATTCAGCAATTTAGCCATTTCTAAAGACAATCCCGTTGTATCCACAGCGGCCGATCATATCGGAATTTCTTATCTGAAAGGCGGCGCTTCACCGGAAGCCGGCTTTGATACGGCGGGATTTGTTCAATACATCTATCAAAAAGCGAAAGGAATCAGCCTGCCGCGTTATGCCGACAAGCAGATGCAGGCGGGCGTTCCGGTCGATAAACAAGATCTGAAGCCCGGCGATCTGGTCTTCTTTAAAGCGGAAAGCCTGAATCCGGCCATTTATATCGGGAACGGACAAGTGATTCATGTCACCGTGTCCGCAGGTGTTACCATAACAAATATGAACACAAGCGCTTATTGGAAGGACAAATATGCGGGCGGCATCCGGCTTCCGTAAAAAAAGACGTCAGAGAGTGTCTCTGACGTCTTTTTCTTTTACCGTTTCGGCGCTCTGTATCCGGCCGCTTCCGCTTCTTCTACAGAACAGAACATTTCCGCGGGATCTGTCGTCCGGTCGTAGTATGTACTTCCCGGCGTGTGATAAATGCCGTTCCGGCTGCCTTTAATGTCGCATCCCTGTGAGGTGCCGGCTGCTTTCGTTTCGGCATGTCCTCCGGAGGAAGAGGCGTTGTTTTGCGCCGTTTCCGCATTTTCGGATGTTTTTGTTTCTGCTTTCTGCCGCTTTAAAGTTTTATTTTCTGACTGAAGCGTTTCAGCGGTCTTTTCGAGCTTCTTTTGTGAATTTTTTAATTTCTCATTGTCTTGTTTGAGTGATTTGTTTGTTTTTTTCAGCTCGCTTATCTCTTGGCTGAGTTTGCTGAGTTTGTCTTCATTGCCGGCTTCAGCTTCGGATTTCTCCTTTTCGGCTGCGGCACTGATGCTTTCATATTTTTTCTCAAGCGCCTGGTGTTCCTTCGTCAATTTTTGATAAGCCGTATCAAGGGTGCTGTATTTCTCCTCTGCCTTCACGGCCGAGGCGTCCGGCTCTGCGAGGGATGCACTGGTCAGAAGCAGGATAAATCCGCCGATGAGAAGAGGCCAAAACAGCTTTTTTAAAAAATGTTTTTCTTTTTTTGCCGCTTTGCATATGAGATGAAAAATTCCGTATCCGACTGCGCAGAGAAAAGCTAAAAATCCTATAATAGCGATTGCATTCGACATCATGAAACTCCTTTTTTCTTTATCTTACAATTTATTTTCAATTTTGGAAATTCCTTTTTTAGAAAACATGAAAAAGCCAGGCCGTGAAAGACCTGACTTTTACCTTTTATTGCCCATTGTCGAGAAGCCGGTTGATGAAATATGCGACGCCGTTTTCATCGTTGCTTTTTGTAATATAGGTGCTTTTTTCTTTCAGTTCATCAATCGCATTGCCCATAGCGATGCGGTTTCCCGCTGCTTCAAACATGGAGAAATCATTCGGGCTGTCGCCGATGGCGTAAATATCCTGTTTTTCAATTCCGTACAGTGAGGCAAGCTCCGTCAGAGCACGTCCCTTTCCGGAACCGGCAGGGAGGATTTCGATAATGTGTTTTCCGGAAGATGTCTGGGATAATTTCCGATGATGTGTAATTTCTTCTTTGGCGTTTCTCAGTTTTTCCATATCAAAAGAGAAACAAAGAAGCTTGTAAACATGTTCGTCTCCGTTAAAAATCGCCTGTATATCCTGTACGGGTTTAATGCCGAATTGTTTGAACTGCGTCTTTGCGCCCTCCCATAATGTCTGAATATCTTCCTTAGGATTGGCGCTTTTCAGAATGTCCAGTTCTGCCTGCAGTTTGGACTCGCCGTCAAACGGGGACAGCAGATGATCATCTGTATAGACCTCAAAGTAAATGTCTTTGTCCGTTAAATAAGCGGCGATATCCTTCCCGGCCTGCTGATCCATTAAGAGCCGGCTGACGAGGCGGTATCCTTTGTCATGGACTGTCCCGCCGTTTGCCGCAATGATCGGAATATCCAAATCCTTCAAGAGCGCTTTTACATCAAACGTGGCTCTGCCCGTGCAGATGGCCACGAGTATACCCGCTTCATCCGCTCTTTGTAAAGCCGCTCTGTTTTCCGGAGAAATCACACTGTCCGAATTCAGTAATGTGCCGTCTAAGTCAATGGCTATCAATTTCATATGTATGGATGCCCTCCTTAAAAATAAAGCTGCTTCATGTAGTATGTTCAGCTTTGTGCGAAATCAGCAGAAAGCCGTCAGTTAAAAGGCTATACCTTCATGTCCTTTTTTTCAACAGAAAAACGGCGGGATTTGCTAATCCCGCCGTGACATCTTACGCGTCTAAATCATTTTTTAATTTCGTTTTTACTTCTTGAAGGTTTTCCTCATTCAGCTTGAAGTAATAAATATTTTTGCCGTACTGAGGAGTGTAAATGTAGCTGTCTGAACCTGTCAGCTGCAAAGAATTCACCGATTTCAGCGATGTGATAAACGGGAACAGACCGATGGCGTCATTAAGAGATAAGTTCATTTTCAAGTTTTTCCCTAAGCTGTCGACGATATCGTCATAAGATGGGATCGAGCTTAACGATTTAGATTTTTTAATAATGGCGCTCAGCACTTCCATCTGTCTTTGTCCGCGCATCAGATCGGTGTCCGCTTTGCGTGTTCTTACATAAGCCAGTGCCTGCTCACCGTCAAGCGTCTGGACGCCCGGCTTCAGCACGACTTTTCCTTTTGTATCGACTTTAATACGATCGGCAATTTTCTGGCTTTTCACATTTACCGTAACGCCGTTCAACTCATTGACGACATCGCGGAACGCGTCGAAGTTGCTCTCAACCACATAATCTACCGGAATATCAAACATGTTTTCTACTGTTTTATAAGTTAAATTATAACCGCCGTAAGCATGTGCGTGCGCGAATTTGTCATAGCCGTGTCCCGGGATGTTGACATAGGAATCCCGCGGAATGCTGAGCATCGTCGCTGTTTTCTTTTTCCGGTTGAAGGTGACGAGCACGTTGGCGTCACTTCTTGCGTCATCTACTGATTCACCCTTATTGTCACGGGCGTCTATTCCTAAAAGCAATACGGTGAAAGAATCCTTCTTCGGGTCAAATTCTTTGATCCGTTTTACGGACTGGTCGCCGCGGTCAAGGCTGACGTGCGCTTCTTTGGTCGCATTATTCAATTTCACAAATGCGTAGGTGCCGACGGAACCGGCGATCACCAATAAGAAAGCGGCGAATACCAGTACAAATTTCACCCATTTTCTGAGGCGTCTTTTCTTTTTTCTGCGTTGAGATCGTTCTTCCATATCATTACCTCTCGTTTCTATTCTTTGTGAAGCGTACCATAATTGTTGACTCGGAGCAACTCTGCAAATGAGAAAATTCTAAATCTTTCTCTCTATTTCGACAACATCTACTGTTATTTTTGCATCAGGTTCACATTATATTGGACGGCAGGAAGCGGGAAATGTTTCGTCGCTTTGTGAAAAATAATCAGTAAAATAATGGATATTAACGGTGCGGAAGGTTTGAAACGATCGGAAACAGGCAAAAGAAGCAGTAGAACAATTCCGCGCGGATACAGCGTTGGATGAAGGGAGTCTATATAACATGAAAAGCATACACTCGAATAAATGGCTCTATTTTTTCGGCGCTCTCGGGGGCGCGTTATACGGATATGATACCGGAGTCATTTCCGGAGCTATTTTATTTATGAAAAAAGAACTGGGACTGAACGCCTTTACAGAAGGCCTCGTCGTCAGTTCGTTATTGGCGGGGGCGATTCTCGGATCGGGATTCGCCGGCAAACTGACCGACCGGTTCGGCAGGCGGAAGGCCATCATGGGAGCGGCGCTGCTGTTTTGTATAGGCGGATTAGGAGTCGCTTTTGCCCCGAATACAGAGGTGATGGTTCTTTTCCGGATTATTCTCGGACTGGCTGTCGGAACATCGACAACGATCGTCCCGCTCTATTTATCGGAGCTGGCTCCGAAGCATAAACGGGGGGCGCTTTCTTCGCTGAATCAGCTGATGATTACGGTCGGAATCCTCGTTTCTTATATCGTGAACTATATATTTGCCGATGCAGGCGCTTGGCGCTGGATGCTTGGACTTGCGGTTGTGCCGTCAGTCATTCTGCTGATCGGAATCTTATTTATGCCGGAAAGCCCGCGCTGGCTGTTTACGATCGGCAAAGAAGAGAAAGCAAGAGAAATCCTTTCATCATTGCGGGGAACGAAGAATATTGATGATGAGATTGATCAGATGAAAGAAGCGGAAAAGGAAAACGAAGGCGGCTTGAAAGAATTGTTTGAGCCGTGGGTGAGACCCGCGCTGATTGCCGGCCTCGGACTTGCCTTTTTGCAGCAATTCATCGGGACAAATACAATTATTTATTACGCACCGAAAACATTTACCAGTGTCGGGTTCGGCAATTCCGCGTCTATATTGGGAACGGTCGGAATCGGCGCCGTCAATGTCATCATGACGCTTGCGGCTATTAAAGTCATTGATAAGATCGGCCGGAAGCCGCTGCTGCTGGCCGGAAATGCGGGCATGGTCATCAGTCTGCTCGTATTGGCCGCGGTCAATCTTTTCTTTGAACATTCAGCAGCCGCATCATGGACAACGGTGATTTGTTTAGGCCTGTTTATCATTGTGTTTGCGGTCAGCTGGGGGCCTGCCGTGTGGGTCATGCTTCCTGAATTATTCCCGCTGCATGTCCGGGGTATCGGGACGGGTGTCTCCACTTTGATGCTGCATGCCGGAACATTGATTGTCTCATTAACCTATCCGATGTTAATGGAAGCAGTCGGCATCAGCTATTTATTTCTCATTTATGCCGCTATCGGAATAATGGCATTCCTGTTCGTCCGGTTTAAAGTGACCGAGACGAAGGGGAAAAGCCTTGAAGAAATTGAGCAGGATCTGAAAAGCCGTAACGGAGGCTCGGGATCAGAATCAAATCGGCGGACAGTTCATCCGTAATATTCAGTTTTAGGGGGGCGGTTATTCACCGGCCCCTCAAAACGGATGCGTGCGGGCGCCCGCACGGTCACATAAATGACGGGGATATGTCATACGTTGTATAAAGTCACGATAAAGGCGGGGATGCCGGTGAAAACGAGTATTATTATCCTTACATATAATGAACTTGAGCTGACGAAAAAATGTCTGGCCAGCATTGAACGATACACCGACAAAGATAAGATTGAACTGATTATAGTTGACAACGGTTCCTCAGACGGAACGAGAGAATACATATCAAATCTGCCTGACGTCAAAGTCATCCTTAATGAAAAAAACCTCGGGTTCGCCAAGGGGTGCAACCAGGGAATCGAAGCGGCAGGGGGAGAAAATCTGCTGTTCCTGAACAACGATACGATGGTCACGAAAAATTGGCTCACCTCCATGCTGAGGGTGCTGTATCAATCTGAAAAAACCGGTATGGTCGGGCCCGTCAGCAACTATGTCAGCGGCGCGCAAATGATCCATGACGCGTATCAATCGCTTGATGAGCTGGAGTCATTCGCGGAGGCGTATTGTGCACGGGAAAAGCATCAAACAAAGCGGGTGCTGCGCCTTGTCGGCTTCTGTCTTCTGGTGAAAAAAAGCGTCATTGAAGACATCGGCCCGTTTGATGAGCAATTCGGATACGGTTCTTTTGAAGATGATGACCTATGTCTGCGCGCCCTGCAAAAAGGATACAGCCTGCACATCGCTCTCGATGCCTTTGTGCATCACCACGGCCATGCGACGTTTACGGCTAATCAGGATATCAATATCAATCAGTTATATTCGGAGAACCGCCAGCGTTTTACGGAAAAATGGGGCACTGATTTTACGTACTTTACTCATCCGAGACCGGAAATTGCGGAGCTCGTTCCCCGGGAGGCGAAACGGATACTTGATGTCGGCTGCGGTGCGGGAGCTACGGGGCTGGAACTTCAAAACAGACAGCCTTGCGAACTGTACGGAATAGAACTGCACCCGCTGGCGGCGCAAGCGGCAAAAGGACATTATGAAGCGGTGCTGCAGGAAGATGTCGAAAAAGTGAAGCTGCCTTATCCGGAAGGCTTTTTTGATTGCATCATTTTCGCGGACATCCTTGAGCACTTAAAAGACCCGTGGCGCGTCATTGAAACGTACTCATCCTATTTGTCGCCTGCCGGATCAATCGTTTGCAGCATTCCGAATATTTCCCACGCCGAAGCGCTGTTCCCGCTGCTGCTCGGGGACTGGACATACAGAGACGCCGGGATTCTCGACCGCACCCACTTGCGGTTTTTTACGCCGCAGACGGTGCGCACGCTCTTTCCGGAAGAGACATTTGACGTGAAAAAGCAGTCCTATACGTATGTTCACGTGGATGAGCGGGTGCAGCTGTTTTTACAGGAAATCACACGAATGGCGCAATCGATGCAATTTCCGGTGACACAGCTGCCCGAACAAAGCCGGATTTATCAGATTCTCCTTCGTGTCGAAAAAACACGCTGAAGGCTACCGCCCCATCGTTCCGAAGTTGGTAATCTGAATGGAAACATCATAGTCAAAGGCCGCTTCGGAGAAGGTTTCATCCCAGTGATGCTTCACTTTCTTCCAATAGTCGGGATATTGAATGCGGACTCTGTCAGAAAAGAAGACAGGGTCCGTTTCATATTGATTCTGCAGCTTATCGATGACTTCTTTCATATCGCTTTTCAGTTTTTTTTCGAAAATCTTTTCCAGCCCGTTTAAATAGTGCTGATCGAATGAATCTTCTCCGGCATATTGATCCTCTGACAAAAGTCCTTTTGTTTTCACCGCTACGTGAAATGACAGCTTCCCGTTTTTCAGCAGGGGGGTGATGGAGGATGTTGATTTTTTGATCTCGAAGGTAATCGGGTGCCCTCCTTTATCCAAAGCGGGCAGCACGCCGCCCTGTATCGTCCCCGTCAGCCAATTCAGGCTTTGTACTTCGTATGATGACAGAAAGCCTGCCAATCTGTTTTGTTTTCCGTTTTTGATAATGGCCGCTCCGTCATACACCGTTTTTCCTTTTTGATTGCTGACGGCCTGAATGAGAAAACTGAGTTTATTATGGCAGTAAATCGAAGCTCTCCCGATTCGGAGCGGTTTTAAAATCTTCCCGTTGTAGCCGCCGTTGTTCGTAAGGTCGATCAGCTTTTCTGCGGGCATGGGCTGCTGCTGATTCGGCGTCGGCTCTGTCAGAATATCGGACGCTTTGCCTCTCGCCGCGAAGAGATAGCTGCTCCGCCTTAATTCATCATCGCGGATAAAATGATTCATCATCTGCAGTATATTTTGGTCGGCCAGCAATTTGTCGCTGAATATCAGCACTTTTAAATGATCGCTGTAAACGGGCGGATCTTTTAAAGCGACTTCACTGACGGCTTCAAGAATGGTATCCCCCCGCGTCGTCACATTGACAAACACGGGCCGGCCGGAAGCCTGGCTGTTTTCACTTTGGGGCAGCAGGTTTTGATAGGTTAATTTATATCGGCGGTCACTCGTCTCGTCTATCGCCAGCCCCCGGGCGAAAGATAGCTTTTCGACTTCCTTCGCGTCCCAGCACCCTGAAAGCGTCATCAGTATGAAAAGCGCCGCCGCCCATTTTACGAAATGTGTCATGACGTCTGTTTCCTCCCGGCTATTTTTTTCATCCAGCTGACAAACCAGATGAGAAAAGGAATCATAATGACGGCAAAAAACGCATATCCGAGAATATTCGCGAATGCAAACACACTGTTGATATCATCAGGGTACATTGAAAGGCCGAATGTCACTGCCAATAAGCCCCCCAGCAGCCAGGCATTGTTTTTATTTTTCAGTCTGAAAATGGTGTTTAACCCGAGATGCGCTCCTTTAAAAGAACCGAGCATACAGGTGAACTGCTGGCATGTCCACGTAATTAAAAGAAAGATATCAAACCTTTCGATGAAAATACCGCGGATTTCCAAGGCGTGAATCAGGGAAATGGTCGGATATGTCACCGTTTTGGCTTCAGCGATCGACATACAGCCGATTACGACAAGCAGCGTAAAGCTGTAAAATAAGCCTGCGCATGCGATGCCGAAGACGGCAGCCTTTTTCGCCTGCTTCGGATTTTTCATAAACGGCACCAGATAAAGAATCACCTCAAGTCCTGAAAAATACAGAAGGGTACGCGGAAACAGCTCAAAAAAGCTTTTGTAGCCTCCTTCCATGACCGGGCGGATGAAATCCAGTTTAAACAGTCTCAGGCTGAATATGAGCAGCGTAATCAGAATGACGATCGCAATCGGAAAGAGATAAGCATAGAGTTTTGAAATGGGATACACCCCGCCGGTCACATGGTAGATGCCGACCGCCAGAAAGATGAATATGACGACACCCATCGGCGTATTTTTCAGTAAAAAGTAATTGATGACCTCACCGAGAAAACGGGCTTGAAAACAGACGGTGACGACAAAATAACAGCTGATGAATAAATTAAGAAGAGAACCGATGGCGCGTCCCATAATGCTTTGATTCAGCTCATAAATGGTTTCCCCGCTGTTTTTCTGCAAAAATGGCATAAAGAGCAGGACGATGCCGATAAACACGAGACTCTGCACAAGAATAATGATCCATCCGCTCGGACTGTCCGCTGCTGCGGCGGAGCGCGGCAGTGTTAACACGCCCGCTCCGATCATTGTTCCGCTTACCATGAGAAGTGTCTGCATAAACGACAGCTTGTCTTCCGGTTTTTTCATGGTGATCACCTTTGCTTGATTTTATCTTTCGTCTCTTTTCTGGTCGGCCGTTTTTTCAAAAGAGGCGTCGGCAGTCTGACGATCGTATCTTTTAAGTCCTGTCCCGGCTGCGCCATGATCGGAATAAGATAGTCCTGGCCGAAGCTTTTCAGGCGCATCAGATGGCCGACGACAAGCAGATAACACATGATCAGTCCGTATAAACCTAATATCGCCGACAAAATCATCGAAAAAATACGGATGAGTCTCAGCGGAAAATTGAACGCATAGGAGGGCGCCGTAAAAGAAGCCAATGCCGTAACGGATACGATAATGACCATCATCGCGCTGACGATGTTCGCCTGAACGGCGGCCTGCCCGATCACCACGCCCCCGATCAGGCCGATCGTCTGTCCGATCGGCTTCGGCAGCCTGAGTCCGGCTTCTCTGATCATCTCAATCGTAAAAATCATAATAAACGCTTCAACAAAAGGGGGAAACGGAACATTCAATCTGCTTCCGGCAATCGTCACCGCCATTCTCGTCGGCAAAAGCCCCGTGTGAAACGTAACGAGCGATATGTAAAGGCCGGGTAAATAAATCGTGATTAAAATGCATGTATACCGAAGCAGCCTGAGAAAGTTAACCGGAACCCACCGCTGATTATAATCGTCAGGTGAGTGGATAAATTCATCAATGGTAGCCGGCACCAAAAGGGTAAAAGGCGTTCCGTCTACAAGAATGGAGACCCTTCCTTCCAAAAGAGCGCCCATAACCCGGTCGGGCCGTTCGGTCGTCAAGACGGTCGGGAAAATGGAATACGTGTTATCTTCAATAAGCTGCTCGATCGTTCCTGATTCCGGAATGTCATCAATGGTGATCGAATCCAGTCTTTTCATCACTTCTTTTACAACATCATCAGGCGCAATATCCCGAATGTAGGCAACGGCGATCCGCTTTTTTGTCCGTTCGCCGAGTGTGATCTCTTTGATCTGGAGGTTGGGATCACCGGACTGCTCGCGCAAAAGCGCCGTATTCGTTCGGAGCTTTTCGACAAAACCTATCCTAGGTCCCCGTTCAAGCACTTCTGAAGCCGGTTCTTCAATATCACGCATTTTAAATGTTTCCGTTTCAAACGAAAGGGCTTCCTCCCATCCCTCCGCCAGCAAAACCGATTTGCCGGAAAAAATGTCTGCCTCCGCGTCCTTAAGTGAAGAAAGCCGGGTGTGACGATAGCCGAAAGAGATGGATGACGGCGGTATTTCAGCCGGTTCCTCTTGATGCAGGGCGGCCGCCTGCACGGGCGAAATAATATATTCCGCAAGCAATTGATTGTCGGTCAGTCCGTCTATATATATAAGGCAGGCGTCACATTTGCCGTTTCCGTACGTAAACGAATAAAACATCATGTCATCGCTTTGGCCGATCCGTTTTTTCAGCGCTTCAAGGTTTTTGCCGAGCTCCGCATGTATCGTCATAATGTTCCCCCCTTTCCATCAGTTATTTTAATTTGCGACAAACAAGGCATTTTATTCTGGAATAGGAAATGACTGAGCATTCCGCCCCATCCGAATGGTATAATGAGCAGGTCAGCCATTTTATACATATTGTTTTTAACCGCGGCTCCCTCCGTGTTTTAAAAAAGACACAGGGGGAATGGGATATGAGCCGCTTTTTAAGGGGAGGGGAACGAACATGACGCAAGAGCCGATTTTTCTACAGCCTGTATGTAAAGAAAAAATATGGGGCGGCACGTTATTACGCGAACGATTCGGATATGACATACCTTCAGAAACAACCGGCGAATGCTGGGCGATATCAGCCCATCCGCACGGAATGAGCACGGTCAAAAGCGGTCCGTATCAAGGGAAAACCTTGATGGACCTGTGGGATCAGCATAGAGAGTTATTCGGCGGAACGGAAGGGGACCGGTTTCCGCTGCTGACGAAAATACTGGACGCCAAACATCATCTGTCCGTTAAAGTCCATCCTGACGATTATGACGCCGAGGAGCATGGACAGGGCGAAACGGGGAAATCTGAGTGCTGGTACATTATTGACTGTAAAGAAAATGCGGAAATCATATATGGTCATACGGCCCGTTCGAAAGCGGAACTTGTCACCATGATTAACAGCGGTGACTGGGAAGGCCTGCTGCGCCGCGTGAAGATCAAACCCGGCGATTTTTATTATGTGCCGAGCGGAACCATCCATGCCATTTGCGCCGGGGCGCTCGTGCTGGAAATACAGCAGAATTCAGACGCCGCCTACCGGATATATGATTACGGGCGTACAGATCAAAACGGCGGTGCGCGTGAGCTGCATATCCGCGATGCCGTCAACGCCGCCACCGTTCCTCATGTGGACGGATTTTTGGATGAATCAACTGAAACGAGAAAAGGCATCACCATTAAAACCTTTGTGCAGGGAGAATATTTTTCTGTATACAAATGGGATATCAGCGGGACGGCGGAAATGACCCAGGACGCTCCGTTTATGTTATGCAGCGTCACAGAAGGAAGCGGCTCCATCATCTTTGAAGGCAAGTCCGCCAAGCTTGAAAAAGGCGCGCATTTCATACTGCCGGATCAGATGCCTGACTTTACGATAAACGGAGATTGCACGATCATCGTTTCTCATATATAAAACCAAACTTAATCCCAGCTCTGGGATTAAGTTTTTTTTATTTGGATAATTGGATGATTTCTCTCTGTAAAAATGAAGAAAGCGGGCCGATAAATAAACTAGTTTGATAGAAACCAATTGAATCAGAAAGAGGAGAAGGAATGAAAAAGAGATTCGTTGCACCTATGTTATTGTCCGCCGTTTTCCTTGTCTTTAGCACCGTTACACAGCACGCCGAGGCCGCATACAGCGACTACTCCGTTTACGAGCTGGAAACGAAGCAGCAATTTGCTTCTGAGAACGAGGCGCTTCAAGCGGCAGCGAAATTGAAAAAGGATACGGGGTGGCAGGCTGACGCAAAGAAAGCCGGAAATGCGCCGCTCACTTATCAAATCTCAGCTTCAGGCTTACACGATGAAACGGATGCGAAAACCGTGCTGAAAGATTTTACGAAGCAGACGGGCGTGGCCGGCACTTACAGCGCAAGCGGAAGCAAACAGCCGTACGTGACCGTCACATCAGGCGTTCTATCAGACGAGCGGCAGACGAAAAATCTTCTTGCCGAACTGACGAAAAAAACGGGCGTGACCGGCGCCGTCAAGCCGGCGGGGACAAAACAGCCGTATAAGCAGGTCGTGACTTCTGAGATGGCGGCCGATGCGGATGCAAAAGCGCTCTCGCAAGCGTTGACGAAGCAGACGGGCGTGAAAGCGTCATACCGTCAGATCAAACGAGAAACAGCCCGGTTTCAGATCCAATCGGGAACAATCTCCGGCGATCAAAAAGCCGCTCAAATTCAAACTGATTTTCAAAAGGAAACAGGATTGCAGTCGTCGCTGAAAGTCACGGCAAAGGCCAGTCCGAATATCACCGTGACAGCCTCTGGCATTTCAAATGCAACTGATGCGGCAGGTTTAGCGAAACAGCTGCAGCAGAAAACAGGCGTCAAAGGGAACGTTCAAAAGTATGCCCAAAGCAAAACAGCAACCGTGTATAACGTGCAGTCAGGATATTTTAACGGAGTAAGCGCCGTACAAAATGCTATCACCCAAATCAAGAAGAATACGGGTGTCAGCGGAAGCTATCAAAAAGCCGGCAAGAAGAATAATTACACGGTCGCGATGAGCGGACTGACGGCTAAACAGCTGCAAAGCGTGCAAGCTTTCTTTAAAAAGAAAAAATGGCATTGCGACGCATCGCCTGTCAAAAAGACAGCATCAGTGTCCGTTTACCGGATCACGGCAGGGCAGCTTACCGCTGCAAAGGCAGAACAAACGGAGGCGTTTTTCCGCCAGCAGCATGTAAAGACGGCAAGAACAGCGGCGGGAAAAACAGCAGAAAATGAATATCAGCTGCTTTCTCAGCAGACGGCAGACCAGTCGAAGATAAAAAAAGGATTGAATCTGCTGGCGGGATATAAACTGACTGCCATTTCAAAAACGATATCCAAGCAGACGGACACAACGTACCAAGTCACAACCGAATCATTGCTTGATACGGCAAAGATCAATCAATCGCTGGATTTTTTCAAAGGGAAAAAAGTATCCGCCTCCGCACAGAAAACAGGTGAAGCGGCGTATACACAATTCAGAATTGAAACGGCACCGCTGCTTAAGAAGGAAGACATTGACCGCGTGACTGCTTTTTTCAAGCAAAACAAAGCGGCCGGCACTGTGAAGGAGACGGGGAAAACCGGCTCTGCACAATACGTCATCAAAACCGAAAAATTCAGCAGTAAAACCGTTTTAAATAAAAGCATGAGCTTTTTCAGCGCCAAACAATTACAGGCCGGCTATACGAGTGAAAGCCATCCGGTTTATGAACTCCGCATTCGCAATCAATTCACGGGAGCGCAGTCAGCGGACGCCGCCTCCCAAAAGCTGAAAAAGCTGTACGGATGGACGATGGCTATTCTGAAAATAAAAAACGGATCGCAAATCATGAACACCAATTACAACATCTCGCTGGCAGATATGGTCAAAAAACAAATGACGGTCAGCCCGCAGACTGATGCCGCGGCTTATGTATCGCTTACGTACATCAATACGGCTTCCGGAACGGTCACAGCCGACGTCCTGAACGTCCGGTCAACCCCGGAAGTCAGCTCCGGCAATATTATCGGGCAGTTGAAAAAAGGCGATAAAGTCAGCATCACAGGCCAGACAAACGGCTGGGCCAAACTCAGCATGGGCTGGAGAAACGCCAGCAGTGACGAAGTCGGGCAGTACGTCAATCCGGCTCACTTCGCACAAGACAGCAAGTATTACTTTCAATTTCTGAAGCTCTCTCAGACAGCCGGACTGAACGCATCGGAACTGAATCAAAAAGTGCTGGTCAATAAAGGAATACTGACAGGGAAAGGCCAGGCCTTTATTACAGCCGCCGGCAAATACAGCATCAATGAAGTGTATTTGATTTCGCATGCTTTGCTTGAAACGGGCAATGGCACGTCAGAGCTTGCGAACGGCATTATGTATAATGGTAAAAAGGTTTACAACATGTACGGCATCGGGGCTTATGACAGCAACCCGAATTACTACGGCGCACAATACGCGTATAAGCAAGGCTGGTTTACTCCGGAAGCCGCGATTATCGGCGGAGCCCAATTTATCGGTGCGTCTTATATTCACAATCCTTCATACGAGCAGGATACGCTGTATAAAATGAGATGGTCTCCAGCCGCGGCTCATCAGTATGCGACAGACATCGGCTGGGCGTATAAGCAGGTAAACCGCATGTACAGCTTATACTCACTGCTGGATGATTATACGCTTTACTATGATGTTCCCGTGTATATGAAAGTATAAAAAAAGGGCTGAAGTGTATGCTTCAGCCCTTTCTTCATGCAAAAAACACCCGCCTCAGATTCAGGCAGGTGCTTCAGCACAATTTTTCATTTTTGTTTCCGCAAATTTCAATAACGCTTCACTCGAATTCCCATCTGAATACATATTCCATTTGTCCGAGAACCGCTTCATTTCTTCTGCATCAAATGGCTTTTTCGTCATTTCCTCCAAAAGAGCTTCGCTGTCATGACAAGCCTTTCCGGGAATGACGGAAGTATAATTATCGATTAAACCGCGTTGTCGATCATATTCCTCCAGATCATACGTGAAAAAGAAAATCGGTTTATTTAAGAGCGCGAATTCAAAAGGCACGGAAGAGTAATCCGTAATTAAAATATCAGCCGCTTTCAAGAGATCATGAAGACGCATGTCAGACACGTTCTTGATCAATTCGCTTTCAAACGAAGCCGAAATATGATGCAAAACGGCAGGATGAAGCTTTACAAGCAGCATATACTCTCCGTTTAACGCGTTTGTGAGCTGTTCTTCGGTGAATGGCAGCCGAAAGGACTGCATATCATAATCCCTGAATGTCGGTGCGTACAGGATGATTTTTTTCGGCCATTTGTGCTTCGGTTCGGGCTTGTGTTCTTCATAATAGACGTCAGTCAGGGGGACACCCGTTTTTAACAGCTGGCCGTCCCGTATGCCGAACGACTTTTTAAAAACGTCAGCCATCGCGTCTGAACCGACGGTGACAAAGTCAAACGAGCGGTACACTTTTTTAAAACGGCTGATATCTGATGCCGGACGGTTTTGATTCGTCACATCCTCAAGGCCGAACTTTTTCAAAGAGCCGTTCGCATGCCACACTTGAATACATGTCGTTTGCGGCCGGCGGTTTAAGACGCTTGTCATAAGGAAATAGTTATCTGTTATCACCGCTTTGCTCTTAAAAAGGATCAAAACCGCCTTCAAAAGATGCAGCGGATGTTTTTCGTTCAGATAAAAAGAGCCGAGTCCTTCCAGCTCTTTTTTCAGACTGACGGCGTGTCTCGTATACAAAACCGTCACTTCATAAGAAAGCGATTCAGCGTGCGCTTTGTAAGAACGGATGAGAGCCTGTGCATTCTCTTCAAAAGATACCAGCAGGGTCAGATGGTTCTTGGGCTTTACAGGCTTGAACAAAACGCCCAGAACAGACAGATATATAGAATAAAAAGCGGCGAATAAAGATCGCAAGTTCATAGATTACCAATCTCTTTTGCTGTTTTATTTGTTTAAAGCTGTTTCGTTTGATCTTCTGCCTGCTCGGAATACAGGCTTTTATTTGATTTATTATTTCTCAAAACGGTAAAAGCATACTTCGGAATGTTCAGCATCCTTTTCCATCTCCACGGATTCGTCACCAGTCTGTACAGCCATTCCAGATTCGTTTTGATCATCCATTCAGGGGCGCGTTTCACCGTTCCGCTGAACACATCAAAGCTTCCGCCCAAACCGATCGATACAGCCTGAGGGAAAAGATGTTTGTATTCATAAATAAATTGTTCCTGATGGGGATATCCTAAGGCGACAAACACGAGATCGGGTTTCGCCCGGGAAATCTGTTTGGCGACGAAGCGTTTATCCGCTTCATAACCGTTGCTGGCTCCGACAACCTCAATATTCGGATACTCTTTGCCGATCCGGTTCAAAACGGCGTCAAGCACGTCTTGCTTAGCTCCGTATAAAAATATTTTTTTAGACTGCCGGTTTGCGAGACCGAGCAGCGACAGAAATACATCGAATCCCGCAATTCTTGATTTCAGCGGGTGCTGCGTCAAACGTGACATTAACACGACGCCGATACCATCCGGCAGGACGAAATCCGCGGAAGAAATGACTTGATGATAACCTTTGTCTTTCGCCGCAGCGTATCCGATCTCAGGGTTGACCGTCGCAATGACGGCTCCTTGCTTTTGCGCGATATAATAAGTGTCTAAATATGAAATAAACTCCTGTAAATTTCCATTAACATAAGAAAGGTTGTGCACCATTTCAGTCTGCATCTGCCGTCCTCCTTTTTGTACGGGATTTTCTTTCATTTTTTCGTGACTTAAGCTAAGCTTTATTTTAACATAATACCTTCAGATAAACTTAACAATAGTTTTACAAAAATATAAATAAGATAACAATTTCTTTAATCAACCGCGCAAAAACCCTGCTAAACTCCTATTGTAATAACATTTGTTAATAAGTGGAATTTAACTTCGTTTTACATTAGCTTAACCTTTTCAGGGCTATGTGATATAATGAGGTTCCATGAGTACGAAATTGGCACTTTAGTGATTAAGGATACAGCTGCGCAGCATTTCAGGGCAGTTGCTTGTTATACGTATGATGATAGAAAGGAGCTTTTGTTTCATGAAGAAGGTCATTACTTACGGAACGTTTGATTTACTGCATTGGGGTCATATTAAACTGCTTGAGCGCGCAAAGCAGCTTGGAGATTACCTAGTTGTTGCCATCTCAACAGACGAGTTCAACCTGCAAAAACAAAAAAAGGCCTACCACAGCTATGAACACAGAAAGCTGATTCTGGAAACGATCCGTTATGTCGACGAAGTCATTCCGGAAAACAGCTGGGATCAAAAAGTACGTGACGTAGCGGATCACAACATCGACGTGTTCGTAATGGGAGACGATTGGGAAGGCAAATTCGATTTCCTTAAAGATCAATGCGAAGTCATCTATCTCCCTAGAACCGAAGGCATTTCCACCACACAGATTAAAAAAGAAATTGCCGGGGTGTAATTGAAACATTCGGATATACAGATGATAAAGAAGTACTCCCTCCGGATAGGGAGTACTTCTTGTAATATAAGGTTATTTTCGCTATATTTGTTATGCGCTTTTGAAAAAAAGCTAGACAATAAGAGGAGAATTTAAAGATGAATCTTAGTAACTTTTTTAAGTTGAATAAAAAAGAGTCCAAGCCGTCCATAGAAGAACGCGAATATACCATTTTAAACAAAGAAGCATTGGCGGAAGAGAAGAAGGTAGCGGTAGTCGTTCCTGTTTATAATGCAGAAGAATATGTAAGGAAAACAGTTGATTCTGTGATCCTTCAAAACATCGGCTTTCAGCATATTTCTTTAATTCTGGTAGATGATTGCTCTACCGATGATTCCAGAAACATCCTGACTGAGTACGCCGAATTGTATGAAAATATTACAGTCGTCTTTTTGAAAGACAACACGGGAACTCCGGCTTATCCGAGAAACTTGGGAATTGAGCTGGCAAATGCGAAGTACATTACATTTTTGGATGCGGATGATTGGTTTGCGCCGAACGGGGTTAAAATCTTATTTGACATGCTTGAAAGAGATCATGTAAATTATGCGGTCGGAAAAACGATCGAAATGCAGGTGAACGGTCAAAAAACGATCGGGAAACATGAGTCTTCGCTGAACAGAGCGAAGGTATCGCCTTTTTCAATCCGGCATATTTTCTATCATCTGGGCCCGCGGGCAAGAATGATGAACTTACAATTTCTAAAAGATAACGATATCAGATATCCGGAAATGAAATTTGCTGAAGATAAGCAATTTTTTATGGATGTTCTTTTGGCGTGCGGAGATATTTCAACGTCAACCGAACCGGTCTATTATCTGAACAGAATGGACAATAATGAGTCGCTGACAAAGCAGACCAATATAATGGAAAAAACCGACACGAACATAGCCGTAATGAAGTATATTCTGAACAAAAAATTAGATACTGAAAAAGAGAAGATGGCGATGAACCGCCTGATTGAATTCGATTCCATTACGCGGCTTTTCGATCGGATGCACTTCCTGAAAAGCGAAAACAAAGAAGCCTACTACAATAAATTCAATGAAATTCTGAATGTGTTAAAGAAGACGAAATACGATATTTCCGAGACATTTTTTCATCCGATTCATAAAACAGCCTACCGTCTGCTGACTCAAAAACGGTATGATGAGGTCGAAAAGCTGTTCCGCTGGTCCAAAAAAGAGCCCGATAAAAACATCGTGACGAAAGACGGACTGGCTTATTTAGAAAGCCCGCTGACGGATGAAGAAAATAAACTGGTCGAACTTCGCATGCACGGAGAAACGGAAAGCGCGGTGTTCGCCGATCATAAATTCACCGTTACGTTCCGCTTGTTCGGACAGGACAGAAATAATGCCCAATATATTCAGTTTCAGCACAGAGATAACATGAAAGTACACCACCAGTTTCCGGTTCAGTCACTGGGAGACGGGCGGTACGTCCTTGAAATCCCGTTAAGTGACATTGAAAAAGTCGGACTTGGCGGTTATATTATGTATGTCATTTATAACGATTATGAACGTGTCATGTTAAACAGAGAAGACGGTGAAAAGGTGACGGCAGAAGCGAACGGACTGCAATATCAATTCTACCGGACGGTGAAGGAGAACCTTTCACTGAAAGTAACAAAATGATGATTGTGATTGGATATGTTTAATTGAAACAGAGGAGTAGACTTATTTTATGGGTATAGAAAATCCTGTCAGATACAAGTTAAAACATCTTAACATAAAGGAAGAGACATTCAGCATTACGATATCCTGTGAAAATGTCACTGCAGGGGAAGAGCCTTCTCTTCAGATTATAAATCGTAAAACAAAAGCGGAACTTTCCGTCCCTCTGAAACGGTTGGCCGGAGAGGGCGGAGAGTACCATGCTGTCATGAGCACGGATCTGCTTTCTGACCATACGGACGGCAAAGGATGTCTGGATTTCTATGTCTCCTTTATCAATGATGACAGTGATATCAGTAAAAAACGGTTAAAATCCAGCCTTGAACCTATTGAACTGTCTTCTTATAAAGATGAGGCTCATCATATGTACTTTTTCCCTTACACGACGAAGAAAGGGAATTTCTCCTTAAAGCTGCTGCAGAAAAAGTTCGTCACGCGGATTGATGAAATGGAGCTCGAATCTGACGGCAGCTTACATCTGAAAGGTTTTGCATTCCGGCTGAATGCGGCAGAAACCTTAAAGATAAAAGAAAAAAACCTGATTCTGAAAATGAAAAAAGGAAAAGAAGAGGAGCCTCTCATTCTGAAGTATCCGCTTCACGACGTGCCGAGACACGACCTTGATGAATATGTTCAGGACACAACGATGCTTGACACGATAGGCTTTGATACAAAAATTGATTTGAATGCTGTTTATAAAGAATTGAATCAGCAGCTCATCTTTCAATTCCATATTCAATTCATTTTTGAAGATGCCGGGACAGGTGAAGAGGTTATCACCAACAGCAAACCGTTAAAGGTTCTGAAATCTGAACATGTAAACCCTAACCAATTCACGGTTCTGAAAACGGAAAAAGGGCCTGCCAGATTTCACGTTTTCACGAAAAAGAAAACGAAAAATCTCCACCTGAGAATGAACGATTACAGCTTCAGCACCCGCGTGGAGTATTTTGTGAAAGGTAAGCTGAAACGGGGCGCTTCCTTTGTACGCAGGAGAAAGAATAAGCTGAAAAAGTTCATTGAGAAAAGAATACAGAACACTTACAAAGCAGGATTCAGATTTGCAGGAAAACTGCCTGTCAAACAGAAACTTGTCATGTTTGAAAGCTTTGCCGGAAAACAGTACAGCTGCAACCCGCGGGCGATTTATGAATACATGAGCAAAGAGATGCCGGAATACCGTCTCTGCTGGAGTGTAAACCCCGCTTACTCACAGACATTTAAAGATAAAGGGATTCCTTATATCGAACGCTTCACGTTCAAATGGCTGTTTGCCATGGCAAGAGCCGAGTACTGGGTTGTCAACAGCCGTATGCCGCTGTGGATTCCGAAACCTGAGCATACGACATATGTCCAGACATGGCACGGCACGCCTTTAAAGCGCCTTGCCGTAGATATGGATGAAGTGCATATGCCCGGAACAAACACTGAAAAATACAAGCGCAACTTTACGACAGAGGCTTCAAAGTGGGATTACCTGATTTCACCGAACGCATATTCAACCGAAATATTCGCCCGGGCGTTTCAGTTTAATAAAACCATGATTGAATCGGGATATCCGCGGAATGACTTCCTTCAAACGGATAACAGCCCTTCTGTCATTAAAGCGCTGAAAGAAAAAATGAATCTTCCGCAAGATAAAAAAGTGATTATCTACGCACCGACATGGCGGGATGACCAATTTTATAAGAAGGGAAAATACAAGTTTGACCTTGATTTAGACCTTCACCAATTGAGAGAAGCGATCGGCGACCGTTATGTCATTATTTTACGGATGCATTATCTCGTGGCGGAAAACTTTGATCTCGGACCGTATGAAGGATTTGCGTATGATTTCTCCAGCTACGAAGATATCCGTGAGCTGTATATGGTCTCTGATTTACTCATAACGGACTATTCCTCTGTCTTTTTTGACTATGCGAATCTGAAAAGACCGATGCTGTTTTATGTGCCTGATATCGAAACGTACCGGGATAAACTCAGAGGGTTTTACTTTGACTTTGAAAAAGAAGCGCCCGGCCCGCTTGTCAAAGAAACAGGTGACGTTATCAAATGGGTCAATGAAACGGAATCAGATGATTATAAGCTTCCGGATTCGTTCGGGCCTTTTTACGAGAAGTTCTGTTATTTAGAAACCGGAGAATCGTCTGAAAAAGCCGTAAAAGTGATTTTCGGGGACAAGTAAATAAGTGCAAAAAAGCATAATTTAACCACGTTAATTATGCTTTTTTGCTTAAGTGACGGCATGTTGCGCTCATGGGACTCAGGCTTGTTATGAAGTGAAAAATACATCGTAATCTGTTACAATTATGAGCGGTGCTTTTGTAAGTCAAAGCTATTACCTAAAACTTACGACTAAGGAAGATTAGAATGAATGCATTGGTAAAAATTCTGAAAGAGCAATTCAACTCATTTCCGCTGATTATGCGGCTTGCAGTGTACGAAACGAAATCAAAGTATCAAGTGAACTATTTGGGTATATTGTGGCAGTTTCTCAACCCTATGATTCAAATGCTGGCTTACTGGTTCGTATTTGGTCTCGGGATTCGCGGCGGACATGATATGGTGCTTGGAAATGGAGACAGCGTACCGTTCATCGTTTGGATGCTGGCCGGCTTAATTCCTTGGTTCTTTATCAGTCCGACGATACTGGATGCATCTAACAGCGTTTTTAAACGGATAAATTTAGTGTCGAAAATGAACTTTCCGATCAGTTCACTGCCTTCTGTAGTGATAGCATCGAATTTATTCAGTTACTTTGTGATGATGGCGATTTATATTATTGTGCTGCTGAGCAACGGACTGTTTCCGACGCTTCACTGGCTGCAATATATTTATTACTTGTTTTGCATGATCAGTTTTATGTTTGCTTTCGGCCTGTTTAATTCAACCATCAGCGTATTAATCAGGGACTATCAGTTTTTGCTTCAAGCCGTCACAAGGCTTCTCTTTTTTCTTCTGCCGATTTTCTGGGACATTGCGGAGAAATTTGGAAACAGACCTGAAGTTTTGACCATCTTGAAGTTAAACCCTCTTTTCTATATTATCGAGGGCTTCAGAGACAGCTTTATGGAAGGGCAGTGGTTTTTCCACGATGTGAAATACACGCTGTATTTCTGGTTCGTCACACTGCTGCTGTTAACAGTCGGTTCACTTCTTCATATGAAATTCAGAGATAAGTTTGTTGACTTTCTTTAATATAGTAAGGAGATTATACGATGAAACTAAAAGTTTCGTTCAGAAATGTTTCAAAACAGTATTTTCTATATAAAAAACAGTCTGACAAAATTAAAGGATTGTTTTTCCCAAACAGAAATCAAAAAGGTTTTTTCGCTGTCCGAAATGTTTCTTTTGACGTCTATGAAGGGGAAACGATCGGATTCGTAGGTATCAACGGCTCGGGAAAATCAACGATGTCCAATCTGCTTGCAAAGATCATTCCGCCGACAAGCGGTGAGATTGATATGAACGGGCAGCCGTCTTTAATCGCGATTTCTGCCGGATTAAACAATCAATTAAGCGGCAAGGACAACATCCGTTTAAAATGCTTGATGATGGGTCTCAACAATCGGCAGATAGACGAGCTTTATGAAAAAATCGTTGAATTCGCGGATATCGGCGACTTTATAGATCAGCCTGTTAAAAGCTATTCAAGCGGTATGAAATCCCGTCTCGGTTTTGCCATATCGGCGCATATGGACCCTGACATCCTTATTATTGATGAGGCGCTCTCAGTAGGGGACCAGACTTTCTATCAGAAATGTGTGGACCGCATTACGGAATTTAAAGAACGCGGCAAAACGATCTTTTTCGTCAGTCATTCCATCGGACAGATTGAGAAAATGTGTGACCGGGTGGCTTGGATGCATTACGGCGAAATGCGTATGTTCGACGAAACGAAAGCCGTTGTAAAAGAATATAAAGCTTTTGTGGAATGGTTCAACAAGCTTTCAAAGAAAGAAAAAAAGAAATATCAAAACGAGCAGATTGAAGGCAGAACGCGGGCAGCCGAGGAACAGAAAATCACTCAGGCGCAGCAAAAGAAAGCGAAGCCTAAATTCATTGCCAATACGATACAGATTACGCTGCTTGCATTGCTGGCTGTCGGCGCAGGCGCTTCGATGTTTTCAGACAAGCCTCTGCGTGCGATCACATCTTTCGGTGACGTCAAACAGAGCGATGCCGGCCTTTATGAGTCTGTGAATAAACCTGCTTTGGTAAAAGCTGAAAAGGCGGACCTTTACACTGAAAAAGATATAAAAGGAAAAGCCTCCGCAAGTGTAAGTTTCGGCACGAAGGTGCAGATAGAAGCCGAGAATAACCAGGCGGCTAAAGTGAAATTAAACGATAAAGAGTACTTTATGAAAAAGACTGATCTGTATAAGGTGAACGCTTTAAAAAAGACGGATGTTCAGCTGAATGATTTCAGCGGCAGTTTATCAAGCCAAACAGCAGAAGAGTTTCTCTCATATCTCAATAAAAGCCGGGACGATGTGCAGCGTAAATTGAAAAATCCAGCTGCGGGACAAACGGCTGACGGACGGAACGTATTAAAAGCATCCGATGCAAAAACGGATGTAGTGATTGACAATGATACAGTCTCCGAAGTGGTTTTTCATTTATCGCGTCCTGCAGACATCTCAGCTTTAAGTGAAAAAGGCGGCAGCAAAATCAATCAGAATTTGCTCATGCTTAAAAACCAGGAATATACTTTTTCTGTGAACAATGCTGATAAGACACTGACGGTAACGTCTAAAAAGTAAAGATCACATAAAAAAAGCTGCCGGATTCGGCAGCTTTTTCTATTCGTCAGCTTCTTCTTTTTCAAGAAGATCCTTCATGAACGGAATTAATTTATGGCGGATATCCTGATCCTGTAAGGCAAATTCAAGCGTCGTCTCGATAAATCCTAGTTTTTCACCGACATCGTAACGTTTTCCTTCGAAATCATAAGCGAAGACACGCTGAATGTCATTGAGCTTTTGGATGGCGTCCGTTAATTGAATTTCTCCCCCTGCACCGACTTCCTGCTGTTCAAGGTACATGAAAATTTCAGGAGTGAAAACGTATCTTCCTAAAATAGCCAAGTTGGAAGGAGCTGTGCCCGGTTCAGGCTTCTCTACAAAATTTTTGACCTGGTAACGGCGGCCTTCATTTGTTAACGGATCGATAATTCCGTAGCGGTGTGTGTCGCTTTCAGGAACTTGCTGAACACCGATGATGGAAGACAATGTTTTTTCGTATTCATCCATCAGCTGACGAAGTCCCGGTTTTTCAGCCTGGACAATATCATCGCCGAGAAGAACGGCGAAAGGTTCATCGCCGATGAAGTTGCGTGCGCACCAAACGGCATGACCGAGTCCTTTTGGCTCTTTTTGGCGAATATAGTGGATATCCGCAATATTTGACGATTTTTTCACTTTTTGAAGCAGTTCGATTTTCCCTTTTTCTTCTAAATTGCGTTCCAGTTCAGGGGCATTGTCGAAATGGTCTTCTATTGCTCTTTTTCCTTTTCCGGTTACGATAATAATATCTTCGATGCCGGATTCGACAGCTTCTTCGATAATATACTGAATTGTCGGCTTATCAACGATTGGAAGCATTTCTTTAGGCATTGCTTTTGTGGCCGGCAAAAAACGAGTGCCTAAACCTGCTGCCGGAATAATGGCTTTGCGTACTTTCTTCACTGAATAACACCATCCTTGTTTCTGCAAAATCTTTTTTTCAGAACTATAACCTAGTCTTTTTCCACTTTACCACAATTGATTAAAATTCACACCTTTTAATCCGCTTTCAAAGAGTCTTGTAACGGTTTTTGCTTTGTTTGCCATTAAGCTTTACAATATCTAAGAAACGGCATAAATATGTTAACATGAAGGGATATCCGACATATAAAACGAGGTGCAGACAAACCGTTGAAAAAACTAAAAGTAATGACCGTATTCGGTACAAGACCTGAAGCAATTAAAATGGCTCCGCTCGTATTAGAGCTTGAAAAATATCAGGAAATTGATTCGCTGGTGACTGTAACCGCACAGCACAGACAGATGCTGGATCAAGTGCTTGAAGCATTCAGCATCACGCCTGATTTTGATTTGAATATTATGAAAGAGCGTCAAACGCTTTCAGAAATTACATCTCATGCTTTGCTGAAACTGGACAAGCTGTTTCAAGAAGTAAAACCAGATATCGTTTTGGTCCACGGAGATACGACGACAACGTTCGCCGGAAGCCTTGCCGCCTTTTATCATCAAATCGCCGTCGGCCATGTGGAAGCCGGTCTGCGTACGCAAAATAAATACTCTCCTTTCCCTGAAGAAATCAACCGGCAGATGACGGGCGTGATCGCTGATGTGAATTTTGCGCCGACAAGCCAGGCAGAACAGAATCTGCTTGCTGAAAATAAAAAGCCGGATTCTATATTTATCACGGGAAATACGGCGATAGACGCGCTTCAAACGACAGTGCGGGAAGACTATTCTCATCCGATTTTTGACAAGCTGGAAGGAAGCAGGATGATTCTTTTGACAGCGCACAGACGTGAAAATTTAGGCAGGCCGATGAAACAGATGTTTAAGGCCGTCAGAAGAATCGTTGAAGAGTTTGAGGACGTACAAGTCGTTTATCCCGTTCATTTGAATCCCGCAGTTCGTGAGGCCGCAGAAGCCCATTTTGCTGATTCGGACAGGGTGCATTTAATAGAACCTCTGGAGGTCGTGGATTTCCATAACTTCGCTGCGAAAGCAAATTTCATTTTGACCGACTCAGGCGGGGTTCAGGAGGAAGCGCCTTCTCTCGGAAAGCCGGTCTTGGTGCTTCGGGACACAACCGAGCGCCCCGAAGGAGTGAAAGCCGGGACATTGAAGCTGGCGGGTACAGATGAAGAAACGGTGTATCAGCTGACAAAACAGCTCTTAACCGATCAGGCCGAGTATGAACGGATGTCAAAGGCGTCAAACCCTTATGGTGACGGATCGGCCTCAAAACGGATTGCGGAAGAACTGCTTTATCGGTACGGCTATAGAAAAACCCGTCCGCAGCCTTTTACAGAATAAAAAAAACTCTGCATCATATGCAGAGTTTTTTATTATTTCAGGCTTTCTTTTAATTCTTTTTTGACTGAAGCGAGGCTTGCTTCATCTAATTTGTAATAATAGATATTGTTGATTCTCGTTCCCGTTCCCTTCAGTTCATGCTGAGTGACTTTGCTGCGGGCGTTTTTATAGTCAGTCATAACCGTCCACATATCATCGAATGACATGTTTGTTTTCATATTGTTTTCAATGACCTTAAACATATCTCCGAATTTCGTGACAGACGAGATGTTTGCCCCCTTAGAAATAATCCCTTCAATCACTTGGCGCTGCCGCTGCTGTCTGCCGAAATCCCCCCGGGGGTCTTCTTTTCTCATGCGGGTGTAGGCAAGTGCTTCTTCGCCGTTCAGGCTGATGTTCCCCGTTCCGAAAGAATGCCCGTCGTAGTTGAAGGCGAACGTGCTGTTCACCGTAATCCCGCCGAGTGTATCCACGGTATCTTTGAAGCTCTCCATGTTTACTTTCACAAAATAATCTACCGGCACGTCGAGCAGGTCCTCGACGGTATCCGCGGCCATTTGGGTTCCGCCGAAGGCATAGGAGTGGTTGATTTTATCCATCGTACCTTTGCCGGAGATTTTCGTATACGTATCGCGCGGGATGCTGACCATTTCCGTTGTATTCGTTTTAGGATTGACGGTCATATAAATCATCGTGTCCGCGCGCCCTTTGTCATTTTTCCGCTCATCGACTCCCATGATTAAAACAGAAATCGGATCCTTCTTTCCGAGATCTATATCCGTGTCACGTTTGTCCGATTTTTTTAAGTCTTCCTGAATGCTTGCCACCGTTGAAGCCGCTTTGTGCCACAAGTAGTAGACGTAGCCTCCTGATGATAAAACTAACAGCCCGATGATTGTTACGATTGTCAGAAGAACCTTTTTCTTCTTTCTTTTTCGTTCAGCTCTCATTTGTCATCACCTTTTCTATTAACTTTCATGATGCAATTTACTAATCTTTATAAACCCAGTCATATTTTTACTTATAACCATGTAATAGACGAAATTCTTAAAAAAAAGGTTACAAAAAGACCTTAAAATTACCTTAAAAAAAAGTTAGTATAAGACGATACATAAAGATGAGGTGAAAAAAATGAAAAAAACTATTGCAGCTTCGTTCTTAATACTGCTTTTTTCTGTTGTATTGGCAGCGTGCGGAACGGCGGAACAATCAAAGAAGGGAAGCGGTTCTTCGGAGAACCAGGCTCAAAAAGAAACGGCATATTATGTCGGTATGGCGGATACGCACACAATTGAAGTAAAAGTGGATGATCAGCCCGTCAGCTTTGAATTTTCTGATGACTTCTCTGATGTTCTGAATAAATTCAGCGAAAATGACAAAGTCAGCATTACTTATTTCACAAATGATAAAGGCCAAAAAGAGATCAAGGAAATCGAGAAAGCAAAATAATACACCATGATCAGCAAAAGGCGGGATAAAAATTGAAGAAAACAATATGGGCTGTCTGTTTTTCTGTGATATTCAGCCTGGCTTTATTACCGGAAAGCACTTTTGCGGCCAGTTCTGATATCTCAGTAAAACTGACGAATTATATTGGTAATAAATCGACTCTGAATATCGAACCTTCAGGAACTTATAAACTGACGGGAAGCGATGTGTCCTCCGTTGTCAGATTGGGAGGCGCGTCCAAATATGATACGGCTAACGCCGCGACATCTAAGTATTGGAAAAACCCGTCCAACGTAGTCGTCGTGAATACGGACGCTTATTTTGCGGACACGCTTTCCGTCATTCCTTTAGCGAATAAACTGAAAGCGCCTGTTCTGCTGACTGAAGCGAAAAAACTGAGCAGCAGCACAGAAGCGCAAATCAAGAAATTCAATCCGGATAATATTTTAATCATCGGCGGGACGAACAGTATTTCGTCAGCCGCGGAAAAGACATTGAAGAAATACGGCCGTACGAAACGGATCAGCGGAAAAAACAGATATGATCTGTCCAAAAATATTGCGGCCGAAATGGGCAGCTATGACCAGGCGGTCGTAGTAACGGGGGATGTATATACGGATGCGCTGGCAATCGCGCCATATGCCGCGCAAAACGGCTATCCGATTCTTCTGACGAAAAAAGACTCCCTTCCGAGCTACAATCTGCCTAAAAAAGTGATCATCATGGGAGGCACTTCAAGCGTCAGCAAAGATGTGGAGAATCAAATTAAAAAGAAGGCCTCGGTCACCAAACGAATTACCGGATCAAACAGATATCAAATATCAGCAAACGCAGTCACTTCGCTTGGCATGGATGCAAGCAAAACGGTGGCTGCCAACGGGACTAAATTAGCGGACATCGTAGTCGGATCAAATATTGCCGCCGCAAATCACATGCCGCTTGTATACATCAAAAAAAGCGAAACACCCGCCGACGAGGCCGGCCTTTTTAAAACGAAAGGCACCTATTCTTATACATTAATAGGCAGCGCGAATTCAATTGCCGATTCAGTTAAGGCTGCTTACGCAAAAGAGTTTTATCTCGTAAACGGAAAGACGTACCGTATTGAAACGTCCGGCGGCAAATTAGGCGTTGCAGGCATTAACAGCGGAAAAACGTCTTTCAAGGCGGTTCCTGAAAAATATTCAACAGCAAACACAATCAGCATTGACGGGAAGCCATATCTGGGGAATATGAGTTTCACTGCTGAATCCGGCAAATATGTAAGACCCGTTAATGAAAACATTCCTTTTGAGGATTATCTGAAAGGTGTCCTGCCGAATGAAATGCCGGGAAGCTGGCCGACAGAAGCGCTGAAAGCCCAGGCTGTTGCCGCCCGCACCTACTCTATCGGCAAGATGGGACAAACAGTCGCGGATACAACGGCCTTTCAGGTTTACGGGGGATACAGCTGGTATCCAAACGCCACCGCAGCCGTTAACGGAACAAAAGGGAAAGTGCTCACTTATTCCGGCAGATTGATAGATGCCACTTACTCATCAAGCAATGGCGGTTACATGGAAGCCGGCGATGAAGTGTGGGGATCGAAAGTGCCGTATTTAGTAGCCAAAAAGGACACAAAAGATCCGGAAATCAGCTGGTCTTTAACATTGCAGAAGCAGCAGCTGCCAGCGGGTCTGGATATGAAAAATCCCGCATCCTGGTGGTCTAAAACAAACGAAGCAAATGCTGCGCAGCTCAACGGAATAAAAAATTGGCTGATGAAAAATAAAGAAACCAATGCAAGTTCCATAAAAATTGCAAGTATCTCTGATCTCTCGCTCACCGGAAAAACAAAAGGCCAGCGCGCGGAAGACGCCGCGGTGAAGGTCACGTACCATGTGAATGACAAGTCGAAGGGCTATGTCATGAACAAGACTGCATCTGTTGAGGTGAAAGCGTCTGAACTTAGGACGATGATCGGAGCTTCATCTTTTAAAAGCACATACGCCAGTGCGTCCGGTAATTCTTCGCAAATCACGATATCAGGAAAGGGATACGGTCACGGCGTAGGAATGAGTCAATACGGAGCAAAAGAAAGAGCGGAGGCCGGAGAGCCGTATACTTCTATTCTTGCGTTCTATTATCCTAATACAGCACTTACAAACTACTAAACTTCTGTGGAGGAGATCGGATTGAAATTCATCATAAAATGTCTCCCCGTCTTTATTCTCGGGGTCATTCTATTTGTCCCTTCCGCTTTGGCTGACAACACGGTTAAAAGGATCGGCGGAAGCACCCGGTATGATACGGCTGTACTGGCGGCAAAACAATCATGGGGTGAAGCGAAAACGGTAATTATCACCGGCGGAACTTCATATGCCGATGCAATTGCCGCTGCGCCGCTTGCATATCAAAAAAATGCGCCGCTGCTGTTTACAAATAAAGATCAGCTGTCTGCCGGCACAAAAAAGGGATTAATTGATTTAAAAACGAAAAATGTGATTATCGTAGGCGGCACACCTGCCGTTTCGAAAAATACCGCAAATCAAATTGCTAAATTAGGCATCAGTGTCAAACGGTTATCAGGGAGCACGAGATATGCCACAGCCGCAAAAGTGGCGGGTGAAATGACAAGATCTTCTACAGCCCTTGTGGTCAACGGGTTTGTTGATGCGGATGGAATGGCTGCGATTTCTTATGCGTCCGCTAAAAAATATCCGATTTTATTCACTAATGATTCAACGTTAAATGGTTCTGCGTCCAATGCGATCAAAAGCTTAGGGATTAAAAACACGATTGTCATCGGCGGGACAAGCAGCATCAGCAGCTCACTTTATAATAAGCTGCCGAACCCTTCGAGAATCAGCGGCAAAAACCGCTATAACCTGTCTGTGAATCTTGCAAAAAAGACAGGCTTAAGCACAGGCTATACGTTTGTTACCAATGGCTTTAAAGAGGCGGATACCATCGTCGGAGGCGTGCTGAGCGCCAAACAGGGAAGAGTTCACCTGCTGACGAATGGAGACAGTCTGTCAAAAGACGTCCGGACGTATATCGGAAGTAAAAACATCACCAGCTTCACCGTCATAGGAAGTGCTTCATCTTTAAGCAACAATGCCGCGTCGCAGCTTAAAAATCCCGTTGTCGGCAAAACGGTCTTTATTGATCCGGGACACGGCTATCAGGATTCAGGTGCAACCGGAAACGGCTTGCTTGAGAAAAATGTAAACCTTGATATCGCTACGCGTCTTAACAATCAATTATACGGCGCGGGCGCGCTTACTGTAATGTCAAGAAAGGGCGACACCTTTGATTCGCTTGAGGAGAGAGTGAACAAAGGGGCGAAGGCGAACGCCGATATTTTCATCAGCGTCCATGCAAATGCGAATGATAACAGCAGTGCAAACGGTACGGAGACGTATTATGATAAAACCTACCAATCGGCAAACAGTCTGAGGCTTGCCCAAAATATTCAGCCGAGAATGGTTTCTGCTCTCGGCACGCGTGACCGCAGTGTGAAAACTGCCGGATTTTACGTCATTAAGTATTCTAAAATGCCGAGTGTCTTGTTAGAAACCGGTTTTGTCACAAGCCCGATTGATGCCAATATTCTAAAACAATCAACGAAAAAGGACAGACTCGCGGCGGGGATCACCCAAGGCGTTTCCTCCTATTTCAGATAATTTTTTTCATGGAAACAGACCGGTTCATACCGGTCTGTTTTTTTATTTTTTCATTATGCTTTGTCTCAAATATGGATATGAATAGATTTACAATAAAAAAACAATAATCGAAACATTCTAATAAACATTAACGTTTCCTTTACTTCCAATTAACATCCATCTGCTAAACTCACGGCATAGGTCATCAAACATCCCAACAAATCGTGAGGTGTGTGTCAGTGGGAGCAGAGAAAAGCATGAATGTAAATAATAACTATGCAGTGCGGCAGGGGACTTCCGCTGCCGTTACGGAAAGAACGGCCCGTTATTTGGCTTTTAAGCGATTCATGGACATTGTGTTTGCGCTTGCGGGGCTTTTGGCGGCGCTCCCGGTGATGGGCCTGTTCTCCATACTGATTCGTTTGGAGTCGCCCGGCCCGGCTTTTTACAAGCAGGAGCGGGTAGGCAAAGATGGGAAGCCGTTTTATTTGTATAAGCTCCGCTCTATGAAAATAGATGCTGAAAAATCGGGGGCGGTCTGGGCGCTGAAAAAGGATCCCCGCGTGACAAAGGTCGGCGCTTTTATCAGAAGGACCCGTATTGATGAGCTGCCGCAGCTGGTAAATGTCCTTCGGGGAGAAATGAGCCTGATCGGCCCGCGTCCCGAGCGTCCCGTGTTTACGGAACAGTTTCAGGCTGAGATTCCGGGGTTTACGGAGCGGCTGGCCGTTAAGCCGGGATTAAGCGGCTGGGCGCAGGTCAACGGGGGATATGACATGACACCGAGGGAAAAACTGATGTTTGACTTATATTATATCCGCAACCTGACCTTTTCATTGGAACTGAAGATTATGCTCAAAACGTGCAAAGTGATCTGGACCGGTGACGGGGCGCGATAAAAATTCTGGTCAGCAGACAAAAAAGTAGGGAAAACGATGCCTAGTATTACAAATCAAATTTTGAGCGGCGCCAAATGGACAAGTATTTCGACAGCGTGTATTACGGTCATTCAAATCGTCCAATTCGCCCTGCTCGGGCGGGTCATGTCACTGGCTGAATTCGGCCTTGTCGGCATGATCACAACGGTAGTGGTGTTTGCCCAAATTGCGCTTGATATGGGTTTTGGCGCCGCGCTCATTCAAAAAGATCATGTGACTGATAAACAGATGTCTTCCTTGTACTGGCTGAATATCATAACGGGGCTTGCGCTGTTTGCGCTGCTGTTCTTCAGCAGTCCGCTCATTGCCGATTTTTATCGGCGGGAGGAGCTTGTCTATTTAATCCGCGTGCTGGCCGTCATGTTTTTAATCGCGCCGATCGGTCAGCAATATCAATATATGCTGCAAAAAGCGCTGGCATTTAACACGCTAAGCAAGATTGAAATCTTTTCAAATGTGCTGTCCTTCGTTTACTTGGCGGCTGCGGTTTTTTATACGGACCCGATTCTCGCCTATGTGATTTCCCAGGTGCTGCTGCAATCGTCAAAAGGTATTCTGTACTGGGTGTCCTGCAGAAAAACATGGAGACCGGCGTTCGTTTTTGATCTGAAGGGAATGAAAGGCTTCTTTTCTTTCGGAGCCTTTCAGCTGTCTTCCCGGCTTGTGAACCGGCTCGGGGCGAATATTGATATGATTCTGATCGGCAGTTTTATCGGCGCCGAGGCGCTCGGCATTTACAATCTGGCCTACCAGATTGTCACGCTTCCGGTATTAAAAATCAATCCGATCATTACGAGAGTCGCGTTTCCCGTCTTTGCGAAAAACAAGCATGAAAACAGCGTGATCAGAGAAGGTTTTCTCAATATGACCAAAATACTCGCGCTGATATCCTTTCCGCTTTTGCTCGGTTTGGTTTCAGTATCGGATGCATTCGTGGCTTCGGTTTTCGGAGAAAAATGGCTGGCGGCTGTCCCGGTTTTAAACGTTCTCGCCATCGTCGGGATTTTAAGGGTTCTGATGAATCCGAACGGATCTGTGCTGCTGGCAAAAGGGCGGGCCGATCTGGCATTTTATTGGGACGCCGGGGTGATGCTGCTGTATGGTGCATCTTTGTACGCCGCCGTGCTGTCCGGAAATCTCTTGACGGTAGCCTGGACGTACGCTTTCATCAGCATCCTGAATTTCCTGATCGGGCGCTGGCTGCTGGCATATGTCATTAAGCTGCGGCTGTCGGCTTACTTCAAAGCCGTGGCCAAACCGTTTCTGCTTACGGCGGCAATGGGTGTCATCGCCTTTACAGCCAGCTTCGGGACGGAGCGGATCAGCCTTGATGTCAAGCTGCGGCTGGCGATCTCCGTAGCCTGCGGAGCATTGTGTTATTTGTTCCTGTTAGGAAAAGCTTATCCGCATATGAAAAGTAAATTAAGAAAAGGACGTTTGCTATGAAGGTATTGTGGATGACAAGTGTATATCCGAGCAGTGAGAAGCCGGGAGAAGGCGTTTTTCATGAGACGCAGGCCCAAGAACTGAGAAAGCTTGGCGCGGAGATGACTGTCATTTGTCCCCGGCCGAAACTCGCCGCGCCATTCCGGGTGCTGAAAAAGACGTATCGGCAAAAGGATATAAGGCCGGCGCATGAATGGCGGAAAGGCGTGTCCGTCCACCGGCCGTTTTATCAGGCGGTTCCCGGGCAGCTGAAATGGGCGCAGCCGCATAAAAGAATGGCGTCATCGGTTCTTTCCGAAATTAAAAATCATGGCCTGAAGCCCGATCTGATTCACGCGCATTTCGCCATGCCGTCAGGCGGAGCTGCCGCCATTGTGTCAAAGGCTTTAGGCATCCCGTATGTGCTGACCTTGCATGGCAGTGATGTCAATGTCTATCCGCATTACAGCAAAAGCGCTCATCGCGCATTTACATTTGCGGTGCGGGAAGCAGCCGATATTTACGCTGTGAGCGGCAGTCTGCGGGAACAAATGAAAAAGCTCATCGAAGCGGAGTGCAGCGTGCTTCCGATCGGCATCACGCTTGACGCCTTCCGAAAAAGGAACGAGACGAAAGAAGCCGTCAGAAAACGGCTCGGCCTTCCTCCGGATAAAAAACTGATCGTGTTCATCGGCAGGCTTGTCAAAGAGAAAGGTGTTTTCGACTTATCAAAAGCCGTTCAGTCATTGGATGAAAGATATGAAGCTGTCTTTGTCGGTGACGGTCCCGCCGCATCTTCATTACGTGAAGCCGCTCATATCGTCACGGGGCAAGTGCCGAACGACAAGGTACAGGACTATCTGCTGGCCTCGGATATAATGGCGCTGCCGTCCTACAGCGAAGGCATGCCGACTGTGGTCATTGAGGCGCTCGCTCTGAAGGTGCCGGTGATCTGTACCGATGTCGGAGGATTGGCTTCTTTATTTGGGAAATATAGAGGTTTGCTGATCAAGCCGGGTTCACCTGATACGCTGGCAGAATCCATTCTGCAATATGACGAAGGAGAGGCTTGGACGCCGCAAACAGCCGAGGAACTTTATCAAACCGTCCGCACGTATTTTGACGCAAGCCAAAACGCGAAAACGCTGAAAGAGAAATACCGGTCCGTCATGAACCGGCCCGGGCAAGAGGAGAACCTTTCGAAAGAGGGATGAAGCTGTGAAAAAAATCGCTGTATTAGGAACAGGGTATGTAGGTCTTGTATCTGGAACTTGTTTTGCGGAAATCGGCCATCATGTGACTTGCTGTGACATCAATGAAGCGAAAATCAGAAGCTTGCAAAACGGAGTCATCCCGATATATGAACCGGGGCTTGAGGAATTAGCCGAAAAAAATGTCAGTGACGGGCGGTTATCCTTTACGGCCGATATTGAGCCGGCTGTGAAAGCCGCTGATATCATCTATATCGCCGTCGGTACGCCGATGTCAAAGACGGGTGAAGCCGATCTGACCTACATTAAGGCAGCGGCGCAAACAATCGGAGAACAGCTGAACGGATACAAAATCATTGTCACCAAAAGCACTGTTCCGGTCGGGACGGGAAAGCTCGTTTACCAAATCGTCAGCGAAGCGTCAAAGGGAACATATCCGTTTGATGTCGCGTCAAATCCTGAATTCCTCCGCGAAGGTTCGGCGGTGCGGGATACGATGCAGATGGAGCGGGCGGTTATCGGCGCCACAAGCGAACATGCCGCTTCGGTCATTGAAGAGCTTCATAAGCCGTTCCGTACGAAGATCGTAAAGACCAATCTTGAAAGCGCGGAAATGATTAAGTATGCCGCAAATGCTTTTTTAGCCGCCAAAATATCTTTTATTAACGATATCGCCAATATTTGCGAACGTGTCGGGGCGGACATTTCTCACGTGTCAGAAGGCGTCGGTCTTGACAGCCGGATCGGGAATAAATTTCTGCAGGCGGGCATCGGATTCGGCGGATCCTGCTTTCCGAAGGATACAACGGCTTTATTGCATATCGCAAACGCCGCCGGCTATCCATTTGAAATGATGGAAGCCGTCATTGAAACCAATCAGAAGCAAAGGGTCCGTATTACGGAAAAATTGAACCGCGCCATCGGTCCCTTAAAAGGGAAAACCGTGGCCGTACTGGGGCTGGCCTTTAAACCGCATACAAATGACGTCCGCTCCGCCCCGGCTCTTGATATCATCACAAGTCTTAAAGAGCAGGGCGCTCACGTGAAAGCGTATGATCCGATCGCGATTCCCGAAGCGGCAGCGATATTAGGAGAAGGCGGCATTGAATATCACGCAGAGATGTACAGTGCCATCAAAAGCGCGGACGCATGCCTGATTACAACAGATTGGCCGGAAGTCAAGGAGATGGATCTTCAGAGAGTGAAGCGGCTGCTCAAACAGCCGGTCATCATTGACGGCAGAAATATGTTTCCGTTGGAGTATATGAGGGTTTCAGGATTCACTTATCATTCCGTCGGACGTCCGGCGGTTCATGCCGATCGGCAAATAAAAGAACTGGCAAGATAGAAAAAGATTTGTCTTCAGGCTCTCGGCAGCCCGGCTCGGCTGCCGGTTTTGGAAAGGGGTTTGCCATGTGAGTATCAAACGTTCAGCGGCACATGTTCTTGTGCTGCTTGCCGCTGTCATTACAGGAGGATTCATCATGCTGGAGGCGGTCAGGGCGGATGCCGGCCTCGGAAAAATCACCGTGCTGCTGCTTGCCGCCATGATCGGTATTGCCGGACTTGCTTTGCTATCCGCCTTTACAACAAACGGTCAGATGTTTATGGGGCTCATTTATATACTGATCGCGTGTACATTTTTAAACCAGGCCTTCTTTGCGGTTCATCTCGGATTTTTCAGCTTATTTATATACCGGCTGTTATTAATCGGAGCGGGCGCCCTACACATCGCCGGCATCCTGACAAACCGTCATCATATTGACAGATGGAATCGGGTGAATGTAAAAGGGGTTCTGATGTTTTTCGCCTTATGGTTTACATACGGTCTCCTATCGTTATTGTGGGCAAAATCCGTGACGTACGGGATTAAATATTTAGCTTTAATGGGAATGGGCATGTTTTTGATTTATCTTATTGTCATGTTCATTCAGCGCTTTGATCAGCTGATGGTTTTTTACGGCATATGGCTTGTGATGACCATTTTTGTGATGGCGATCGGCTTTTACAACCATTTTACACACAACCATCTGCCGAGCTCCACGCTTTATAACGGCCCGCAGTACAAACAGCATTATCCGACGTCCGTTTTCTTTAATCAAAATGATTTCGCGACGTTTTTGTGTATCAGTTTCTTTCTGTATGCGGCGGCGGTGAAAAATTTGAAAAACGGCTATGTGAAGGCCGTCAGCCTGCTCTTAGCGATCTGCGCTTTGTATTTAATCATTTTGACCGGTTCGCGCGCGAGTCTGCTGGGCATATGCGCGGGGGCGGCTGTATACGTCTTCATCCTGCTGCCTTATCTGTTGAAAAAATTCGCGCTGTACGCTGCGGGAGCGGGTGCTGCGCTGTTTGCGGTTTTATTTGCGGGCCGTATCACCAATGCCGTCTTGAATCTGTTTTCAGCTCCGCAGGCGATGCCGGGACAGCAGCCGCTTCCTTCCAACCTCGCGAGGGCGAATCTTTTAAAGAACGCCTTTCACTATGTGATTGATTCCTGGGGGTTCGGAGTGGGTGCCGGAAACGTCTCTTACTATTTAAAAGCGGAGCCCGTTTATGATACGGGCGGCGTAGTTGAGGTGCACAACTGGCTCGTCGAGATTATGGCGAACTTCGGCGTACTTACGATGCTCGGTTACCTGACAGTCTATTTGTTCCTTTTTTGGACACTTTATAAATGTCATGAAAGAAAATCGGAAAATCAGTCAAGACTGATCACAGAAGGACTTATCACGGCGATGGCCGGTTTTTTGGTAAGCAGCATCAGCCCAAGCTCCGTATCAAATTTATTTTTCCACTGGGTATTTCTCTCGCTCGTGATCGCGGCGGTCAATATATTGAGGCGTTTACAAAAGGAGCCTGCCGTCACGGCGTACTATGAAAAACAGGGAGATGCGAGATGAAGGATATGTTGACAAGAATAACCCGGCGTATCAAAAAGAATATCATTTGGATCATTGCGCTGCCCGTTGTGTTAGGGGCGGCGGGATATGTATTGCCGTCAAAAATCAGCGGAAACAGCAGTTTTACATCAGAAGCCGCGATCGCCGCGGGAAATTATGATCATCCGCTTTATAACAATACAAAAGAAATCCCGCTCCTTTTGACGAGCGATGCCTTTTTAAAGCAGGCTCTGCCTGATAAAACAGACGAAGAAAGAGCGGCCGTGAAAAGTAAACTGACTGTCGAAACACAATCAGATTCATTGATCACGGTCAGCTGCAGCGGCCAAAACAAACAGGAAACCGAATCGGTGTTTCAAGCCGTCATAACAACTTTTCTGAAGAATGATCAGGACCTGTTTGAAAAACGGGCAAAAGTAGTGCGGCAGAGTATTGCTGCGCTTGAAGGAGAAACCGTCAGCGCGGACGCCAAAGTGGATAAGGAACGATTTTTATACGAATTGAAAAATACGCAGCTGAACCTGAAAGCGGCCGGCGTCATCAATTCAGAAGCGATGAATGAAACGGCGGGTCAAGGCATGCCGCCGAAAAAGAAAGCGGTTCTGGGCGTTTTAATCGGCATTGCAGTTGCCTTTATGTTCATTGTCATTCCTGAGTTTTTTAGAGAGTCCTTGTAAAAATCTGCGATGGAGATGTGACCATGACAAACTGGAAACCTTTCGTATCTGTCATTACACCGTCTTATAACGCAAGTGAATATATCGAAGACACGATTCAGTCCGTTTTACATCAAAGCCACCCGCATTGGGAAATGATTATCGCGGATGATTGTTCAACGGACGGAACGAGAGATATTTTACGGCAATATGAACAAAAAGATGAGCGGATCCGCGTCGTTTATTTAGATAAAAACGGGGGAGCCGCGGCTGCCAGAAATACAGCCCTTAAACATGCCAAGGGCCGTTATGTCGCATTTCTGGACAGTGATGACAGATGGAAGAAGGAAAAGCTTCAAAAACAGCTTGCGTTTATGGCGGAGCGTTCCTGCGCTTTTTCATTTACGGGCTACAGCGTCATGGAGCAGGACGGAACGCCGACGGACAAAACGATTCAAGCCCCTGAAAGCCTGTCATATGATGAAGCTTTAAAAAACACGATTATCGGATGTTTAACGGTCATGATTGACAGAGAGCAGACGGGGCAGATTCAAATGCCTGATATCAGAACGCGGCAGGATTTAGCGACATGGCTTTCCCTGCTGAAAAGGGGATTTACGGCTTACGGCCTGAATGAGTGCCTTTCAGAATACAGGCTTGTGCAGAATTCGATTTCAAGCAACAAGTGGAAAGCCGCAAAAAAAACGTGGTTTGTTTATAGAGAAATTGAGCGCCTGCATTTTATCAAGGCTTCGTGGTGTTTTATGCAATATGCGAAAAACGCGGTCTTGAAAAGACTGTAGGCGTCAGAGGAGCTGGGTGATGAAGGTGGAACCGATTATTCACGTAATCGTCGGAGCGGCGGAATGGGGGCATGACCGGCTGAGATACAGACGGCATCGGCTGGCTGAATTTCTTGCCCGGCAAAAAGAAACGAAAAGCGTCATTTGGGTATGCCCGTCCCCGCGAGCCAATGATGATCAGATGGCCGGGATCGCCGAGGGAATCCGGCAGTTCACTGTAAAGGATCTCATGCAGCAAAAAGCATTCCGTTTCGGCAGGTATACAGACATGTGTTACAGGCATAAACTTTCACCATTGTTGCACATGCTGAAGGAAGAAGGAGAAGGGGCCCGCTGCTGCTTATGGTACACCTTCCCCGGTTTTCCGCTTCTGGCAGATCTGTTTCCTTGGGATGAAGTGATTTACGATTGCAGTGATCTGTGGGCCGCTCCGATCAGCGGCCGGGCCGGTGTGCTGTCAAATGTAAGAAGAAACATCATTAAACAGGCGGAAATGAGAATCATTCAGCGTGCCGATTCCATCACCTGCACATCTGACTGTCTGCACCGGGAGGTCGGAAAAAAGCTGGAGAACCCGCACCAGAAAGTGTTCACCATTGAAAACGGAGTAGAATATGACCTGTTTTCACGGGAAAATAAACAGCCGGATGAAGACATTTTACGGGGAAGAAACGGAACGGTTCTCGGTTTTATCGGCGGAATCAAACCGAAGCTCGATTTTGCGCTTATGGCGGAAACGGCAGATTTGCGGCCTGACTGGACGATTTTATTGGTGGGCCCGAACACGGCTCAGGACGATCCGGATTTCGAGTCGCTTCTGGAACGCCCGAATGTCATCTGGACGGGACCTGCCGCGCCGAATGAAGTGCCGTCCTATATGCAGCTTGTCGACATCGGCATCATGCCGTATAAAAATTCACCTTATAATGACGCGGTATTTCCGCTTAAGCTTTTTGAATTTTTAGCCGCCGGGAAATCGGTTGTCGGCTGCAACCTTTCTTCTACGTCAAAAATCAAAAGGCCTTACGTTTATGAATACGTTGAAGGGAGCGACCCCGCAGATTTCATCGCGGCCTGCGACGCGCTTCTGGCAGCGGACCGCCGCGGATCATATGAGGCTTTGCGCCGTGAATTGGCCCGGGGACGGGATTGGAATGTTTTATTCGGCCGAATGCTTGAATGCACGGGTATATTGGAAAATGCGCAATCCCATTAAAAGGGAAAGCGCATTTTTTGATTTGAGTGTTTCTTTTTGATGATGCTTGTTATAATAACTAGTAAGAATTATAATGGAAGGAACGGTTCAATATCAGAAAAGACTTCATATAATTCCAAAGGAGACTTCTTTATGCTTGACGAACGCATGTTTCGCATAGTTGTTGCGTTTTTTGTCTCTCTGCTAACGGTTTTAATCCTAACTCCTATCGTAAAAAAAATTGCGATCAAAATAGGTGCAGTTGACCAGCCCAGCAACCGAAAAGTACATGATAAAATAATGCCCCGTATGGGCGGCTTGGCCATCTTTATCGGCGTAGCGGCGGGTGTGCTCGCGGCCGGCATATATAATGAAACGAAAATGACCGCCATTACGGTGGGTGCGTTTATTATTGTTATTTTAGGAATCCTTGATGATAAATACCAATTAAGCGCAAAGGTAAAGTTTTTCGTCCAGCTGGCCGTGGCCATTATGATTGTGAGCACGGGACTGAAAATGGACTTTTTCTCCGTACCGTTTTTAACGGAACGTTTAGAATTGGGATGGGTCGCTTACCCGCTGACTGTGTTATGGATCGTCGGTATTACGAATGCGATGAACCTGATTGACGGTTTGGACGGACTCGCTGCCGGCCTGTCGGTCATCGGACTCTCCACTATCGCCGTTATGGCGTTGTCCGGAGGGAAAATCCTTATTCTGTCACTTTCACTTGTCGTGATAGGAAGCACACTCGGATTTTTATTTTATAATTTTCACCCGGCAAAGATATTTATGGGAGATACCGGATCGCTCTTTCTCGGATACGTCATCTCAGTACTCTCATTATTAGGTCTTTATAAAAGTGTTACTTTATTCAGTATCATCATTCCGATCATCATTTTGGGCGTGCCGATTTTTGATACGACATTCGCCGTCATCAGGCGGATTTTAAACAAACAGCCGATCTCAGCGCCTGATAAGTCACATATACACCACCGGCTGATGGCCTTCGGGCTGTCACACCGCACGGCTGTCATTATCATTTATTTAATCGGCTTTATTTTCAGCGTCAGTGCCATCCTGCTGAAAAGCGCGACCATTTGGCTTTCGCTGTTTATTATTTTTGTATTGATTGTATTTATGCAAATCATAGCAGAGGTCACAGGGTTAGTAAATGAACAATTTAAACCATTTACCAAGTTTTACAAAAGATTGGTAAAGAAAAATTAAAAAGAGCAGATCATGCGAATGGTCTGCTTTTTTGCTATTCTCTTATTATATAGAAAAACCCGATCCTGCTCAAAGGATCGGGTTTACTCTTAATAGCCTGTTGTGCCGCCGGACTGTGTGCTGTCCGTACCGTTTGCACCTGCAGTACCGTTGGTTGAATCGGTTGTGCCGCTTGTTCCTGTGCTGCCGGAAGTCGAATCAGCCGTACCGCCTGTTCCTGTGCTGCCGGAAGTCGAATCAGTCGTACTGTCCGTTCCGGTGCTGTCAGAAGCGGGATCGGATGCCGTGCTGCTTCCGGACGGGTAATCCAGGTGCTTCTGCAATTCCTGCCGTACTTTCTCGAGATTGGTTGGATCCGGCTGGAAATAATATGTTCCGCGCGTAGTTGCGGTTCCGCCTAAATATAAATCTGATCCTGTTATGGTCAGTGTATCAATCTTTTTGCTGGTAAAGCCGCTGTAAATCTGCTGAAGAGCGAGTCCTTCAGTGATTCGGATATTCGTTTGGACATTATTGCTCGCTGTTTCAGCGATTTTATCGATTTTAGCAATATTTCCAGCTCTGGACATTTGGTCGATCAGTGCGTTTAAAATTTGCTTTTGGCGGTCATTCCGGCCGAAGTCTCCGCGCTTATCCTGCTTTCTCATCCGCGCGTAAGCCAAAGCCTGCTCACCGTTCAAATGCATGTTTCCTTTCTTGAAATAGATCCGTTTCTTTTTACTGACGTCACTCATCTCGTCGAAGTCAAACGGCACTTTTACATCGACCCCGCCTACTTCATCAATAACATCCTTAAAGCCATTGAAGTCGACAGTGACATACTTATCAATCGGTATGCCTAATAAGTCTTCGACGGTTGAGACGGTTTCATCCGCTCCGCCCTTAGCAAAAGCCGCATTGATTTTTGTTTTGTTACCGGTTGTGTCGCCGGCAAGCGTCACCCGCGTATCACGCGGAATACTCAGCATTTTCATTGTTTTATTTCTCGGATCAAGGGTAACGACAATAAGAGAATCTGATCGTCCGCCTTTTCCGCTGGTGGCATAATTTTCGATCCCCATAAACAAAATGGAGAACGGTTTTTTCTTCATATTGATGACTTTATCCCGCAATTTTGATTTGTCTCCGCGGGAAAGGGCATCATATGCATTATCTGCCGCATTGATCGTTTTGTATACTTTGTATCCGCCAAATCCGGCAGCAACTAACAAAACGAGGGTAAGCAGCAGCAAAATCCGTTTGAATATGATCTTTCGTTTGCTTTTCTTTTTCTTTCGAACACGCACTCTTACACGTTCAGCCATTACATTAGTCTCCTTTAGGGCTGACGTCTGTTTCTAAATACGTCAGTTCTCCCTCTGTATTCTTACTCTTGCCGTTCGTCAGTTCTGTCATCCATTTTAGAAACGCTTCTTTGTCTTTTTCTTCAACGTACGTTTCAAATTCGACATGATCCGCATAATGGATATCTTTCAGTAAAAAAACTGATTCTCTCAGTTCGTTCTCTATCTTGCCGAGCCACGTATAATCCGCTGATGTATGCATAATCCGCATCAGCTTCCGCTCCGTAACTCCTATATGATTTAAGCCTTCAGACACTGACTTCCCATATGCACGAATCAATCCGCCTGCACCGAGCTTTATTCCGCCGAAATACCGGGTAACCACCGCGCAGGTATCTTTCAGACCGCGTTTTTTCAGCACTTCCAGCATGGGGACGCCGGCTGTGCCGCTTGGTTCTCCGTCATCATTGGCCTTTTGTATATGGTCGGTTTCGCCGATCAGATAAGCTGAGCAGTTATGAGTCGCATTCCAGTGCTGTTTTTTTATCTTTTGTATAAATTCCTGCGCTTCCTCTTCAGAAGCAGCACGGCTCAGGTGACAGATAAAACGTGATTTTTCAATCACAATCTCATGTTCACCCGTTTCTTTAACAGTTAAATAGCTGTGCAGCATGATTGCTGGACCCTCCTGACAAGCATTAAAAGACTTGTTTCTACAAATTCGAACAGACTTTAGAATTTTTGCGCATATTTTGGTATCATGAAAGAGTAAGATACTATATAAAAATGTTTTTTTCTAGAATATACGCATTCTTTCATTATAATTCGACATAAATTGCAGTTCAATTACATTTATAATAAAAATACATAACAACACCGTTACGGAGGGAGACAGATGAATAAATCGAAGATGGACTCCAAAGTTTTGGATTCTATACTTATGAAAATGCTGAAAACCGTGGACGGGAGCAAGGACGAGGTTTTTCAAATCGGAGAGCAGTCGCGCCAGCAATATGAGCAGCTGGTTGAAGAACTCAAACAGATCAAACAGCAGGTGTACGAAGTCATTGAGCTGGGCGACAAACTTGAAGTTCATACGCGGCACGCACGAAACCGCTTGTCTGAAGTGAGCAGAAATTTCCATAAGTTCAGCGAAGAAGAAATTCGCAACGCCTATGAAAAGGCGCACAAACTTCAAGTGGAACTGACGATGATCCAGCAGCGTGAAAAGCAGCTGCGGGAGCGCAGAGATGATTTAGAACGCCGGCTTTTGGGGCTTCAGGAAATCATTGAACGGTCAGAATCATTGGTCAGCCAAATAACCGTCGTTCTGAATTACCTGAATCAAGACCTTCGCCAAGTAGGGCTTCTTCTTGCCGATGCGCAGGCTAAACAAGATTTCGGCTTAAGAATCATTGAAGCCCAAGAGGAAGAAAGAAAAAGAGTTTCCAGAGAAATTCATGACGGTCCCGCGCAGATGCTGGCAAATGTCATGATGAGATCGGAATTAATTGAACGGATCTTCCGCGACCGCGGCACGGAGGACGGATTTCAGGAAATCAGAAATCTTCGGCAGAATGTGCGGAATGCCCTTTACGAAGTCAGAAGGATTATATATGATTTAAGACCGATGGCATTGGACGATCTCGGGCTGATTCCTACACTGAGAAAATATCTTTATACAACTGAAGAATACAACGGAAAGGTGAAAATACATTTTCAGTGTATCGGAGACACGGAGAACAAAAGGCTTGCCCCGCAATTTGAAGTGGCGCTTTTCCGTCTCGCTCAGGAAGCCGTCACAAATGCACTCAAACATTCAGAATCAGAGGAAATAACAGTAAAAGTGGAAGTAACCGCTGATTTTGTCGTTCTTATCATTAAGGACAACGGAAAAGGCTTTGATATTAAGGATGCTAAACAAAAGAAAAACAAGTCATTTGGCTTGCTGGGAATGAAAGAAAGAGTAGATCTGCTTGAAGGAACGATAACGATAGACTCTAAAATAGGTCTTGGGACATTTATCATGATTAAGGTTCCGTTATCTCTCGGCCTATAATTTGTTAAATAGAGCCAAAAGACATATTGACCGAACAGCGGCGTATATAGAACAATAGGATAAGGAGGCGTAGCGTGTGACTAAAGTAAATATTGTTATTATCGACGACCATCAACTATTCCGTGAGGGTGTAAAAAGAATATTGGATTTTGAACCTACCTTTGAAGTGGTAGCAGAAGGTGACGATGGAGATGAGGCGGCTCGAATCGTCGAGCATTATCATCCCGATGTTGTCATAATGGACATCAATATGCCGAATGTAAATGGAGTAGAGGCTACTAAACAGCTTGTTGAGCTGTACCCTGAATCTAAGGTGATTATCCTCTCCATCCATGATGATGAAAACTATGTGACTCATGCTTTAAAAACAGGTGCAAGAGGCTATCTCCTGAAAGAGATGGACGCAGATACTTTAATCGAAGCAGTGAAAGTGGTAGCCGAGGGCGGTTCTTACCTTCACCCGAAAGTAACCCACAATCTTGTCAACGAATTCCGCCGTCTTGCGACAAGCGGAGTTTCTGCTCATCCTCAGCATGAGGTTTATCCGGAAATCCGGAGACCATTACATATATTAACGAGACGGGAATGTGAAGTGCTGCAAATGCTTGCAGACGGAAAAAGCAACCGCGGAATCGGTGAATCATTGTTTATCAGTGAGAAAACAGTGAAAAACCACGTGAGTAATATTTTGCAGAAAATGAACGTTAATGACCGGACACAAGCCGTTGTCGTAGCCATTAAAAACGGCTGGGTAGAGATGCGTTAGTCATGTATGAGAAGACTTGCCATAATAGGCAAGTCTTTTTTTACAGCTTCATATCTATTAAAATACTTATTAAGTACTTAATAAGGCAGGTAAAGTGATGAAGATTGCAGTTGTAACAGACAGTACAGCATATATTCCGAAAGAGATGAGAGAAGAACATCATATTCATATGATTCCTCTTCAAGTGGTTTTCGGTGAAAAAACATTCCGCGAAGAAACAGAACTCGACTGGAGAAGTTTTTATAAAGAAGTAAAAAATCATGATGAGCTGCCGACTACGTCCCAGCCTTCTTTCGGTGAATTAATCGCATTGTACGAAGAACTGGGCAAAACATATGACGCAGTCATAAGCATACATTTGTCCAGCGGAATCAGCGGAACTTATAACAGCGCCGCCTCGGCAAACACTATGGTTGATCATATTAAAGTTTATCCCTTTGATTCAGAGATCAGCTGTTTGGCGCAAGGTTTTTATGCATTAAAGGCAGCACAGCTCATTAAAGACGGTGTTGACTCACCGGAAGAGATTATTAAAGAGCTGGAAGAAATGAAAAAAACAGTCCGTGCGTATTTTATGGTGGATGATTTATCACACCTCCAGCGGGGCGGGCGTCTAAGCAGTGCTCAGGCTTTTATCGGCGGTCTGTTAAAGGTAAAGCCTATTCTTCATTTTGACAATAAGATAATTGTTCCTTTTGAAAAGATTCGCACACGCAAAAAAGCGATTTCGAGAATTTTTGAACTGTTTGGGGAGGATGCAAGTAAAGGAATCCCGATGCGGGCCGCTGTCATCCATGCAAACAGGGAAGAAGAAGCGGCGGATATTATACAGGAGTTAAGCGGTAAATATCCTCATGTCGAATTCTATAACAGCTATTTCGGTGCCGTGATCGGAACCCATTTGGGCGAAGGCGCCATCGGAATCGGCTGGTGCTTTAAAAACTAAGTGAAAATCTCCGTTTTCAAGGGCGGAGATTTTTTTATTATTAAATTTTCGTGATTCGACAAAAAAATTCCCGGCAGGCATACTTTGAACAGAAAGGAGGCAGGGAGATGTCCGAAGGTGCTTCAGAATTTTCAGAGGTGCGGGATTTCTTTTACGGCCGGCATTTATTGAGATCTGAGATACCGTTTTCAGATCAGCGCATCAACCGTTTTATAGAAAAAGAGCATATAACGGCCGAGCCGTCAATCATCCGCCGGAAAAACCGTTACGTCTGCCAACGATGCGGTCAGTCTGATCAAGCCTGCTTTGCGGCATTTTGGGCGCCCTCTGCCAAAAGGCAGATTACCTATTGCCGTGCCTGTGTCATGATGGGAAGGGCTGATGAACTGACATCATTATATTCTTGGAATCAAGCCCCTGAAAACAGCTGGGAGCCTGTAAAGCTTTCTTGGGAAGGAACACTGACAGACGGACAGAAGCAGGCCGCCGCCGCGCTTACAGATGCGATAAAAGAGAGACAAGAGCTGTTAGTATGGGCGGTTTGCGGATCGGGGAAAACAGAGATGCTGTTTCCTGGTATCGAGTTTGCCCTGAATCAAGGTTTGCGCGTCTGTGTCGCGACTCCGCGTACAGATGTCGTACTTGAACTGCTGCCGAGACTGAAAAAAGCATTTGAGAAAGTCGACGTTTCTGCTTTGTACGGCGGCAGCGAGGACAAAGGCCGCTTGACTCCGCTGATGATCTCAACCGCTCACCAGCTGATGCGCTACCGAGACATTTTTGATGTCATGATAATAGATGAAGTAGATGCGTTTCCTTTTTCAGCCGATGAGACATTAAGGTTCGCTGTTGATAAAGCGAGGAAGAAAAACAGCGCCCTTGTTTATGTAACGGCAACTCCTTCTGACACATTAAAAAAGAATGCTGAAGCAGGTTTGCTGAAAAGCGTTCGCATACCGGCCAGATATCATCGGAAACCCCTCCCGGAGCCGCGTTTTTTGTGGTGCGGCAATTGGAAGAAGAAGCTTCAGAAAGGAAAACTGCCGCGCTCTGTAACGGATTGGGTCCGCCAAAAACTTCAATCACAGCTGCCGGTTTTCTTATTCGTTCCGTCTGTACACGTATTGAAAAAGACAACGGATTATTTTCAGAAATTAAACATACGGGCAGAAGGCGTACATGCGGAAGACACATTCAGAAAGGATAAAGTGAAACGATTCAGAGACGGCCGGCTTGATCTGCTGGTAACGACTACGATTTTAGAAAGAGGGGTTACCGTGCCCAAAGTTCAGACATGTGTCCTCGGCGCAGAAGCACCTATCTTTACTGAGAGCGCGCTCGTACAGATCGCGGGCAGAACGGGAAGGCATTATAAACATTTCAGCGGTGATGTCGTCCTGTTTCATTTCGGAATGACAAACGGAATGAAAAAAGCAAAAAAACATATAGAACTTATGAACAAATTGGCACAAAAAAGTAAATTGTTGGACTAGTTAATTTCAGAAAACATGATACAGTATACTCATACTTTCCTATGAGGAGCTGTCAGCATGCTTGTCAATTCTAAAGAAATCATATTAAAGGAACTTCTCGACCGCCATATGCCTAAGCTTCATATGAAATGCACATGCCGGGTATGCAAAAATGATGTACTGGCACTTTCATTAAACCGGGCTGAGCCGGCATATGTTACAGATAAAAAGAAAGTTGCTTATGCAAAAGCAGAGATAGTTGATAAACAGAAAAATACGGCGCTGCTTGTCATTCTGGCTGAATCAGCGGCGATTGTTTCGGTTAATCCAAGCGAGTTCTGTGAAACTCGGGAAGGAGCGTAATATCTCTGAATTGTTTATTGTGTGACTCACCAATTTCAAGTTCATTGACTTGGAGATCTCTGTTTTCTCTGGCGCCCGAGCAAGAGGTATGCACCATATGTAGCAGCCGATTCGAAAAAATTGAAGGCCCCGTATGCAGTATATGCGGGAGGCCTCAGGAGTCAAATGAAAAATGCGCTGATTGTGCGGCCCGGGAATCAAAAACGGAAAAGCGCTTTTTGCTGCGGCAAAACCGTTCGGTATATTTGTATAATGATGCGATGAAGGACTCATTAGCCCGGTTTAAATTCAGGGGTGATGCGAAAATCATTCAAGCATTTGGACGTGACTTTGCTGCCGGCTTTAAAGCGGCATATCCATCAAATACACATACTCTCATCCCTATTCCGCTGAGCGGCGAACGGCTGGCGGAACGCGGTTTCAATCAATCCGAGCTGCTGGCCTCTCTGCTCGGAATGCCCGTCATTTTCCCCCTCATCCGACTGAACAATGAAAAACAATCCAAAAAGAGCAAAACAGAAAGGCTGTCCGCAGAAAAAAAGTTTTCAGCAGCCGAAAACTCGGCCGAAGGTATGAACGTCATCTTAATAGACGATATTTATACGACGGGCGCCACACTGCATCAAGCCGCCGAAGTCCTGCTGACAGCGGGTAAAGCGTCATCGGTCTCCTCTTTTACTTTAATCAGGAGCTAAATCATTCTTTTTTTCTGCCGATATAATTGATAGAAATATAAGGCAGATTAAAGAAGGAATAGGAGTTAATACGATGGGTGAATTGGCGAATTGTCCAAAATGCAATGCTTTATTTTTTAAAACGAACCTGCAGACCGTGTGCCAGGCATGTATTAAAGAAGAAGAAAAAGCATTTGAAACCGTCTATAAATTTTTGAGAAAGCAGATCAACAGACAGTCGACGATGCAGCAGATCACTGAGGAAACAGGTGTGGATGAAGAGCTGATCCTCAAGTTTATCAAACAAAAAAGGATTCAGATCAGCCAGCTTCCGAATTTGGCATATCCTTGCGAAAGGTGCGGAAATCCGATCAGGACGGGGAAATTTTGCAAGTCCTGTCAGACAGATATTGAGTCGCAATTAGATCATATGAACCAAAAAACAGCCGCTGAATTCAAAGAAAAAAACAGTACAAAAGACACATACTATGCCTATAATACCAAAAACACCTGATTCCCTAAACTAACTGATAACGCAGTCGATAAAAGAATTAGACTGCGAACAGAAAGCGAGAGGAATCCTATGAAAATCAATCAGTACGGAACACAATCCGTTAATCCATACCAAAAAAATTACGAAAAGCAAGCCGTACAAAAAGAGGCTGCAAAGCCGAAGGACAAAGTGGAAATTTCTTCTCATGCAAAAGAGCTTCAAAATGCGTCAGATGCGGTCACTAAAACACGTCAGGAAAAAATCGCTCAGCTTAAAGCGGATATAGAGAGCGGAACATATAAAATAGATTCAAACAGCATCGCTGAAAACATAGTGAATTTTTATAAAAAGCAATAAAAAGGAGAAAGTCAATGTCTGCAAAGCCAATTATTAATCAACTGAAGCGACTTTGCGCACTGCATGAACATCTGCTCACGCTGTCTGAGGAGAAAACGGAAGCGCTGAAAGCAGGTAAAACAAAAGAGCTCTCCAACATATTGACTAAAGAGCAAAAGTATATTCAGGCAATCGGGCAGACTGAGGAAGAACGAATCAGGTTAACTTCTCAGTTTCTCAGCCGCGGTGAGGACAATACAATTGCTGCATGCATCTCCAGAACTTCAGGCAGTGAAAAACAGGAGCTTGAAGGGTTATTTCACTCTCTGTCTGCGCTTCTTGACCGTCTGAAAGAAGTGAATGAGATGAACAAACAGCTCACGATTCAGGCTTTACAATTCATCTCCGGGGCATTCGATATGATTATGCCGGGTGAAAAAGAGAATATGAATTATAAAGAGCCGCAAGCGGCGCGCAAGCCTGTCAGCCGTTTGACATTATTCGATTCAAAAGCTTAGAACGGAGGATTTTCAATGCCATCGACTTTTATGGGGCTCGAAACAGCAAGGCGTGCATTGAGTGCGCAGCAGACTGCATTGAGCACAGTTTCAAATAACGTTGCAAATGCAAATACAGAAGGATATACGAGGCAGCGCGTCACATTACAATCGACGAGCCCTTATCCCGCGGTATCAAAAAACAGTGATCTGACGGCCGGCCAAATCGGAACAGGAGTAAAAGCCGGTTCAGTTGAGCGCGTCAGAGACAGTTTTTTAGACTATCAGTACAGAACGGAAAATACAAAATTAGGGTACTATACAGCCCGTTCCAATTCATTGTCGCAAATGGAAGGCGTCATGAAAGAGCTTGACAATAACGGATTAAACGGATCGCTCAGTTCATTTTGGAATGCCCTTCAGGATCTGGCGACGAATCCGGAAAATACGGGAGCGCGCTCAGTTTTGCAGGAGCAGGGGAAATCTCTTGCCGAAAGTTTTAACTATATATCTACCTCTTTGACTAACATTCAGGGTGATATTAAAAAGAACCTGGATAACACAGCTGATCAGGTCAATTCCATTCTCAATCAGCTGAATGACCTTAACAATCAAATAGCGGCAGTTGAGCCGAGCGGTATGCTCCCTAATGATTTGTATGACCAAAGAGACAGATTGATTGATCAATTATCTTCTATGGCAAATATAAAAGTTTCATATAATAAGTCGGGCGGACATGCCTTGGCGACTGCTGAGGGCACGCTTAACGTCGAATTGCTGAACGGGAACAACAATTCTCTCGGAACGCTGCTCGACGGTAACACAAAAACAGTTTCAGAAATGAAAATCAACTACGACAAGGACAGCGGACTCGTGTCGAGTGTGTCAGTCGGCAGCAGTACGGTCAATGCGGATGCATTTACCGGAAAAGGCTCACTTTTAGGTCTTATTGAATCATACGGCTATATGTCAAACGGAGAAGAAAAAGGGCTTTATCCTGAAATGCTGACGGCTCTTGACAATATGGCGCTATCCTTTGCTGACGCGTTTAATGCAGTTCATGAAAAAGGGAAGACCTATACAGGCGAACAGGGTGCAGCATTTTTTGATTTCAGCGGTGATGAAGCGGTGCCGGCAAAAGGTGCGGCAGCGAAAATAAAAGTCAGTGACAAAATCCTTGCGTCTACTGATAATATCGCAGCGTCGTTAAACGGAGAAAAAAGTGACGGCACAAACGCGACAAATCTTGCAGCCGTACAGAACAGCAAGCTGACTATTAACGGTGAAACCACTACAATTAATGACTTTTATGAATCCCTTATCGGAAAGCTGGGCGTTAATTCACAAAAAGCGGCTAATCTTATGAACAACTCTGAAAGCAACACCCTTTCAGCCGATGAACGGAGACAATCAGTCAGTGCAGTGTCTTTAGATGAAGAAATGACAAATATGATTCAGTTTCAGCACGCTTATAATGCGGCTGCGCGGATCATAACGATGCAGGATGAAATATTCGATAAAATTATTAACGGTATGGGCACCGGAGGAAGATAGGAGATAAGTAAATGAGAGTAACTCAAGGGATGATCGCAAAAAATTCTCTTCGATTTATCGGCTCAAGTTATGACAAGCTCGATCGGCTTCAGCAGCAAGTGTCTACGGGGAAAAAAATCACGAAAGCTTCTGATGATCCGGTCGTCGCAATGAAGGGAATGCAGTACCGTACTCAGCTTGCGCAGGTAAACCAGTACCAACGGAATGTTTCGCAAGGTTTTACATGGCTGGAAAACTCGGAATCAAGCGTAAACTCGGAAACGGATATTATGGGGAAAATCCGGGACTTGATGGTTCAGGCGAAAAGTGATTCGAACGGTGAAACAGAATTGAAAGCAATCGGTACAGAAATCGGCCAGCTGAAAAAGCAGCTCGTTTCTGTCGCGAATACTCAGGTAAACGGACGTTATCTGTTTAACGGAACGAATTCAGATGTCCCGCCGATCACTGAAAATGCCGACGGCACATATACGTACAACTATGAGAATTATACCGGTGCTTCGGATGTTAACATCAACATCTCAAACGGAGCAGTGCTGAAAGTGAATTCTGATCCAAACTCAGCTTTCGGAGGCGTCGCACAAAATGGAGATAATGTATTTGAATTTCTCAACTCCTTAGAAGCTTCTTTAAGCAAAGGCACGCTGTCCGAAGCAGATTCAAATCAAATTCTGTCAGATATCGACGGTTTTACTGACAAAATGAATGCTGAAAAATCCAATATCGGCGCACGCACAAACCGGTTGGAACTCATTCAGACAAGATTGGAATCACAAGCGGCAACCGCTGAAAAAGTATTGTCGGATAATGAGGATGTAGAAATGGAAGATGTAATTGTTGATTATTTATCTCAACAGACGGTTCATAGAGCAGCGCTGTCAGTGAATGCGAATATCATTCAGCCGTCACTGATCGACTTCCTGAAATAATATAACTATCGTCTTCAATATATAAAAAAAGCGACTCACAACAGGGAGATCGCTTTTTTTACTAAAATACTATAAACAGGAGGGATCTCTGTGCAGATGCCGAGATTGATTATTGACAGTGTGCCTGCTAAAATCGGTATAACCTTTCAAAAGGAAGAAATCGAGATGGAACAGCCGCCCGCTGACCTGGAAATCGAGCAGCCGCCGGCAGAGCTGAACATTGAAAGCACGCCGGCCAAACTGACGATTGATCAGACGAGGGCGTGGGAGAACTTGAATCTCAAATCATTTGAAAAGCTGAACGCTGAAGCCGCTCAAAAAGGTGCTGAGGCCTGCAGCGAGTTTATCGCAAAAACAGTCAGGGAAGGGAAGGAAATGGCGGCTATCGAAAAGAAAACGGGCAATGTGATGGCCCGGCAGGCAGCAGATGTCAGGCCGCCCGATCCATTCGGCGAATCCAGCGACTTTCTGCCTGCGCAGTTTCTCGTCGACATTGACTGCATTCCTTCAAAGCTTACGATTGATATTGAAGCCCGCAAACCTTCAATTGAAGCAGCCGTCAATAAACCTGTATGGAATTATACGCCGGGGAAAGTTCAGATTGATATGATGCAAGACCCTAAGGTGACGATTTCGGTTGATGATGGCAACGCAGAATAAAAGATGAAAGTGGTAAAGGATTGTGAAGCATGATAATTAAAACAAAATATCACGGAGAAATCAGAATAGATGAAGGGCAGATTATCTCATTTGAAAACGGCCTGCCGGGATTTAATGACGAGACTCAATTTGTTGTTCTTCCTTTGTCGGAAGATTCACCGTTTTTGGCGCTGCAGTCTGTGAAACAGGAGCACATCGCCTTTATTGTCGCCAGTCCGTTTATTTTCTTTAAAGGGTACGAATTTGACATTGACCAAGCGACGCTTGAGCTTTTGCATATTGAAGATATAGAGGACGTCGAAGTGATGGCGATTTTAACGCTGGAAGAGCCTTTTGAAAACACGACCGCCAATTTAAAAGCGCCGATTATCGTCAATAAAAAGGAAATGAAGGCGAAACAAATCATTTTACATGATGCTTCCTATGAAACAAAACATCTGATAGGAGGAGGATCATGCTAGTTCTCTCAAGAAAAGTGAATGAGTCCATTCAGATCGGGCCGGATATTGAAATAAAGGTGATCGCTATCGAAGGAGAACAAGTGAAGCTGGGAATTGAAGCGCCTCAGCACGTAGATATTCACCGGAAAGAAATCTACTTGTCGATCCTGGAAGAGAACAACAGAGCCGTATCTTTTAATACTGATTTATTACTTAACTTATCCTCACAAAAAAAGTGAGGATTTTTTTATTTTCAATATAAACAATGGAAGCGGCCGTCCGATATATATATTGTAGCCAATGAGAGGAAAAATTTTCTTCAGAAATGACGCTGCGCAAATGCACAAGGACGTGCGAAAAACAATTCAGGGAGGAAATACAAAATGAGAATCAACCACAATATCGCGGCTCTTAACACTAGCCGTCAGCTGAATGCAGGTTCAAACTCTGCTGCAAAAAACATGGAAAAATTATCTTCAGGTCTTCGCATCAACCGCGCTGGTGATGACGCTGCGGGTCTTGCGATCTCTGAAAAAATGCGTTCTCAAATCCGCGGTTTAGACATGGCGTCTAAAAACGCTCAAGACGGAATCTCTCTTATCCAAACATCTGAGGGTGCATTGAACGAAACTCACAGCATTCTTCAGCGTATGAGCGAGCTTGCTACACAAGCAGCTAACGATACAAACACAGATTCTGACCGTTCTGAGCTTCAAAAAGAGATGGACCAATTAGCGTCTGAAGTAACAAGAATCTCTACTGACACTGAGTTCAACACGAAGAAACTTCTTGACGGAACTGCGCAAAACCTGACGTTCCAAATCGGAGCTAACGAAGGCCAAACAATGAGCCTGTCTATCAATAAAATGGACTCTGAAAGCCTGAAAGTTGGTACGACTTATACAGTATCCAATGATCAAAATACATTGACATCAACTGACGGAAAAAGCACTGCTACTTGGGCGGATGAAGTAACAGATCCAGATGGTAAGGTTACAAAAGCAGCCGGCTATTATGATACTGACGGTAAAGTCGTTGCATCTGAAAAATTAGCTGCAGATTCTAAAGTAACAAAAGGTATCGACATCTCTTCTTCAGCTAAAGCTGCGTCTTCAGCTCTTACAACAATCAAAACAGCTATCGACACAGTATCTAGCGAGCGCGCTAAACTTGGTGCGGTTCAAAACCGTTTAGAGCACACAATCAACAACCTTGGTACTTCTTCTGAGAACCTGACTTCTGCTGAATCACGTATCCGTGACGTAGACATGGCTTCTGAGATGATGGAGTACACGAAAAACAACATCCTTACTCAGGCTTCTCAAGCTATGCTTGCGCAAGCTAACCAACAGCCTCAGCAAGTTCTTCAATTGCTTAAAGGTTAATGACGGAAAGATCCTGGTTCTCCAGGATCTTTTTTTTATTTCTTCAGCTAACTCCTCCTTCAGCAAGCCAAAGAACCCTATTGACAAAATGAAACATTATATTTTGCAGTTAAATTATTGAAAACCTTTTAATATGACCGATATAAGAATAAGATCATACATTTATGGAGCTGTGATATGATAAACAGTCGGAAACTCACTGTTGTCATAGAGCCGTCTACGACTAAACGCCGAAAAGGAGAGGGTACATATGGTCACAAGAATCACAGGCCTTAATTCCGGTCTTGATGTAGATTCTCTGGTGAAAAAAATGATGGATGCCGAAAAGCAGCCGCTTAATAAATTAAACCAGCAAAAGCAGACGCTTGAATGGAAGCGCGATGCTTATCGGGAAATGAATACCCAGATTGCCGACATGTATTCTACTACATTTAATAATATGCTGATGTCCACAAACTGGAATAAAAAAACAGTAACAAGTTCGGATTCCAGTGTCAGCGCGGTGGCCGTCAGTGCCGAACAGAATATTTCAACGAGCATGTCTGTACAGCAGCTGGCTACGCCGACGACTTATAAATCCTCAGGGGCCATCAATTTCACTTGGGGTCAAAGCCAAACATTGAAATTCAATGTCACAAATCCGGGGGAAACGAAGCCGACTGAGGTAAACGTCACGATCGCCGCAACCGATACGATTGACGATGTCATTTCTAAACTGAACAGCTCGGGTCTCGGAGTGACGGCTTTAAAAGAGAAAATCTCTAACGGCTCGGATTATGTGGACACGATTGCGTTCACTTCCAATAAAACGGGGGAAGGGTTTACCCTTTCAGCAGGTGATGACGCGACCAAAAGCTTTCTGAAAGATCAGCTCGGTTTTGCCGTTGATGATGCAACAAATGAACTGACGGCCAATGCCGAAGGGAAAAACGCGAAGTTTACGTTCAACGGGCTTGAAATGACAAAAACATCAAATAACTTTACGATCAACGGCATCAAATACACGCTGAACAGCGTGACGGACAGCAACAAAACGGTTACGATTAACAGCACGACTGATACGGACGGCATTTTTAACAACATTAAAGATTTCGTTGATAAATACAATACGTTAATTAAAAGCGCAAATGAGAAGGTGACAGAATCAAAATACCGTGATTATAAGCCGCTAACCGATGAACAAAGAGAAGCAATGACCGATAAGCAGATTGAGCAGTGGGAGGCAAAAGCCAAAAGCGGTTTATTACGGAGCGACAGCACGCTGCAGAACGGTTTGGCGGAGATGCGGCTTGATCTGTACTCAACGGTTACGATTGACGGGAAAAAATATCAGCTTGCCGATTTCGGAATTGAGACGTCTGATAGTTATACGGATCAAGGAAAGCTTGTCATTAAAGACGAAGCGAAACTGAAACAGAAAATTACCGAGAATCCTGCTCTCGTGGCTAAACTGTTTAATGCAGACAGCCCTGATACAGCGAAAACCAAAAACCCGGAGGAACAGGGGATTGCCCGGAGATTAAAAGACACATTAAACAAAATGCAGATTCAAATTTCAAAACAGGCGGGTACGGAAAGCTCGGTATCAACCAGCTTTGCCATCGGAAAAAGCCTGGATGAAATAGAAACAAATATTTCCAATATGAAAACGAAGCTGGATGACATCGAGACGAGATATTATAAAAAGTTCAGCGCACTGGATACGGCATTGGAGAAATTGAACAGCCAATCTTCATATCTCACGTCAATGTTAGGATCTTCAACTTCATAACCTTGGGGGTTTTATAAAAATGGCAATAAATAATCCTTTTGCTGCTTACCAGCAGACATCCGTCTTTACAGCCGCTCCGGAAGAGCTGACCCTTATGCTTTATAACGGCTGCCTGCGATTCATTAAGCTGGCAAGGCAGGCGATGAAGCAAAACAACCTTGAAGCCAAAAATGAAAATATCGTAAAGGCGCAAAACATCATTCAAGAGCTCAGCATCACGTTAAACCGGGAGATTGAGATTTCCGAGCAGATGTCATCCATTTATGATTACATCCGCCGCCGGCTGATCGACGCGAACGTGCAGAATAACGGAGAGTTTTTAGATGAAGCGGAAAAGCTCGTTACTGAATTTCGCGACACGTGGAAGCAGGCCATGCAGAGTGAACGGAAAAACAGCCATGGCGCGGGCGGCCTTGCCTGATGAACAGCAATGTCTTTTCTTTGTATAACGAAACGAAGAACATGTACGCCGCACTGAAGGACGCCCCGGAAAGCGACGGTCTCATCAGCAGCGTTACGGCATTTACGGAGAAAAGGGAGGAGATGCTTGCGGGCATAAAGCCGCCTTTTTCCGAAGAAGAAAAAACGCTGCTTCGGCAGGTGGCCGCGATGGACCGTCTGATTACCGGCGAAGTGAAACGGATTCAGGATGGTATCCGAAATGAAATAAAAACGCTTAAGAAAAAACGAATCTACCATAATACGTATTTCAATCCGTATCAGCAAACGACAAGTGACGGCCGTTATTACGACAAACGCAAATAGGTGAGTGTTTTGAGAAGTTTGAACGATTACCATTTGGTGTCAGCCTATTACCAGCTTCTTTTTACGATTGATGAGGGGCTTTGCTACCTGTTGGACACACAGGATGATTTTTTTAAGACGGAGGGCGAGCGGATTTACAACGATTTGATTCAGGCTTTTTTTCATCTCGATTCCTCTCATGCGCTTCTGCTGTCTATCATTGAGTGCCGATGCGTGGAGACGGCGATCCGCTCATTTGACGAGATCTTTCAGGATTTCAGCATGTTAAATGATTATGATTTCCCGTCCGCCCCTTTTCAGGAGTTTTTAAAAACCATCTTTCTGCCGCATTATAAGCTATGGATGGAGCAGACGCACGACTGTATCAAACCGTATGTTCTTCACTAGACCTGCTGCAAGCGGCAGGTCTTTTGCCTGCGTCCTTTGCATATACTTATAATCCTGCCGGAAGCTGCCGGATAAAACCGACACCATTCGTCATCGTTCACCGAATTTACACATTACTTTAACGTTTCAGCAGGGATCAGAAGGGGTAAAAGAGAAATAGTTACATATCCTTAGATAAAGGGAGGCGTTCTTTGATGAACTACAATATCAGAGGAGAAAACATTGAGGTTACACCTGCGTTAAAGGATCATGTGGAGAGAAAAATCGGCAAGCTGGAACGATATTTCGAGCAGAGCGTCAATGCCGATGTGAACGTCAACTTAAAATTCTATAACGATAAGGAATCCAAAGTTGAAGTCACCATTCCGATGACTGATCTGGCGCTTCGTTCTGAAGTGCATAACGAGGATATGTACAATGCAATTGATCTCGCAACAAACAAGCTGGAACGTCAAATCCGAAAGCATAAAACAAAAGTCAACCGAAAATTCCGCGAGCAGGGTCTTCCGAAACATTATTTCGAGAACGGCAGCGCTGCTGATACGGGCGTAGCGGTTCAGGACGAAATTGAAGATGACAGCCCGGAAATTGTCCGTCAAAAGCGTTTTAATTTAAAACCGATGGATAATGAAGAAGCGATTCTCCAAATGAATATGCTCGGACATAATTTCTTCGTATTCACCAACGCGGAGACGAATCTCACAAATGTCGTTTACCGCAGAAATGACGGCAAATACGGATTAATTGAACCGACTGAATAAACCCACCCAGCCTTCCGTGAACGCGCGGAAGGTTTTTCTCTATCTTTATCTGCAAATTCTTTGGAAATAGCAAAAGGTATGTTATGATAATGAGAGGTATACATGGACAGAAAATTATCATTTATTCCATGCAAAATCTGCATGTGAACATAGAGGAGCGTTATAGATGCTTGGGATTTTAAATAAAATGTTTGATCCGACCAAACGTGCGCTGAACAAATACGAAAAAATAGCAAATGACATTGATGCCGTAAGAGGAGATTATGAAAATCTTTCTGACGAGGCGCTTAAAAATAAAACGGCGGAATTTAAAGAGCGGCTTGAAAAAGGAGAAACGACGGATGACCTTCTTGTCGAAGCGTTTGCCGTCGTTCGTGAAGCTTCCCGCCGCGTAACCGGCATGTTCCCGTTTAAAGTGCAGCTGATGGGGGGCATCGCCCTTCATGAGGGGAACATTTCCGAAATGAAAACAGGGGAAGGGAAAACGCTGACGTCTACGCTTCCCGTGTATTTAAATGCCTTGACGGGAAAAGGCGTTCACGTCGTAACGGTCAACGAATATCTGGCAAGCCGTGATGCCCAGCAAATGGGAGAAATCTTTGCGTTTCTCGGGCTTACAGTCGGCCTGAACCTGAATTCAATGTCAAAAGACGAAAAACGCGAAGCTTACGCTGCCGATATCACGTATTCAACGAACAATGAACTCGGCTTTGATTATTTGCGTGACAACATGGTGCTCTATAAAGAACAAATGGTGCAGCGCCCGCTTCATTTTGCCGTTATTGATGAAGTCGATTCAATTTTAGTCGATGAAGCGAGAACGCCATTGATTATTTCCGGACAAGCTCAGAAGTCCACAAAACTGTACGTGCAGGCAAATGCGTTTGTCCGCACGCTCAAGAAAGATCAGGATTATACGTATGACGTCAAAACGAAAGGCGTTCAGCTGACGGAAGAAGGAATGACGAAGGCTGAAAAAACGTTCGGCATCGACAACCTGTTTGACGTCAAAAACGTAGCCTTGAACCACCATATCAACCAGGCTTTAAAAGCCCATGCGGCGATGCAGAAAGACGTGGATTATGTTGTTGAGGACGGCCAGGTCGTCATCGTTGATTCCTTCACCGGCCGTCTGATGAAAGGACGCCGCTACAGCGAAGGTCTTCACCAGGCGATTGAGGCGAAAGAGGGCCTGGAGATTCAAAATGAAAGCATGACATTGGCGACGATTACGTTCCAAAACTATTTCCGTATGTACGAAAAGCTGGCCGGTATGACCGGTACCGCAAAAACGGAAGAGGAAGAATTCCGCAATATTTATAACATGCAGGTTGTATCCATCCCGACTAACCAGCCGGTCATCCGTGACGACCGTCCGGACTTGATCTACCGCTCAATGGAAGGGAAATTCAAGGCGGTGGCGGAGGATGTCGCCCAGCGCTACATGACCGGACAGCCGGTTCTTGTCGGTACGGTTGCCGTTGAAACGTCTGAATTGATTTCTAAACTTCTGAAGAATAAAGGGATTCCGCACCAGGTGCTGAATGCCAAAAACCATGAGCGTGAAGCTCAGATTATTGAAGAAGCGGGACAAAAAGGCGCTGTCACGATTGCGACCAACATGGCGGGACGCGGAACCGACATTAAACTCGGCGAAGGCGTAAAAGAGCTTGGCGGTCTTGCGGTCGTCGGTACGGAACGCCACGAATCCCGCCGGATTGACAATCAGCTCCGCGGACGTTCAGGACGTCAGGGAGACCCGGGCATCACACAATTTTATCTTTCAATGGAAGATGAATTGATGCGCCGTTTCGGAGCTGAACGGACGATGGCGATGCTTGACCGGTTCGGTATGGATGACTCCACGCCGATTCAGAGCAAAATGGTGTCACGCGCCGTGGAATCATCTCAAAAACGTGTCGAAGGAAACAACTTCGATTCACGTAAACAGCTTCTTCAATATGACGACGTGCTCCGTCAGCAGCGCGAAGTCATTTACAAGCAGCGTTTTGAAGTCATTGACTCTGAAAACCTGCGCGACATTGTGGAAGGCATGATCAAGTCTTCTCTGGAGCGTGCGATTGCCGCTTATACGCCGAAAGAGGAGCTTCCGGAAGAATGGAATCTTGACGGCCTCGTGGAGCTGGTGAATTCAACGTATCTTGATGAAGGCGCGCTTGAAAAGAGCGATATCTTCGGAAAAGAACCGGATGAAATGCATGAGATGATCATGGACCGCATCATGACAAAATATAATGAAAAAGAAGAGAATTTCGGTACAGAGCAGATGCGTGAATTTGAAAAAGTCATCGTATTGCGTGCCGTTGATTCAAAATGGATGGATCATATTGATGCGATGGATCAGCTGCGTCAAGGGATTCACCTTCGCGCTTATGCGCAGACAAATCCGCTGCGTGAATATCAAATGGAAGGCTTCGCAATGTTTGAGCACATGATTGAGTCCATTGAGGACGAAGTTGCGAAATTCGTCATGAAGGCCGAGATTGAAAGCAATCTGGAACGCGAAGAAGTTGTTCAGGGCCAAACGACGGCTCATCAGCCGCAGGACGGCGATGAGGCCAAACAAGCGAAAAAAGCGCCGGTCCGCAAAGTTGTGGATATCGGACGCAACGCGCCTTGCCATTGCGGAAGCGGAAAAAAATATAAAAATTGCTGCGGCCGGACAGAATAGTCTCGACTGTATGAAGCGAACATGACCGGGTCTGCGTCTTATGGCGCCCCGGATCTTTTAATGAGGTGAATGGAATGGAATTATCAGAAATCAGGGCAGAGCTCGAAAATATGGCTTCTCGTTTAGCGGACTTCAGGGGGTCTCTTTGACCTCGAATCAAAGGAAGCCCGCATTGCAGAATTAGATGAAAAGATGGCGGAACCGGAATTCTGGAATGACCAGCAGAAGGCCCAAACCGTCATCAACGAAGCGAACGGTCTGAAGGAATACGTGAACTCCTATCATCAGCTGAGCGAGTCTCACGAAGAGCTGCAAATGACACATGATCTTTTAAAAGAAGAACCTGACCAGGACCTTCAGCAAGAGCTTGAAAAAGAGCTGAAGTCATTAACGAAGGAATTGAATGAATTTGAGCTTCAGCTGCTGCTCAGTGAACCATATGACAAAAATAACGCGATTTTAGAACTTCACCCGGGCGCCGGCGGTACGGAATCCCAGGACTGGGGTTCCATGCTGCTCAGAATGTATACCCGCTGGGCGGAAAGACGCGGCTTCAAAGTTGAAACGCTTGATTATCTCCCGGGAGATGAAGCAGGAATTAAGTCAGTCACACTGCTTATTAAAGGCCACAATGCATACGGCTATTTAAAAGCGGAAAAAGGCGTACACCGCCTCGTGCGGATTTCTCCATTTGATTCATCAGGCCGCCGTCACACGTCATTCGTGTCATGTGAAGTCATGCCTGAATTCAATGAAGAAATCGACATTGATATTCGTACCGAAGATATTAAAGTTGATACGTACCGGGCGAGCGGTGCCGGCGGACAGCACGTCAATACGACTGATTCAGCCGTTCGGATCACCCACCTGCCGACAAATGTAGTCGTCACATGCCAGACGGAACGCTCCCAAATCAAAAACCGCGACCGGGCGATGAAAATGCTCAAAGCGAAGCTGTATCAGCGCAGAATTGAAGAACAGCAGGCGGAGCTTGACGAAATCCGCGGCGAACAGAAAGAAATCGGCTGGGGCAGCCAAATCCGCTCGTACGTCTTCCATCCGTACTCCATGGTGAAAGACCACCGCACCAATACGGAAATGGGGAACGTGCAGGCGGTTATGGACGGAGATATCGATATCTTCATTGACGCCTATTTACGTTCTAAACTGTCGTAATCCGGGAACACACCTGCCTTTGGCAAGGTGTGTTTTTTTATCCGTTCTCTTTTTCCATTTTTCACAACAGCGCTTTAGCAAATTAATACGGTATTTGGCTGTTATTTACTTCTAAGCCGGGAAGACTTAAAATGCTATCGAGAGAAAATCGGAGAACGGAGGATTTTGCATGGATGTGAATCACAATAAGCCGCTCCGTCTGATCAAAGATTACATATATATCATGATCGGCGCGGCGATTACGGGGGTCGTGTTTAACGTATTTTTGCTGCCGAACCGTATAGCAGCGGGGGGAGTAAGCGGGATCAGCACCATTTTAGAAACGTTTGGTTTTGAACCGGCTTACGTGCAGTGGATTATTAACATCCCTTTGTTTATCGCCGGAGTGATCATTCTCGGCGGGAAGTTCGGAATGAAGACACTGGTCGGTTCCATCGTTCTGCCGCTTGCCGTCTTTTTAACAAGAGATCTGCCTCCCGCGACGACCCATGAACTGCTGGCGGCGATTTTCGGAGGCGTCGGGATCGGAACGGGAATCGGCATCGTGTATCTCGGCAAAGGCTCCACGGGGGGAACGGCTCTGGCGGCGCAGATCATTCACAAATACACGGGGCTGTCGCTGGGAACGTGCCTTGCCATCATGGACGGATTAATTGTGCTGAGCGCGATGCTCGTTTTCGGAGTGGAGCAGGGACTGTATGCGATGCTCGGGGTATTTATTTCAAGCAAAACGATTGATGTCGTGCAGGTCGGGTTCAACCGCTCCAAAATGGCTTTAATCATTACGCAGCATGAAGAAGCCGTCAGATCAGCTGTGTTTAAAGAAATCGACAGGGGTGTGACGAAGATTTCCGCAGTCGGCGGGTATACGGAACATGACCGGCCGATCTTAATGTGTGTCGTCGGTCAGACCGAATTCACAAAACTGAAACAAATCGTCAAACAAATTGATGAGTCAGCCTTTGTCATTGTCGCAGACGCAAGCGAGGTGCTCGGCGAGGGTTTCAAACGCGCGTAAACGAGGTTATAATAGCGAAGGGGTGCATCTTACATATGAAATCAAAATGGGCGCTGCTGGCGCTGGTTCTGACCATGTCCGTCCTGCTGGCGGCATGCGGCGGATCCAATGAATCGAAAAAAGAAAGCTCTGACAGCTCAGGCGGATCAAAAGCATCTGCGTCAGCGGGTGAAGAACTTTATCAGCAAAGCTGTATCGGCTGTCACGGTAAAGACCTAGAAGGCGGCGGAGGTCCGAATTTACAGGAAGTCGGCGGGAAGTATGATGAAGCTAAAATTGAAAGCATCATTAAAAACGGACGCGGCAATATGCCGAGCCATCTTGTAAATGATGAGGAAGCCGCGAAGATCGCAAAATGGCTGTCACAGAAAAAATAACAGAAAAACCTTGCCTGTTATAGGGGCAAGGTTTTTTCTCGGTCTGGGAATGAAAAGAAACTGTAATAGTAATATGTCTAAATTTGACGTATAATGAAGTGTACTGAGGAAAAGGAACTTTCAGATTTTTCATCTGTTTCCTGACAAATCGGCCATAAACCGCTGTACGTTTGCGAACTCTATGGCTGCAAGACATAAATAAAAGATTAGGTGATTTCATGATAGAGATGAAAGAAGTATATAAATCCTATCCGAACGGTGTAAAAGCGATTAACGGGCTGTCAGTCATGATTCATCCCGGGGAATTTGTATATGTCGTAGGACCGAGCGGAGCCGGTAAATCTACTTTTATTAAAATGATTTACAGAGAAGAAAAACCGACGAAAGGGCAAATATTGATTAATCATAAAGATCTCGCGGCTGTGAAAGAAAAAGAGATTCCTTTCGTGCGGCGTAAAATAGGTGTTGTTTTCCAGGATTTCAAACTCCTTCCGAAATTGACGGTATTTGAAAACGTAGCGTTTGCGCTTGAGGTTATCGGAGAGCAGCAGTCAGTCATTAAAAAACGCGTGCTCGAAGTGCTCGATCTTGTGCAGCTGAAGCATAAAGCGCGGCAGTTTCCCGACCAGCTTTCCGGAGGAGAACAGCAGCGTGTTTCCATCGCAAGATCCATCGTCAACAATCCTGACGTCGTGATAGCTGACGAACCGACGGGCAACCTTGATCCGGTAACATCATGGGAAGTGATGAAGACGCTGGAAGAGATTAATAACCGCGGAACGACCGTCGTGATGGCGACACACAATAAAGAAATAGTAAACACCATGAAGAAACGGGTCATCGCGATCGAAGACGGAATTATTGTGCGTGATGAGTCAAGAGGGGAGTATGGTTCTTATGATTAAAATTCTCGGGCGCCATTTGCGTGAGAGTTTTAAATCTCTCGGAAGAAACACGTGGATGACATTTGCATCCATCAGTGCCGTTACCGTTACATTGATTTTGGTCGGCGTGTTTTTAGTCATTATGCTGAATTTAAACAACATGGCTAAAAATGCTGAAAAAGAAGTGGAAATTAAAGTATTAATCGATCTGACGTCAAATAAGAAAACGCAGGATACGCTGCAGAGTGAGATTAAAGACATCTCAGGAATCCAAAGCGTAGAGTTTTCATCTAAAGATAAAGAGCTTGATCAATTGGTCAAAAGCTTCGGCGACAGCGGAAAGGCCATGAAAATGCAAGATCAGGAAAACCCGCTGAACAACGCGTTTATCGTCAAAACGACAGATCCGCATGATACGCCGAAAGTCGCGAAAAAAATTGAGAAGCTTGATCATGTGTATAAAGTAACATACGGGAAAGAAGAAGTCAGCCGTCTGTTTAAGATCGTCGGGGTGTCACGCAACATCGGGATTGCGTTAATCATCGGCCTTCTGTTCACGGCGATGTTCTTAATTTCGAATACGATTAAAATCACGATTTTCGCCAGAAGAAAAGAGATTGAAATCATGAAGCTTGTCGGCGCGACAAACTGGTTTATCCGCTGGCCGTTCTTCCTGGAAGGACTGCTGCTGGGGGTATTCGGTTCTGTCATACCGATCGCTCTCGTACTGAGTACGTACCAGTCGATGGTCGCTTGGGTGGCCCCGAAAGTTCAGGGATCATTTGTTTCACTTCTGCCGTACAGTCCGTTTGTGTTTCAAGTATCACTTGTGCTCATTCTGATCGGCGCGGTGATCGGAGTATGGGGAAGTCTGACTTCCATCCGGAAATTCCTTCGTGTATAAAAAAAAGCCAGTCTGATACAGACTGGCTTTTTTTAATGGTTTCGTTACTGAATGACGGGCAGGGCCGGTGATCCGGGCTTTAATGTAAAGTCATAAGACGATTCGTCTCGGTACATCGGGTCCGCATAAATGGAATCCGAATCGTTTGCCGTTCCTTTTCTGTACGCTGTGAATGAATCATATTCTCTGTTCTTCCAATTCCAGATGCCGTCTTTTCCCTCTTCTTTGTGATAGACGTTATGATTAACGGTATTTTCTTCGTTTTTCGTAAAATCATTTGCGATAAAAATCCGTGAATCGCTTGCCGTCATGATGTTTTTTTCGATCGTGTTCCCTTTTGTGCCGTACTGCAGGAGCAGCTGGCCGCCGTCAAGGTCCTTCGTGTCATTTCGGTACATGATGTTGTGAGCGATCACCGAATTGATGGTGCCGCCGCGTTTCGTGTCATAGCCTCCGATTGAAATACCGGTGTATGCATTGCCGTACACCTTGTTATCCGTAATCCGGATATCTCGTGCGTATTTCCCTTTATGCTCAGAGGTGGCTTCAATCCCAAGGTCATTGTTGTAAACGGTGTTTTTCTTAATGTCCACATGTTCTGCGCCGTCAACGTAAATACCGCCCGCTGAATATTCATCTCCGTAAGCGGGATTTCCGTAAGAAGAGTTATGGCTCACCGTATTGTTTTCAATGACGCCGTTTCGCGCATAGTCGTTTTGCTTGGACGTTCCTTCGTATCCGATCACGTCAATCCCGATATTGTTATTGTCCCGGATGGTATTGCCGGCAATCTTAAATCCGTCGACATTCCCGTTCAGCACGACCGCTTCGCTTGCGCCGAGCGTCAGTTTTTCAACCGTATTATTTGTAATGCTGACATCCTTCATGGCACCTGTGCCGTAAAATGCGATGCCGTGTGCATTTCCTTCATCAGCCGTGGTTTTAATGTTCCGGATATGGTTGCCGTCAATGTTGATATGACTGCTTGATCCGGTGACGCAGATCCCCATGGCCGTCGCATCTTCTGATGATACGGAGAGATTCTCAAGCGTAACGCCGTGAATGGTAATGTACTGTTTATTGCGGATTTGGATTAACGGAGTTTCAGAATCGCTTTTTGGCGCAGATTTGCCGCTGATTGAGACATGCTCATTCTGATAGTTCCGAAATGTAATCGGCTTTTCGGCCGTGCCGCTGTGCTTTACTTCAAACGTTTCATCATATGTCCCTTCCCGAATCAATACGGTTGTCCCGGCCTCTGCCTTTTCAGCCGCATGTTTTAATGTGCGGAACGGCTTTTCTTTCGTTCCTTCATTTTGGTCGCTGCCTGCGGGAGAAACATACAAGGCGTCCGTCTGCGCTTTCTCATTGGCCTCTGTTTTTGGCCAGACAAAGGCGGTAATGCCTGCGGCCAGAACCGCCGCGGATAAAATCGATAATTTTATTTTCATATCGCATTCTCCTGTATATATAATGAATTGCATACAAAATATTATACGTTACCCATATATATGAAACAATCTCGCATTTTCATTTTTTTGTTGCCGTTACATGAATTCTTTGCAATTTACACATACTATCTCCAGGTTTTCGTAAAAGGACTAAGAGGAGGTAAACGATGAAGCAGAAAATGATCGCAGTGATAGCGGCCCTAAGCATGATGTGCGGCGGAGCCCATATTGCCGGGGCGGCACAGCCGAATTCATCAGACGCAGAAAGAACCCGGGCAATGGAAAAAATCGAAAAAGCATATGAGCTGATCTCGAACGAATACGTGGAAAATGTAGATAAAGAAAAGCTTCTTGAAGGAGCGATTCAGGGGATGCTGTCTACATTAAACGACCCTTATTCCGTTTATATGGACAAGCAGACCGCTAAGCAGTTTTCCGATTCTCTAGATTCTTCTTTCGAAGGGATCGGCGCTGAAGTCGGTATGAAAGACAATAAAATCATTATCGTATCACCGTTTAAGCAATCTCCGGCAGAAAAAGCGGGCCTCAAGCCGAATGATGAAATCATCAGTATAAACGGCGTGTCAATGAACGGGAAAGATTTAAACGAAGCCGTGCTGAAAATCAGAGGAAAAAAAGGATCGAAGGTTTCTATTAAAATACAGCGTCCGGGTACTGAAAAACAGCTGTCATTCCGGATTAAAAGAGCGGAAATCCCGCTTGAAACCGTATTTGCTTCCCGCAAAGAATCAGGCGGTCATCATGTCGGCTACATCGGCATATCGACATTTTCCGAGCATACCGCCGAGGACTTCGCCGCGGCGCTGAAAAAGCTTGAAAAACAAGGGATTGACGGTCTCGTCCTTGATGTAAGGGGGAATCCCGGCGGCTACCTTCAAAGCGTCGAACAAATTTTAAAGCATTTCATCACAAAAGACATGCCGTATATCCAAATTGCGGAGCGTAACGGCGATAAAAAACAATATTTCTCAACCTTAAAACATAAGAAGCCGTATCCCGTCAATGTTATAACAGATAAAGGAAGCGCCTCCGCTTCAGAAATTCTTGCGGGCGCGTTAAAAGAAGCGGGACATTATGACGTTGTCGGCGACACTTCTTTCGGTAAAGGAACGGTTCAGCAGGCCGTGCCTATGGGAGACGGGAGCAACATTAAATTGACGCTTTACAAATGGCTGACACCGAAGGGCAATTGGATTCACAAAAAAGGCATTGCTCCGACAATCGCTGTGAGCCAGCCGGATTATTTTGCGGCGGGACCGCTTCAGCTGAAACAGCCGCTTCAGCCTGATATGAACAGCGCGGATGTCAAGCACGCCCAAATCCTGCTGAAAGGCCTAGGCTTCGACCCGGGCAGAGCGGACGGCTATTTCAGCAAAACAATGAAAAAAGCCGTTCTGGCGTTTCAAGACCGGTACAAGCTTGATAAAACAGCGGTCATTGATAAAAAGACAGCGGAAAAAATGAATCAGCTGATGAATGAAAAGAAATCTGACGAAAAAAATGATTTGCAGCTGCAAATGGCGTTAAAATCATTATTTGTAAAATAAATGAAAAGGAGGCGTTTTTTGCGTCTCCTGTTTCTTTTGTCATTCATAAAAAGTGAACCAAAAGACATATAATTATGACGGTTTTGACAAGATATTAAAAAAATTTTCACATTTAAACATTTATAAAGGACAAACATTACCCGATATTTATAGAGAAGAGAGACTTTATGCCGATTTAATATGTATTCAAAATGAAACTTTTGAAAGTTGCCTCAGTCAGTTTTAGTTCTTACAATAAAAGAAGGTTCTAATAGAGAACAGTTTTAGTTTGGCAGCTGCATTTCAGTATCGAAAGCAGAAGTGTTTGCGGCGCTTCAGCACGGCAGCTGTAATCACCCGTGCTTATCTGGATAAAAAAATGGGGGTTCACAATTGAAGAGGGCAAGTATTGTGCGTGAAAAAAAATATTATGAATTAGTGGAACAACTAAAAGACAGAACAAAAGACGTCACATTTTCATCAACAAAAGCACTAAGTCTTCTTATGCTGTTCAGCAGATACCTGGTCAATTACACAAATGTTGAATGCGTTCACGAAATCAATGAAGAGTGTGCGAAGCATTATTTCACTTACTTAATGAAAAACCATAAACGTTTAGGAATCAATCTGACGGATATTAAGCGGTCCATGCTTCTGATCAGCGGCGTGATCGAGGTGGAGGTTGACCACTATCTGAAAGATTTCTCTCTCTCAAATGTAACGCTGTGGATGACGGAAGAGAGATAGACGTTTGAGATATTCAAGCCAATGATTATTTGGTAGAATAGAATTAAAATGTTTGGCTTGAGGCGGTGAAAGCAGTGTCTGTTCAATGGGGAATTGAACTTCTGAAAAGTATCGGTCTGTTTTTTTTGCACCCGATGTTCTGGTTTTTTATCATCATAAGTCTCGCATGCGGATATTTGCGGATCAAACGTGAACGCCATACGTTTCATACAAAGATCGCGGATATGTATGACGAGCTTATCTTTACATACATAAAAGGACTTATACCGGGTATTCTTCTCTCCATATTATTTTTTGGACTGGGAATTTCGATTCCATTCGGTCTTCTCGGCATAATCGCGGCTGTGACTGCTTTGCTTTCGCTGACGTTCCGTATGAATTGGCTGTCCTCAGCTTATATTGTCAGCGCCGGCATGTTCATTGCGTTTATCCTTCAGTATACCCACACAGTGCCGTTTGCGGATCGGTTTCCGCAGGCATTCGGCGTGAATTGGGCATCGGCGGCCGTGTTTATGGGCCTTTTGATTATCACGGAGGGAGCGGCTGCCTGCCGTTCAGCGCATCTGAAAACATCTCCGGCGCTTGTCGTCAGCAGCAGAGGCCTGCCCATCGGCCGACAATTGGCGAATCGCGCATGGCTGCTTCCGCTTTTCTTATTGGTGCCGGGCAGCGGGCTTGAGTCACACCTTTCTTGGTGGCCTGTCTTTACCGTACCGGGCGGCTCTTTCCATTTGATCTGGATTCCTTATATCGCCGGCTTCGGACAGCGTGTGCAGGGGTCACTTCCGGAAGTCAGCATAAGGATAACGGCGAAACGCGTCATGATTCTCGGGGTTATCGTGACCGCATTCGGGGCAGCTGCCCTTTGGTGGACTCCGCTTGCCGGAGCTGCCGCTTGTATTGCGGTGCTCGGACGCCTGTTTTTATCATTAAGACAGCGGCTGAACGATAACGCGGCTCCGTTTTATTTCTCTAAGCGGGATCAGGGCTTAATGGTGCTCGGCATCATTCCGAATACACCCGCGGACGATCTTGAGCTGAAGATCGGTGAGATTATTACGAAAGTAAACGGCATCCCCGTGAAACATGTATCGGATTTTTATGAAGCACTTCAAAAAAACCGCGCATTTGTAAAAATGGAGATCATCGGCCTGAACGGTGAGATCCGTTTTGATCAGCGCGCGTCCTATGAAGGCGAACATCATGAATTAGGTATTTTATTCGTGCAGGATGAACACGAGCACGAAGAAATGACAGCATTATAATGTGATTTTTCATAATTATTCGGAATAGTTTCAAGAACTCCTAAACTAGATTTCAAAATCAGTTAGAAAGTAAAACAGCTAAGAAAATTATATTTTCTTAGCTGTTTTATTTTGAAATAATAAAAAAATAAATGAAGGAGAGGTATGGCTTATTGGAAAGGTTATTGCTAACTCCAAAACCTTTAGAAGATGAATCTTTAGCGGGATATATATTAAGAATAACTGATTATAATGGTTATGTTGGATAGGGGGAGTACATTATAAAAAAGCTTTTACTTAAGAGATTACCGTTGATTTCACTTGGAGTTATAGCTTACATACTGACAAAATACGCGCAGAACCATCAGGATTGGGCGGAAAAATACAGTAGGTCTGTATATCCGTTATTGTCAAAAATAGTAGGATTTGTACCTTCTTGGGTCAAGTTTTCTGTTAGTGAATGGCTCGTCGTGTTGGTTGTGTTACTTTTTCTATTTTATATCGTTTATTATGTGCGCAAGGTTATCATGAGTAAAGGTGTACGTAGGATGGTAGTTTATCGTGGTGCTCTAGGAATAGTTACGATCTGTAGCGTGATATATTTTTGTTATACTATTTTGGGTGGAATAAACTATTACAGATATTCTTTTTTGTCTTATACCGAATATAAAGAAGAGAACTACAGCAAGGAGGAACTGGTCAAATTGAGTAAGTCGCTTGCCGTTGAAATGGAATTGGCAAGGGAAAAGTTAGCGGACACTGATCTTTTGGCTCAAGTACCAGAGGTTTTTGATTATTATGCACAACACGCAGTGTTCTCGATGCAAATGTTATCAAAGGAATATCCTATTTTGGAGCATTCTTTATACTCAACACCAAAACCAGTTGTGATGTCAAAGCTAATGTCGCATGCAGGGATAAATGGCATCTTTGTCCCTTTTACTTATGAATCCAATATCAATGTTAATGTGCCCGTTTTCTTGGTGCCTGCTAATATGGCACATGAATTGGCACATCAGAGTGGTTTCATGCATGAGGATGAGGCAAATTTTATAGCATATCTGGCATGTAAGCAGCAGGATGATCCAATGATACTTTACAGTGGTTTTTTTCTAGCATTTGTTTATTCTATATCTGAGCTAAAGAAAGTGGATCCAGATCAGGCGTCTGATATAATGTCCAGTCTGTCCAAGGCGGTGCAGCATGATATAGAACAAAATGAGCAGTACCGGGATAAGTATGAGGGTGTTATTTCAAGTATTTCAAGAAATGTAAATGATGTATATCTGAAGGCAAATAATCAGACAGACGGTTTGAATAGCTATAGTGATATGGTGAATTTGTTGCTGGCAGAGCAGCGAGAGATAGAGAAGTACAACTAAATGTATCTTGAATACTTATAGGTTTATATAGTAATGATAGTGGGCTCAAGTTGAACATAGGAGTGAGTGAAATAAATAAAATAAAAGACGGCGGCCGGGCTTTTTACGGCCGGATTACGATGTCAGCGCCGAACTTGATCGGAACTCTCAGCCATTTACATTCCCCTTTTCTCTTGTAAATCAAAAGATTCTTATAGAGCAAACGGCATTGCGGTGACACTTTGAGAGAGAAAATGAAGAAGGAAAACTAGAAAAGGTTCCGGAAAGCTGATGCTTACGGAACCTTTTTCGTTATGCCGAATGGCTTTTTTTCGTCTGAACGGTTTCCCCGGACTTAATTCCAAGCGATACGAACAAGCCGATCACAGAAACTCCGATCAATATGATAAACAGAATATGAAACCCGGAGATTAAACCGATCAGTGCTGAAGAAATAATGCTTCCGAAATAACGGAAGGTGGAGAAAATCCCGGATGCGATGCCGGACATGCCCGGTTCTACCGTCGCAAGAGAAGATACCTGCATGCTAGTCAGCCCCGCACCTGACGCGATGCCTCCTACAATAAGCGATGCCATAAGAAACGGAACGGAATGGGAATAAACCAAAAGCAGAAATAAGAGATTGGCTGCGGCCATCAGCCCGAAGGACAGAAAAATCATTCTTCGCGCGCCCCATTTCTGATGCAGCTGAGCTCCGCCCCAGTTGCTGGCGGACATGAAAACAGAAAAGACTGACAGCGCCATGCCGCTGTGCGACGTGTTCATGCTGAAGTGGCCGGTCATAAAGAGCGGCATAATCAATAACACGGCGTACATCATTAAATTGCTTAACAGAACCGACAGATTGGCGCTCGTAAAGGTCGTGTTTTTAAACAGGTCAAAATCAATAATCGGATGTTTCGTGCGCAGTTCCCGCCTGAAAAATAGCGGAACCAATACGAGAATGAGCAGCGCGTACACCCAATAGCCCAAAGAGCTTTCATTTTTCGTCAAAAGAATAATAGATACAATGCTTCCGGCAAGCAAAACGGACCCGATGATATCAAGCGGAGCGTCAGACGTTTCTTCTTTATATTTAGGAAACATCATTAATGCCGTCACGAGTGCGATCGCAAGAAACGGAATGTTGACCCAAAAGATCGAATGCCAGCTGAAGCTCTCAATTAAAAGAGAGCCGATAAACGGACCGAGAGCCGCGCCCAGCCCGGCGCCGAGGCCGAAAAACCCGAATACTTTCGGAAGCCGTTTTTCAGACACGACATGGCGGATGATGGCGATGCTGTTTGGCGTAAGCAAAGCGCCGCCGGCAGCCTGAAGCGCCCGGAAGAAAATCAATAAGAAAAGACTTGGCGAGAGGGCGCACCCCAATGATGCGATGAGAAAAAGGCCGACGCCCCATAAATACATTTTTTTGTTACCGTACATATCACCGAGTTTGCCGGCAATGGGCTGTGTCACTGCCATCACGATTAAGTACACGGTCACTACCCATGTGATGCTGGCAATTGATTCGCTGAATGAGCGGGAAATGGATGAAAGGGCGACTGCGATCATCGTAGAATTGATGGGAACGAGTATGGCTCCCAGCAAAAGCGAAACGATCAGCGCCCATTCTTTCTTTGAACCCATCCTTCATCCTCCTTGGAGCCGGAAAATGACCGGCCGGTAATGCCTTTCATGAAAATCTCAGTGCTGTGTTTCAGCATCGTTTCCTCAGAGAGAGTAATGACTCTTTTCCCCAGCTGCAGCCGGTGTATAAAATAACCGAAAATCATCGTCATAAAGACGTCTGCATTAGCTTCTTCGCTGCCGGGGCTTATCATATTTTTCTTTGTCAGCTCCTTAAAGTAAACGATTAAATGCTTTTTCACGGATTGCGGATATACGACAATATCCTGCAGGACGTCTTCGAATAGTTCCGGTTCGCGCAGGCAGATGCGGAACACTTCTTTTTTTTGTTCCAATTGCTGCAGAAGGGTCGTGGCGAAATGAAGAAGATCCTCATACAGATCGCCTTCCGCCTTGGTGATCATGCTTTCCGGAACCGGCGCCTGCTGTTCAATCATGGCTTTCATTAATCCTTGCTTGTTTTTAAAATTACGGAAAATCGTTGCTTCGCTTACTTTTGCTTTTTCTGCGATTTCCTTTGTTGTCGCTGCGCGGTATCCTTTTTGGATGATCAGATTCATCGCGGCGTCAATAATTCTCTTGTTCGTCGTTCTCAACATGTTTCACCTCGCGTAAATACTGGCAGGACAAGTATACACCCGCCCTGCCCGTCAATAAAGAGGGAAACCTAGCATGAAGCGCGTTTGACAATCGTAATCTTGCCGTTTGTCCCGTCTACCGTGACGATATCTCCGTCGTTGAGCCTGTCAGTCGCGGCACGTGTGCCGAGAACGGCCGGGAGCCCGTATTCTCTCGCGATGATCGCCGCATGTGACAGGATGCCGCCCGTGTCCGTAATGACGGCCTTTGCATCCTGGAACAGACTGGTCCAAAGCGGTGTCGTCATTTTGCAGACAAGCACGTCTCCTGTTGAAAAACGGGAAAATTCACTTGCGTCACGAATGACTTTCACCGGTCCGCTTGCGATTCCGCTTGACGCTGCAAGTCCGTAAATTTGATGTTCAGTGTTTTTTTCATCTTCTGTGATGGAGCCGGTAATCTGTTCAGCCGTTTTCAGCTGTTCCGAAGTCGGAGTCCCGAGATAAGCGGGGGCTTCAAGCAATTGATATTGCTGGAAGAGCCGTTTTCGTTCAGCGGCTTTTTCCTGCATCGGAACCGGCGACGCCAGCGCTTTCTCGACTTCATCGCTGTATAAGTACCACATATCCTCCCGATCATCGATTACGTCTTGTTTTTGAAGCAGCTCGCCGATTTTCAGAAGGCAAAGGCGCGCTTTGGCGTCCAGCATCGCATCAATATAAAAATGGTGATCATCTTTGATGACGGATGAAGACAATGTCCACTGATAATAGCGATCAAACGTCTCCCGGAAGCCGTCATCTTCAATTCTATCCATAAAGTCGGCGTAGAGCTGTTTTCGTTTTTCTATCGTTTTATGAAACTCACTGTCAAAATCGTATCCGTTTCGGACATAGTTCTGAATGTTGGCCAAAGCGAAATAAGGGTTTTCCGCCCAAGTTTCTTCAATGAGATCATGACTTTTCACGGATCTCCAGCCGTATTCCTGTAAAAATTCGCCGACTTGTTCGAGAAAGCGTTTTCCCTCATTTGATTGCAGAAGCGTCTGATGCAGCTCATCGGCATGAGAAACCGTAAAGACGCGCCGCAGCTCAGGGCTGTCTTTTACTTGTCCGGAAAGCAGCCAGAGCTGTCTGTCGGTCTCCAATGACTTATTCATGACGCCGGCCAGCATTTCATACAGAAGGAAGGTGTTTTCTTTCTCAACCTGTCCGTACATAGATTCCAGTATCATGTTTAACGCAACCTGCGGAAAGACAATATTGAAATGTTCTGCGTATCCTTTTAAATAGAAGTCTTGCAGGTTTCGGAACGCATCAATGGCAGTCTCCGGCGTATGGTCTGTATGCGCCAGTTCGTCCAGCTTTTGATAAAAAGGCAGAAAGGTTTCCTGAATAATATCGTACATGCGGTCAGCCAAGACGGGGAAAAGCGCTTCTAACTGTTCTGCGGGCAGCTTGTCGTCCGTCTTATGCTGTCTGGAAAAAACATGGCCCTGATGAAGTTTGACACGCTCAATCTCGATGCCCATCACAGGGAAGGTCTTCGTGCTCTCTTTGAGGCCGTATTCCAAAGCCGGCACAATGAGTGAAGCGAATAACGGGCTGACGGGACCTTCTATATTGGACTCCATATTGAGCCAAAAATCTTTCTGATCCCGGGGCGTCATGATAAATTCCCGTTCTTCGTCTGCCGCTTTCTGATCCTGCGCGATCGTTGTAATCGGTCTGGCCTGAAGCAGATAGAGCTTATTTTCGGCAAATCCGAACTCGAGATCCACGGGATAACCGTACAGTTCTTCCGTCTTTATCGTCAGCATGGCAAGCTCTTTGACGCTCTCGTCATCAAGGCAGAAACGGTTTCTCATGTCAGCGGACGTCTCTTTTTCCGTCACGCCTTCGTCTTTAGAGACGATATACATTTCTTTTAAGCCGATTTCTTTTTCAATCTGAAATGTGTCTTTATTGACGATAAATGTGTCGGGCGTCACGCTGCCGGAGACGATTGCTTCTCCGAGGCCGTAGCTCGCGCTGATCATCAGTTCTCCGTCATCATGTGTGACGGGGTTGCGGCTGAAAATGACCCCTGAAACCTCGGAATTGATCAGACCTTGCACGACAACGCCCATTAACGGTTCTGCGGTGTCATTGTTCATTTTCTCTTTATAACCGCTGACCCGCGCCGAGAAGAAGGAAGCCCAGCACTCTTTCACTTTTCCGAGAAACTCTTCTTCAGTTTTGATATTTAAATAGGTTTCGTACTGGCCCGCGAAAGAAGCGCCTTCAAGATCTTCGGACGCGGAGGAGGAACGTACGGCGACAGAGGCGTATGATTCTCTCAATTCATAAAACGACGCTGTCAGTTCCTCCCGAAGCTCTTTTGAAAACGTGCCGTTCATAATGGCGCGCTCCATCTGTTCCTGATCTGCTTGAAGCCCGTTGTCTTCCATAAAACGTGTCAGGGCATTCGTCTGAATGATAAAACCGCCGGGAACGGGCAGCCCGTTTTTCGTCAGTTTAATCAGGTTCATTCCTTTTGCTCCTGCAGAGCGGCTCGATTCTTCCGCTTTTTGAAATCGCACTGAATACATGCGGTATGACCCCCTTTTTTTCTTCATCCAAGAAAATGATAGTAAACACTATCATTACATTGTAAAGAGGGAGGAAGAAACTGTCAAAGATACAAAGACCTAAACCTTCTCATCCTTTCGGCTGAAGAAAGGTAATTCGATTCATCTGGTTAATGGTTCAATGGATTTATATTCACATTTTCTTTGACAGATGATTGAAGACTGCCGAAAAAGGGTATTGTGATAGCAGGGGAACGATTGTCCGATTCTTCATTTTTTACTATAATCAGATGAGATGAAGAATTCCCGAGGAGGGTTTTTGTGATTACAAAAGCCGTTTTTGCATTATGTTTCCCTTTTATGCTGGTCGTCCTTTTTACGCGCGTCACGTTTAACCACTATGTGGCGATCGCTCTCACAGCCGCACTGCTTTTCGCATCCTATTTAAAGGGTTACACCGAAACGTATTTTATCGTTGGATTGGATGTCGTATCGCTGGTGGCCGGAGGGCTGTACATGGCCAAAAAAGAAGCAGACAAAAAGAAAGACAATGCCTGACATGGTGAATATGAAATAGAATGCCTGCTTTTACGCCATAAAAGCAGGTTTTTTATACAAAAATTGACTTGGTAAAAATAAACCATCGAACTTTAGTTCGTATTTTTAGTGATTTTGCCCGTCATTGTGTTACTATATCAATAGGAAGATTTCGTAAAGAAACGGAGGCTTTTTTGTGAAAGATCGTTTTGAGTTAGTCTCGAAATATCAGCCCCAGGGAGATCAGCCGCAAGCGATTGAGAAGCTTGTCAAAGGCATACAGGAAGGCAGAAAACACCAGACTCTCCTGGGTGCGACAGGGACGGGCAAAACCTTTACCGTGTCCAATCTGATTAAAGAAGTGAACAAACCGACACTGGTCATTGCCCATAACAAAACCCTTGCTGGACAGCTGTACAGCGAGTTTAAGGAGTTTTTCCCGAACAACGCTGTCGAGTATTTTGTCAGCTATTACGATTACTATCAGCCGGAGGCGTACGTGCCTCAAACGGATACTTTTATAGAGAAAGACGCAAGCATTAATGATGAAATTGATAAACTGAGACACTCCGCGACATCCTCTCTGTTTGAACGGAGAGATGTCATCATTATCGCGAGTGTGTCATGCATATACGGCCTCGGTTCGCCTGAAGAATACCGGGAAATGGTCGTGTCGCTCAGACCGGAAATGGAGATTGAGCGGAACGAGCTGCTGAGAAAGCTTGTGGATATCCAGTATGCCCGCAATGATATCGACTTTCAGCGCGGGACGTTCCGCGTGCGCGGCGACGTTGTGGAAATCTTTCCGGCTTCCCGTGACGAACATTGTATCAGAGTGGAATTTTTCGGAGACGAAATTGAGCGGATCAGGGAGGTCGACGCTTTGACCGGAGAAATTCTCGGCGACCGTGACCATGTCGCGATTTTCCCGGCTTCCCACTTCGTCACCCGGGCGGAAAAGATGGAAAAAGCGATTCTGAATATTGAACAGGAGCTTGAGGAGCGCTTGAAAGTGATGCACGAAAACGGCAAGCTCCTTGAAGCGCAGCGGCTTGAGCAGCGGACGAGGTATGATCTTGAAATGATGCGGGAAATGGGTTTTTGCTCAGGGATCGAGAACTATTCAAGACATTTGACGCTCCGTCCGCCGGGCTCTACGCCGTATACGCTGCTTGATTATTTTCCGGACGATTTTATGATTGTCGTTGATGAATCACATGTGACGATTCCGCAGGTGCGCGGCATGTTCAACGGTGACCAGGCGAGAAAACAGGTGCTTGTCGATCACGGGTTCCGCCTCCCGTCAGCGCTTGACAACCGTCCGCTCCGATTCGAGGAATTTGAAAAGCATATGCACAATATCGTGTACGTGTCGGCGACTCCGGGACCGTATGAAATTGAGCATACGCCGGAAATGATCGAGCAGATCATCAGACCGACGGGACTCCTCGATCCCCTCATTGACGTCCGTCCGATCGAAGGACAGATTGATGATTTGATCGGCGAGATTCAGGCGAGGATTGAACGGAATGAACGCGTTCTCGTGACGACTTTAACGAAAAAAATGTCAGAGGATCTGACCGATTATCTCAAGGAAATCGGCATCAAGGTCAATTATCTGCATTCCGAGATTAAGACGCTTGAACGGATTGAAATCATCCGTGACCTCCGCCTCGGAAAACATGATGTGTTAATCGGCATCAACCTGCTGAGGGAAGGGCTTGATATTCCGGAAGTGTCACTTGTCGCCATTCTCGATGCGGATAAAGAAGGCTTCCTCCGTTCTGAACGTTCGCTGATTCAGACGATCGGACGGGCGGCACGAAACGCGGAAGGCCGCGTCATCATGTATGCCGATAAAATCACGAATTCGATGGAGATCGCAATTAATGAAACGAAGCGCCGACGGGAACAGCAGGAGCGCTTTAACGAAATTCACGGCATTACGCCGCAAACGATCAATAAGGAAATCCGCGATGTGATCCGCGCGACGCAGGCCGCTGAGGATAAAGAAGAATATAAAACAAAAGCCGCGCCTAAACTGGCGAAGATGACGAAGAAAGAACGCCAGAAAGTCGTTGAGCAAATGGAGCACGAAATGAAAGAAGCGGCCAGAGCGCTTGATTTCGAGCGGGCGGCAGAGCTTCGTGATTTACTGTTAGAGCTTAAAGCGGAAGGATGATGAACACATGGCAATTGACCGGATCGAGGTGAAAGGCGCAAGGGCGCACAATTTAAAAAACATTGATGTAACGATTCCCCGGGATCAGCTCGTCGTCGTGACGGGGCTGTCCGGATCGGGAAAATCATCCCTTGCCTTTGACACCATTTACGCGGAAGGACAGAGGCGGTATGTTGAATCGCTTTCTGCCTATGCGCGCCAATTTTTAGGGCAGATGGATAAGCCGGACGTTGATGCGATCGAAGGGCTTTCTCCGGCGATCAGCATTGATCAGAAAACGACGAGCCGCAATCCGCGGTCAACCGTCGGAACAGTAACGGAGATTTATGATTATCTCCGGCTCTTATACGCGAGAGTCGGGAAGCCGCACTGCCCGGAGCACGGCATTGAAATTACGTCGCAAACGATCGAACAGATGGTTGACCGGATTCTTGAATATCCGGAGCGGACGAAGCTTCAAGTGCTTGCGCCGATCATCTCAGGCAGAAAAGGCGCCCATGTCAAAGTGCTTGACCAAATCAGAAAGCAAGGTTACGTAAGGGTGCGGATTGACGGAGAAATGGCCGAGCTTTCCGACGATATTGAACTTGAAAAAAACAAAAAGCATTCCATTGAAGTGGTCATTGACCGGATTGTCGTCAAGGAAGGGGTTGCCGCCCGGCTTTCCGACTCACTGGAAACCGCGCTCCGCTTAGGGGAAGGCCGTGTCATGATAGATGTCATCGGTCAGGAAGAGCTGATGTTCAGCGAGCATCACGCCTGTCCGCTGTGCGGTTTTTCTATCGGGGAGCTTGAACCCCGGCTGTTTTCGTTTAACAGCCCGTTCGGCGCCTGCCCGACTTGCGACGGTCTCGGCTTGAAGCTGGAAGTGGACCCTGAGCTCGTCATTCCCAATCCTGAACTGTCATTAAAGGAACACGCCATTGCGCCGTGGACGCCGATCAGTTCACAATATTATCCGCAGCTGCTTCAGGCGGTCTGCCGCCATTACGGCATTGATATGGAGATTCCGGTCAAAGACCTGCCGAAGCATCAGCTTGATAAAGTGCTGTACGGCAGCGGCAATGAACGGATATACTTTAAATACGAGAATGATTTCGGACAAGTGCGCGAAAATGAAATTGAATTTGAAGGTGTGCTGCGCAATATTGAGAGACGGTATAAAGAGACAAGCTCCGATTATATCCGTGAACAGATGGAGCAGTACATGTCACAGAAGCCGTGCCCGACGTGCAAAGGCTACCGGCTGAAGAAAGAAGCGCTTGCCGTTTTGGTCAACGGGCGCCACATCGGCACCATTACCGAGCTTTCCGTCGGCGATGCGCTGGAATTTTTCAAAAACCTGACGCTGTCTGAGAAAGATATGCAGATTGCCGATTTAATTTTAAGAGAGATTGTGGAGCGTCTCAGCTTTTTAGATAAAGTCGGTCTTGATTACCTGACGCTGAGCAGGGCGGCGGGAACGCTGTCAGGCGGAGAAGCCCAGCGTATCAGGCTTGCGACGCAGATCGGCTCCCGTTTGTCAGGCGTCCTGTACATTCTTGATGAACCGTCCATCGGCCTTCACCAGCGTGACAATGACCGTCTGATCAGCGCGCTGAAAAACATGAGGGATCTCGGCAATACACTGATTGTCGTGGAGCATGATGAAGATACGATGATGGCTGCCGATTACTTGATAGATATCGGCCCGGGCGCCGGCATTCACGGCGGCCGCGTCATATCGGCGGGGACGCCTGAAGAAGTGATGAATGATGCGGATTCTCTGACCGGACGTTATTTGTCAGGGGCTCAATTCATCCCGATGCCTCCGGAGAGAAGAAAGCCTGACGGCCGGTTCATTGAAATCAAAGGCGCTTCAGAAAACAACCTGAAAAAAGCGAACGCCAAATTCCCGCTCGGCACTTTTACGGCGGTGACAGGTGTGTCCGGTTCGGGAAAAAGCACGCTTGTGAATGAAATTCTGCATAAGGCGCTTGCGCAAAAGCTTCATAAAGCCAAAGCGAAACCGGGAAGCCATAAAGAGATCAAAGGCCTTGACCACCTTGATAAGGTGATCGACATCGACCAGGCGCCGATCGGCCGGACACCGAGATCAAATCCGGCAACTTACACGGGTGTGTTTGATGATATCCGCGATGTATTCGCGCAGACAAATGAAGCAAAGGTGCGCGGCTATAAAAAAGGCCGGTTCAGTTTTAATGTAAAAGGCGGGCGCTGTGAGGCCTGCCGCGGCGACGGCATCATCAAAATTGAGATGCACTTCCTTCCTGACGTGTACGTTCCGTGTGAAGTGTGCCACGGCAAACGTTACAACCGGGAGACGCTTGAGGTCACATACAAAGGAAAAAGCATTTCCGACGTTCTGGATATGACGGTGGAAGATGCTCTGTCTTTCTTTGAAAATATCCCGAAAATCAAACGCAAGCTTCAAACGCTTGCTGATGTCGGACTTGGGTATGTGACGCTCGGCCAGCCGGCGACGACGCTGTCAGGCGGAGAAGCGCAGCGCGTCAAGCTCGCTTCCGAGCTGCATAAGCGTTCCACCGGCCGGACGCTGTATATTCTGGACGAACCGACGACAGGCCTCCACGTTGATGATATCGCAAGGCTTTTGGTTGTGCTTCAAAGACTCGTCGATAACGGTGATACCGTTTTGGTCATTGAACACAATCTCGATATCATTAAAACGGCGGACTACATCGTCGATCTGGGACCTGAAGGCGGAGCGGGCGGCGGCACGATCGTAGCCTCCGGAACGCCTGAAGAAGTTGTCGAAGTGAAAGAATCATATACGGGCCGCTATCTGAAACCGGTAATGGAACGCGATAAAAAACGGATGAAAACATTGCTGGCCGAAAAAGAAACGGCAGCCACGTAATAGATCAATAAAAACAGCCCAAAACTCATCGGTTTTGGGCTGTTGTTGTTACAGGCTTTTTTTCTGTTGGGGAAGCTGTCTGCTTAAATGCATTAAGTCCTGCAGAATATGGGTGCTGCTGCTGTCCAGCAGCACTTTTATATATTGGATATCATGGGAAATGGGAAGAGGGGCTGCTTTGATCTGTTCCAATTCAGCCAGCATTTCGCTGTTCATTCTTTTCTGTTCGCGAATTAAATTTCGAAGACTCTCTTCCGTTACTTGGGCGTTTTCGGGATCTTTCTCCATTTGTATGTCCTCCTTGCATACGGTCAGGCTTTGTTACATATTGTAATCGGTTCGGGGAAAAGATTCTATAGTGAAATCTCTGAAACCAAAAATTACGTATAACGAAGCATGTCCTTAGCATGAAAATGAAACCCGCTCATTCGTCATACGTATGTATAAGGAATGGTTTTTTATATCACGGCACAGGGAGTGTTTTTATTGAACCGAAATCAAGCGATTATCGCATCAATCTGTTATTTCAGCGTGTTTCTCGCGCCGCTCATTCTTCCGATTGTGGCTTACTTTGTCGTCGATGAAAAAGAGACGAAGCGGCATGCCATGCGTGCTCTGATTTCCCATATCATTCCGTTTGCGGGCTTGCTGATTGTGACCGCCGGTGTTGTCGGCGGATTGATTACGGCCCAGGGGGAGAGTATGGTGCCCGTTTTTGTTATGATAACAGGAGCAGCTGTTTATTTTCTGATCCTCATCGGAATGGTCATTTGGAATATCGTGCAGGGAATTAAGGTGTTACGCCAGGTGTAAGAAAAGTCGGGGGAGGAGTTTTGTATGAAACAGGAGAAAGAACGGATTTTAAAGCTTGTGGAAGACGGCATGCTGACGGCGCAGGAAGCACTGACGCTCATTGAAAAACTGGATCATGAATATAAAGAAAAAGAAGATCAGATCACCGCGTTATCTGCGGAGGTTCAGGAACCTGCGGAAGATTTCGAAAGCGGTGCAAAAGGAAGCCAAAAGCCGTCGCTCGGGGCGAAGCTGTTCGACTGGATTGATTCTGCCGTCAAAAAAGTGAAGGAAGCGGATCTTGATCTGAATTTCGGCCACGCACACGAAGTGCAGCATATTTTTCAATTTAAAGACAGTGAATTCTCGGCCATTGATATGCAGATCGCAAACGGCAGCGTCAATATCGTGCCGTGGGCGGATGAAGATATCAGAGCGGAGTGCCAGGCGAAAGTGTACCGGGCGGACAGTCAGGAGGCGGCGCGCACCGCATTTCTTCAGCATATTGAGTGTGAAGTGAAGGGCAATAAGTTTTTTGTCCGCACGGAAAAGAAAACGATGAAAACCAATGTTACGCTTTATGTTCCCCAGAAAGAGTACGATAAGATAAGAGTGAAGCTGTTTAACGGACCGATCAGAGGGGAACATTTACATGTAAAAGAATTCTCGGCGAAAACGACAAACGGCGTTCTGTCATTCTCTCATTTGACGGCTGAGAAAGCGTCGGCGGAAACGGCTAACGGACAAATCAAGCTGGCCGGACATCAATGCGGCGCGATTGAAGCGGAAACGATCAACGGCTTGATTGATTTGCGCGGATCGAGTGAATCCATTGACGTTCAAAGCTTTAACGGCAATATCATGCTTACCGTGACAGCGCCGCACTGCCGCTCCATCTACACGAAAACGACGACCGGAAACGTGGAGATCGCTCTGCCTGATGATTCGGCGGTGAAAGCGGAGCTCAAAAGCAATCTCGGCTCTCTCAGCCATGAGCTGATTGATGCGGAAATTTTAAAGGAAAAGAATGATACCATTCAAAAAGAACTGATGCTGGCATCAAATCAAGGCCATGATCAGCATCTCTCGATTTTCTCAGAATCGTTAACAGGAGCCATTAAGCTCAAGCATACTCAGAGGTGATTGGATGAAAAGACTTTACCGTTCAGAAAAAAACCGTAAAATCGCCGGCGTCGTCGGCGGTTTGGCGGAGTACATCAATATGGATGCGTCGCTTTTGCGCATTATCACCGTTGTATTAGCGCTTGTCACGAGCGGAATCGTGCCGATTGTATATATTATCTGGTGTTTTGTTGTACCATTAGAAGGAGATTTGAAATAAATGATCAAATGGGCAGTCAGCATTTTAGTAAATGCTTTATTATTAATCGTTATCGCGGGATATTTTGATTCCGTCCATATCAGCAGTATCGGAGCGGCTGTCATCGCCAGTGTGATTCTTTCTGTGTTAAATGTGCTGATCAAACCGATCATCGTCATATTGACATTGCCTGTCACGGTTGTGACCCTCGGCCTCTTTCTGTTTGTCATCAACGCCATTACGTTAATGATGACCGCAGCAATGATGGGAGACAGCTTTCAGATTGACGGGTTCGGCACCGCCATTTGGGCATCCGTCGTGCTGTCCGTTTTCCACTTGCTGATCCAAAAAGGCATATTGGAGCCGCTTAGAAAAGGATAAAAAACAAGCTGTCCCGAGAGGGCAGCTTTTTTATGTGCGGTTTACATAAGCGGCAGCCTCCTGACGCAACATAATGCATAGGGAGGTAATGAGATGAAACTTGTGATGACGCTCTTTTTTCTGATTGGTTTGCTTTGTGTGAGTCCTTCTGCGGATGCGGCGCGCAAAGAATCGGCAATCCCCGTGAATCAGCAGGAATTCGGACAGCCGCCTCATTACATACCGCTTCTGGAGAATCCTCCCCAAATCGAAGTAAAGGCGGAAATGAAAAGAAATCTGTTCATACAGGCTCATGTACGGAATGCTGACTATCAAGCGTTTTCGGCGTTTCTTTTTTATAAACAAAGCAATGAGCTGGGGTTTAAGATGGTGCCGATGGAGCCCGCGCCAGGCGCAATCCGGCTTTTTACGGCCCAGGTTTCAAAACGGGATATCTGGAATGGAGAATTGGAATATTACCTTGTTTTCACCAACGGCAGACAGCGGGCGGAATCGGAGAAAAAGCGGCTGAAGCTGGACGGCTATCAAGCCGATTTGAATCATATTCCCGAGCTGATGATTACGGAGCTTGCGGTTGATACGAAAAATGAAGACGGCGCTGATGCCTATGAATTTATCGAGGTGTATAACACGACGGACAGGCCCATTCATTTTAAAGACTATCATATCCGCTACCGCTATCCGAAGGAAGGGCCGGAATCAGATATGATATGGAGGCCGAAAGAAGATACCGTCATTCCGTCAGGCGGGACTTACGTGTTTTGGCTGAGACGCGCCGCATCAGAACTGACGATAGATGATTTCAACCGCTATTACGGGACACGTCTGAAGGAAGGAGAACATCTCGCCGTCATCGAAGGGACAGACGGAATGTCCAACGGCCGCCCGCGTACGGTCGTGCTGTCGGCAAATACCGGCAAGGATATCGCCTCAGCGCAATACCGGAAACACGCTTTCCGCCGGCTGACTTCTTTGCTGTACAAATATCCGCTGAACGGAACGGGAGAATTGCTGAAGATCTCCACGAGCGAGCATAAGCCGTCACCGGGCTCCGTTTTTCAGGCGCAGATTCCGCAGCAGAAAAGGGTGATCAAACCGGACAAGGAAAAACCGGTCATCGAAGACCTTACAGACAGAAAGCCCGTCCGGCCCGCTGAAAGCATTGAATTAAAGGCTGACATAAAAGACAAAAACCTTGTCAAAACAGCCGCGTTTTATTACCGGACCAATGAGAAAAAACCATTCAAACGAATTCTGGCCGAAAAAGACCGCAACGACAGCTTATACCATCACATTCTTTATTCCCCGGAACTGCTCGGCCAGGATCAGCTTGAGTATTATATCGCAGCCAGTGATGGAGAAAATGAAGCAAAAACGCCCGTCAAGATGATTGACATTGAACAGACGAGCAAATCACACGGACTCAGAATGAATGTTGAACCGGAAGATACGATATCCGGCACCTATCTGCTCAAAGCGACTTCCGACGTCAGCGCCGATGAGATCAAGCTGTGGATTGACGGCAAGCGGCAGGAGACCCGGCCGGCGCTGGAAAAAGAGGTCTATTTCGCCTTCGATGCCCGGAAAACGAATCTTTATTTTCAAAACACCGTCATGATGGAAAACGAGGTGCTGCACATTTTTGACGATCCGTCTCACCGCTACAGAACGCACTCGGTTCTGCTTCCGGAACGTCTGCTGCTAAAAGGGGGCAAAACACAGAAAGTATCCATCCGTTCGGGCTCAAAGGTTTCTCCGTATGACACGGGAGAGAATCGGGATGATTTTGTCGTGAAACATGCCCGTCTGGTGCTTTCGGACGGAACGGTGATCAAAGACGGGAAGACGGACCCGTCCGAGCAGCTGTTTATCGGTGACGGCAGGCGGGCGAATCAGCAGAAGACCTTCTCATTCAGCCTGCCGGATCATTTGTTTACGTCACGGCTGCTGCCGTGGAACACGGCGAAGCTTTCGGAAGGCTATCACCATATTTTTGTCAGTGACGGTGAGGAGCAGCTGAGCCAATCTGTGAGGGTGGACAATTCGGGGCCGAAGATTGTCCCGGGTATTAAAGAAGGCGCGGCGCTGAAAGGTAATGTTGAGCTGAATGCGGACATCCGTGATAAATGGAGCAAAGTGGAAGAGGTGAAAGCGTTTTTGGACGGAGAAAGCATTACGCTCCCGCATCACACGTCATCAGCCGATCTCAAGCCCGGAAAGCACACCCTTACTATCATTGCGGCAGACCTTGCCGGAAATGAAACAACGTCCGTCCGCACCTTCCATATTAAACGGGAGGAGCCGAACCAGCCGGAGCTTGCCGGTCAAAAAATCGGCGCCCGCAAAGCAAAGCTGTCCGTCCGGGTAAAAGACCCGACGATGGATGACATGAATGTATCATTTTATCGCGGCTTCCGTTATACCGCGCGGAATCCGGGCAGCGTGAAAGTGTATAAACACGCCTCATTAACGGAACCGCCGAAGGGTGTAAAAGAAAATGAAATGCCGTTTACCCTGCCGGAAATGAACCGTATCTCGGCAAATGACGGAAAAACCGTTTCGGCGGAAAGTATGGAGCGTTTTCCTTATCACCGGTTCGAAGTCTCCGTTGACCCGTCTATCGACGAAACGGATCTGGCCGAGGCGGTCTGGAAAGGAAGCTCTCTGCCCGGCCGAAAGGTAACCATGTATATTTGGAATTACCGGACAAGCCGCTGGCAGGAGGCGGACAGCGTCCTTGCCAAAGATAAAAAGCCGTTTACATTAAAAGCCGCCGTTTCCGCAGCGGATGTGGTGAAGAACTCAAAAATGAATGTCATCGTGCAGGATCAAATACCGGCGAAAGGCAATTACACGTTTGTCTGGATGTCGGATACACAGTATTACGCACAAGGGCACCCGCACATTTTTGACAAAATGACGGAGTGGATCAAAGAAAATAAGGAAAAGCACAATATTAAATATGTCTTTCATACCGGTGATATTGTCGATGATTCAATGGTGATGAAACAGTGGAAAAACGCCGATCACTCCATGCGGACGCTTGACAAGGCGGGGATTCCGTACGGAGTGCTTGCCGGCAATCACGACGTCGGCCATAAAGACGGCACATACCGAACCTTCGGGGATTTCTTCGGGAGCCGCCGGTTTGAACAGAACATGCATTACGGCGGATCATACAAAAATAACCGCGGGCATTATGATCTGCTGTCGGCAAGCGGGAACGATTTTATTATGATTTATATGGGCTGGGGCATTACGGAACAAGAGATTGACTGGATCAATCAAGTGCTGAAGAGGTATCCGGACCGAACCGCCATCTTATGCTTTCATGAGTACTTGCTTGTGAGCGGAAATCGAAGCCCGATCGGGGAGACGATCTATCGAAAAGTCGTCAAGCCGAATCGCAATGTGGCGATGGTATTAAGCGGCCATTACCATAACGCCATGAAAAAAACCGATGCGCTTGACGATGACGGAGACGGAAAACCGGACCGCCTCGTCCACCAAATTCTGACCGACTACCAGGACGGTCCGGAAGGGGGGCAGGGCTTTATGCGCATAATGCAATTTGATCAGGCCGCCAATCAGGTTCACATGTTCTCCTACTCGCCGTACACGGATGACATCAATTACTATGACACCGATCTGTTCGCTGATAAAGACGAATTCTCAGCAGAAATGGATTTACAGCCGAAGAGGAAAAGGGTAGCGACTGATTATTTTGAATGCAACGTTTATACGAACGAACTGCTCGGTCATAAAAAACACGTAAAAAGCGGAAAAACCGCAAATTGGGTCTGGGACGGCCTGCAGCCTGATTCCGTTTATTACTGGTACACCGTCGTGAAGGACCCGTACAACGGCAAAACAATATCACCGCTGTGGATGTTCAAAACGGGAAATACGCCGTATCACCCGGCTCCGGATCAGTTTGATTTCAGGCATGCCTCAAACCCATAGCAAAAACATACACCTGCCGATCGGTCAGAAGAAAATCTGACGGTCAGCAGGTTTTTTTCTGTAACATGCATGGCGGTACTAAGTGTTTTTGACTTTTTTATGTCCCTTTTCTATACTAAAATCGATTGGTTTTCGTAATATGCAGGAGGAAACATAATGAACAGTAAAACCGGGACAAAAGAAAGAATTATTCAAACCTCTGCATATCTTTTTCAGATTCAGGGATACCATGCGACTGGTTTGAATCAAATTATAAAAGAGAGCGGAGCACCCAGAGGGTCAGTGTATCATCACTTTCCAAACGGAAAAGAAGAACTCGCCATTGCGGCGATCAAATATACGGGAAGATGCGTTGAAAAGCAGATACAGAATAGTATGTCTCAATCCGCGGACCCTGTAGAAGCGATTCAGCACTTTATTCATGTAACGGCTGAACAGTTTAATGATCCGCAGAATATTGAGGGCGTGCCGGTTGGATTGCTGGCGGGTGAGACCGCTCTGATCAATGAAACGTTAAGATGCACATGTGTTGAGGTGTTCAAGAAGTGGACGGATGTGTTTGCGGCAAAATTTCTTGAGCATGGGTTTGAACAAGAGGAAGCGGAGAAGCTTGGGATGACAATCAACTCGATGATTGAAGGCGCAATCATGTTTTCATTGGCTCATAAAAACAAAGAACCGCTGCTGCTGATTTCAAAGCAGGTTCCGTATATTGTCCAAAACAGAGGATAGCATTTTATTACTCTTTTCTTTATAAAAATAGATACCGGAACCCCAGCCTCTTCGTTTTGACAGAGTCATAGAGAACATTCACCGGCTTGATTTGAAAATGGCAGATCAAAAAAACATCTCCAACCCGTAACGGTTGGAGATGTTTCATTTCACCCTGTCCATATAATGCACGAATGTGTAGCGGTCGCCTCTGTAGGCGGATTTGACGTGCTCAAAGGCAGTGCCGTCCTGCAGATAAGTGGTCCGCTTGATATAGAGGACGGGGGCGCCGGGCTGGATACCGAGCAGCTCAGCTTCTTCCTCGGAAGCGGTTCCCGGTTCAAGCTCTTGTTTTGCCCGTGAGATCGGCATCTGATTGTACGCTTCAATATGCTCATACATGGATGATTGAAAATGGGAGGCATCCAATTTTCCCGCCTTGTCAAACGGGATATACGATGCCTCAATCGCCATCGGGATATCATTTGCCAGCCGGACGCGGATGATTTTATGAAGCGTTGCCGGATAGCCGCACCCCAGGATAGAAGATAATTCTTCCGTCGCCTGAATCAGCTGGTATTCGGCAAGTCTGCTCCCCGGCTTCATGCCCCGGCTTCTCATATCTTCGGTGAAGCTTGTCAGCCCTTGAAGCGGCTGTTCCATCTTCAGTTTGCTGACGAACGTTCCCCGGCCTTTCTGTCTGTATAAAAATCCTTCATTCACCAAATTGGAAAGCGCCTGACGCACCGTCATTCGGCTGATGCCGAATTGTTCGGCGTATTCCCGCTCCGACGGAAGCAGCGCATCCGCTTTCAGCTCGCCGTTTTTGATTTGTGTTTTTAATTGTTCCATAATCTGAAAGTAAATCGGAATCGGAGATTGTTTATCAATCTGCATAGGTCAAATCCTTTCAATCGCCGCCCGCAGCCTTTTCATCAATCAAGACCGTCACATCCGGATGCGCGTGCAGGGCGGAGGCGGGGAATGCTTCGCTGACGCGCCCGTCCAGAAGCTGCTTCACCGCTTGGGCCTTGCTTTTTCCGGATGCCATGATCAGAATCCGTTTGCCGGACAAAATCGTCCCGATCCCCATTGTCAGGGCTTTTTCAGGGACTTGATCAATTGACGGAAAGTACCGCGCATTCGCCTGTCTTGTCTCTTCATTCAGCTCAACGACATGGGTTCGGGATTCAAATGGCGTCCCGGGTTCATTAAAGCCGATATGGCCGTTGTGTCCGATGCCTAAAAGCTGTATATCCGCTCCGCCGAGTGTTTGAATCAATCGGTCATAGCGCCCGCATTCGGCATCAAGATCGTCTGCCCGTCCGTCAGGGAGAAAGTGGCGGTCCTTTCGGCTGTCGATATGTGCAAAAAAATGTGTATTCATATAATAATGATAGCTGTTTTTGTCCTCGGGAGAAAGCCCGGCGTATTCATCAAGGTTGATCGTCGTGACATTCCGGAACGACAAGCCTTCTGAGCGGTGCATCCGCACAAGTTCTTTGTATACGCCTTCAGGAGTGCCCCCCGTCGCAAGGCCGAGAACGGCATCCGGCTTTTGTTTCACTGTTTCAGCGATAATCGCTGCGGCTTTTTCACTTAATTCTTCATAATGTCTGCATGTGATAACGTTCATGTCCAATCAGCCTCCCTTGAGATATATGCGGTGTTTCCGCGGCAAATCGTGGTCAGCACGCCGCACTGTCCGTCCGTCAGAACAACGTCGGCGTCTTTTCCTTCGGCGATGCTTCCTTTACGGTCGAATATGCCGAGGCGGCGGGCCGCATTTGCCGATGTCATATTTGCTATATCCAGCCATGAGCATTTTGTAAACCTGCGCATGAGCGCCGCGCCTTCATTCATTTTTAAAATGGAACCGGCCAGCGTTCCGTCAGAGAGAAGCGCCGTGTCACCGCGAACGGTGACTTTTTGCCCGCCGAATTCGTATTCTCCGTCCTTAAGCCCTTTTGCCCGCATGGAGTCTGTAATCATGATCAGGTTTTGGCTTCCTTTCGCCAAATAGGCAAGCTTTACAGCCAGAGGATGAGAATGAATGCCGTCAGTGATCAGCTCCGCCGTGATGCGGCCGCAGGCGAGAGCCGTGCCGATGCCCCCCGGCTCACGGTGATGAAAGGAGCTCATGGCGTTAAAGAGGTGCGTCATATGCACCGCCCCGGCATCCGCCGCTTTTTGTAAAAGCTCGGCTCCTGCGTCTGTGTGTCCCATTGAGGGGATGATGTTTTGGTTTTTTAAATAACGGATCAGGCTGAAATCAGGATCTTCTTCCGGCGCAAGCGTCACGATTTTGATCAGCCCTCCCGAGAGCCGCTCCCATTTCTGAAAGAGCCCGGCATCAGCAGGAGTAATCCATTGTTTCGGCTGTGCTCCCGCCTTTTTCGGAGAGACAAACGGTCCTTCTAAATGAATGCCGATCAACTCAGCGCCTTTTTGGGTCTCCGATGAGGAAGACGCCCATTTTTTGGCGTTGATGAGCGCTTTTTCAATGTTTTCGTGCTGCTGTGTGATCGTTGTCGCTAAAAAAGCGGTTGTTCCTTCTTCGGGCAGCCGGGCGGACAGTGTATCAAGAGCCGCAACATCGGCATCCATCGTATCCGCGCCGTATCCGCCGTGAATATGGATATCAATCATTCCGGGAAGCGCATACGAGCCCTCGGGCGCCTTCCATTCCTTCTCATACGTTTCTTGCGGCCTTGTTTTTCCCGCGTAAGAAATGATGCCGTCCTTTATACCGAGAAAACCGTTTCGGATGATTTCTTTTTCTGTTACGATGTCCGCACCGCTGATTAACAAGCTTTCAGCCACTTTAAAACACGCCTTTCTGGTTAGTTGTTAGTTTTATTTTACTCCTTTTCAGACTAGTTATCTAGACCAGTTATGCCGGAATTGTATAAATCTGTTTTGGTTCAGACGGTAAAGTGATAAAATATAACTGTTCAAAGCTCGGAACATCCCAGAACAGGAGGAACATATCTTGGCAAAGGTTCGGACCAAAGACGTAATGGAACAGTTCCATTTAGAATTGATCAGCGGAGAAGAAGGGATTAACCGCCCGATTACGATGAGTGATTTATCACGGCCCGGTATTGAAATCGCCGGTTATTTTACATATTACCCGAGAGAACGGGTGCAGCTTTTAGGAAAAACGGAGCTGTCATTTTTCGATCAGCTTCCCGAGGAAGATAAGAAACAGCGGATGAAATCGCTGTGCACCGATGTGACGCCGGCTATCATACTTTCCAGAGATATGCCGATCCCGCCGGAGCTTGTAGAAGCTTCCGAGCAAAACGGCGTGCCTGTGCTCAGATCCCCTCTGAAAACAACCAGGCTGTCAAGCAGGCTGACGAATTTTCTTGAAAGCCGTCTCGCGCCGACAACGGCCATTCACGGCGTGCTTGTGGATATATACGGCGTCGGCGTGCTCATTACGGGAAAAAGCGGCGTCGGTAAAAGTGAAACGGCGCTGGAGCTTGTCAAACGAGGCCATCGTCTTGTCGCGGATGACTGCGTTGAAATCCGGCAGGAGGATCAGGATACCCTTGTCGGGAACGCGCCTGATCTGATTGAGCATCTGCTCGAAATCAGGGGGCTCGGCATTATAAATGTCATGACGCTGTTCGGGGCGGGCGCCGTCAGAAGCAATAAAAGAATTACAATCGTCATGGACCTTGAGCTTTGGGAGCAAGGAAAGCAATACGACCGTCTCGGACTTGAAGAAGAAAAAATGAAAATCATTGATACGGAAATTACAAAACTGACCATTCCCGTCCGCCCGGGGCGGAATCTCGCCGTTATTATCGAAGTTGCGGCGATGAACTTCAGATTGAAGCGGATGGGCTTAAATGCTGCCGAACAATTCACGAATAAGCTGGCGGATGTCATTGAGGACGGCGAACAAGACGAATAGGAGTTGGCAATAATATGAATGAAGCTGGAACACCAATCAATCCGATTGCCTTGCAGCTCGGGCCTTTATCCGTGCACTGGTACGGCATCATTATCGGCGCGGGCGCGTTATTAGGGCTTTGGATGGCCATGAGGGAGAGTGAAAAGCGGGGGCTGAAAAAGGACATTTTTATTGATCTTGTTCTTTTCGCCATCCCGATCGCAATCATTTGCGCAAGGGCATATTATGTGCTTTTCGAGTGGAGCTATTACTCGGAACACCCCGGGGAAATCATTAAAACTTGGAAAGGCGGCATTGCGATTCACGGCGGATTAATCGGCGCGATCGCAACGGGAATTGTCTTTTCAAAAGTAAGAGGCATCTCATTCTGGAAGCTGGCGGATATTGCCGCGCCGAGTATTCTGCTCGGCCAGGCCATCGGACGCTGGGGGAACTTTATCAACCAGGAGGCTCACGGTGGAGCGGTCAGCCGGTCATTTTTAGAAAGTCTGCATCTTCCGAATTTCATCATTAATCAGATGTACATAGACGGACAATATTATCACCCGACGTTTTTGTATGAATCGCTGTGGAGTTTTGCGGGCGTCGTGATTCTGCTTCTGCTCCGCCGCGTGAACCTGCGCAGGGGCAATCTGTTTTTGACGTATGTGATCTGGTATTCAATCGGCAGATACTTTATTGAGGGAATGCGGACGGACAGCCTGATGCTTACGAGCCAGCTTCGGATCGCGCAGGTCATTTCCATTGTGCTGATTGTACTTGCGATTATTTTAATGATTTTCAGACGCATGAAGGGGTATGCCGATAAGCGGTATGCTGACACGGACTGACGACTGAAATCGGAAAGGACATAAGATGACTGATAAACATGTAACCGCCATTTTATTCGATCTCGACGGCACGCTGATTGACACGAATGAACTGATTATCGCTTCTTACCTTCATACGCTTGATCATTATTGCCCGGGGCAGTTTAAAAGGGAAGATGTGCTTCCGTTTATCGGCCCGCCTCTGTACGAAACGTTTTCAGGCATTAATGCCGAAAAGTGCGATGAGATGATCAGCATGTACAGAGCATTCAACCATGAAAAGCACGATGAGCTCGTCACGGAGTACGAAACGGTTTATGAAACGCTGGATGAATTGAAAAAAGCGGGCTATCAGCTTGGTATTGTCACTACTAAGCTGAGGGATACAGTCAATATGGGATTGAAGCTGACAGGCATCGGGGCGTTTTTCGATACTGTCGTCACGCTTGATGATGTTAAGCAGCCGAAGCCTGACCCCGAGCCTGTGCGGCTTGCGCTCAGCCGGCTTGGGTGCGATCCGTCGGAAGCCATCATGGTCGGTGACAATTATCACGATGTCATGGCGGGAAAAAACGCCGGCACGAAAACAGCCGGCGTCGCGTGGACGATTAAAGGCGCACAGACGCTTTCCGCCTATGAACCCGATTATATGCTCGAGAAAATGAGTGATTTATTGCACATCACCGGAGTGAAGTAACCCGTGAGAAAAACAGACCGCCATCCTGTTTCAGGTGCAAATTCATTGTGGCATGTTTATCAGACGGTTCCCTTCCTGAAGGTGATGAAAAATTTCATCATCATTCAGATTGCAAGGTATACGCCGTTTTTAAGCGTGAAAAACTGGCTGTACCGAACCTTTTTGAAAATGAATGTCGGAAAACAGACGTCATTCGCGCTGATGGTGATGCCGGATATCATGTTTCCCGAAAAAATCACTGTCGGAAAAAACAGCATTATCGGCTACAATACGACGATTTTGGCTCATGAATATTTAATACATGAGTACCGGACCGGTTTTGTCACAATCGGTGACGAGGTGATGATCGGGGCAAACACAACCATTCTGCCCGGCGTCACCATCGGGAGCGGAGCCGTTGTATCAGCCGGCACGCTGGTGCACAAAGATGTCCCGGCCGGGGCGTTTGTCGGAGGAAATCCGATGCAGGTGATTTATACGCACGAAGAAATGAAAAAACGAATGGAAAACCCCGCAGATTAACGTCAGCGGGGTTTTTTTATGACTTGATCACAATGGCCTGGCTGCCCATCTGCTTCCAGGCTTTTTCAAAGTCAGACCGGTCTGTTTTTCTGTTTTTATAGCCGTAAGGATCATTAACGTAAACATAATCGTGATCATAACCGGTTACGGCTACGCTATGCATGCTGAACGTAATGTCGATCTTTCCGTTCGGCGTATCCCAAGTCTGCATATGATCAACCGGCTTAAAGGATGTGGTGGTAATCACCCAGACCGGCCGCCCTTTTTCAAGCTGGCGGTACACTGAAGAAATGTCTTTTCCCGTAAGATCGTATACTTTGTTTCCCGCATATTCTTTGGCAAGTTTATCAATCGGCTCATGATAAACGCCTAAACCCGGGCCGTTTTCCATATCTCCGGCAAATCCTTCATTCGGATCTCCCTTCAGCCCGCTGCTGTATGTGAGCGGAACTTTATTGATTTTATCCGCCAATGTATTTTTTGACACATGATATCCGGCATTGTTCAAAATCATGGCAAGGCTGGTCACCTCACAGCCATTGTACAGTCTGGGAGAATCCATCTGTCTGTACAGAACGACATTCAGCGGTGACGCGCTCCCTTTTAACGGTGTTTTCTCATCAGGCTCGTCGGACTGCTGATTGAAAAAATTTAAATGAATATCGTTTGTATAGATGTTATATCCCAGATAGACAAGGATGGCTGTCAGAATCAGCACACATAATGTTCCAAGCGTCTTCATTATCAATTATTCTCCCTTGTTTCTGATGAAGCTGTTCTATGTATTATAGCACTTCTGCTCAATATGATTCGATCGTTCCGATATGTTTACAGGTTTGTTCATTCTTTAGCCATGTTTATGGAAAAGAATAGGCGGACATTGGGCGTTGCAATCCATTCTTTTATCTGCTAACATATTATCATATTAGCGAACTAAAGGATTCGGAATTTTCCTTCAGACAAAGCGGAGGTGTAAAAGGCAAATGTTTATGTTTGAGAAACCGCATGGCATGAGAGATACGCTGCCCGGTTTATACGAAGCCAAGAAAAAAGTCCGTTCCACACTGACGGATTTAATTGATAAATGGGGTTATCAGTTTATGGAGACGCCGACCCTAGAATTCTATGAAACAGTAGGCGTCCAGTCAGCCATTGAAGAACAGCAGCTGTTTAAGCTTCTCGATCAGGACGGAAAAACGCTTGTGCTTCGGCCTGACATGACCGGACCGATTGCCAGGGTGGCGGCATCTAAGCTGCACAAACACAATCATCCGCTCAGAGCGGGGTACGCGGCAAGCGTCTATCGCGCTCAGGAGCGGGAAGGCGGACGTCCGGCCGAATTCGAACAGGTCGGCGCGGAGCTGATCGGCGACGGATCAACAAGCGCGGACGCCGAGGTGATTGCGCTGGCGGCCGGCGCTTTGAAAAACGCGGGATTGTACCGGTTTAAAATCGCGATCGGCCATGCCGGACTCGCTGATGAGCTGTTTGTCGAGGTTTTGGGTAATGCCGAGCGGGCGGATGTTCTGCGGCGCTTTCTCTTTGAAAAGAATTACGTGGGATACAGGGAACATGTCAAATCGCTTCCACTTTCTTCAATAGACAAAAGCCGGCTGCTCGCACTTTTGGAATTGCGAGGCGGGAAAGAGATTTGCGCGAAGGCGGAGGAGATCATCGGAATCTCCGGACAAAGCTTAATTCAGGAGCTGGAAGACCTGTGGGACATTCTTGAGGATTACGGATGTGCCGAGCATATTCGCCTTGATCTGAATATAATAAGCCATATGAGTTATTACACGGGAATTTTATTCGAAGTGTACGCGGCAAATGTCGGTTTCGTCATCGGAAGCGGCGGACGCTATAACAATCTCCTCGGCCATTTCGGCAGTCCCGCTCCCGCCACGGGCTTCGGGCTCCGTATCGACAGGCTGATTGAAGCGCTCGGCATTCAGGAAGAAACAAGTGAAGCGGACGCCGTGATTTTCAGCAAGGAGCAGCGGGCCCAGGCCATTTTATTCGCGGAGGAAGAAAGGGCGAGAGGCAGAAAAGTCGTCCTGCAGGATCTGGCGGGCATTGAAAATATCGATCATATGACAAAATCATTCGCAAACGTCACATACTTTATCGGTGCCAGAAAGGAAGAGAGGAATGGGTAAGGTACTCACAATGGCAATGCCAAAAGGACGAATATTCGAAGAAGCGGCCGGGTTGCTGCGGCAGGCCGGATACAGGCTGCCCGAGGAGTTTGAAGAATCGAGAAAACTGATCATTGACGTTCCAGAAGAAAATCTCCGCTTTATTCTGGCAAAGCCGATGGATGTTACGACTTATGTCGAGCATGGCGTCGCTGATGCCGGTATTGCCGGAAAGGATGTCATGCTTGAGGAAGAGCGTGACGTGTATGAGGTGCTCGATCTGAAAATCAGCAAATGCTATCTCGCCGTTGCGGGGCTTCCCGGGGCGGATTGGAACGGAGTCGCACCGAGGATTGCGACGAAATATCCGAATGTTGCGTCGAGTTATTTCAGAGAGCAGGGCGAGCAGGTGGAAATCATTAAGCTGAACGGTTCCATTGAATTGGCCCCTTTAATCGGGCTTGCTGACAGAATCGTAGATATCGTATCAACCGGGCAGACATTAAAGGAAAACGGTCTCGTTGAATCAGAACATATTTGTGACATCACATCGCGTTTTATCGTCAATCCGGTCAGCTACCGCATGAAGGATGATGTAATCGACGAAATGGCGGCCAGGCTGGCACGGGTTGTGGAAGGAGAAACGGCAAAATGAACATAACCGCAGTAAAAAGAAGCGAGCGGTTTTCACTGAAGCGTTCCATCGACAGCGGAACCGAAGAGCAGCGGAAAACCGTCAGGGGGATTATTGAAGACGTCAGACAAAACGGTGACAAAGCCGTTTTGGCCTATACAAAAACATTTGACGGCATCAGCCTGAACCGGATGGCCGTGAGCGCAGAGGAAATCACCGAGGCGTACCGTCTGCTTGATGATCAGCTGCTGGAAGTGATCAGGCAGGCGATTGCCAATATTAAAGAATATCACGAGCGCCAGCTGCAATCCTCTTGGTTTTACCATCGCAAAGACGGTTCGATGCTCGGACAGAAAATAACGGCGCTCGATTCCGCGGGCGTATACGTGCCGGGCGGGACGGCCGCTTATCCGTCTTCCGTTTTAATGAATGTCATCCCCGCTCTCGCTGCGGGAGTGGAACGGATCGTTCTCGTCAGTCCTCCGGGAAAAGACGGGCGCCTTTCGCCGGGCGTTCTGGCGGCGGCCTCTGAGCTCGGCATAAAAGAAATTTACAAAGCGGGAGGCGCACAGGCGATTGCCGCGCTCGCTTACGGAACGGAAACGATACAGCCTGTAGATAAGATCACGGGCCCCGGAAATATATTTGTAGCACTCGCGAAGCGCGAAGTCTTCGGCGTTGTGGATATTGACATGATTGCCGGACCCAGTGAAATCGTGGTTCTGGCAGACGATACGGCGGTGCCCAAAGAAGTCGCCGCTGACCTGCTTTCACAGGCCGAACACGATATGCTCAGCTCAAGCGTGCTTGTCACCGACTCACGGAAGCTTGCCGAAGCGGTATCAGATGAGGTGGATAAACAGCTTCAGACCCTGCCGCGCAAAGAAATCGCCGAAGCGTCGATCAGGGATCACGGCCGCATTTATATTACGGAATCGATGGAAGATGCGGTGGACACGGTGAATGAGCTGGCGCCCGAGCATTTAGAAATCATGACGCATTCGCCGGAGGCTTTGCTTGGAAGCATCAGACACGCGGGGGCAATTTTCTTAGGACGATACAGCGCTGAACCGGTCGGCGATTATTTTGCCGGACCGAATCACGTTTTGCCGACAAACGGAACGGCGCGGTTTTCAAGCCCGCTGAATGTAACAGATTTTCAAAAGAAATCGAGCATCATCTCTTACAGCCGGAAGGCATTTGAAACGCACGCGGACAGCATTTCCGCCTTCGCGAGACTGGAAGGGCTGGAAGCGCACGCAAGATCGATTGAAGCGAGAAACGGAGGAATGACCGATGAGAAAAGCGGAACGCGCCAGAACAACAAATGAGACGGATATAAGGCTGGCTTTCGAAATAGACGGAGAAGGAAAAGCCGACATCAGCACGGATGTGCCGTTTATGACTCATATGCTTGATTTGTTCACAAAGCACGGGCAATTCAATTTAACGGTTGACGCAGAAGGCGATACGGAGATAGATGATCACCATACGACTGAAGATATCGGCATCTGTTTAGGGCAGGCTTTTTTGGAGGCGCTCGGTGATAAAAAAGGGATCAAACGGTACGGATCAGCGCTTGTGCCCATGGACGAAGCGCTCGCCCAAGTCGCCGTAGACCTGAGCAACCGGCCGCACCTTGAGATGCGCGCTGCATTTCCGCAAGCGAAAGTCGGAACGTTTGATACCGAGCTGGTACATGAATTCCTATGGAAACTGGCGCTCGAAGCGAGAATGAATCTGCACGTCATCGTTCATTACGGCACGAATACCCATCATATGATAGAAGCCGTATTTAAGGCGCTTGGCAGAGCGCTTGATGAAGCGTCATCCATTGATCCGCGCGTCAAGGGTGTGCCGTCTACGAAAGGAATGCTGTAAATGATCGGTGTAATTGATTACGGTATGGGCAATTTATTCAGCGTGTCGAAAGCGCTGGAACGCGTCGGCGTCCCGTATGTCGTATCAGACCGGCCGGAAGAGCTTGAAAAAGCGGATGCTTTTATTCTTCCAGGTGTCGGATCATTCAGTGACGCCATGGACAATTTACGCAGCACGAAGCTTGATCAATTCATACACCGTATGGTTGACGAGGGTAAGCTGCTCCTCGGCATCTGCCTCGGCATGCAGCTCATTTTCGAAGAAAGCACCGAAAACGGCTCTGCAAAAGGACTTGGTTTATTAGCCGGAAAAGCTGTGAGACTCAAAGACAGAGATGCCGAAGGAAACAAGCTGAAGGTGCCGCATATGGGCTGGAACCGGCTGACGTTTCACCAAACGTCTCCTTTGCTTTCGGAAGCGGAAGAAGGATTCGTTTACTTTGTCCATTCCTATTATATAGACGGGATGGAAGACGGCGATCTTCTGGCAAGCGCTGAGTACGGCGTTCGTGTTCCGGCTGTCGTCGGGAAACGCAATATCTTCGGTGCACAGTTTCACCCGGAAAAAAGCGGTACAGCCGGAATGGCGATCTTAACACAATTTACAAAAATGGCAGCGGAACAGAAGGTGAAGAAATGAACGCTTTTACATTATATCCGGCAATCGATATGAGAAACGGCAAATGCGTCCGCCTCATCCAAGGCGATTACGGCAAGGAAACGATATACGGTGACTCTCCTTTAGACATGGCGGCGCAATTTGCACAAGAAGGCGCCGAATGGATTCATCTCGTGGACCTTGACGGCGCGAAAGCAGGCAGGAAAGTAAACGACAGGCATGTTCTTGACATTGCGCGGCAGCTTGATGTCAAAGTCGAGATCGGCGGCGGTATCCGTTCTGAAGCGGATGTGTACGGTTATTTATCACAAGGCGTTGATCGCGTCATTCTCGGCAGCTCGGCCGTTTCCGATCCGGCATTTGTGAAGAGCATGCTGAAACAATACGGCGGCAAAATCGCGATCGGCCTTGATGCAAGAAACGGATATGTCTCGACGGAAGGCTGGCTGGAAACATCCTCGGTAAGGGCGGCCGATCTGGGCCGTGAATTGGCGGCCGAAGGAGCGGAAACCTTCATTTTCACGGATATTGCAACTGACGGCATGCTGTCAGGACCGAACATCGAAAGTACCGTTCAGCTCGCAAAAGCAACGGGAAAAGACGTCATCGCTTCAGGCGGAGTCAGCTCAGTCGCCGACCTCAAAACACTGGCCCGCTTCAAAGACGCCGGCGTATCGGGAGCGATTATCGGAAAAGCGCTGTATACAAAACAATTTTCATTGGCTGAAGCGCTCAGAAGGGTGAAGGACGCATGATCACGAAACGAATCATTCCGTGTCTCGATGTGAAAGAAGGACGCGTCGTCAAGGGCATTCAATTTCTCGGGCTGAAAGATGCGGGCGATCCTGTCGAGCTGGCCGAAGCCTACGACAGGGAGGGCGCAGACGAACTTGTTTTTCTCGACATTTCCGCCTCTCACGAAGGCCGCAAGACGATGACAGACGTCGTAGAACAAGTTGCGGCAAAACTGGCGATTCCGTTTACGGTCGGCGGCGGAATCAATCAATTAAGCGATATGAAACGAATGCTTCGCGCCGGCGCTGACAAGGTATCCGTTAATACAGCGGCCGTTCTCCGTCCCGAGCTGATTACGGAAGGAGCTGAGTTTTTCGGCTCGCAATGCATCGTAGCGGCGATTGACGCAAAGTATGACGAAGATTCGGAATGCTATAAAGTGTACACACACGGCGGCAGACAGAAAACCGAGCGGGAAGTCACGGCTTGGGCAAAAGAAGCCGTCAGCCGGGGAGCGGGTGAAATCCTGCTGACAAGCATGGACGCAGACGGTGAGAAAACAGGCTTTAATCATACGCTCACACAGCTTGTCTCACGTGCCGTCCCGGTGCCCGTCATTGCGTCAGGGGGAGCCGGCAGCGCGCGCCATATGCTTGAAGCCTTCACAGTCGGTGAAGCGGACGCCGCGCTTGCAGCTTCTATTTTCCATTACAAAGAGACATCTATAAAAGAAGTGAAAGATTATATGAAGAAACACGGGGTGAATGTGAGATGAAACAGGCAGATGAACTGCGGTTTGACGAGGCCGGACTGATACCCGCCATCATACAGGATGCGGCAAGCAAAGAAGTGCTGACACTGGCTTATATGAACCGAGAATCCTATGAAAAAACGATAGAAACGAAAGAAACCTGGTTTTACAGCCGTTCACGCGGGGAGCTGTGGCATAAAGGAGCGACATCGGGGAATACCCAAAAGGTGAAAGCCATCCGTTATGATTGCGATCAAGATGCCCTTGTCGTGCTTGCGGAGCCCTCAGGACCCGCATGCCATAAGGGAAGCTACAGCTGTTTTTCCACGGAAAAAGCAGACGCGCAGGATCGTTTCGGCATCTTAAATGAACTGGAAAGCGTGATCGCCAAACGGCAGGCGGAGATGCCTGACGGAGCCTACACAACGTACCTGTTTCGGGAAGGCGTCGATAAAATCCTCAAAAAAGTCGGCGAGGAAGCCGCAGAGGTTATTATCGCCGCAAAAAACCGCGACCATGAAGAATTAAAATGGGAAGCGGCGGATTTGCTGTATCATTTGCTCGTTCTTCTGCGTGAGCAGTCGCTTCCTTTGGATGACGTGCTTGACGTCCTTGCGAAACGCCATTCAGCATCTGAGTAAAAACAAACCTCACGGAGAGATCCGTGAGGTTTTTATTCTGTCAAACTTAAACATTCAATAAAATATTCCTTATTTCCGCAACCGAAGGCAGATGAATTTGATAATATTGACTAATAGAGTTTATTTTGGTTTTTATCAAAAATATACGTTTTGTTCATATTCCGTTCATGCACATCCGTTATAGTATAAACAGTGATATAGGAGGAAAACATATGCCGAATAAACAACCAAAACCAAAAGGGAAATTCAACTCATTCTTTTCATTAGTCAAAAAAACAAAACCATCATACGGTATGCTGGCCTTCGCGCTGTCTCTCAGTATTGTGACAACGCTCGTCAGCCTGCTGATTCCGCTGTTGACAAAGCAGCTCGTTGACGGCTTTTCCGTGTCGTCGCTGTCAGGCGTGCAAATCGGAATCATCGCAGCCGTGTTTATCGTACAGGCCGCATTAAGCGCCTACGCCACCTACGCCCTGAACTACAGCGGCCAGAAAATCATCTCGGGACTGCGTGATTTGTTGTGGCAGAAATTAATTAAACTGCCCGTCTCTTATTTTGACAAAAACGCCACGGGAGAAACGATCAGCCGTGTCACCAATGACACAATGGTGGTAAAAGAGCTGATCACAAACAATATCAGCGGATTTATTACCGGAATCATTTCCGTTATCGGGTCACTGACGATCTTATTTTTCATGAACTGGAAGCTCACATTGCTCGTGCTGATCGTCGTTCCGCTGGCTGCGGTGATTTTAGTGCCGATCGGCCGGAAAATGTTTAAAATTTCTCGGGAAACACAGGATGAAACGGCGAGATTCACAGGATTATTAAACCACATCCTCCCGGAAATCAGGCTTGTAAAAGCGTCAAACGCTGAAGAAGCGGAATACGGACGCGGAAAAGCAGGCATCATGGCGCTCTTTAAACTCGGGCTGCGTGAAGCGAAGGTGCAGTCGCTCGTAGGCCCGCTTATTACACTTGTATTAATGGCGGCGCTGGTCGCTGTCATCGGGTACGGCGGGATGCAGGTGTCATCCGGTGAATTGACAGCCGGCGCACTCGTTGCCTTTATCCTGTATTTGTTTCAGATCATTATGCCGATGGGCCAGATCACTTCATTTTTCACACAGCTTCAAAAATCCGTCGGCGCAACGGAACGGATGATTCATATTCTTGCAGAAAAAGAAGAAGATATCCAAACCGGAAAAGCCATTGAAAACGCAGATCAGCCGATTAAGCTCGAACAAGTCTCATTCGGCTACAAAACAGATCAAACCATCTTAAAAGACATTACGGCTACGATTGAGGCCGGCAAAGTCACCGCGATCGTCGGACCGAGCGGCGGCGGGAAAACAACGTTATTTAAGCTGCTTGAACGATTCTACAACCCGACTGCGGGCAGCATCCTGCTCGGAAATGAACCGATTGATGCGTATTCCCTTGAGTCATGGCGGGAGCATATCGGCTACGTGTCGCAAGAAAGCCCGTTAATGTCAGGCACCATCCGCGACAATATCTGCTACGGATTAAAACGCGAGGTGACTGATGAGGAACTGAGGCAAGCGGCTGACATGGCCTACGCCCTGCAATTTATTGAAGACTTACCGAAGAAATTTGAAACAGAGGTCGGTGAGCGGGGAATTATGCTGTCAGGCGGACAGCGCCAGCGCATCGCCATTGCCAGAGCGCTCCTTCGCAACCCGAGCATTCTGATGCTTGATGAAGCGACATCAAGTCTGGACAGCCAATCTGAAAAATGGGTGCAGCAGGCGCTGGAAGTTCTAATGGAAGGCCGCACCACGATCGTGATCGCCCATCGTTTATCCACGGTTGTGGATGCAGATCAGCTTCTCTTTGTCGAACAGGGTGAAATCACCGGACGGGGCACACACCATGAATTAATGGCATCCCATTCGCTGTACCGCGATTTTGCGGAGCAGCAGCTGAAGCTGAATGCCGACTTAGAAAACAAAGCTGTGTAAAGCAAGACTTTATGAATAGAAAGCAGCTGAAAAAGCTGCTTTTTATTTTGCAGCCGGAGTTCTCTTCATAGAAAGCGGGGGTTAAATTATGAAAAAACGCACAAAGATTTTTTATTGTCACGCGGCCTTACTGCTCGTATTCATGACTGCCGGGTGTACGGACGGTAACGATGAAGAGCCGAGCCATTCTTCAAGTCCGGCCGGAGAAAGCAGCGGCATCAACAAGGCTGAAACAGCATCAGCGGCAGAAAAAAAAGAACCCGTAAACAAAGGTTCACATCACATCTCTGCGGACAAAAGCCAACCGAACAACATGTCGGCAGATTATTCTCCTCTGCAAATTGAATATGCCCGCATCTGGCTGCAGCTTGGGGAAAATCAGCAGATAGATGAATTGAACGTTCGCCGCATTCCGGCCGGGGCATACGTCAACCCTGACGATCATACGAGCGCCCGCTATCCCGAAGATGTTACGCAGTTAGCAGGCTCCCGGTTAGTCGATGGGTCAGTCACTTACAGCAGCAATGGTGACGGCACCATTCAGGTATACAATGTTCCTTTGCGCTGGGAGTCTCGTGAAGATACTGATCAAGGCGTAATGAAAGAAGTGACGGAGGAAATGATCCGCCATACAAAAAAAGTGTCTGTCGATACAGGAGACAATGAAAAAATAAGACGGTTAATAGACATCATGTCGATTCATTAAAAGAAGACAGGCAAAAAAGCAGAAGGAGGGATTTTTATGGCTGTCATATTGGTTGCGGATGACGACCGCCACATCCGTGAGCTTGTCCGACTCATGATGGAGCAGAGCGGCTTTGACGTCGCAGAAGCGGAAGACGGGGAAGCGGCGGTGCGGCTGATCGAATCAGCACCTATTGATCTCATCATACTGGATGTGATGATGCCGAAAATGGACGGGTTTGAAGTCAGTGAAGCCGTCCGCAGCTTTACGGACATTCCGATTTTGATGCTGACGGCAAAAGGCGAAACGCTGGACAAAGTGCAAGGTTTTACTTCCGGAGCGGATGATTATCTCGTCAAACCGTTTGAGCCGCTTGAACTGGAAGCAAGGGTCAAAGCATTGCTGAAACGGTACCGGATCACCGCTGAAAAACTGCTGACCATCGGAAATGTCACATTAGATAAGCAATCCCGCACCGTAACGCGCGGCGGCGGAGCGGGATTGACGCTGCCCCGGCGTGAATTTGAGCTTTTATTTAAGCTCGCCGGTTATCCGAATAAGACGTTTTCAAGAGAACAATTAATAGAAGATATTTGGGGCTTTGATTATGAAGGTGACGAGCGGACGGTTGATGTGCATGTTAAAAGGCTGAGGGAACGGTTTCCGGAAAAGGACTATCCGTTTGCTATCCATACGGTGCGGGGGCTCGGGTATCGGTTTGTGGTGACAGAATGAAACGGATCTTCAGAACGGCTGGAAAAATCATCATCCTTCTCACCGTCACCGCATTCTTATGGCTGGCGGCTCATCTGATCGTTCAGGGATTCGGTCTCATATGGCCGATTTTGCTTGTGCCGTACGCCGAGCAGATTCTGACGCTCTGGCTTGTTTTCGGCCTGCTGTTTATAACGATGTTTATCTTTTCAAAGTCAGCACGTGAAAGACATCATGCGATCTGGGATTCGCTGACCGCCACGATCAAGCAAATGTCGAGCGGCAACTTCACAGCGGCCGCCTCCAGGAAAATGGAGAAGATTGAACGGGACCACCCCGTGACGAAATTGGCTGATGAACTGTCGACACTCGCCGCGGAACTGAGTGAAATGGAAAAGCTGAAACAAGAATTTATTTCGAACGTTTCCCATGAAATCCAAACCCCGCTTACTTCATTAAAGGGCTACGCGCACCTCCTGAAAAAACCGGATTTATCATATGAGGAGCGGGGGCGCTATTTACACATCATCGAGACAGAAACAGAACGATTATCAAAAATCAGTGAAAATCTGCTGAAGCTCACTGCGCTTGAACGCCAAACCGAACCGATACAAAAAAAACCGTTCCGCATTGACAAACAGCTGCGGCGCACCATATTGACCTGTGAGCCTGAATGGTCCGCCAAACAGATTGAGTTTCTCATTGATTTACAGGAGTCGTATGTGTACGGAGATGAAGCGCTGCTCAGCCAAGTATGGATGAATCTGATTCACAATGCCGTGAAATTTACCGGTGAAGGCGGCCGCATTTCCGTTAAAATTGTTGATCTGCCGGGAGCGGCGGCTGTCGAAATCGCCGACGACGGAATCGGAATGGAGCCTGAACAGGCGGAGCGGGTATTTGAACGGTTTTATAAAGCGGATAAGGCGAGAAACGCAGGGGGAAGCGGGCTCGGCCTGTCCATCGCCCAAAAAATCGCAGAGCTGCACGGCGGTTCGATAGAGGTTGAGAGCAAGCGCGGCGAAGGAACCCTTTTCCGCGTCATTCTTCCAGCCGAGCCTCGTGAAAAAAACAGCTAAAATCTGGTCGAACCAGCCAGTAAAAAACGAAGCCGATCCTGTCTTTTGAACTATTGAGGCGAAACCGTTTTATGGTATACTACTGACGGTAATACGTATAAAACGGAGGATATTTGTGGGAAAACACACTTCTGAACAGAAAAAGCACGCGCAAATTGTCCAGCTGCTTCAGGATGGACAATATTTTTTTCATAAAGGCTTAAAAGCATATAAAGAGCGGAATTTAAAACGGGCCAGCAAACTGATTCAGCGGGCCGTCCATCTCGAGCCGAATGATTCCGAAATGCTGTCACGGCTGGCCGTCATTTATTCTGAAATGGGCCACTACCAGCAGTCAAATGAGCTGTTCGACTTTATTTTGGTGAACCTGAAAGAAGAAATGCCCGAGTGTCATTATTTTAAAGCGAATAATTTCGCGCATTTGGGGCTCTTTCAGGAAGCATACAAAGAAGCGGCGGCTTATTCAGATGCCGATCCGGACGGGGAATTCAGCGAAGAGATTGAAAATCTGATGGAGCTTTTGGATTTCGGCGAAGCGGGTGAAAACGAATCACTCTATGACCAGGATGAGCTGCTGATCAGGCAGGACCGGGCAAAAACGCTTCTTGAGAGCGGCCAGCTTCATGAAGCGGTTGTCATGCTTGAAGAGATTACGGCCGATTACCCCGAGCTTTGGTCTGCATACAACAACCTGGCGCTCGCTTACTTTTACTCAGGCAATGTTACAAAAGCGAAACAGACGGTATTCGAAGTGCTTGAGAAAAATGAAGGCAATCTCCATGCCCTGTGCAACCTCCTTGTATTCTGCTATTACGAGAGGGAAGATGAAAAAGTCGGAGAATTGAGCGGAAAACTCGCCAACGTGTATCCGATTTTATTCGAACAGCGCTATAAGCTGGGGGCGACGCTTGCGCTTGTCGGCAGACATGATCTCGGTTATAAATGGCTCCGTTCTCTTTACAAAAGCGGGTTCGAAGGCGACGAAACGTTTTATTACTGGCTTGCCGCCTCAGCCTACGGGACAGGCCGCACAGAATTTGCGGAAACCATTTGGAAAAAGGCCGAAGCCGAATTTCCCGAATCAGACCGGCCCGCGCCTTGGGCGGAGCGGCAGGAACCGCTGCCTGCTTCACTTGAACAGCGGCTTGCCGCCTATTATATCAGCAGCGCTGAAGGAGAGCGGAACCAGCTTGAAAAAGTTCTGACGGCAAAACGCGCCGTTTCACCGTTTGAACAAGATTTCGTCAGACTGCTGCTTTCCGGTGAAAAAGGCGCTTCAGGCGTCTCCGGTGACGCGCTGTTCACGTATCGGACGGTCAAGCTTCTGGAGAAAGCGGAAGCCGACAGTTTAAAAACTGACGTCATGAGCTGCTGGGTTTTTCACGTCATTCAGCACATCCGCGCCGACGCTGCCGTACAGAATGAGCGGGCATGGGCCGCAGCCATCGCATACGTATGGAAAGAAGCAAACGGCGAAAAAACGACGAAAAAAGAAACGGCCGCCGTTTACGGTATAACCCCGGCAACCCTTTCGAAATACATCAGACAAATAGATGATATATTAGAATAAAACCGATTCTTTCTATATAAAGAGTCGGTTCTTTTTTTATCAGAAAGGGGCAAAACAGAACTTTACCGCCGAAAAAAGAGGTATTCATACGTATTTTTTTGCTTTTTGAATCGAAATCAGGCCGTAATCACCGTTTATTTTGCAAAATATGAGATTTGCAATCACATTGAAATATAACTGTAATAAAAATTGTCGAAACATGATGGTATAATGAGTCTCGTACATAAGAGATTAGTTTATTTTACATGTGCTGTATAATCTATACCAATTAACCAGATTCAAAGAATCGTACATAAAAATCATCAGCCTCACGGGCATGTGAGGGAGCGTAACTTTGATGTTCATAATAGAATTCCAAATGAGAACAGGTTTAAAGTAAAAGGGAGGAAAGAAAAAGTGAAAAAGAGTTTATTAACACTTGGTTTGGCTTCCGTCATCGGGACAAGCAGTTTTTTGATCCCGTTTACAAAAACTGCATCGGCGGAAACATTAGACAGCAAAAAAGCGAAAATTGAAAGCAAGCAATCTGAGGTGGCTTCAAGCCTTGAAGCAAAAGAAAGAGAATTGTCCAAGCTTCAGGACAAACAGGCTAAGATTGAAAAAGAACTGAAAGACATTAACGCTAAAGCGTTGGATACAAGCAATAAAATCGAAGATAAAAAAGCTGAAAACGAAAAAACGAAAAAGCAGATCGCTGATTTGAAAAAAGAAATCAAAGAAACAGAAGCGCGTATTGAAAAACGCAATGAAATCCTGAAAAAACGCGTTCGTTCTTTACAGGAAAACGGCGGTTCTCAAGGATACATAGATGTACTTTTAGGGGCGACAAGCTTCGGAGACTTCATTTCCCGTGCGACTGCAGTATCTTCTATCGTTGATGCGGATAAAGACCTGATCAAACAGCAGGAGCAGGATAAAGCGAAACTCGAAGACGCAGAGGCTGAACTTAACGTGAAGCTGAAAAAAGTTCAAGATGATCTTGCGAAACTCGAGTCTATGCAAAAAGACCTGAACAAACAGCTTGATCAGAAAGACAAGCTTTTCGACGAAGCGAAAAACGGTCAGAAAAAAGCGGCTTCCGCTATCTCTGATCTGAAAAAAGAAGCGTCACAGCTTGCAAACCAAAAAGCTGACACTGAAAAAGAACAGAAGCGCATTAAAGCTGAGCAGGCTGCAGCGGCTGCCCTGATCAAAAAACAGGAAGAAGCGCAAAAAGCTTCTGAAGACCAAAACCAAAAAGATGACAGCCAGCCGGCACCGGCGGTTAAAACTGTGAAAAAAGCGGCTGTTTCAACATCATCTGATTCATCTGACAGCTCAAGCAAACCGAAGAGCACTTCAGGCGGATCATCTCATAACAGCGGCGGTTCAGATGATTCTGACGGGGGATCTGTTATTTCAAATTCAGGCGGTATTGAAGGCGCGATCAGCGTAGGATCAAGCCTTGTGGGTCAATCTCCGTATAAATTCGGCGGCGGACGCACTCAATCCGATATTGACAACCGTATCTTTGACTGCTCTTCATTCGTACGCTGGGCTTATGCTAACGCAGGCGTTAATCTCGGACCTGCAAGCGGCACAAACACAGATACATTAATCGGAAGAGGTAAAGCAGTAAGCGCGTCTGACATGAAACGCGGAGACTTAGTATTCTTCAACACGTATAAAACAAACGGCCACGTCGGCATCTACTTAGGTAACGGAACGTTCCTGAACGATAATACATCACACGGTGTATCCATTGATTCTATGAGCAACCCTTACTGGAAGAAAGCATTCAACGGCAATGTAAGACGTGTCGTGCAATAATGAATAAGACAAGGGCCTTCTATCCCGGAAGGCTCTTTCTTTATTTGTATACCCGCTCAGGAGCTCCCTAATCACGGTTTCTCAGAAAAATGAGCAAAAAAATAGCGAATTGCCCTCAGATTTAATAGGATATGGGTAAGGAATACGATTGATGGGGATTCTTAGTCATATAGGGTGCGCCCCATTTCGAAAAGGAGTGAATCATGGTGTCAGAAGAAAAAATTTATGATGTGATCATTATCGGCGCGGGTCCGGCGGGGATGACCGCTGCTGTTTACACATCACGAGCGAACTTATCCACATTAATGATCGAAAGAGGAATTCCGGGCGGCCAGATGGCCAATACGGAGGATGTTGAAAACTATCCGGGTTTTGAAAGCATTCTCGGCCCTGAACTTTCTAATAAAATGTTTGAACATGCGAAAAAATTCGGTGCGGAATATGCGTACGGCGATATTAAAGAAATCGTGGACGGTAAAGAATATAAAACGGTCAAAGCCGGTTCAAAAGAATATAAAGCGCGCGCCATCGTCATTTCTGCCGGAGCGGAATACAAAAAGATCGGCGTTCCCGGCGAAAAAGAACTGGGCGGCCGCGGCGTATCGTACTGCGCGGTTTGTGACGGCGCGTTCTTTAAAAATAAAGAGCTTGTCGTTGTCGGCGGCGGAGACTCCGCCGTTGAAGAAGGCGTCTATCTGACACGCTTCGCTTCAAAAGTCACCATCGTTCACAGACGTGACAAATTGCGTGCGCAAAGCATTCTTCAGGCGCGTGCCTTTGACAATGAGAAAATTGACTTTAAATGGAACAAAACCGTAAAAGAAATCCATGAGGAAAACGGAAAAGTCGGCAGACTTACTCTTGTGGATACCGTGACGGGAGAAGAGGAAGAATTCAAAGCTGACGGTGTCTTTATTTATATCGGTATGCTTCCGCTTTCTAAACCGTTCGAAAACTTGGGCATCACAAATGAAGAAGGCTACATTGAAACAAATGCCCAAATGGAGACAAAAGTCCCAGGCATTTTCGCTGCGGGAGACATCCGTGAAAAAACGCTCCGCCAGATCGTAACGGCGACAGGCGACGGAAGTATTGCGGCTCAAAGCGTTCAGCATTATGTGGAAGAGCTTGAGGAAACGCTCAAAACCGTTAAATAATCACTGTAATGTTCAGTTTTTGAATCGTTACTGTGTTTTAATTACGCTGTAACACGGGTGAAATACTGATGTTTTAAGATGAATGTAGTAATTGACCCCCTTTTTAATGAATACACTTTGGCACGGATTCCAGTATCCGTGCCCTTTTTTTGCGATTTTTTGTTTTCTGTCAAATAAAAGAAAAGGATGTCGGTGTCTCTGCATTGTGAGAGACATGCCGAAACGGTATAATGAAGAGACGATGATTTGTTGAGAAGGTTAGGTGACGTACTTGTGCAAAGAGTGACAAATTGTGTGCTGCAGACAGATGATCAGGTTCTCCTTCTCCAAAAGCCGAGACGGGGCTGGTGGGTCGCGCCCGGCGGGAAGATGGAAAGCGGCGAATCCGTCAGAGATTCCGTCATCAGAGAGTACAGAGAAGAGACGGGCATTTATATACTAAATCCGCAGTTAAAAGGCGTGTTTACCTTTATTATTAAGGAACAGGAACAAATCGTGTCAGAGTGGATGATGTTTACTTTCGTCGCCGACTCCTACACGGGGCGGAATGTCGCTGAATCAGAGGAAGGCGTTCTGAAGTGGCATGACGTAAAAGATATCCACAGCCTTCCGATGGCCCCCGGAGACGGGCATATCCTTGATTTTATGATCAAGGGCCAAGGGCTTTTGCACGGCACCTTTACGTATACGCCGGACTTCGAGCTGCTCAGCTATCGTTTAGATCCGCAGCTTATCAAATAAAAGAAAGACCGCAGGGGGGAGAAAGATGAGTATGAATGAAAACCATGATATTCAGCTCGTCATCATTACGGGAATGTCTGGAGCGGGGAAAACCGTCGCCATTCAAAGCTTTGAGGATCTCGGCTATTTTTGCGTCGACAATCTGCCGCCTTCCTTGCTGCCGAAATTTTTGGAGCTGATGAAAGAATCAAGTTCAAAAATGAGCAAGGTCGCGCTTGTCATGGATCTGCGGGGACGTGAATTTTTTGACAGGCTGATTGAGGCGCTGGATGAAATGGCGGAAAATCCGTGGATTACACCGCGCATTCTCTTTTTAGACGCTAAGGATTCTATCCTTGTGACGAGATACAAAGAAACGAGGCGTTCTCACCCGCTGGCCGCTACCGGGCTTCCTCTTGAAGGAATCGCGCTGGAACGCCAGCTGCTTGAAGAATTGAAAGGGCGCTCTCAGCTGATCTATGACACATCGGATATGAAACCGCGTGATCTGCGTGAAAAAATCGTGGCGCATTTCGCCACGAACCAAGGTGAAACATTTACAGTGAACGTGATGTCATTCGGTTTCAAATACGGGCTTCCGATAGATGCCGACCTCGTGTTTGATGTAAGGTTTCTGCCGAATCCGTTCTACATTGAAAGCATGAGGCCGCTTACGGGGAAAGATGAAGAAGTGTCATCCTATGTGATGAAGTGGAACGAAACACAAAAGTTTATTGAAAAGCTTGTTGATCTGCTCGGCTTTATGCTTCCGTCTTATAAGCGGGAAGGTAAAAGCCAGCTTGTCATCGCGATCGGCTGTACGGGCGGCCAGCACCGCTCCGTCACGCTCGCTGAGTATTTGGCTGACTATTTTAAAAAAGATTTCTATACTAATGTCACTCACCGGGACATTGAAAAGAGAAGCCGGAAATGAATAAGAAGCCGAAAATCGCAATCTTCGGCGGCGGAACGGGTCTGTCCGTGCTGCTTCGGGGGTTAAAGCATAAGCCCGTTGATATTACGGCGATTGTGACAGTTGCTGATGACGGCGGAAGTTCAGGCCGTCTGCGGGATGAACTTCAAATTCCGCCGCCGGGTGACATTCGTAACGTACTGGCTGCTTTGTCAGATGTTGAGCCGCTCGTTGAAAATCTGTTTCAGCACCGTTTCAACAAAGGAAGCGACTTAACCGGACATTCGCTCGGCAATTTGATTTTGGCAGCGATGACAAATATAACCGGTGATTTCTTTCACGCTGTCACCGAAATGAGCAAGGTGCTGAATGTCCGCGGCAGAGTGCTGCCTGCTGCCAACACCAGTGTCGTTCTTCACGCTGAAATGGAGGACGGGCAGGTCGTCTCCGGAGAATCGACAATCCCTTCTTACGGCCAGCGGATTAAACGGGTATTTCTTACGCCTGAAAAAATTGATCCTCTCCCGGAAACGATTGACGTCATCCGTCAGGCCGATTTAATCATTATCGGTCCGGGAAGCCTGTACACAAGCATTCTTCCGAATCTGCTCGTGCCGAAAATCGGAGAGGAAGTCGTCAAGGCCGCGGCCAAAAAAGTATATATATGCAACGTCATGACACAGCCCGGCGAGACGCTTCAATACAGCGCGGCCGACCATGTCAAGGCGCTGAACGATCATATGGAGCAGCCGTTTATCGACACGATCTTAATCAACAATGAGGAGATCCCTGACGAAATCAAAAGCAAATATGCGAAAGAGCTGGCCCGGCCCGTCGACTTCAATGTTGAAAAGCTGAAATCCATGGGGCTTGAGGTCATCAGGGATCAGATTATCACGTATAAAAATGGCGTAATCCGTCACGATACACATAAAGTGGCTTCTCTTCTTGTCGATTTATTAAGGGACTAGAGGCCTTTTGAAATGAGGTGGCTAATATGTCATTTGCATCGGAAACAAAAAAAGAACTGACGAATCTGGAAGTGAAGGACTGCTGCGCCAAGGCGGAGCTGTCCGCGCTGATTCGGATGAACGGTTCCCTGTCATTTTCAAACCGCCATCTCGTGCTTGACGTTCAAACCGAAAATGCGGCGATTGCCCGCCGCATTTATACATTGCTGAAGAAACAATATGATGTATCGGTCGAACTGTTAGTCAGAAAAAAAATGCGGCTGAAAAAAAATAATGTTTATATTGTGCGCTTTTCTGAAAATGCAAAGCTGATTTTAGAGGAATTGAAAATCCTCGGGGAGAACTTTGTATTTGAACGGAATATTTCTGAGGAACTGGTGGCGAAACGGTGCTGCAAACGTTCTTATATGAGAGGGGCGTTTTTGGCGGGAGGATCTGTGAATAATCCCGAAACATCGTCGTACCACTTGGAAATCTTCTCGCTTTATAAGGAACATAACGATTCATTATGCGCCCTGCTGAATGATTTTCATCTGAACAGCAAAACGCTTGAACGGAAAAAAGGCTATATTACGTATTTAAAAGAGGCGGAAAAAATCACTGAATTTCTGAATGTCATCGGCGCTCACAATTCACTGCTGCGCTTTGAAGATGTGCGGATTGTCAGAGATATGAGAAACTCAGTGAACCGCCTCGTCAATTGTGAAACAGCAAACTTAAACAAAACCATCGGGGCTTCTCTCAGACAGGTGGAAAATATTAAATACATTGATGAACGGATCGGTCTTGAAGCGCTGCCGGAAAAGCTTCGCGAAATTGCGCAGCTGCGGATTGATTATCAGGAGGTCACGCTGAAAGAACTGGGGGAAATGGTTGCAAGCGGGAAAATCAGCAAATCCGGCATCAATCACAGGCTGAGAAAGCTCGATGAAATCGCAGAACAGCTGCGTACAGGACAAAGCATCACTTTGAAATAACCGTACAGAAAAGGGGAGATCTTATGGTTCAGGGGAAAGTGGAAGTGCGTTTAAAGACGGGATTGCAGGCGCGCCCCGCTGCATTGTTTGTACAGGAGGCAAATCGTTTTGCATCAGATGTGTTTCTTGAGAAAAACGGCAAGAAAGTGAATGCCAAAAGCATTATGGGATTAATGAGTCTGGCGGTCAGTACGGGGACGGAAGTCACTCTGATCGCTGAAGGCGACGATGAAAAGGAAGCGCTGGAAAAGTTGTCCGCTTATGTGCAGGAAGAAGTGTAAACACTTTGTAAGGGGGACGGAACGATGAATGAGTTTCTGAAAGATTGTTATCAAACGATAGGCTGGGAAAAGGATTCCCTCGATTTCAGCAACCTGCCGGAGTTTTTAAAGGCGCTCGCGTATCGGTTTCCGTTTGAAAACCGCGCCGTTTTGTCCAAAAAAGAATATGACGTCACGAAAGAAGGACTGTGGCGGCACATGGTGAAGGAACCTCACGGCGGTCTTTGTTATGACTTGAACGGACTGCTTTATTTCATCCTGAAAGATGCCGGATTTGATGTCAAATTGATCCGCGGAACGGTCTGGAAAAACGGCTGGGCGCTGCCCGGCACACATGCGGCCGTACTTCTTTCCGCCGGGGGAAATGAGTACATCGCTGATGCAGGCTTCGGCCTCAATCTCGCCATGCAGCCTGTGCCGATGTCGGGAGACGAGACGGTATCAGCGGCCGGAGCGTTCCGCGTGAGGATAGAAGAGACGGAATTCGGGACATACGTGCTTGAAATGAACAAAGGGGACGGCTGGCAGACAGGCTACGCATTTTCGCTTGAAGAAATCGATGAAAAGGACCTCAAGTCTATGAAACAAACAATCTTTGAACATGAACGTTCTCCTTTCAACAAACGCCTGCTGGCTTCTAAGCGGACACCGGAAGGGCACATGGTTCTGTCTGAACGCAATATAACAATAAAAAAACACGATGGCACGGCGGAAAACAGCAGAATAGACCGCTCAGAGTTTGAAGAAAAATTTACTGCTCATTTTATATGAAGCTTGCAGATTCTCTGCAAAAAAACGGCCTCCGCAGGGAAGCCGTTTTTTGTATGTGTTTATCTCATTTTTGTAAAGGTTTGATAGTGGTCTGTCGTCTTATAAATCAGCCAGTCGCTTGAGTAAAGAATCCGGTCTGAATTTCTGAAGCCTGATGTATAGTTAATATCCGCTTCACGCCACGTCCGTCCGCTTTTTACAGGGAGTTTGCCTTCCCTGTTTGAGAAGATGTCCCCGCCGATGCTTTTCCCCGGGGCGACGTCCGCCAGATTCCCCTTTGATGCCACCCAGCCGAGGGCCTGTGCTTCTGATTTTGTAATGTAGTTATCAGGAAGCTTGTGATAGGTCTGAAGATAATCCGCAACCCCGTCAAACGTGTTGATAACCTGTGCTTCAGTGTGCGCCTTGTGAGAAGATGTATCCGTCTTGGCAGCCGTTGAAAACAGCATCCCCGCCGCGGAGAACAGCACCAGCAAACAAACGGAAATCCACGATAATCGTTTTTTCAAAGCAATACCTCCCATTTTTATCATGTGAAGCTGATTCCTTTTCATTGTATCAGCATCAAGAGAAAGGAATAGAAAGAATTTTAAAATAGTACTTTTGATCTAGTGAAAAATAAACCCCGGCTGAAACGGCCGGGATTTTTCATCTCATTGAAATTCCTTCGTGAGGTTTTTCGGTGTTTTTCCGTATACGGCGTCAATCATGTTCTGTGCGGCTTGCTTGAACATATTCAAGCGGATTTTTGCGGTTGCTGACCCGATATGCGGAAGCAATGTGACGTTTTCCAGCTGCAGGAGCGGATTATCTTCGGCGATCGGCTCTTTTTCAAACACATCTAAACCGGCGCCTTTTATCCAGCCCTCTTGCAATGCGCGGATGAGCGCTTTCTCATCAACTGTCTTTCCCCGGGAAATATTGACGAAACATGCCGTATCTTTCATCAATTTAAATTCCCTCTCTCCCATCATATGATATGTTTCGTCAGTAAGCGGGGTAATTAAAAGCACAAAGTCTGATGTTTTCAGCAGTGTATCTAAGTCGGTATATGTAACCCCGAGTTCCTTCTCGGCATCCGGTTTTCTGCTGCGGTTATAATACAGCACGTCCATATCGAAGCCGAATTTTGCCCGTTTGGCAGCTTGTTCACCGATTCTGCCCATGCCGATAATTCCTAATGTCTGATGGTGGACATCCATACCGAAAAGAGATTCCTCCTCAACGGTTCCCCATTTGCCGGCGCGGACGAATCGATCCAATTCGGCAACCCGTCTGGCGGAAGACAGAATTAATGAAAAAGCCAGATCAGCGACAGTGTCATCTAAGGTGTACGGTGTATGCGTGCCGACAACCCCGCGCCTTTTCATTTCTTTAATATTAAAATTATCATAGCCGACTGAATTATTGCTGACGACCTTCAGCTTCGGCGCGTGATCCAGCAAATCACTGTCAATCGCCGTTCCGGATGTCAGCAGCCCTTCAGCATCTTTCATTTTTTCGTACAGTTTCTCTTTTGGAATGGTATCTTCTTTCCAGATGTCATAGCGGCAATGCTCGTCTATCATTTGTTCGACTTCGGGCGGTATCGGTTTCGCGATGAATACATAGGGTTTCAACGGGCTTCTCCTCCTTTGTCTTTCTTCTCTATTTTATTATATAAGAGAAGCGGTAACGTGAGAAATAATCAAACGCATTACGATAAATTTCTGGTTCTTTTGAACTTAAAATGAAAGAAAAAGGAATGTACATGCTTGATTTCTCCAAACAATAACAGAATCCGCCTATATTTCTGAAGGCAAAATGAGCGGAACCGCTGTTTTCAAAAGCTTTATAGGTTGGTGTAAAGATAAATTTTATTATTTTTGAAAGATATAAATGAATATAATCTGAATTTACAGTCAAATTATCGTGTCTTTTTTTGAAAGCGCTTTTGAGGCCTTTTTCTGTGCTATAATTCCTTACTGTAAGCTGGGTAAGAAGGCTTGCAATATAATCGGATGGGAGATGAATAGAAAAATGGTTTCTTTATCAAGCATTTTGGAGCACAACCAGCAGTTTGTCCAAGAAAGGAAATATGAACCTTACCAAACGACAAAATTCCCGAAAAAAAAGCTTGTCATCGTATCCTGTATGGATACAAGGCTGACGGAGCTTCTGCCGCAGGCGATGGGACTCAGAAACGGCGATGCCAAAATCATAAAAAACGCGGGAGCCATTGTTTCTCACCCATTTGGAAGTGTCATGCGGAGCATTTTGGTTGCCGTTTATGAACTGCAGGCAGAGGAAGTCTGCATCATAGGTCACCGCGAGTGCGGAATGTCGGGATTAAATGCGGCTTCCATATTAAATAAAGCAAAAGAGCGCGGGGTGGAGGACAAATGTCTCAGCCTTCTGCAGCATGCGGGAGTCGATTTGGAAACATGGCTGACCGGTTTTCACAGCGTCGAAGAAAGCGTGGCCCACAGCGTGAATATGGTCAGGCATCATCCGCTCTTGCCTGAAGAGGTGCCGGTGCACGGGCTGGTGATCGATCCGGGAACGGGGACGCTGGATGTAGTCGTTGACGGTTATGAAACAGTCAAAGGAGGATGCAGCTGACGATGCAATTTACCGGCAGATATCAGGGATACAATTTGCAGAAATTTCAGAAAGACCTAATCGCGGGAATTGTGGTCGGAATTGTAGCGATTCCACTGGGGATGGCCTTTGCCATCGCCTCGGGGGTCGGTCCGGAATACGGGCTTTACACCGTTATTGTGGCCGGAATTCTGATTTCGCTGTTGGGCGGCTCTAAATATCAGATCGGCGGGCCTACAGGGGCGTTTGTTCCCATTTTATTTGCCATTGTGATGCAGTATGGTTTTGAGAATTTACTTGTAGCCGGTTTTATGGCAGGCGTCATGCTCGTCCTGTTTGGCGTATTTAAGCTCGGAAAGATTATGAAATTCGTGCCGAAGCCGGTGATCGTCGGATTTACGGCCGGGATCGCGGTGCTGATTTTCTCGGAGCAGATTGCCCATTTTCTCGGTCTGCGCGATATCCAAAAGCATGAAAGCTTTATCCTCAACATTGCGGAAATAGGCAAGAAGATCGGAACCTTTAATTTGTACAGCATCCTCATCGCGGGAATTGCTTTGGCCATTTTGCTGTTATCAGCCAGGCTGATGCCGAAGATCCCGGGCGCGCTTGTGGCGCTGCTTGTCTCTACAGCCGCGGCGGTCGTGTTTTTTCCTGACAAAATGGCGACAATCGGTTCTGCTTACGGAGAAATTCCGCGGCAGCTTCCGGCTTTCCAGCTTCCGGATTTCTCAATTGATAACATGGTGATGATGTTTCCGTCGGCTCTGATCATTGCGCTTCTCGGCGGACTTGAATCCATATTATCGGCGATGGTCGCGGACAATATGAAAGGATCACGGCATGACAGCAATAGGGAGCTTGTCGGGCAGGGCATCGCCAATATGGCAGCGCCGCTTTTCGGCGGCATACCGGCAACGGGAGCGATTGCGCGGACCGCAACAAATATTAAAAACGGCGCAGTTTCTCCGATTTCCGGTGTTGTCCACGGAGTCACCGTCCTCCTCGTCCTGCTCGTCTTCGCCCCGCTTGCCGTTCACGTACCGCTGGCAAGCATGGCGCCGGTATTGATGGTTGTGGCTTGGAACATGAGTGAGCGGAGGGAAGTCGCCAATATGATGCGGCTGAAAAACACTGATTCATTCGTACTGGCGGCAACCTTTTTGCTGACGGTTCTGTTTGATTTAATTATCGGCGTTTCTGCCGGTCTTGTGCTCGCTTTTATTTTCTTTATCAGAAAAATGAGCGAATCAACAAGCATTAAAACACCGCATGCCGCGGTCAAATCGGTTAAAAATGATTCGTCCGTCAGCACATATTCCATTGAAGGACCGCTGTTTTTCGGTTCAATTGATTCACTGGAATCATCGCTGCTGGAGAGGCTTCAGGAAAAGCCGAAGACGCTTATTCTGCTGATGAATAATGTGCATTACATGGATACCTCCGCAGAAGCGGTGCTGGGGAATGTGATGAACCGGATCAAACGGCATAACGGGAGATTGATGATCGTCGGATTGCAATCACAGCCGAGAGAGCTGATCCGGAAGACGGGGCTGTTTCATAAAATCGGGAAACAGCATTTCTTTGAGCATCAGGACGAGATAACGGGATAAATTCAGATACGGCCTGTCCATGAAAAAGCGGACGGGCCGTGTTTTTATTCGGTTTCAAAGCGCTTGATCAGTTTTTCCTGATGGGCTTTCATCGCATCTTCTAACGTGATGCCGTACTTATCGGCAAGGATAGCCAGATTTCCGAGGACGTCACCCATTTCTTCAATCAGCTCCTGCCTGCGTTCAGCCTGGGTCGCGTCCTTTTCATCCGGCCGGTCTCTGCCGATTTCATATGCTCTTACCGCCCGGGCGAGCTCACCCGCTTCTTCCATTAAAAAGCCGATTCTGATAAATGGCCCGTACGCCGTCCATCCTCGTTTTTCGTAAAAATCTTTCGTCCATTGTTCTGCTTCAGCCATCTGCATGTGAAACACTCCTTATGTCCTGTATGATTCTTATTGATATTATCATAGAGAGATGGGACAATATATAGTGTATTTTGATTTATTGATGTACATATATAGATGCGGAGATGAAAAAATGAAAACCATTTGTGTATTTGCGGGGTCAAACCCGGGGGTAAATGAAGAGTACAAACGCAAAGCGGCCGAACTGGGTGAATATATGGCGGAGCAGGGAATCGGCCTTGTTTACGGCGGTTCACGGGTCGGTCTGATGGGAACCGTCGCTGATGCGTTAATGGCAGGCGGCGGAAAAGCTGTCGGCGTCATGCCGAGCGGGCTTTTCAGCGGAGAGATTGTTCATCAGAATCTGACGGAGCTGATTGAAGTCAGCGGCATGCATGAGCGGAAAGCGAAAATGAGTGAACTTGCCGACGGGTACATTGCCATGCCCGGCGGTTTCGGAACATATGAAGAGTTATTTGAAGTGCTGTGCTGGGCGCAAATCGGCATTCATCAAAAACCGATCGGGCTGTACAATGTGAACGGGTATTTTGAGCCGATGATGAAGATGGTCAAGTACAGCATCCAGGAAGGATTTTCGAATGAGTCTCATTTAAAGCTGATACATAGTTCCTCCCGGCCGAATGAGCTGATTGAGCAGATGAATCGGTATACATACCCGATTTTAGATAAGAAATGGCGTGAATTGTAAGGCAGCGGTCTGAAATATGTTTCGGCGGCTGCATCTAATTCATTCTGACGGAAAGTTCTTTTCTCCTTCTCATGCGTACCACGCCTTTCTTCGTAATAAGAGATATGTCTGAGAATAAGAGGCGAATGAGACTGCTGTTGGGGTTGAAAGAAGAACATCCATTTCCTCAGAGGAGATGGATGTTTTACGGTTTCCAGACTGTATGCGTTTACAACTTTTGTTGCACGAATGTTTCTTCCGATATGAAATCATCCTGCTGCATCTTTTGTTTTTTTGAACCGATTCCAAATATACCGACTGTCAGTGCACAAAGAAACCAGCAGCCTGTAAAGAATAAGAAAACACTTAAAAATCCGTAGCCTGAATACAGGAAACTGACGACAAAGGGACCGGCTACATTTGCAAGGCGTCCTACGCCGTAAGTGAGGCCATTTCCAGATGCCCTGGCTTCAACCGGATATAATTCCGGCGTATAAGCATATGCGATCGAACTGAAAGTACGCTCAAACATATGCATGAGAAATCCGCATACGATAATGACCATCGGCAAAGGATTGATGCCGTAAAAGAATCCAAGCGCCATAATAATTAACGATAAAACAGAAATGGCCCACTTTCGATCCACACGGTCAGAGATTTGCGCCGCAATGAGAGCGCCCAGCGGGGCACCGATCGTTCCCAGAGTGACGTATACGATAGACTCATCCATTGATACGCCTTCTTTCACCAGAAGGGTGGGAACCCACGTGCCAAAGCCTTGAATTGCAATGGTGGAAGCTGCCCACATCGTCATTAAAACAAAAGTTCTTCCTGCCAAAGGCTTTTGAAACAGCTTCCGATATGGAACGGATTTTACAGCGGTTTGTCTGCTTTGCAGAGCCGGAGCTGGTTCAGGCAGTTCACCCTTTTCATTTTCTGCTTTTGCCTCCAGTTCAAGCAGAATGCGGTGTGCTTGTTCGCTTTTTCCTTTCGTGTCCAGCCATTTCGGTGATTCTTCCAGTTTTCTGGCGATCAGCGGAAAAAAAATACCGACCGCGCCGAATAGAAAGACAAACCGCCAGCCGTAAGAGGCGGACGGCACGACCAATTTAGCCACCCAGCCGGCCGCAGGAATTCCGCATATGCCGATTGTAATACAGATTGCCTGGTATTTGCCTTTAGTTGCGGATGGGAAAAATTCGCTGATATACGTACTCGCCACAATCGTTGTGGCGCCGATACCTAAACTCGTAAAAAATCTAAAAACACCGAGTATTTCTGGGTTCCAAGCCAGAGAAGAGAGGAGGGAGAAGGAAGAGAAAAAGGTGACAACCAGAATTAAACCTTTTTTCCTTCCGAAACGGTCTGAAAACCATCCTCCGGCAGAGGCGCCGATAAACATTCCGAAATAGGAGACAGATGTAATAAAAGCGATAGTATGAGTGGATATGTTCCATTCCTTTAAAAGTGAAGGCGCCGCATATGAAAACGTATTTAAATCGATAAAATCAAAAAAGTAAGCGAATGAAAGGATAACGAGCACTGCTTGATGGGCCCTTGAAAAAGGCAGTCTGTTTAATCGATTAGACGCATTTACATTGATCATCTCGTATTCCTCCGTTTATCTTTGACTTGTCTGAAGACGGTATTAACCAATGTGATTGAGCGTATTCATGCTGTAACTTTGTTTAGTAAACACATAGCCTTCAGAGATTTTTCTTGCTGTGCGTACTACTTTAATCGTTGTTCCGTCCGGATCAACATCTGCCTCGGTTTTTAAAATACCGCTTGGATGCCCCAATCGGATCGTTCTCCCGGAGAATGAAAATTCAGATAATATTGTATCTTGCAATAGCATGCCGGCAGTCGTACATACCGCCCCTGTAATGGCTAAAGCTTGATGCGGTTTTTGCATGGACATCATACGAATGACAAGATCCATCTCTTCTGCGTGTCTCTTTATCCCTTTTGTATCGATATAATCCGCTGGAGATGAGATTAATGTCAGTTTTGGTACGGCCGGTGATTTTGCAGCAGCCTCATGTCTCGGAGCGAATCTGCATTTCTCGGCTGCAATCGATCGGATCATTTCGAGCTTTTCCAATATATCCGGGGTATATTCATCCGGAAGTTCTAAGCCGGTAAGCCCCGTGTCCTCTGCTTTTACAAAGACAAGCGGATTGGCGTAATCAATAATCGATACCGAGATATTTCCATACGGGGTATCGAGAACATCAATAGGCTGACCGGTGGGAAACAGCTTACCGGTCACCGCTCCTTCAGCCTGGTGAAATGAAAGATAAATAGGAGAAGCTGTACCTGGAACCCCCGGAATAGAGCAGTCCCCCTGGTAATGAAATGTTCCATTTCTGACTTCGACTTCTGCTGCGATCACTTTTTGAGTGTTTGTATTTAAAATTCTGACTTTTGTAACCGGCTCTTCAGCTTGAACGAGCCCTTTCTCAATAGCATAAGGGCCTACGGCAGAAGAGATATTTCCGCAATTGCCTTTGAAGTCGGTAAATTTGTCAGTCAGACTGACCTGAGCAAACGTATACTCAACATCTGCATCCTTTCTGGCGGATTTCTTAATAATGGCTGCCTTGCTTGTGAGAGAATGGCCGCCGCCGAGACCGTCAATTTGTCTCTCGTCAGGGCTCCCCATAATGTCTAAAAGAAAATCGCTCCATAGGTTTGTATCGTCTGGCATGTCTTTTTGAAGAATAAAAACGCCTTTGCTGGTGCCGCCTCTCATAACGGTTACAGGAACTTTTTCCATGCTGTCTCATCCTTACATCATTTTGTGTGGATAAAAAGGTACCGGTCCCTTTGGAAGATATCGTATGATAAATAAGGATTATAAGTAAAACATATAATTTTTATAAAGTTAAATAAAAAACTTTTATAATAGGAGAAAATTTTATAGCAGAAAAATATTTTGGGGGATTTCATATGGATGAAAAGGATTGGATTGTGCTCATTACATTATTCGAAGAAAAAAATATGACGAAGGCGGCAGAGCGATTATATATGACACAGCCGGCGTTAAGTTATCGGCTCAAAAACCTGGAAGCACAATTCGGAGTGCGCCTTTTTTATAAAAGAAAAAAAGGGATGGAGTTCACTTCAGAAGGTGAACATCTGGTTGATTATTCGAAAGAGATGCTGCAGGAGTTCAGAAGAGTGAAGGATGATATGCTCAATATGAGCCATGAAGTCAGCGGGGTTCTCAGATTAGGAGTCTCAAGCAATTTTGCTCAGTATAAGCTCCCGGCGATTCTAAAACGGTTTTCTGATCAGTATCCGTCTGTTCAATTCCACGTCAATACGGGATGGAGTGCGAAGGTGATGGATCTGCTTCATCATTCGGCGGTACACCTTGGGATTATGAGGGGAAATTATGATTGGCAAGGAGAAAAACAACTGCTGAATGAAGAGAGGCTGTACCTTATTTCAAAAACTGAAATCAACAGTGAGGACCTTCCCAAATTGCCGATGATTTATTATCAAACTGATGCTTCTTTGAAAAGTTTGATTCAAAAATGGTGGAATAACCAATTTACTGAACCGCCTTTCATTGCAATGGAGGTAGACAGGCAGGAAACCTGTAAAGAGATGGTGAAAAACGGCCTCGGTTATTCTGTTGTGCCGGAAATCTGTCTTCAGCCTTCTGATGAATTATACACATTGGCGCTATCCTATAAAAATAATGAGCCTGTGATACGCGATACTTGGCTCATGTATGATTCTTCAGCGTTAGAATTATCTGTCGTCAAAGCATTCATTACTTTTTTGAATGGGAATAAAGCATAAAAAAACCTGCAAGAGACATCATCTCTTGCAGGTTTTTTGGGCATTACTTCTGGTCTTCCGTATTGCGTGTCAGCACTTTATCGATTAAGCCGTATTCTAAAGCTTCATCAGCTGATTTGAAGTTGTCGCGGTCTGTATCGCGCTCAATGACTTCAAGCGGCTGGCCGGTACGTTCAGCAAGCACTTTGTTTAATTTGTCGCGAAGCAAGAGAATGCGTTTTGCGGCGATTTCAATTTCTGTCGCCTGTCCTTGCGCTCCGCCAAGCGGCTGGTGAATCATAACTTCACTGTTAGGAAGCGCGTAACGTTTGCCTTTTTCTCCGGCTGCAAGTAAAAATGCTCCCATAGAAGCGGCCATACCGATGCAGATCGTGGATACTTTCGGTTTAATGAACTGCATTGTATCATAGATTGCCATACCGGCAGTGATTGATCCGCCAGGGCTGTTAATGTAAATGGAAATATCTTTTTCAGGGTCTTCCGCTTCAAGGAATAAAAGCTGTGACACGATGGAGTTCGCAACGTTGTCATCAATCGCAGATCCAAGCATGATAATACGGTCCTTCAAAAGACGGGAGTAAATGTCATAAGCTCTTTCTCCGCGGTTCGTTTGTTCAATGACTGTAGGTATTAAATTCATAATGCTCCTCCTTCACCTTTTAGGTAAGTATGTATTTACATGATACATTTTTGGTCAATAAAGGTCAAACAAAACGCTGACCAAAATGCCAACCTTTTCTTCTAACACCATTTTTCCCATAAAACAAAAAGTTCAAACAGCAAAGTGAAAATGAGGATGATCAGCGCCGGAGCCTTGAGAAAATGATATGGCCGGAGCGCTCAAAATAGACCGCAGTCGCGTCGGTACATACGGCTGAACGGTCTGACTACGTTGTCCGTCCTTCCAAAAGCCGTACCGGCAAATACGTTTCCAGCGGCAAATCATCAAATTCGCCTTCAATTTCTTTTGCTAAAATCTCGATGGCTGTTTTGGAAATCAATTCGATCGGCTGCTGGATGGTTGTCAAGTCCGGCAGAACCGATTGAACGGTTTCAGTGCCGTCATAACCGATCACTTTTAATTGATTCGGGATGTCTTTCCCCCGTTTTTTGGCCTCGGTCATCACGGCAGCCGCCATGATATCATCGCTGGCAAAAATTCCGTCGGTGTCAGGCTGTTCATCGAATAATGTTGAAATAATATCATGGTAATGCTGATAAAAGGGTACTTCATATGTAATAGGCTTCCGTCCGTGTTCATGCATGACGTCTTCGTATGCTTTTCTTCTGAGGTTTGCCGGTGTTTCGAGTTCAATCGGGCCGTTGAGATGGACGATGTGCCGGCACCCTTTTTCAATCAGCAGTTCAGCCGCCTTTTTTCCGCCGTCATAGTTGTCTGAGCCGACGACGGGAATCGTGTCCGATAAGTAATGATCAATGGCGACAATCGGCAGATTCTGCTTGTGATAATTGAGAATTCCCCGGTTATAAGTCACGGCGATCACGCCGTCCACTTGGTTTCTTATCAGCATCTCCAAATATTTTTCTTCCTTATCCTTTCGATGTAAACTGTTGCAAAGCAGCAGTTTGTAGCCCATGGACGTACAAATGCTTTCAATATGAAAGGCGAGTTCGCCGAAAAACGGGTTGCTGGAGTTTGGGATGATAAGTCCTATTAAATTGGTTCGTTTTCGGAATAAAGAGCGGGCCAGATCGTTTGGAAAGTAATTGATTTCTTCCATCGCCTTGTACACTTTTTCTTTTGTTTTTTCGCTGATATAGCCGCGGTTATTTAATACCCGCGAAACGGTTGTAGATGAAACTCCCGCTATTTTCGCAACATCATGAATGTTAGGCTTCATTCCCGTGCCCTCCTGCTTACTGAAATGGCTTACAATTTCCGTCACGCACTTATTTTAGAGAATCAGGCTGACATGTGCAAGGACATTCCATGTTTCTGTTTTCATATAAAGAGGGTGCGTTTTGTTTGATTGGAATAATCAGAAAATCATATGTCAACCGATTGACATATGAAACCGGTTGACATACAATTCTTTTTGAAAGCGCTTTATTTACGGAGTGAAGGGAAGTGACGGGTATGGAGAGATGGCTGGCGGCAATAAAGTGAAAGAATCAAGCAGCGGCGGAAAGTAAGCGCTTACTCGGAGCTCGCATGTATGTGATGAATATGAAGAAGGAAGTATGCGGCTCAAAATGACTATTAAAAGGTCCTATTAAAGGAGCGGTGCAAATGAAAAGCTCAAAAAGTCTGTATTGGAAACTGAGTGCTTATTTCTTCTTTTTCTTTTTTACTTGGTCTTCCAGCTATTCTTTATTTGCGATTTGGTTAGGGCAGGAAATCAATTTAAACGGATCAGCGACAGGCATTATCTTTTCTGTAAACGCCGTATTTGCCCTGTGCATGCAGCCTCTTTACGGTTTTATCTCTGACAAATTGGGGCTGAAGAAAAAGATTTTGTTTATGATCAGCTGTCTTCTCATATTCACGGGTCCGTTTTATATCTACGTCTATGGGCCGCTTTTACAATACAACGTCTTTCTTGGCGCCGTTGTCGGAGGCTTATATTTGGGAGCCGCTTTTTTGGCGGGAATAGGCGCGATTGAAACGTACATTGAAAAGGTCAGCCGTAAGTATGATTTCGAGTATGGAAAATCAAGAATGTGGGGCTCGCTGGGCTGGGCGGCGGCTGCATTTTTTGCAGGGCAGCTTTTCAATATCAATCCCAATATCAACTTCTGGATCGCGTCTGTTTCAGCCGTCATATTAACGGCCATTATCATGTCCGTGAAAATAGAAATGACCGATCATGAGAAAAACAGAGCGGAATCGGTCCGGTTAAAAGATGTGGGGCGGCTCTTTTTATTAAAAGATTTCTGGTTTTTTATGATGTACATTATCGGGGTGACTTGCATTTACGGCGTTTATGATCAGCAGTTCCCGATCTACTATGCGTCTTTGTTTCCTTCAGTGTCGATGGGTAACCAAGTATTCGGCTATCTGAATTCATTCCAGGTGTTTTTGGAGGCCGGCATGATGTTTCTTGCGCCTTTTATCGTCAATAAGTTCGGAGCGAAAAACAGTTTGATTTTAGCGGGGTTTTTAATGGCTTTCCGCATCGTCGGGTCCGGAATTGCAGTTGAGCCTGTAGGCATTTCATCAATGAAACTCATCCACGCACTGGAATTGCCGATTATGCTGATCGCCGTTTTTAAATATTTGGCCGCCAATTTTGATACGCGTCTGTCGTCCGTCCTTTATCTCGTCGGTTTTCAATTCGCATCTCAGGCAGGCGCGTCGATTCTGTCGCCGCTTGCGGGAGGATTATATGACAGTGCGGGGTTCCGTCAAACCTATCTCATCATGGGATTCGTCGTCTTTGGTTTTACCGTCATCTCCATATTTACTTTATTGGGCCCGAAACAAAACAGCAGGCGTGTCCAGCGTCTGCAAAAAATCGGATAGAGAGGATGTTACAAATGGACAGAATTCAGCAGGCGGAAGAAGCTTTGAAGGAAGCCGAGGGTAAAGTGAAACAAAGATATCGATTGGGGTATCATATTATGCCGCGGGCGAATTGGATCAATGATCCGAACGGGCTTATTCAGTTTAAAGGAGAATACCACGTCTTTTTTCAGCATCATCCGTATGATGAGCATTGGGGGCCGATGCATTGGGGACATGTAAAAAGTAAAGATCTCATTCATTGGGAGCACCTGCCGGTTGCCTTAGCTCCGGGGGACGAATTCGATCAAAGCGGCTGTTTTTCGGGAAGCGCGGTCGATGATCATGGAAGATTAGCCCTTATCTATACAGGACATAATATAATTGATCAAGAGAAAGACCTATTCTATCAGACTCAAAATATCGCTGTCAGCCAAGATGGAACCGTGTTTGAAAAGCTTCAGGAAAACCCTGTTATTACGGAACCGCCGGAAGACAGCGCCCGTCATTTCCGCGATCCGAAAGTATGGAAGCATCGCGATGTTTGGTATATGGTCATCGGCAACTCTTCAAAAGAAAACGTCGGACGGGTCGTTTTATACCGTTCACCTGATTTGCGTGATTGGGAATACGCGGGGGTTCTCGCCCAAAGTGACGGTAATCTCGGTTATATGTGGGAATGTCCTGATTTCTTTGAATTAGGCGGCAAACATGTCCTGCTGATTTCGCCCCAGGGTATCGAGGCGGACGGCGATTCATATAACAATTTACATCAAACCGGCTATTTAATCGGTGACTATAATAATGAAACAAACAAATTTACACACGGCGCTTTTAAAGAACTGGATCACGGCCATGACTTTTACGCCGTGCAAACATTATTAGATGATAAAGGACGCAGAATTGCCATCGGCTGGATGGATATGTGGGAATCTGAGATGCCGACAAAAGCGGACGGATGGTGCGGTGCACTGACTTTGCCGCGGGAACTGACTTTGCGTGATGATCATAAACTTTTGATGAATCCCGTGGAAGAAACCAAGCAGCTGCGGAAAATGGAATATCGGGAATGTGCCGGACGATCGGTTTCAGGGAGTTACTTGGCAAAGACGCCCGAAGACCTGCTTGAAGTCCGAGCCGTGTTTGATGTAAACGATTCTGATGCCGAAACGGCAGGTTTTAAGATTCGCGGCCTTGACGAAGAAGAACTTGTGCTGACATACAATCTAACGGATAAAAAGCTGACACTTGATTGCACCAAGATGGGGAAAGACGGTGTGAGAAGGGTGCGGCTGGATGCAAACGGCAAGCTGGCGCTGCGTATCTTTATTGACAGATCCTCGATTGAAGTATTCGCCAATCATGGAGAAACAACGATGACAAGCCGTATCTATCCGAATGAAGGCAGATTGGGGATTGAGCTGTTTTCTGAGAAAGGCGCCGTAAAGGTTGAGGAATTCACCTATTGGACGTTAAAGGACATTTGGAAAAAAAGCTGAAACGGGTGATTATCGCTTTTTCTGAAGCGGCTGGAAATGTACCGAGCCGAGGGCAGTCCGCCTGAAATACATTTTTTGTGAAAATCAATGCCGTTAAACGATGCAGGATTATGCAGCGTCCTCGTGCAGCATAATCCTGTTGTGTATAATCAAAAAAGAGTTGCTTTCTGTGCGTTTCTTTATTATAATATAAAGGTATCTGATTGAAAAAACGTGCGCTCGTAGCTCAGTTGGATAGAGCGGTGGTTTCCGGTACCACGTCTGTCGGGGGTTCGAATCCCTCCGAGCGCGTCTCAGTTAAGACGATAGGAAAAACCTCGCAGATGATAAATCTGCGAGGTTTTTATTTTATCTTGTTTTGAAACTGTTAATGAATGTGTCTCTGTTATGTTCGGTGCCGGCAATCAGCCGCGCACTTTCACTGATCCGCTGCGCAAGAGCTTTTTGCGCCTTGCCTTCAAAGCTGTTCAATAGTGCTGAATACACTTCATATAATTCATCTTTCAATGTGTCCATTTCGAATGTCGGTTTCAGCGTTTGGCGCACTGTTTCCAGTTTTGTCCCCGCTGCCTGCGTCATGGCGGTTTTCAGCATCTGCCGCTGCAGCCTTTTCTTCATCGGGTCGTCCTTGTGTTCTAAAAGTTCGTCTAATGTCGGCATTATGTATCCACCTCTATCATCTTAACCAGTTTGCGAGCATCTGGTCTTTTTCCTGAAATTCGTCCGCTATTTTATGTAAGAATCCGCCGATCTCTTCAAGGTCCGTGATCGCCGCCTGCAAAGAATCAATAAACGCCTGCTCAGCCTGTGTGTCGTAAAAAATCGGTCCTTTATCGTAGGATTGCGCAATATCTTCAATTGTATTGGTCACGTCCTGTGCTTGAAGCTGATCAAACAAGCCGTGTCCGACTTGGCCGTAAAATTCCGTTTTCAGCTCGGCGATTTTTTCATCGTGCTCCTGATAGGCGTTCTGCGCTTCTTTTTTCATCGTCCGCAAATCCTCAGTCATGGCCTGCACCTTTTCAGCCAGCTTCTTTGCGTTTTTCGGCGTTACTTTTATCGCGTCTCCGCTTCCGATCGCACCGGCCGGCAGAAGAGCGCCGAGATTTTTATCGAAGACTAACTCATCTCCGTTCGGATTTGTGATGTTTCCGTTTCGGTCAAATATGAAATTCGCTTCATTTAAGCCGTGTGTATCCGGATTTCTCAGAATGACGGTAGTAAAGAAATAAGCGAGATTTTTGCCGATCTGCTCGTTCAAGTTCCCATCAAGCCGCTGCTTCCGGCTGAACTGTGAGAGTGAGGGGTTTTTCGTATAAATCGTTGTCCCGTTGTGGCGGTCATATTCGTTCCAATAACCCGCCCCGACCATGTCGTCCGGATTGATAATTGACCGGATGTAAGGATCGTATATGCCGCTGTTGATGTCTTTCTGTGTTTCCTCATCGTGCAGTTTCACGACGGAAGGGCTGTTAAACGCGACGGCGTACACATCATTATTCACCGCGCTGTATTCGGCCTCAGCGCCGCCGAGTGAATGGCCGGTTGTTGAAATAATCGTTGATGTTCCGGCATACTTTTTCTTTACGCTGCGTACCAGCTGATCGGCTTGATCGATTTGCGATGTTTTCGTTATCAGCTTATACTTTCCGGTTGTGAGCATGGCGTCTTGAGAGGGCGTTCCATTATATTTTCCGAGTGTTTTCGAGGTATCCTCCGCGTCTTTTTTTACAATATAATACACTTCTTTTTGCGGATCATTACCGAAAACAATATTGCCGCCGTCCGCTTTTACGCCGTCATTGATCGGGTCTTTTCCGATATCGGTTCCCGCAAAAGCGACGACCACGTTTTCGGGGTTTTTTGATTTTATCCATTTTCCGTTTTTGGACTTGATGCCTTTTGAGAATACAAAGGCATCAAGACCCGTATCAGAATCCTGCTTCACTTTCTCAACGTACCAATATGAAGTCTTACTTATTTTATAAGGAGTTTTATATTTCATATGCAGGGCTAACATTTTATAATTGTAAGCTGCTTGACTCAAACGGTAATATTCTTTATCTGTGACATCAGAGACGGTTATTTCTTTTCCTTTTGGCATATATACATCACCTTTCTTATATTGTAAAATAGTTCCGAAAGGATGATACGCATGAGAAAATACATTATTATCCTAATTGTTATAATTATAGCAGTGGGAGGTTTTTTCGTGAAGCATCAATATGATAAACATAAAAACGAAGAAAAACTTGTGATTGAGGCGCAAGATCATATGAGGAATTACTTAAAAAAAGACTATAAAAATGTACAGGAAGTTCACTTTTCAAAAGACTACAATATCGATCCGACAGGCGGAGTTGAAGTTTCAGGCTACATAAATAATAATAAAGAAAAAGAATTTTCCGGTATATATGATCCAACGAACAAGGAGATAGGTATTTCAGTGGTCAATGCCGAAGAAAGGTAAAATACCCACCTCAGGATGAGTGGGTATTTATTTTGTTTAATTATCTTACAAAATTCGTGATATGTTTCTCATACAGTTCAAACCTATTCCTGAGATCAATCGCCTCTACCGTCTCATTTGTCGAGGTATCCCCGATATTAACGGTAAACGCGTACAAATATCATGACAACTCAACGACAGGAAAACGTCAGATCAGCATTTTACTCGCTTTAAGTTCCAATCTTAACTTGTCAGCAACAATCGCGATGAATTCTGAATTGGTTAGCTTTGCTTTTGACATGCTGAAAGTATATTCATATCAAGTTTTCGCTCATTTCGTTTACTTAAGAACGACAGTTATTTATAGGAAGGGATTGATTTCCAAATGAAAAAGAAAAAGTACATAATTATCCTTATTTTAATAATTATAGCAGTTGGGGGACTTTTTATGAAGCATCAGTATGATCAGAAGGAAAAAGAGATTGCGTTATTCGAAGAAGCCCAGAATCATATGGAAAAGTTTTTAACAATGAATTATAAAAATGTGGATAATATCCATTTTTCCGAGGATTACCATATTAATCCAATGGGTGGTATTAGTATTAAGGGTTATACGAATGGAAAAAAAGAGTTTGAAGGTCTATATGATCCAGGCAATAAAGAAATATTATCATATACGGTTGATGCCGAACCCAAAGAAGAATGTAAAGATAAGCTTTGTACAAGATAAATTAGCCAGCTCAATCGAGCTGAGCTAATTTTGTTTTATTGCTCTTACTCTATCTCCTCGACATAAAACAAATCTTCCATAGGTACATTTAATCCTCAGTTAATAATGAATAGTGTTGTGATATCATATCTTGTATTTGTTTTAAATCTGCTTATCGCAGCCTCAGTAGAACCAACTAAATCAGCCAATTCCTTCTGAATTTGAATTCCTTTCTCCTTCATCACTTCATTTAACCTAGATCTAACTATAACTAACGCTTATAAAAAAGTATTCTCGATCACTGATACTTGATACGTTGATGTTTTTTAGACATGTACAACACCCCGAGGTTGATATAAATTTAATCTAAGAAAGGATGAGTTTGTGAAGAGATGCAAAATTGCCCTAATATTTGTGATAACTATAGCGTCAGGAAGTATCTACATGAAGTACCACCATGATTAAAAAGAAGCAGAACAAGAACTTTTTATCCAAGCGAAAAATAAAATGGAAAGTTATATAAAAGCTAATTACAAAAATATAAAGCGGATTACATACATTAACAATTATAAAATAAATCCTATGGGTGGTATTTCCTTGAAGGGGTACTTGAATGGTAATAAGGAAAAAGAATTTTTCGGACTTTATGACAAAACGAATGATGAAATAGGAGTTTCGTCAGTCGATGCAGAAGAGAAACCCGAATGTCAGGAAAAAGAATGTGAATACTAAAAAGACGCTGGAATAAAGAAGTACTCTGGATTGCCGCTTATATGATCCTCTGCGGACATTGAATAAATGCATCGGATGTCACCACCATTTTTCCATTCCGCGAGCTTCATTATAACTGATGGGACGGATGATTCTGTGAAAAAATATATTATTATCTTCATTATCTTAATAGCAGCTGGAGGTTTTATAATGAAGAGTATGAATGATAAAAATGTTCAGGCTGAAGAGATAAAGATTGCTCAAGAACGAATGGAGAAATTTATCAAAGCGAATTATGAAGGCATACATAACGTTACATTTAAAGATAAATATGAAACAGATCCAATGGGCGGGATAGAGGTATTTGGCTATTACAACGATGATACATCAAATAAATTTGACGGTATTTATGATAAAGCAAATGACAAGATTATGGGACACACTATAGATGCTGTGAGAAAGAATGCAGAGATAAAGATTGTGATTACTAAGAAGACGCTCGTCTGCGTTTTTATAGATAAGCTTAATGAAAAAGACAAGGGTTTCGGCATGTGCCGCCCTTGTCTTTTTTATTGAACACTGTAAAACATAACCGGAAACAGCTCATTATTTGACAGTCCATTTTAACAGCGTTACAATTAATCATGTAAATAGTTACATGTTTAAACAAACATATTGTCTCGGGAGGTGATACGTCCTTGAATGAACCTTCTTTAAAAAAGTCATTTATGAGTCAGTGAAACGCATCATTGATCCCGAGCACGTGTATTTCCGCACTGTGCCTGTGTTTGAAACAAGCAGTGAGGCATATCAGCATCTGCAGGACCGGCTGTTTATCGGGGCTGCGGTCAGATTGCCGGATGACATTCGGTTAGATATTTATGAAATTCAATAATAAGATGGAGAGTGAGTCAACATGGAAAACTTTATCGGAAGCCATATGATTTACACGTATGAAAACGGCTGGGAGTATGAAATCTATATTAAAAATGATCATACGATCGACTATCGGATTCATAGCGGAATGGTAGGCGGCCGCTGGGTGCGCGACCAGGAAGTGAATATCGTCAAGCTGACAGAAGGCGTATACAAAGTGTCATGGACTGAACCGACAGGCACAGACGTTTCCTTAAACTTTATGCCGAATGAAAAACGGATGCACGGAATTATTTTCTTCCCGAAATGGGTGCATGAGCATCCGGAAATCACGGTGTGCTACCAAAATGATTACATTGACGTGATGAAAGAGTCACGTGAGAAATATGAAACATACCCGAAATATGTCGTTCCCGAGTTTGCGGATATTACGTATCTTAACAATGCGGGAATCAATAACGAAACATTGATTTCAGAAGCGCCGTACGAAGGAATGACCGATGATATCCGTGCGGGAAAATTAAAATAAGAGAAAAAACCCGGCAGCTTGGCCGGGTTTTTTGTATCCTTTTACGAGAGGGTTTTGGTCATGATAAAGTCGACTTGTTTATCATCCCCCATATAAAAAGAGTGTTCTCCGGTTTGGACAAACCCCATTTTTTGATAAAAGGCGATTGCATTTTCGTTTTTTTCCCATACGCCCAGCCAGATGTTCTTTTTATTGTGTGCTGTTGCGATTTTCACAGCTTCATTCAGCAGATATTTGCCAAGCCCGTGTTTCTGATGGCTTTTTCTTATATAAATTCTCTCAATCTCAAGAGAATCTTCCCCCATTTTTTCTGACTGTGCTTCGTTCATGTTGACTTTTACATACCCCGCAAGGTCATGATGATAATAAACAAAATAGAATTGAGAAGACGGATTGGATAATTCCTTTTTCAGCTGTTCAGAGCGGAATGCATTTTCCAAATAAGCTTTCATATTTTCAGGTGAATTTTGATCTTTAAATGTATCATTGAATGTTTCAATGCTTATCTCCCGGAGCTCTGTTATATCGTTAAGGCTGCACTTTTTTAATTGAATACTCATGGTCATACAGCTCCTTTCTTCATTTATCATATCAGCTGAATTTTGTTGTATTTGCAATGAAAATACCGTATAGTAAACATACCGTAATTTTGTTGTATTTGCAACATAAAATAAGAAAATGAGGACGATAAAGTGAAATATGTTTTTTATGTTTTAGGAATCATGATCTTGACCTTTGGTATTTCTGTCACGATTCAATCAGATCTTGGAACATCGCCTTTTGATGCGCTTATTGTGGGATTGTCCGTCCATGCAGGGCTTACCGTGGGAAGCTGGGAAATCATCATCGCTTTCCTGTTAATTTGCTGTAATTCAATGTTAAAAAGGCAAAGACCGGAATTTTCAGGGATGATTACGGCGTTCATAACGGGAATCGGGATTGATATGTGGCTTTTTTTTCTGCATCGAGTCATAACGCCTGAACTATGGTACGGAAAGGCGGGCTGTTTTGCAATCGGTTTAGTTGTGATAGGGATAGGAACCGCAACCTATCTGCACACAAATTTCGCACCGATCCCGGTTGATCGGTTAACGCTAATTGTCCGTGATTTAACCGGGAGAAGCATCTTTTTTTCAAGAACGGTCATTTACTTCATATTTTTCATACTGGCCGTGATGCTAAAAGGTCCGGTAGGCATCGGAACGTTATTAACCGTTTGTTTAGGCGGGATCATCCTTCATTTCTTTATGCCGATTACCGGAAGATGGATAGACGGCATATTAACAGCATCTCCAAAGCAGGAAGAAACGAAAACCCGGTAACGGCGGTTTTTACCCGATTTTATCATTTTTCATTTCACCCGCATGTTTAAGGTATAATAAAAAAGGGGGAGGGATTTTTATGAGCGGTCAAAGAAAGCTCGTTTTTTACGGAGCTGTCAGCGCAGATGGCTATCTTGCGCGGGAAAATCATTCTTTAGATTGGTTAATCGGAACTGAAGGTGAAGACAGCACCGATTATGAAGCTTTCTATGAATCTGTCGATACGATCATTATGGGCAGAAAAACATACGAGGAAATATTGGTTTTATTGCCTGAGGAATTTCCGTACAAAGGTAAAGAATGCTATGTGTTTTCGCGGACATTGACCGGGCGTACTGAACATGTGCGGTTTATTCATGAAGAGCCTGCCGATTTTATAAATGCATTGAAACGGCAAGAAGGCAAGCGGATTTGGATTGTCGGCGGGAGTGATCTGCTGCACCCGGTTTTGGAGGAAAAACTTGTCGATGAGTTTATCATTCAGATCGCCCCCGTTCTGCTCGGCCGCGGAATTTCTTTGTTTAAACCCGGAGACCGGGAGACAGGACTGAAGCTGACTGATGTCAGGCGTTACAAACAATTTGCGGAGTTGCATTATGAAGTGAGATAAAATGAAATGTATGAACGAAACCCAGTAAAGGTTACCGGGTTTCTTTTTCATGTTTGTTTTTATGTTTTGAAATGGTGTGGGCCGGACCGAATGAAAACCCTGCAACCATGATAACAACCCCTATCCACCTCACGGCATAGAAATCAGTGTCGCGCAGGAAGATAAATGAAACTAAGATAATAAGCGCCCCGATTATAACGGCAGCTGTACCGATAATACTTGATTTCTCCATATAGAAACTCCTTTATGAATGTTTGGTTAACGTATTGGGTTGGAATATAACATATCAGGGGTAATGCGGAAATGGATATGCTGCGAAGCTGACTGATGTCTGTAAGATAAAAATGAAACGCCAAGGGAGCCGGCTCCCTTGGCGTTTTTTATGCTTGAAACAGGATGCGGCGTTTTGCTGAATCGGGATCACTTTCGACAGCGGTATCCGTGTTGAAAAGCAAAGTTTCGCGTGAATCGGTTTCATATTCAGGCCAATTGTAGTGAGAGGTGTTCGGGTTTCCGTTTTTTGCAAAAGCGAGCCATGCGGATTGAATTTGTTTGGAAAGCTGTTCTGCGTCATCACCGAGCGGCTCTTGCAGCGTCTTTCTCAAAGAATCAAAGTTTCCGAACACAAACGGCAATTCCAGAGCGTGAACGGCTTTATGAAACGGCGGTGTTTCGCCATGCCAATCAAAGCGGTACATCCAGACCGGTGCGTGTTGCGACTGTCCTTGTGCGAAAGCGACAGCCGGCCGCCAGAAAATCAGATCCGTCATCATATCGATTTGTCCCTTTAATGAATGCGGATATAAATCTGCCGCTTGCTCGGTGCAGTTTTCTCCGAGGTGATAATGCAAATAATCTTGCTGCTTTTTCTCGGAGTGAATGTCTGTATCAGGGGTGAAAAACAAATATGCTTCATCACGATTGGTTCCGATGATCATAGGTATGCCTTCTGCGGCCCCGTCTGCTATGGCTTTCACCGGTTCCGCAGGCAATGTGGCCGGATCGATGGCGGGCTGAAACAAAAGCTGAAAAATGTTTTGATCCAGTGAGCGCCGCACTTTATCCGCAGTCTTAAGCAGGTCATTAACGGAAAGCTCCTGCAATTGATCAGTGCCGGCTTCATGAATAAATGCCGCCGCGATGTCTTTTGCCATATCCGCCGGCATCGTATGAGAGGCGCCGCTTTCTAAAATGGCTTTATGAAACAGGCCTTTTGCGTCAGGCATTGCCATAAGCGCAGCGATGCTCATGCCGCCTGCCGATTCACCAAATATCGTAACGTTATCCGGGTCTCCTCCAAATTCGGAGATATTGTCCCTCACCCAGCGCAGCGCGGCGATCTGATCGAGCAGCCCGATATTGGCGGAATACGCGTCATGAATAGAAGACAAATGTAAAAAGCCTAACGGTCCGAGCCTGTAATTGAGTGTCACGACAATGACATCTCCGTCAGCGGCAAGGGCAGATCCGTCGTAAAGCGGTTCGCTTCCGGCACCTAAATAAAATGCCCCGCCGTGTATCCATACCATGACAGGCTTTTTTTCGTCCTCTGAATCGGGGGCGAAAACGTTGAGGTAAAGGCAATCTTCAGATTGAGGCGGTATATCTCCGGAAAACGATATGGACAGCATATCATCCGGCTGCGGACAAATCGGCCCGAACGAATCGGCATGTTTTATGCCGTCCCAAGGTGCGGGCGGCTCCGGCGCTTTAAATCTCAGCTCTCCGACGGGCGGCTTCGCGTACGGTATGCCCTTCCATGTGCGGGCACCGCGGCCGGCAGTTCCTTTCAGTGCGCCGCAGCGGGTTTGAACGGTAAGTTTTGTCATGATTTCATCCCCTTTTTTCTTTTCATTATAAACAGAGATGAAGGCATGAAGCGAATAAAAGCCCTTTCATCAGCATATCATCAGTAACGCTTCCGTTCTAAAAATGATCTGACTTCCTGAACGGACAAGCCGAGTTCTTTTGCTTCCTGCATCAGCGCTTTCCATTCTTCAATGTTGGATTCAGTCAGTTTTCTGTTGCGGTAGGGTGCGGGCTCCGGGCGCTTTTCAGTCAGTTTGTTCGTAAAGGTGAACAGTTCTTCTTTCGGCATGCCCGACTGCACGGCCTGCACAAGGTGGATGCGCCACTCATCTTCCGTGCCTCCCATGTGATGCAGCATCGTTTCGGCATCAAAAAGCTCCGTCAGATCGACCTGCAGGGTGGCGGATACTTTTTTCAGAAATTGGATGGACGGATTTGAGTGAACCCCCCGTTCTATCTTGCTTAAATAAGATTTAGAGACACCTGCTTCAACTGCTAGCTGATTAATAGAGTAGCCTTTTCTTCTGCGGTATAAACGAATTATTCTTCCAATCATTGTGCTGAATTCTCCCCTGTATACTGGCATTTTTTTGTTCATTATAAGAAATTTTTCGTTCTTTATAAAATTTAAAATTATAAGGGAAGTGCAGTAAATAAGAGGAAAATCATGATAATGTTCTCTAAAAAGAACTAAATGGCTTAATTTGAAATTTTCAAATTTCGACCTTTTCTTTTATAATCCAATCATTAACAGAAGGGGGCGTTTAAGCCTGATGCAATAAGGATGAGGCTGTAATTACATGAATGAGAATATGAGTTTTAAAGAGTTATTTGACATTATTAAACACAGATTTTTACTGATTTTTATCATGACAGCAGTTGTAACGCTGGTGACGGGATACATCCAATTCCGGGTGATTTCGCCCGTTTATCAGGCATCGACCCAAGTGCTCATTCATGAAACAAGCGGTGAAAAAAATTCGAATCTCAGCGACGTTCAGCTGAATCTTCATTACAACAATACGTTTCAAACGATAATGAAAAGCCCGGTTGTGCTTGAGAAAGTGAAACAGAAGCTGCATCTTTCTGAGACGGCATCCGCTTTAAAAGCAAAGATCACGACAAGCAGCGAAACCGATTCAGAGATCATTAACGCAGCGGTGCAGGACGAGAACCCGAAACAGGCCGCCGCTATAGCGAACACGCTGATGAAGACATTTAAAAAAGAAGTCCGTGACAGGATGAATATAAAAGGCGTCATTGTTTTGTCCGAGGCAAAAGCATCGGAAAGCCCGATGGTCAAGCCTTCGCGCATCAGGAATATCATGATGGCGTTCGGTGCGGCTCTCATGGCGGGTGTGACGCTTGCGTTTTTTCTCCACTTTCTTGATGAAACCGTTAAAAGCGAGCGGCAGCTCAGCGAAAAAACAGACTTGCCTGTTTTAGGGGTTGTGTATGACATCAAAAATCAGCAGACACGGTCTGATGAAAAACATTTCGGGGAGTGAGGCGTTTGGGATTCAGAAAAAAGAAATCAAGAAGGGGACTGGCTCAAATATCCGTTTTACATCACAAATCATTGGTGGCTGAACAATACCGCACCATTCGGACAAATATTGAGTTCTCCTCTGTTCAGACCCATTTGCGCTCTATTCTCGTCACTTCCTCCGTTCCGGGAGAAGGAAAGTCATTCAGCGCCGCCAACCTTGCCGCGGTATTTGCGCAGCAGGAAAAAAAGGTGCTGCTTGTCGATGCCGATTTACGAAAACCGACGATACACGAGACCTATCAGCTTGAAAATGTACAAGGCCTTACGAATGTGTTAGTCGGAAACGCTTCCCTCGGCGAAACGGTGCAAAAAACGCTGATTGATAACCTTTACGTCTTAACGAGCGGGCCGACGCCGCCGAATCCGGCCGAGCTTTTATCTTCAAAGGCGATGGGAGAGCTGATTCAGGAGATGTACAGCCGGTACAGTCTGGTTATTTTCGATTCACCTCCGCTTTTGGCGGTGGCGGACGGCCAGATTTTAGCGAACCAGACAGATGGAAGCGTTCTCGTCGTCTTGAGCGGAAAAACGAAAATGGATACCGTCCAAAAGGCGAAAGACGCGCTCCAGCAGTCAAAGGCAAAGCTTTTGGGGGCGCTGCTGAATAAAAAGAAAATCAAAAAAACAGAGCACTACTCGTATTGAGCGGTGCAGGTGATGTCTCCTTACCTTTATCAACGGAGGCACTCGGCTCTGCTGTGGGCGGCGTTTTCCGCCGCCTTAGATGCTGGTCGTCGGTGGCGGGGTGTGAGGACGGGTTAAATGCCCAATTTATCTTAAGATGATGCATTGTTATCGGCTTAGCTGTTATGTCTGTTTTTACGAAAACCGTATCAGCTAAACCGATAAATGAGGAGGGGAAAGATTGACTTACCGGAGAAGACTTTCAATGATTTTTGCATTGGATACGTATCTCGTTTTACTTTCCGTTGTTATAGGATATCAATTTTTTGAGGATTCTTATCACTTTTATGACTCCGGAGCGTTGCTGCTGACCGCCGTGACCATGCTGATCAGCCATCATGTATGCGCTTTTATGTTTCACCAGTATAAGCAGGTATGGACGTATACGGGAATTGGCGAGCTGCTTGATCTGCTGAAGGGGATCACGCTGTCCGCAGCTGTCACAGCCGCCGTCCAATACGGGGTGTTCCACACGATTTTGTTCCGGCTGTTAGCCGTCAGCTGGATGGTTCAGCTATTGTTCATCGGAGGGAGCCGGATGATTTCGCGCGTGCTGAAAGAAACGATCGGAAGGAAGCAAAATGACTCTTCCCGGGCGCTGATCATCGGCGCAGGCGCGGGAGGAACGCTGCTCGTCCGTCAGCTTACCCAGAAAAATGATCTCGGAATCATGCCTGTGGCTTTTATTGATGATGATCAGACGAAGCATAAGCTCAAAATCATGGGCCTGCCCGTCATCGGCGGAAAAGAAAGCATTATGCCGGCGGTGCAGAGGCTGAGAATTCACCACATCATCATTGCCATTCCGTCTCTTTGCACCCATGAGCTCCAGACGCTGTACAAAGAATGTGTACAGACGGGCGCCCATATTAAAATCATGCCGCAATTTGATGAGATCCTGCTCGGAACGCAGGCTGCCGGACACATCAGGGATGTGAAAGCCGAAGATCTCCTCGGCAGAAAGCCGGTCACCCTTGATACGAGCAAAATTTCTGACAGCATCAAAGGGAAAACGATTCTGGTCACGGGCGCCGGCGGCTCTATCGGTTCTGAAATCTGCCGCCAGATCAGCTCGTTTCTTCCGCATGAAATCGTCCTTCTCGGCCACGGGGAGAACAGCATTTATTCGGTGCATAACGAACTGTCCGCACGCTTCGGCAAAGAGGTGCTTTTTCACGCGGAGATCGCCGATATTCAGGACAGAGATAAAATCTTTACGTTGATGAAAAAATACGAGCCGCACGTCGTCTATCATGCGGCCGCCCATAAACATGTGCCGTTAATGGAACATAATCCGGAAGAAGCCGTCAAAAACAATATTATCGGCACGAAAAATGTCGCCGAAGCCGCCGATATGTGCGGAACGGAAACATTCGTGCTGATTTCTTCTGACAAAGCGGTCAATCCGGCCAATGTCATGGGCGCGACGAAGCGGTTTGCGGAAATGGTCATCATGAACCTCGGAAAGGTCAGCAACACCAAATTCGCCGCCGTCCGTTTCGGGAATGTGCTCGGAAGCCGCGGCAGCGTCATTCCGATTTTCAAAAAGCAGATTGAAAAAGGCGGACCCGTCACCGTCACGCATCCGGCGATGACAAGATATTTTATGACGATCCCCGAAGCGTCAAGACTCGTCATTCAGGCGGGGGCGCTTGCAAAAGGGCGGCAGATTTTCGTTCTGGATATGGGAGAACCCGTCAAAATCGTCGACTTGGCAAAAAACCTGATTCATTTATCAGGCTATACGACAGAACAGATTCCCATTGAATTCTCCGGCATTCGCCCGGGAGAAAAGATGTATGAAGAACTGCTGAATCATAATGAAGTACATACGGAACAGATTTTTCCGAAAATCCATATCGGGAAAGCGATCGACGGGGATTGGGCCGTGCTCATCCGTTTTATGGAGGAATTCAGCCGTCTGCCTGAAGATGAGCTGAGAAAACGGCTGTTTGAGGCGATCGAATCAGTACATGAAGAAGCGGCCGCAGGTGTGTGATGGGAGGACAGAAAGATGACGAAAAAAGTATTATTCTGCGCCACTGTCGATTATCATTTTAAAGCCTTTCATCTTCCGTATTTTCAATGGTTTCAGGATATGGGCTGGGAGGTGCACGTCGCGGCAGGCGGCAATATGAATCTTCCGTTCGTTGATGAAAAGTTTTCCATTCCGATCCGGCGCTCGCCGTTTCATCCCGAAAATCTTTCTGTTTACAGGCGGCTGAAACGGCTCATTCAGGCTAACGGCTACGACATGATTCACTGTCATACGCCGGTCGGCGGCGTGCTTGCACGCCTTGCGGCGAGACAAGCGCGCCAAAAAGGGACAAAGGTGCTGTACACCGCGCACGGCTTTCACTTCTGCGACGGAGCGCCCCTGAAAAATTGGCTTCTTTATTACCCGATCGAAAAATTTCTCTCTTCTTACACGGATTGTTTGATTACGATTAATGAAGAGGATTACGAACGGGCCAAGCAAATGAAAAAAACAGCTTGCGGCGCGAAGAAAATACACGGCATCGGCGTGAATACAGACAGGTTTCGCCCTGTGAGCCGGGCAGAGAGTGAACGTCTGAGAGAAAAACACGGCTTCGGCGCCGGGGAATTTATCCTCATATACCCCGCTGAATTAAACGGCAATAAAAACCAGGGACTTCTCATTGAGGCTGCGGCACTGCTGAAGAACCGCATTCCAGAGCTGAAACTCGTATTTGCCGGAGAAGGCGTGATGGAAGAGCCGTACAGAAAAAAGGCTGAATCACTCGGGGTATCCGACATTGTGCGGTTTTACGGTTTTTGCCGTGACATTCATGAGCTGATTCAGCTTGCTGATCTGTCCGTCGCCTCAAGCATCCGCGAAGGGCTCGGTATGAATCTGCTTGAGGGGATGGCTGCCGAAAAGCCCGCCGTTGCCGCAGACAACAGGGGGCACCGTGAGATCATCGAAGACGGTGTGAACGGTTTTCTCGTGCCGGCAGGGGACAGCGCGGCATTTGCCGATCGGATTGAAAAGCTGTACCGATCCCCGGGTCTGCGAAAAGCAATGGGACAAGAAGGGCGCAGGACGGCGGAATGTTTTTCAGAAACACGTACGGTAAAGGAAATGGCGCACATTTACGCCGGTTATATGGATAAAAAGGAGAAAAGCGTATGAATGCAGGAGCACAACCGAAAATTTCCGTCATCATGGGAATTTATAATTGCGAAGAGACTTTAGCGGAGAGTATTGAATCCATCCTGAGCCAATCGTATAAGAATTGGGAACTGATTATGTGTGATGACGCGTCAACTGACGGAACGTATCAGATTGCGCGCCGTTACGCGGATCATTACAGCGACCGGATCACGCTGATTCAAAATAAGACGAATCAACGGCTTGCCGCTTCGCTGAACCGCTGTCTGACATACGCAACGGGGGATTATATCGCCAGGCAGGACGGTGATGACATCTCCAACCCGAGGAGACTGGAAAAACAGGCCGCTTTCTTAAACAAGCACGCCCACTATCAAGTCGTGGGCACGGGGATGCTCGTATTTGATGAATTCGGCGTCAGGGGCGCCCGGCTTTTGCCGCCCGTGCCGAAACCGGGAATTATGGCGAAAGGCACACCGTTCTGCCACGGCACCATTATGATGCGGGCTGAAGCGTACAAAGCGCTTGGAGGCTACCGGTCAGTCAGGCGGACGCGGCGGATGGAGGATATCGATTTGTGGCTGCGCTTTTTTGAAGCGGGTTTCCGAGGGTACAATCTCCAGGAAACGCTGTATAAAGTAAGAGAGGACAGTGATGCGTTCAAAAGGAGATCGTTTACGTATTCCATTGATAATGCGGTGCTCGTTTTTCAGGCATGCAGACGGCTGAAGCTGCCGATTTCCCATTACGCGTATATCGCAAAACCGCTCATCCGCGCCATTACGCCGCCCGCGGTCATGAACCGTTATCATAAAAACAAGGACATCCGCCAAAAAGAAGGGCTTGCCGAACATGACTGACAAACCGATGCGGGTGCTGCACATCTTCAGCGGGATGAACAGGGGCGGCGCAGAAACGATGATGATGAATTTGTACCGGAAGATGGACAGAACGAAGGTGCAGTTTGATTTTTTAACCCATAGGAACGATCCGTGCGCTTATGACGAGGAAATTCTCGCTCTCGGCGGACGGCTTTTTTATGTGCCGAGCATCGGCAGCACAAACCCGATTACATTTGTAAAACAGGTCAAGCGGATGATTCAGGAAAAAGGCCCGTTTGCCGCCGTGCACGCCCATACCGATTTTCAGTCTGGATTTATCGCGCTTGCCGCTCGTTTAGCCGGCGTCCCGGTGCGGATCTGCCATTCGCACAGTACGTCGTGGCGGGGGCGGGCATCGCGGCTTGCCGGGATGCAGCTGTTTGTTTTCAGACGGCTGATCACGGCAAACGCCACGGCACTGTGCGCCTGCGGAAAAGAGGCGGGCCGTTTCTTATTCGGGAAAGAAAAAGACGTGCATCTTTTGCCGAACGGCATTGATCTCGACTTATTTGCCGGCGGGTGCGCGGACACAGAAGCTGAAAAAAGGAAGCGGGGCATTGCAGACGGCCGTTTGGTGATCGGCCATATCGGCCGCTTTACAGAAGAAAAAAACCACGAATTTCTGCTCCGGCTGGCCGCTGATATGAAAGAGCGGGGCATCGGCTTACAGCTGATTCTCGCCGGAGACGGTCCGCTTCGCACCGATATGGAAAATCTGGCGGCGAAGCTGGGGCTTGATGATGATGTGCGTTTTATCGGTATAGAAGACCGCGTTCATGATCTGCTGAAAACGCTGGATGTATTTGTCATGCCGTCTCTTTATGAAGGGCTGCCCGTCACGCTCGTTGAAGCGCAGGCCTCCGGGGTGCCGTGCGTGATATCAGACGGCATAACGGAAGAAGCCGATGCCGGGCTCGGGCTGGTCAAAAGGCTCAGCCTCAAAGAACCGCCGGGACAATGGGCATCCGCGGTTTTACGGGCAGCAGAGGCGGCAAAGCCTGACGGGGCGCGCATTAAAGAAACCCTCAGGCGGCTGGGATATGACGCGGGAGAAAATACGGGGGCTGTTATGAAGCTTTACAATATGAATTGGAAAAAGGAACAGTAACGAATGATTGTATATGTAGTCAATATGGGAATTGTTTATATTTGGTCATGGTTCGCGAAAATGTGCGGCGGGCGTGATCAATCGCTTTCGACCGGATACCGGCCGAATCAGCTCGTCATGCTCGTTCCGCTGCTATCGCTGGTATTGGTCTCCGGTTTGCGCTACAGAGTCGGGACGGATTTTCAGACGTACGCGCTAATGTACAAGCTGGCGGGAAATTACGGCAGCATTTGGGAGATCTTCGGGTTCGGAGCGAAAAAAGCAGCCGTTGATCCGGGGTTTACGGCTCTCATCTGGCTCATGAATTTTATCACGAAAGATCCGCAAATCATGTATTTCACCGTGGCGGTCGTGACATGCAGCTTTATTTTAAAGGGGCTCGTTGAGTTCGGCCGTCCGTTTGAGCTGAGTGTATTTTTGTTTTTGGGCACGTATCACTATTACGCTTCCTTTAACGGGATCAGGCAGTATATGGTGGCGGCCGTTTTGTTTTGGGCCGTCCGCTACGTGATCAGCGGAAGCTGGAAGCGTTATATGTCAATCGTGCTGCTGTGTTCGCTTTTTCATTCCTCAGCGCTGATTATGATTCCGGTTTATTTTCTCGTCAGAAAAAGAGCCTGGTCGCCCGCGATTTTCGGACTGTCGGCATTGTTTCTTCTTATGACGTTTCTGTATCAGAAGTTCATTTCGCTGTTTGTCGTCGTGCTGGAAAACAGCTCGTACGGCCATTATGAGAAATGGCTGATGACGAATACGAACGGGATGAACGTCGTAAAAATCGCGGTGCTGCTGCTGCCGCTGTTTTTGGCTTTCTGCTACCGGGAGCGGCTGCGGAAGCTCTGGCCTGACATTGATGTCATCGTGAATTTCTGTCTGCTCGGCCTGCTTTTCGGTCTTTTGGCGACAAAGGATGTTATTTTCGCCCGGTTTAATATATATTTCGGCCTGTACCAAATGATCCTGATCCCTTATTTTGTGAGAATTTTTGATGAAAAATCAAATGCGCTGATTTATATCGCCATTATTGTCTGTTATTTTCTTTACAGTTACTTGCTTATGCCGGTCGATTCGTCTGTGCTTCCGTACAGAACGATTTTTTCCCGGTAATGGACACTGGAGGTTTATATGGAAACACCCGCGGTCAGTTTATTAATTGCTGTGTATAATACGGAAACTTATTTAGAAAGATGCTTAGATTCATTGCTCAATCAGTCGCTCGCCAATATCGAAATCGTGGCCGTTAATGACGGGTCCACGGATCAAAGCCCGGCGATTCTTGAAACCTATCAGAAGCGGGATGAGAGAATCAGGGTCGTTCATCAGCAAAACCGGGGGCTCGGCGCGGTCCGCAACAAGGGCATCGAGGCGGCGCGCGGCGAATTTATCGCTTTTATTGATGCGGACGACTGGGTTGAACCTGATTATTGCCTGCGCATGTATGAAAAAGCGAAGGCTGATCAGGCTGATCTCGTGATTTGCGAATATGCGGCTGAATTTGCGGATACGGGGAAGACCGCCGTTTCAACGATCGCTTCAGCGTACGAGGGCCGCCCGAAACAACGGTACCTGAAAGATTTATTTGAAGGAAGAGTCAGCGGCTTTTCATGGAACAAGCTGTACAAAAGATCTATGATCGAGCATCATCAGCTGCGCTTTCCGCTTCGTGATGAGCTGGAGCACGTGGAGGATCAGTATTTCAGCCTCCGGGCGCATGTTTTCGCAGGTGCGGTCTCGTACGTGGATCAGCCGCTCTATCATTATCGGATTCACTTGACTTCCATTGTGCAAAGCTATCAGAAAAAGCTGTTTGACTCAGGTCTCGTTCTCTATCGGCTGAACGAAGCTTTTTTGCGTGAAAACGGCTGCTTACACGAATACCGGCAGGAGCTGGATTTTTTTATCGTTCAGCACGGAACAGTCTGCCTGCTGAATGAATGGAAGCGGAATAACGGCGGCCGGTTTTCTGAGAAGTGGAAGAATATCAGCCGGATATGCGCTGATCCCGTATTCCGCCTGAGCCTTTCCAAAACGGGAACGGCGCCGTTTGACGCCAAACGCTCATGCCTTCTGCTTTTGGCGAAGCTGAAGCTGATTCCGTTCGTGTCGCTGGCATCAGCCGCGTATCAGCGGGCAATCGAGTACAAAATGAAAATCAGAGGGTGAAGACATGTCGATACAATCTTTAAAAATCAATCTCGCGGAATGGCTTTTGCTTAAGGTCAAATACCCGTCCCAATTTCATTTCGGAACGGCAGCGGATGGGGCGGGGCTTACAGCGGCAAGAAAAAAGATCATTCTGACGCTGCTCCCGTCCCATGATAATCTCGGCGATCACGCCATCGCCTACGCAAGCAAAACGTTTCTTGAACGGGAGTATCCCGATTTTGACATTGTCGAGGTGGATATGAAGGATATATACAGATCGGCAAAAGTGCTGATCAAAAAACGCCACCCTGATGATATGGTATTCATCATCGGCGGCGGGAATATGGGGGATTTGTACCGGTATGAGGAATGGACGCGCCGCTTTATCATAAAAACATTCCGGCAATATCGGATCGTTCAGCTTCCGGCGACGGCTCACTTTTCTGAATCAAAAAAGGGACGGAAGGAACTGAAGCGCGCCCGAAAAGTGTACAATGCGCATCCCGACCTTTTGTTGATGGCGAGAGATGAGACGACGTATCAATGGATGAAGCGTCATTTTCCCGGAAAAACAGTGCTCAAACAGCCTGACATGGTCTTATATTTGGATAAAAGCGAGCGGGGCATAGCGCGGGAAGGGATCTACCTCTGTTTACGGGAGGATAAGGAGAGCGCGCTGACGGCTGAGGACAGAACGATGGTAAAAGAAGCTTTGGCCAAAGAGTACGGAGAGCTGTATTCCTTTACCACGACGGTCGGCCGGAGGGTCAGCCGCCATACACGCGAAAAGGAGCTGGAAGCGCTTTGGAATACGCTGAAAGGCGCGGAAGCCGTCGTCACTGACAGGCTTCACGGGATGATTTTTTGTGCGCTGACGAAAACGCCTTGTGTCGTCATTCGTTCGTTTGATCATAAGGTGATGGAAGGCTATCAATGGCTGAAAAACATACCGAACATGACATTGCTTGAACGTCCGGACCCTGAAGCCGTAACATCCGCCGTAAATCGGCTGCTCAGCGGCAAGCATGAGGAAGGCGGTTCTTTGCGAAGTGTTTATTTTGCCGGGCTGCGCTCGAAAATCAGCGGTGATGCCCAATGACCGCGCCGCTTGTGAGCGTGATCGTGCCGATGTATAAGACAGAGCCTTTTATTAAAGAATGCGCGGTTTCTTTAACAAAACAGACGCTGAGAGACATCGAAATCATTTTCGTCAATGACGGTTCACCGGATCAGTCAGGCCGGATGGCTGAACAATTCGCCGCAGAAGATGCGAGAATCCGGGTGATTCATAAAGAAAACGGCGGCCTCAGCTCGGCCCGCAATGCCGGAATAAAAGCCGCCCGCGGCCGTTATATCGGTTTTGCGGACGGCGATGACTATGTGACGGAAACGATGTTCGAGCGGCTTTATGAAGAAGCGGAGAAGAACCGGCTGGATATCGCCGGCTGCGGTTATTATAAGGAAACGCCGTCTAAGAAAAGAACGTATATGCCGCCGTCCCTTCCGCCGGGCCGCGTCTTCACAGCGGATGAAATGACCGCATTGCTGACCCGCGCGCACGAACATCGGTTTATTTGGTATGTGTGGCGCTATATATACCGGCGAGAAGCATTGCAAGGGCTGTTGTTCCATGAAGATATCCGGTTTGCCGAGGACTCTCCGTTTAACTTGGCAGCGTTCCGCCAAGCCGCGCGTGTCAAAGTGATAGACGAAGGGCTGTATATCTACCGGGAAAATCCGCAAAGTCTTACAGAAACACCGTTTAAGCCCCGCTTAGATCACGAACTGCAAAAGCAATATGCAGCGAAAATGGCTTTTTATGAGGCAAACGGGCTGACGGACGCCTGTCGGAGCGATATTGATACATATTTGTGCAAGCATCAGATTCCGATGCTGATCGCCAACGCATGCGCCGCCCCGCAGCCGTCACACCAGATTACGGCGCATATCGGCAGAATCTTAACGTATGACATGGTAAAAACGGCCGTGCGCAGGACGCCGTGCCGCCATAAACAGCTGCTGGCCGGGGAGCGCGTGGTGCTCGGTCTGTGCAAAATGCGCCTTCCTCTTCTTCTGCATGCGTTTTTCGAACGGAAATCGAAAGAGAAAGGCAGTGCGGAAGGAGCATGAAATTTGCCATTAATTTCGGCGCCAATGTGACGGCGTTTTTACTATCGGTGTTTTTATCAGTGTGGATGACGCCCTTTATTGTGAAAACATTAGGTGTTGAGGCTTTTGGGTTTGTCCATCTGACACAGAATATCATTAACTATTTCTCTATTATTACCGTTGCGCTGAGCTCAGTCGTTGTGAGGTTTTTCTCCGTCGCCGCCCACAGGGGGAACAGGGACGAGGCCAATGCGTATGTAAGCAATTATTTAGCCGCGTCTGTCGTGATATCTCTATTACTCGCTGTGCCGCTCGCCGGGACTGCTTTTTTTATTGACAGGATTATGAATGTACCGGCCGGGCTCTTAACGGATGTGAGGCTGTCTATCGTAATCGGCAGCGTGCTGTTTATGCTGACGTTTTTTATGGCGGGGTTCGCGACGGGGCCGTTTTTTGCCAACAAGCTTTATATCACAAGTTCCATTCAGGCCGTGCAAATGCTGGTCAGGGTGCTGTGTGTGCTCGCTCTGTTTACGTGCCTGCCGCCGAAGATCTGGCAGATCCAGCTTTCGGCATTAGCGGGAGCTGTCTGTGCAGCTGTGCTGACTTTTTTCTTCTTTAAGAAATTGATTCCGTGGTTTTCTTTCAGCCGTAAAACTTTATCATTACAGACAAGCAAAGTGCTGTTTTCGGCCGGTGCCTGGAGTTCTGTCAACCAGATCGGCGTGCTGCTGTTTCTGCAGATTGACCTCATGACGGCCAACCTCGTGCTGGGGCCGTCTGAAGCGGGTGTCTATGCGGCGATTATTCAATTCCCGCTTCTGCTCAGAAGTCTTGCCGGGACGCTTGCTTCACTGTTTGCGCCGGTTTTGACTTCCTATTATTCAAAAGGCGATATGGAAGGTCTCCTGTCTTACGCCAATAAGGCCGTGCGGATGAACGGGCTTCTCCTCGCGCTTCCCGCCGCATTATTAGGAGGGCTTGCCGAACCGTTTCTGGCGATTTGGCTGGGCCCGTCGTTTGTGCAGACGGCGCCGCTTTTATATATTCACGCCGCGTATTTGGCGGTCAGTCTCTCTGTCATGCCGCTTTTTTACGTATGGACGGCTTTTAATAAACAAAAAACGCCCGCCGTCGTTACTTTATGTTTAGGCGGACTGAATGTCATATTGGCCGTGGTTCTCAGCGGACCGGCACATCTCGGGCTGTACGGCATCACCATTGCCGGGGCTGTCTCCCTCATTTTGAAAAATGCCGTCTTCACGCCGCTGTATGTTTCGCATATTACCGGCTTTCAGAAAACCGCGTTTTACAAAGGCATGTTCGGCCCGTTGGCGGCGGCCGTATTTGCCTGGGCCGTCTGCCGGGGTATCCGGCTGTTTTCACCGCTTGACGGCTGGGCCGGTCTGATCGCCGCGGGGCTTGCCGTATGCATAAGCTATGCCGCATTCGCTTTTTTCTTCATTTGTACGAAAGAAGAAAGGCGGCTTGCTTTACAGAAATGCCGAAAAGTGAAAGGAGCTGTTCAGATTTGAAGGTGAAACGTGTATTTGATATAGCGGCCGCGACGCTGTTATTGTGCGGCGCGAGTGTCATTCTTCTCTTCGCCATGGCAGCCGTCAGATGCGCCATCGGGTCTCCGGTATTGTTCAAACAGACGAGACCGGGGCATAACGGGCGTCCGTTTACGTTGTATAAACTCAGAACGATGACGGATGCGCGTGATGAAAACGGTGTGCTGCTTCCGGATCATCTGCGCCTGACCAAAACGGGAAGGCTGATCAGAAAACTGAGCATCGACGAGCTTCCCCAGCTTTTTAATGTGCTCAAAGGCGATATCAGTCTGGTCGGCCCCCGCCCTTTGCTGATGGATTATCTGCCGCTTTACACGGCGGAGCAGGCGCGGCGGCACGAGGTGAAGCCGGGGATTACGGGCTGGGCGCAGGTCAATGGGAGAAACGCGATTTCATGGGAGGAGAAATTCAAGCTCGACGTGTGGTACGTCGACAACCGCACCTTTCTTCTCGACTTAAAGATTCTGCTTTTAACAGTGAAAAAAGTTCTCGTGTCAGAAGGCATACACCAAGCCGGCCATGTGACGGCAAAGCGCTTCACAGGCAGCGGAGATATGTCATCGTGAAAAAGGTCGTGCTGATCGGAAACGGCGGACACGGAAAAGTCGTGAAGGAAATCGTGCAGGCCCGTTCCGATATGGAGCTTGCGGGCATATTGGACGACGGATTCAGCGGTTTTACCGCTCGGAACGGTTTATATACGGGCCGGACGGAAGACGTGCACATGCTTCGGAAACTCGTCCCCGAGGCCGTGTTCACGATATGCATCGGCCGCAACGGCGTCAGAAAGCAGTTCGCTGAAACGCTTGGGATTGAAGCTGCCGATTATGCTTCACTCATTCACCCCGGGGCGATCGTCAGTGAAACGGCTTCCGTCGGACACGGAACGGTTGTGATGGCGGGCGCCGTCATTCAGGCGGGCGCTGACATCGGCGCCCATTGCATCATCAATACGGGGGCGGTTGCCGATCACGACAATGCAATCGGAGATTACGTCCATCTTTCACCGCGCGCGGCGCTTGCCGGCGGAGTGAAAGTCGGGGAAGGAACGCACATCGGAATCGGCGCGTCCGTCATACCGCAGATGGACATCGGCCCTTGGTCCGTTATCGGCGCGGGGGCTGCGGTCATCAGCAGAATTCCCGGCCATGTGACGGCGGTCGGCGTTCCGGCCCGCGTCATCTCCCCTATCCATAATGAAAAAGGATGATTTCATGCAAACAAACAAACGGATTTATTTGTCTCCGCCTCATATGAGCGGAAAAGAACAGGAATACATCGCAGAAGCCTTCCGAACCAATTGGATTGCCCCGCTCGGTCCGCTCGTCAATTCGTTTGAAGCGCGGCTCGCGGAATATGCGGGAGTGAAAAGCGCGGCGGCCTTAAGCTCGGGAACGGCCGCCATCCATCTTGCCCTGCGGCTTGCGGGTGTGAAAAAAGGAGACGTTGTATTTTGTCCTTCCTTTACGTTTGTCGCCACGGCGAATCCGATTGTGTATGAGCAGGCTGAGCCCGTTTTTATTGATTCGGAATGGGAGACGTGGAATATGTCGCCCGCTGCGCTTGAGCGGGCGCTCCGGGATGCAAAGCGGCGCGGCAGACTCCCGAAAGCGGTGATCGCCGTCAATCTTTACGGCCAAAGCGCGAAAATGGATGAATTAATGAGCCTTTGTGACGCATACGGCGTCTGTCTGATTGAAGACGCTGCCGAGTCCTTAGGATCAACATATAAAGGCAGGCAGAGCGGCACGTTCGGCCGTTTCGGCATTTATTCCTTTAACGGCAACAAAATCATTACAACATCGGGAGGCGGCATGCTCGTGTCTGACGATGAAGCCGCGATTGAAAAAGCGAGGTTTCTTGCGTCACAGGCGAGAGATGCCGCCGTTCATTACCAGCACAGCGAGCTCGGTTACAACTACAGGCTCAGCAACATTCTCGCGGGCGTGGGGATATCGCAGCTGGAAGTGCTTGAAGATCGCGTCCGGGCGAGGAGAGAAATCTTTCACCGGTATCGGGAAGCGCTCGAAACATATCCGGGCATCCGCATGATGCCGGAGCTTGAAGGAACGGTTTCAAACCGCTGGCTGACGGCTCTGACGCTTGATAACGGCGTGACGCCGGAAGAAGCCGTCGCCTGTCTTGCGGAACAGAATATTGAGGCCCGGCCGCTGTGGAAACCGCTGCACACGCAGCCGCTTTTCTCATCTTCCGTCTTTTATCCTCACAGCGACCATGAGCGTGTCTCTGAGAACCTTTTCAGCCGGGGGATTTGTCTGCCGTCCGGGTCTGACCTGTCTTCTGAGGAGCAGCAGCGTGTCATTGACGCACTTGCGCAACTGTTTGAAACGAAAGGGGAGAAAACATGGACAGCCGCCATGTTATGAGCCGATTAAAAGAGACGCTGACGGGTCTGCTCAGCGTTATACCGCCGCAATCCGACATCATATATGCCGACTATCCCCTCTACGGAAATGTAGGGGATTTATTGATTATGAAAGGGACGGAGGCGTTTTTTAAAGCGCACGGCATCCGCGTGAAACAGCGCTGGAATCCCGACAATTTTCCATTCGGGCGCCGGGCGGACAAAAAGACGATCATCGTCTGTCAGGGTGGCGGAAATTTCGGGGATCTCTATCCGTACTATCAGACGTTCAGGGAAAAAATCGTCAAATCCTTTCCGGAAAACAGGATCGTCATCCTGCCGCAATCGATTTATTATCAGGATGAGACACGGCTGCAAAAGACATCGGCGCTTTTTGCGGAGCACAAGGATCTCCACCTGTTTACGAGAGATCATGTGTCATACGAGACTGCGAAACGCTTTTTTTCGGCGAATCATATCGGGCTTATGCCTGATATGGCCCATCAGCTGTATCCGATCGCGGCGTCAGCGGTTCCGTCACGCGGCAGGCTTTATTTTATCCGCACGGATGGGGAAATCAACCCGAAGCTGCAAAACAATTCTTCCGTTAAAAGCTGTGACTGGCAGGATGTTCTGTCAGCAAGCGACCGCAGGGGAATCGCTTTTTTCCAAACGCTGAATGTTTTGAATAAAAAAGCGGGAAACCCGCTGCCGATTGCGCGGTTTTGGAAACGCTATTCCGATTTCTTAACGAAAAAAGCGGTCCTGTTTTTCAGCAGGTACGAATCGGTGGAAACGTCAAGGCTCCACGGCCACATCCTGTCCTCGCTTCTCGGGAAACCAAATACCGTCATTGATAATTCATACGGGAAAAACGCGAACTATTATTACACCTGGACGCACGAAGCGCCGGACGTCCGGCTGATCGGTGAAACCGCCGGCACGAAGGAAAACCTTCCGCTTTGAATGAGCGGAAGGTTTATTTTGTTTCTCCGCGTTTTACTTTGTTGTACGCCTCATCCAAATGCTGAATTCTTTTGAGCACAACCGAGTTTTTCGTCAGCTGATCCTGTACAAGGGTTGAGACGACGGAGCGGTAATAGCTGTTCATCGCATGAATTCGGTCTTCATTCGGATTCATTTCAATGTGCTGTGTAAAGTTTTCAATAAAATAGGGAACAGAAAAAAGTTCTGACATCTATAAAGCAACTCCTTTTAATAAGTATATACGGTATGAAACCAATCATGTACAATGAAAAAAGGGGAGTGAGCATGATGGATATCAAACTTCAGCAAACACAAATGTTAAAGCCTCAATTAACGCAAGAGCTTAAACAGGCCATCACATTACTCGGATACAATTCCGCGGAACTGGCCGGATATATTGATGAGCTCTCACTGGAAAACCCTCTGATTGAACGAAAGGAAACAGACACGCCGCCACTATCTTACCATAAAACAAATAAAAACAGGATGAAAGAACGGGACGGAAGCCAGCAGATCAGACTTACCCGCAAAACGCTGCAGGATTCGCTCAAACAGCAAGCCTTAGACATGAAGCTGTCCGATGATGAGAAAAAAATTTTCAATTATCTGATACATTCATTGGATTCAAACGGTTATTTAAAAGAGGACATACCAGCCGCCGCCGACCATGTATCCGCTTCACAAGAGGAGACGGAAGCGGTTCTGAAAAAGCTTCAATCCCTTGAGCCCGCGGGAATCGGCGCCCGGTCTTTGCAGGAATGCATCCTTCTTCAGCTCCGCCGTCTGCCCGAGCGGAACGAACAGGCGGAATGGATTGCCGAAGCCTATTTTGAGCTATTTGCAAGAAAGAATTGGAAAGCGCTTACACAGAAAACGGGCATTCCGCTTAAAGACATTCAGGACATCGCTGACATGATCAGCGCGCTTGATCCGAGGCCGGGGCTCCGTTATGCGCATGAGGAGCCGGGTTTTTACGTAGAACCGGATATTTTCATCACGGTGAAAAATGGCATCATTCAAGCGCGGCTCAACAGCCGTTCGTTTCCTGACATCCAGCTTCATGCCCATTATCAGCCGCTCCTGTCAGCCGCCGGGTGCCGTGACACGAAAAATTATCTGTCGGCAAAATATCAGGAATGGCGCTGGCTGAACCGGGCTTTGTCGCAAAGAAAACAAACGATCACGAGAATTATCGGCGTCCTGACTGAACGGCAGGAATCCTTTTTTCTCACAGGAAAAAGCGGAATGCAGCCGCTGACCCTAAGAGAGGTGGCGGAAACGCTGGAGCTCCACGAATCAACGATCAGCCGGGCCATCAAAGGGAAGTACGTTCAGACGCCGTACGGACTGTATGAAATGAAAACATTTTTCTCGGCGAAAGCTGAATCATCGGGGGACGGCGGCGCCTCCAATTATGCCGTAAAAGCGCATCTGGAAGCATTGGTCCGTAAAGAAGATAAAAAGAAACCTTTTTCAGACCAAAAGCTTGCCGATCTGCTGCATGAACAATATGACATCCGAATCTCAAGGCGCACCGTCGCCAAATACCGTGACCAATTAAATATTCCGCCGTCATCGGCGAGAAAACGGTACAGCTGAAACCTCCCCGAGCCAAACCCCGGGGAGGTTCTCCGTGTTACGGGATCATCCATGAAAACAGATGATGCTGTAAAAATGTAATGAGACAGACGAGCAGAAGCAAAAACAGACTGTGCTTAATCGTAAAGCGGAAAAGGTCGGCTTCCTTGCCCGCCAGACCGACAGCGGCACAGGCAACCGCAATGGATTGCGGAGAAATCATTTTTCCGGTGACACCGCCTGATGAATTGGCGGCAACGGAGAGAACCGGGTCCATCCCGACAGATAGCGCCGTCACCTTTTGCAATCCGCCGAACAATAGGTTGGCCGATGTATCAGAGCCGGTAATAAATACGCCGAGCCAGCCAAGCACCGGCGAAAAAAAGGTAAACATCGCGCCCGTCATGGCAAGCGCAAGACCGAGTGTCGTGCTCATGCCGGAAGCATTCGTCACATATGCAAAGCCGACAACAGAAACAATGGTCACGACCGGAAGCGTTAACTCTTTCACCGTTTCTATAAACGCTTCGCCCCACGTCTTCCACGACATGCCGAGGGCGAACTTGGAGATGACGGCGGCAATCAGAATCGCCGTTCCCGCTGAACCGAAAAGCTCAAGTTTGTACACGGCTTCAATCGGCGTGCCGTCCGCCTGAAGAATCTGCTGATTTACAAATGGGACGGGAGGCGTGAAGGTCAATGCTTTCCCGGCTGCATTCAGCCAGGAAAGCCACATTGACGTTCCTTCATAATGACCGGTTAAAGCAGCCTTCACGCCGGGAATCCCCCAAACGGATATCATGGCCGTCAGAAGAAGGAAAGGAGACCACGCTTTAAACACCGCGGCGCCCCCGTACTTGATCGGCGCCCGGTCAGCGGCCGCTGCTGATTCCCGTTCTGCCGCGAAACGAAAGGCCGTTTTCGGTTTCCAAAATTTCAAAAATACAGCGAGTGCGGCCATGGAAACAAGCGCCGACAGCACATCCGGAAGCTCAGGCCCTAAAAAATTCGAGCTTGCGTACTGCACGGCCGCAAAGGAGACGCCGGAAACAAGAATGGCCGGCCATACTTCAAAAGCCTTTTTAAACCCGCTCATCAAAATGATTAAGTAAAGCGGAATAAAGACGGATAAAAAAGGAAGCTGCCGGCCGACCATTTGGGAAATTTCCATTGCCGGTATCCCGGTCGGACCTTCGACGGCGGTAATCGGAATGCCGATCGCACCGAAGGCAACGGGCGCCGTATTGGCAATCAGGCAAATTCCCGCCGCATACAGCGGCTGAAAACCAAGTCCGACGAGCAAAGCGGCCGAGATCGCGACGGGAGCGCCGAAACCGGCGGCGCCTTCTAAAAATGCCCCGAATGAAAAGGCGATGAGCAGCGCCTGCAAACGCCGGTCATCTGTAATTGAGAGCACCGAACTCCGGATAATCTCAAACTGTCCCGTTTTCACGGTGATTTTATACAGAAAGACCGATGTGACGATAATCCAGCCGATCGGAAGCAGCCCGTACACCGCTCCCTGAGAAGCGGACATCACCGCTTTTTCCGCCGGCATGCCGTAAACAAATACAGCGATTAAAAGTGAAACGGCTAACGTTAAAAGCCCCGCTATGTACCCCTTCATCCGTTTCACCGCAAGCGCCCAAAAAAAGAAGATAATCGGCACGAGCGCGCAAGCTGCCGATAAAAGCAAATTTCCCCCTAAAGGAGCGTACCCCTGTGTCCATTGCATCCCTAAAAAACCCCTCCTTATGTCATGTAAACGATTACTTTTTATGATAAGGTCATCTGATGACCGGGTTAATTAGCATTATATTTTGAAAGTTTTGAAAGTACAATACTTTTCTTGAACAAATTGTCTGAACCTGTCGGCAACACAAAAAAAGAAGTATAATAGACGATAAACATCAAGATTCACAAGTGACGGGGTGATCGCGTTGAAATATAAACAAATTAAAACGAAAAAAATCTACGAGGAAGTCGCTGACGCATTGCTGGAGAAGATAAAAGCGGGCGAGCTTAAGCCGGGTGAAAAGCTTGATTCCGTTCAGGCGCTTTCCGAGAGTTTTCAGGTCAGCCGCTCGGCGGTCAGAGAAGCGCTGTCGGCTTTGAAAGCGATGGGGCTCGTCGACATGAAGCAGGGAGAAGGCACATACATAAGAGAATTTGAGCCGTCTCATGTTTCCCAGCCGCTTTCTTCCGCCCTCTTGATGAAAAAAGAGGACGTCAAACAGCTGCTCGAAGTCAGAAAGCTGCTTGAACTCGGCGTCGCCGCCATGGCCGCTGAAAAACGCACCGAAGACGATTTACAAAAAATCCGCCAAGCTCTCATGGAGATGAAAGACATTGACGGAGACGAAGAATTGGGCGAAAAAGCAGATTTCTCCTTTCACATGGCGCTGGCGGAAGCATCACAAAACGGGCTGCTTAAGCATCTCATGAATCATGTCTCCGCGCTCCTTTTGGAAACAATGAGAGAAACGAGAAAAATTTGGCTGTTTTCTAAACGAACGAGCGTGCAGCGATTGTATGAAGAGCATGAACGCATTTACAGCGCCGTCGCCGCCGGAGACGCGGATGAAGCGGAAGCCGCGATGACGGCGCACCTGACGAATGTGGAAGAAGTGCTGGGGGCTTATTTTGAAGAAAATGTATAGAAGCTGACTTGTGAAAGGGGATAACATCACATGCAGGCCGAATCTTTTTTTTCTGACCATGTAAAGAAAGCTCTGACAAATGATCCTCCCGGGGAATGGATGCCGGCAGTTCCGAAAGCGTGCATCCCTCTGCATTCCGGCTATCCCGATCCCGCACTCGTTCCTGATAAGGAGCTGAAAGAAGCCGCCTCCCGCCTTCTGGATGAGGAGCGTGATCTGCCGCTGCATTATATAGGAAGCCCGAGGACGGCCGTTTTAAAAAAGCAGATTCAAGAACGGTTAGCCATCCGCGGCATTCACTGCCGGGACGATGAGCTGATCGTGACGTCAGGCGCCTGTCAGGCGATAGATCTGGCTGCGCGGGTTTTCCTCGATGAACAAACCGCCGCTGCCGTTGAAGCTCCGGTCTATATGGAAGCGCTCGAGATTTTTAAAAATTATACACCGCATATCATGAGCATTCCGACAGATCAAGAGGGTCTGCAAACAGAAACATTAGCGTTTATGCTTGAGGAAAGAAAACGAAAAGGGCTTCTGCTTCCCCGTCTTCTCTACACGATACCCGCTTTTCAGAATCCGGCGGGAACCGTAATGTCATCGAAGCGGAGAACCCGCCTGCTTCAGCTTGCCGAAACGTATGATTTTCTCATCTTGGAGGATGATGCATACGGCGAGCTCGGATTCACCGATATTCCGCCGCCCTTGAAAGCCATGGATCAAAACGGCGGGGTGCTGTACGCCGGTTCATTATCAAAAGTCATCGCCCCGGGTATGAGAATCGGCTGGATTGCAGGGGACGCCGCATTCATCACGGCATTGTCATGGTTAAAAAAAGACTTAGGCCACCCGTTTTCCCAAGCGGTGACCGCCGTCTATCTGGAACAAACGAATATTGAAGAACGGCTCGCCGCCTTGCGGGAAGCATATCGAAGCAAACGTGATGTTTTGCTCTCCGCATCAGCGCGATATCTTCCGGAATCCGCATCCTGGCACGTGCCTGAAGGCGGTTACTTTGTATGGGTGAAAGCGCCGGGGGCTGATACGTCCGCACTGCTGGCGAGGGCTCTGTCTCACGGCGTTTCCTATGTACCCGGAAAATATTTTTTTCCGCATCAGGAAGACGGTGCCGAATATCTCCGCCTGTCGTTCAGTTTTCCCGGTAAAGCCGCGATAAAAGAGGGTGTGCAAAAACTGGGACACCTGCTGAAAAACGGGATCTAGAGGAGCATGGGAAGCTTTCAGGCTTCTCTTTTTTTGCACCCTTCAGCGCATCAGGCGAAAGGATTTTTCAGAAAAACCTTCCAATCCATATTCAGAATAGTGTAGGATATTTATAGAGCTTTCCAAAAACAGGTCATCAGATGACCGGATCACATACTGAGGATGAAAGAGGGGTTCATCATGAAAGTCTCATTATTTGTCACGTGCCTTGTGGATATGTTTCAGACCAATGTCGGAAAGGCGACGGTTGAGGTGCTGGAACGGCTCGGGTGTGAGGTGGATTTTCCCGAGGGGCAGATTTGCTGCGGGCAGCCCGCATACAACAGCGGGTATGTGACGGATGCGAAAAAAGCAATGAAGCGGATGATTGCCGCGTTTGAAGAAGCGGAGTACGTCGTCAGTCCGTCAGGTTCCTGTACGACGATGTTCCGTGAATATCCGCATCTGTTTCAGGACGATCCGAAGTGGGCCGCAAAAGCGCAGCAGCTTGCGGACAAAACATATGAGTTAACGGATTTTATCGTCAACGTTCTCGGGGTGGAGGATGTCGGGGCGGTGCTGCATAAAAAAGCGACAGTCCATACATCGTGCCACATGACGAGGCTGCTCGGCGTGTCGGAGGAGCCGATGAAGCTTTTGCGCCATGTCAAGGGGCTCGAGCTGACCGCGCTTCCCGGAAAACACCAATGCTGCGGATTCGGAGGAACATTTTCTGTGAAAATGGCGCAAATCTCTGAACAAATGGTGGATGAAAAGGTCGCCTGCGTGGAAGACACGGAGGCCGAGGTGCTGATCGGGGCGGATTGCGGATGTCTGATGAATATCGGCGGGCGTCTTGACCGTAAGGATAAAAACGTCAGAGTCATGCACATCGCAGAAGTGCTGAACAGCAGATAAGACGAGAAACAACAAGGGGGTAAAATCATGGCGATGAAAATCGGTACCGCCGCTTTTAAAGAGCGGGTATCAGAAGGAATAGATAATGAGTTTATGAGAGGAGCCGTCTCCGGAGCGCAGGAACGGCTCAGGACAAGGAGGCTTCAGGCGGCCGAGGAATTGGGAAACTGGGAGGATTGGCGTTCACATGCGGAAGAAATCAGACAGCATGTGCTGGACAATCTTGATTTCTATTTGGAACAGCTCGCCGAAAACGTCGCCAACAGAGGCGGGCATGTCTTTTTCGCCGAAACGGCGGAAGAAGCGTCCTCCTATATCCGCGATGTCATCCGGCAGAAAAACGCCAAAAAAATCGTAAAATCCAAATCCATGGTGACAGAAGAAATCAATATGAACGAAGTGCTTGAGGAAGAGGGCTGTGAAGTCACAGAAACGGATCTCGGCGAATACATTCTCCAGATTGACGATCACGATCCGCCGTCACATATCGTTGCTCCCGCTCTTCACAAAAACAAAAAGCAGATCCGTGACGTGTTTAAAGAGAGACTCGAATACAAACAGACGGAAAAACCGGAAGAGCTCGTCATGCACGCGCGCAGCGTTCTCCGGAAAAAATTTCTCGAAGCGGATGTCGGCATCACGGGCTGCAACTTTGCAATCGCGGATACCGGATCGGTCAGTCTCGTGACAAACGAAGGAAACGGCCGCCTTGTGTCCGCGCTGCCGAAGACGCAGATCACCGTGATGGGAATGGAGCGGATCGTTCCTTCATTTTCTGAGTTTGAAGTGCTTGTCAGCATGCTGACGAGAAGCGCGGTCGGCCAGCGGCTTACAAGTTACATTACGGCGCTGACGGGCCCCCGGCAGCAAGGAGAAGCTGACGGGCCTGAGGAATTTCATCTCGTGGTTGTGGATAACGGGCGTTCCCGCATACTCGGCACGGAATTCCAATCGGTGCTGCAATGTATCCGCTGCGCCGCCTGCATCAACGTCTGTCCCGTGTACCGGCATGTCGGCGGACACTCGTACGGGTCCATCTATTCGGGTCCGATCGGCGCCGTCTTATCGCCTCTTCTCGGCGGATATGACGAATACAAGGAGCTCCCGTACGCATCTTCCTTATGCGCGGCCTGTACGGAAGCGTGTCCCGTTAAAATTCCGCTGCACGAGCTGCTGCTCAAGCATCGGCAGAACATTGTGGAAAAAGAGGGCAAAGCGCCGATCAGCGAAAAACTGGCGATGAAAGCCTTCGGGCTCGGCTCGTCATCCCCGTCCCTTTATAAACTGGGATCGAAATGGGCGCCTGCCGCCATGACGCCGTTTACGGAGGATGACAAAATATCAAAAGGGCCGGGGCCGTTAAAAGAATGGACGGCAATACGGGACTTCCCGGCGCCGCATAAATCGAGATTCAGAGATTGGTTTAAAGACCGGGAAAAACAAAAGGGGGAAGAATGATGATGAAAGGGACGGTTACACATCAGGAATCCTTTCTAAACCGGATCGCCGGAAGTCTGGGCAGAGAGCGCAGGAAATCAGGCGTGTCCCTGCCTGAATGGAAGTATCAGCCTCAATATCAAACGCATGCGGACTGTACGGAAGACGATCTTGTCACGATGCTGAAAGACCACTGCGTCAACATTCATACCGAACTGATCGAAACGGATGCAGCCGGGCTTTACGACGCTTTGCGCACGCAGGTGAACCGCTTTGAAGGAGGGCCTGTCATCATTCCGAAGGACAGCCGGTTTGAAATGTACGGCTTGCAGACCCTTATGACAGAAGAGTGGCCGGACGAAGGGATTCCCGTTTGGGAATGGGACGCGGAACAAGGAGCGAAAAATATTGAAAAAGCGGAACAAGCGAATGTGGGCATCACATTCAGCGAGATCACGCTTGCGGAATCAGCCACCGTCGTTTTGTATGCGTCAGAGCATGCCGGCCGTTCCGTCAGCCTGCTTCCGACCACCTATATCGCAATCATCCCGAAATCTTCCATTGTGCCGAGAATGACACAGGCCAGCGATATACTGAAACAGCAGATCAGAGACGGCGTCACCGTTCCTTCCTGCATCAACTATATTACCGGACCGAGCAACTCGGCCGATATCGAAATGGATTTGGTTGTCGGCGTCCACGGACCCGTTAAAGCCGCTTATATCCTTGTGAATGACCGATAAAAAACAAACCCCGGTTTGCGGCCGGGGTTTGTTTTTATATAAACGCGTTAATGATCATGATAAAACAGATCGCACTGACAGAAATAATCGTTTCCATCGCCGTCCATGTCAGGAACGTTTCTTTTACCGTCATTCCGAAATACTCTTTAATGAGCCAGAAACCGGAGTCATTGACATGTGACAGAATCAAAGAGCCCGCTCCCGTTGCCAAAACGAGAAGCTCGCTGCTGACGCCCGGCATGACAGATGCAATCGGAGCAACAATGCCGGCCGCCGTCATCATGGCGACAGTCGCTGAACCTGTGGCGACACGGATGACCGCCGCGATCGTCCAGCTTAAAAGAACGGGAGAGAAGCTTGAGTGCTTCGCCATGTCAGCGATATACGTGCCGACGCCTGAATCAATCAGGACGTTGTTAAAAGCGCCGCCGGCTCCGATCACAAGCAGAATGGAAGCGATCGGTCCCAGACAGTCATTGCTGAATTTTAAAATGCTTTCCCTGTCGAAGCCCTGATAAAAACCAAGGCTGAAAAAGGAGTAAACCGTGGCGATCAAAAGCGCCGTGACAGGGTCGCCGATAAATTTAAAAGTTTCATAGAGCGTGCTTTTTTCCGGAAGCGCAATTTCGGCAAGCGTTGCCATAAGCATCAGGATCACCGGTACCAATATCGTAAACAATGTATTTGCGAATCCCGGAAGCTTGCGTTTTTCATTCCGTTCAATAAATTGTTTTTTCAACAGTTCGGGAACGGGTTTATGAATGCGCTTACCAATCCATTTTCCGTAAAGCGGCCCCGCGATGATGGCAGTCGGAATACCGACGATTAAAGAATACAAAATCGTTTTTCCGACATTGGCGTGATAAATGCCGACAGCCGCCATCGCCGCCGGGTGGGGCGGAACCAATCCGTGCACGACGGAAAGTCCCGCAAGGAGCGGAATCCCGATCGTCACTAATGAAACCCCGGTTTCAATCGCAATCGTAAACAAAAGCGGCACGAGCAGGACGAAGCCGACCTGGAAAAAGACCGGGATGCCGACAATAAAAGCGACGGCCATCATCGCCCAATGCACTTTCTTTTTGCCGAAGCGGCCGATCAGGGTGTGGGCGATCCGCTCCGCACCGCCTGATTCAGCCATCATTTTTCCGAGCATCGTACCGAGGGCCAGCACGATCGCAAGCAGAGACAGCGTATTGCCGAGCCCGGTTTTCATTGAAGTGATAATGTCCGGCAGATTCATGCCCGTTGCGAAACCGACAAGGATGGATGTAATCAAAAGACTGATAAACGGATTTAATTTAGCGACCGTAATCAATAAGAGTAAAACGATAATAGCGGCAATGACAATAAACAGTAACATGACCTTTTCACCCTTTCAAAGAAGAATTAACGGCTTTGTTTGAGCTGAAATTCACTGATGACGTCAAATTCATCTTTGAGCTTGTCATACAGCCGCTCGTATAAGTAAAACAGCTCAATATATGTTTCGCTGTTTTTGACGTTCGGTTCATGGCGGTGCGAAATTCTGATCCAGTCCTGAACATCCTCGATCCGTTCCATTTCGCCAAGGCTGTGCAAAGCGAGAACGGCCGCTCCGAGCGCAGAGGCTTCGTAACTTTCCGGAACGAGGACTTCCCGTCCCATCGTATCGGACAAAATCTGCCTCCACAGCGGCGATCTCGCAAATCCTCCCGAAGCCCGCACGTCTTTTGCGGGGCCCGCCAAATCTCTCAATGCGACACCGATTGAAAAGACGCTCATGATGACGCCTTCCAGCACCGCTCTGATAAAATGCTCCCGTTTATGGCGGAGGCTGATGCCGAAAAACGTTCCGCGGGCATTCGGGTTCCAAAACGGCGCGCGCTCCCCTGATAAAAACGGCAGAAACAGCAATCCCTCAGAGCCTGCGGGCACTTTATCAGCAATATCAATCATTAAATCGTACGGATCAATGCCGAGCCGCTTCGCCGTTTCAACTTCCGGAGAAGCGAATTCGTCTCGAAGCCAGCGCAGCATAATGCCTCCGTTATTCGTCGGGCCTCCGATGACCCAATGCTTGTCAGTCAGCGCGTAACAGAATGTCCGCGCTTTTTCATCCGTAATCGGCGCATCCGTCACCGAACGCACGGCTCCGCTTGTTCCGATCGTAACGGCCACTTCGCCTTTGCCGATCGCGCCGACTCCCAGGTTGGCGAGCACGCCGTCATTTGCGCCGATAATAAACGGTGTATCCGCATGAATGCCCATCCGTGCAGCGATTTCCGGCGCAAGGCCGCGCAGCTGATGAGTGGTCGGCACAATGTCCGACAGCTGATCTTCCCGGATTCCGGCAATCCTGAGCGCTTCTTCATCCCAGGAAAGCGTATCTAATCGGAACAGTCCCGTTGCCGAAGCGATCGAATAATCGACGACATAAGTTCCGAAAAACTCGTGCAGAATATATTCTTTAATACTGATGAATTTGGCGGTTTTCGCGAATGTCTCCTTGTCCTGTTCTTTCATCCACACAATTTTGGAAAGCGGAGACATCGGATGAATCGGCGTACCCGTTCTTTTATAAATATCAAAACCGTTCATCTCTTTTAAAATCCGTTTTGATTGCTCGGCGCTGCGGTTGTCCGCCCAAATGATGCTTTTGGTCAGCAGGCCGCCGTTTTGATCGACAGCTATCAATGAGTGCATGGCGGTGCTGATGCCGATTGCAAGCAGATTGTCAGGACTCAGTCCGGCCTTTGTGACGGCGCCCCTGATGCTTCCGATCACCGCTTCCAAAATGTGCTCAGGATCCTGCTCGGCCCATGCCGGCTTTGGCTGTATTAAATCATAGTGAACCGAATGCTTGGCTAACACTTTGCCTCTTGGTCCGAACAGAACAGCTTTCGTACTGGTCGTGCCGATATCCAGACCGATAACAGCTTGGGTTTCCTTCATAATATATCCCGCCTAATCTGATTGAATAATAAGATAGATTTATAATGTATGCCCTTACAAAGTCAATTATAGGAATAATTTTTTTATAAATCAACGATGAAGAAGAAAAATTTTTTCATAAAATTGCCTCAATTCCCGCTGTATCGGCTTTCTCTCTTTTGAAAAAAATATTTAGAAAACGATTACAAACGTTTGTGCGCGATCATTTTTCTGATTTGCTGCAAGTTGGCGAGCGTTTTCTCCTGCCGCAGCCGGGCCGTGGCGAAATACAGTGTATCAATGACCGACAGCTGGGCAAGCCTTGCGGACATCGCCTCCGTTCTGAAAGCCGTCTCCCTTGTTGATGTATACAGCACAACGTCGGAAATCTGGGTGAGCGGCGACTTTTGGTAGCTTGTAATGCCGATCGTGCCGGCGCCGAGCGATTTGGCCGTTTTGACCGCGTCGAGCACGTCCTTGTTGCTCCCCGAATGAGAAATGCCGATGACTGCGCTTTCAGGACCGAGAAGACCCGCTGACATCGCCTGAAAGTGAGAATCCGTATGCGCGATGCAATTTATACCCGTACGCATAAATTTATGATACGCGTCAGTGGCGATCAGCCCGGAACCGCCGTTTCCGTAAAATTCGATTCTGTCTGCGCGGTGGATCATTTCTACCGCTTTTTCAACGTCGGCCGGATCTAATAATTGAAAGGTATCGGTCAGACCGGAAATGTTTGTGCGGAAAACTTTCCGGATGATGACTTCGATATCGTCGTCGGGGCTCATTTCTTCATGAATGTGCTGCACCGGCTCCTGAACGATCTCCTGAGCCAGCGCGATTTTTAAATCCTGATAGCCGGAAAAACCGAGCCGCTTGCACAGCCTGAAAATCGTCGCTTCAGAGCTTTTCGTTTTTTCGGCCAGCTGAATGATGGAAAGGTGAACCACGTCTTTCGGTTCCTTCACGATATGGTCTGCAATCGCTCTCAATTTTGGCGACAAACCTTTGCTGGCCGCCTGAATCTTCCCGATGCTGCTTGAATTCACAGGGGTCATACTATAACCTCCCTACTCGAATGTAAACGCATACTTTTATGATAAAGCAAGTTTCAATATAAGGAAAACAGAATTTTAAAATTGTTTTTTCAATTTTGTGTGTAAAAAAAGAGAAAAAGCCGCCGATGATAGAAAGTGAGGAGGCATCTGAATGAAAAAAGCATGGATTCTCGTCATATCATTCGGCATTGCGCTTGCGCTGTTTTTATACGCAAACACAAAGGTGAAAGCGGAAAGCATGGCGCCGGAAAGCAAAGCCTTGTGTCCGGATTTCAGCTGAAATTTCCGAATCACCGGGAAGGACAATAGACGGAAAAAATTAGTATTGACTTTGAAAATAGAAGACTGTATATTATGTTACTATATTCAGAAAATAAAAACTCAAGAGATTCATTTAACATAAAACACTGTGAACGGGAGCAGTAAGAGAATCCAGTCAGAAAAAGAGAGCCGCGGGTTGGTGAAACGCGGACTGATTGTTCTTTGAACTCGCCCGGAAGTGGCAGGGCGGAACGGAATTGTCGGAATATTCCCTATGTCCTAACGGCTGACCTTCGTTAAAAGGTTTTTAAGCTGGATTCCGGATATTCGGGATCAACAAGAGTGGTACCGCGGCTGCCTGAGGCACGCCGTCTCTTTTCCTAAAGAGGCGGCGTGCTTTTTTATGTGATGAACACTTTTTGCGAGAGGGCGTGTGATAGATGGAAAAGGACAAGCAAACGTTAAAACGGACGATGTCGTCCAGACACATTATGATGATGGCGCTTGGAGGCGCAATCGGGGCCGGGCTCTTTAAAGGCAGCAGCACGGCGATTGATGAAGCGGGGCCGTCCGTGCTGTTGGCCTACCTCCTCGGCGGAATCATTCTGCTGTTTATTATGCAGGGGCTGGCCGAAATGGCCGTCAGAAACAAACATGCAAGGACGTTCCGTGATTTGGTTCAGCAGTCTCTCGGTTCGTACGCTGCATACTTTTTAGACTGGATCTATTGGAAAATGTGGGTGCTCAATATTGCCGCGGAGGCGGTCGTAGCCGCCATTTTCATTCAATATTGGCTGCCGGAATGTCCGATATGGATACTGGCTTTGATCATTTCCATCGTGGTGACGGTCGTAAACATGCTTTCTGTGAAACTGTTTGCCGAGACGGAGTACTGGCTCGCGCTCATTAAAATTACGGTGATTGTCATCTTTATATTATGCGGAATTCTGCTATTATTTTTCTCATTCGGCAATCACACGGCGCCGGGGCTGTCTCATTTAACGGATCACGGAGGGTTTTTCCCGCATGGAGCGGGGGGCGTCATTACGGCGATGCTCGTCGTGATCTACTCATACGGAGGAACGGAAATCATCGGCGTCACGCTGGCGGAGACAAAAAACCCCGAAAAGGTGATTCCGAAAGCTGTCCGAAGCACGTTAACGCGGATTGTCGCTTTTTACTTGCTGCCGTTTTTCATCATCGTCAGCCTGATTCCTTGGAATCAAGTCAACAGCGTTCCCGAAAGCCCGTTTGTCATAGTATTTAAGATGATCGGAATTCCGGGTGCCGACCATATTATGAATGCCGTCATTCTTCTTGCGATTATCTCGTCTATGAACTCGGGACTGTACGGATCATCCCGCGTCTTATTTACGCAGGCTTCTGACGGCCGGGTGCCGAAAATCTTTTCAAAACTATCGAAGAAAAAGGTTCCTGTCTATGCGATTCTGACTTGTACGTCATTTTTATATGTAGGCGTCCTGATTTCTTTATTCGCAGGAAGCCGGACGTTTAATTATTTGATGGGTTCCCTCGGCTATACCGTGCTGTTCATCTGGCTGATTATCGGATTCGCCCATTTAAAATCAAGAAAACATTCAACAGAACAGCCGGCTTATTACGTCAAATGGTTCCCGTACACGACATGGTTCGCGGTGCTTGCGCTTTTGGCCATCCTGATCGGCGTAATTGCGACGACGTCCATCGTCATCACATGCATCACTGCGGCCATCTACCTGCTTATTACGGCTGCGTATCTCGTAAAAGGGAGACGTCAATAAATAAAAAAACTCTTGCCCAGCGGCAAGAGTTTTTTTAATGAACGGCCTTTTTTTCTGCGGCCAGAGCAGGTGTTTTCAGTTTCTTCGGTGTTATATTCACAAAACAAATGCTTGTGACGATCAGAAGCAGTCCGGCTAAAAGGCTGACGGTCAGCGGCTCATGCAGAAATATCGAGCTGACGACAATGGATATGAGCGGGATCAGGAAGGTGTAAGAGGCAACCTTGCTTGCTTCCCCTGAACCGACAAGCGTAAAAAAGGCGAGCCAGCCGAGTGCGATGACAAATACCGAAATGAACAGAAGGCTGAGAATGAACGGAGCTTTCCATTGAATCGCTGAAAAGCTTTCTGAAAAATGGCCGGAGCTGACAAGCAGCACGCCGCCGATCAGAAGCTGAAGAGCGACCATCCAGATAGAGTCCGCCCGTCCGCCCGTTCTTTTCACATATACCGTGCCGAGCGCCCAGCTGACCGCGGAGCCCAGAGCCAAAAGAATGCCGGCGATGGAAATATGGCCTCCGAAACCGGCTGCGCTGATGACGGCGACACCGGCAAAGCCCAGAATAAGACCGGCTATTTTTAAAGGATACATCGATTCCCCGAGCCACAGCCAAGAAAAAACGCCCATTAAAACCGGCTGGAAAAACACGATGGCTGAAAATAAGCCGGCAGGCAGGTAATTCAAGCCGACCGTTTGCAGGCCGTAAAATAAAGTAATATTTAAAATGGCAGAAATAAGATAGATCGGCCACGTTTCTTTAAAACGCAGCTTTTTAAAACGGGGCAGCGCCACCATTAATAATAGAAGTCCGCCGATCAGCGTGCGGATTCCGGCAAACAGAAGAGGCGGCGAATAGGCGAGCGCAGCTTTTGTCAGCGGCCAGTTAATTCCCCATACCGTGACTAGAAACGCCAGCATAAGAGCCGTCTGTATTTTCGAAAGCTGTTTCACGTCGTTCACTCCTTGTAGAACAATTCCATCATATGATACGGTAATCAGTAAGATAAATAAAATGAATCTTTTTTATAAGGAGCATAAGTAAAACGTTATGACGATTACACAACTGCGGGTTTTTGTTCAAATCGCTGAAACGGGAAGCTTTACAAAAGCGGGGCAGGCGCTGAATATGACACAGCCCGCCGTAAGCCATGCCATCTCGGCGCTTGAGTCAGAGCTCGGCATCAAGCTGATCATCCGCGAGCGCCGCAACGGCGTAAGGCTCACGGACACGGGCGGAAAAATTCTCGTTCATATCAGAGAGGTGCTCAAAGGCATAGAAAAAGCCGAGCAGCTGGCGGCCGCGGAAAGAGGGCTTGAACAGGGAACGATTCACATCGGCACATTTCCGGCCGCTTCCGCTTATTTCATTCCAAAACTGATCAGCATGTTTAAAAAACGGTATCCGAAACTTGAGTTGGTGCTTCATGAAGGAACGGTTAACGAAGTAAAGGAATGGCTCCGCTCCCGGGTAATAGATGTGGGGATCACTCTTTTTCCTACGGAAGACATGGAATATCTGCCGCTGAAAAAAGATAAAATGGCCGTCGTGCTTAGAAATGATCATCCGCTTTGCAGCTGTGAGTCAATTACTCTGAAAGATCTAGACCGCCAGCCGATGATCATCTGTGACGGAGGATACGAATCACCGTTTATTGATATGTTTAAGGAGGCAGGGTCTGTGCTGACTGCCGCATTCACTGTTTACAACGTCAATACGTCCATCAGCATGATCAAAGAGGGGCTGGGAATAGCGATATTATCACAAATGTCTATGTCCGGAATATCGCTGCCGGAAAATGTCGTGACAAGGGAACTCAATCAGGCGGTGTACCGTGATGTTCTGCTTGCCGTTCCTTCTGTAAAAGAGGCTTCATTGGCGGCAAAACTTTTTATTCAAATCGCGCAGGAGCTCACAAAGAATGAATAAAAAGACCCTAATGATCTTAGGGCCCTGAATCTTATCGGTTAATTTTAAAAGAGTTTGTCGTATTGACAAGTTTTGAACCGCTGAACGTAGCTTTGACACGATAATAACCTGTCTTGCATCCTTTTAAAGAGAATGACTTAGTCACCCTTACTGAGAAAGAAAAGGTTGTTTTTTTGCAAGTCGTCCATTTCTTTCCGGACTTTCGCTGTAAGTATAGGTTTCCTTTAAAGGTTCGATCTGACGGATACGCTGTACTGAGAGTGAAATCGACACTTTTCGCTTTTTTCGTGTAGTAGGAGGCATCGGTAAATCCGCTTACATTTAAATGCTGCTGAGTGCCGGAATAAAAGTCTGCGGCATATGCCTTATCGGTGTTTCCGGTAAAGAAGATTGCTGCCAGTAAAGCTGTTGTGAGTGCCATTAAGATTTTTTTACGCATATAGACTATGACTTCCTTCCTATTCAATATATGACATATGTTAACATTATTGGTTCTGTTCTTTCAATGATATCTTTTCATTTTTATATCATTCTAGGCTCTTCATATCTGAATGTAATAGATTCATTCATACAGAGTTCACTAGTGACGACCGCTGACTGATTGTTCGAAGATCATCGAATCAAATTGTTTAACTCACGGGAAAAGCTGTGGTAAGGTGTGTGGTAGAGACCTTGTTTAAGATCTGCTTACACTAAACCATAAAGGAGAAAACGATGGCTGAACATACATTGAAAGATACTGCGTTTTCCGTATTGAATTTATCGCCGGTCGTACAGGGGGGAACGGTTGCTGAATCGTTCCGTAACAGTATGGATTTAGCGCGCCGCGCCGAGGAGTGGGGCTATAACCGCTATTGGCTTGCGGAGCATCATAATATAGAAGGAGTCGCCAGCTCGGCAACGGCGGTGCTGATCGGTCACATCGCCGGCGGCACGAAAAAAATCCGCGTCGGTTCAGGGGGCATTATGCTGCCGAATCATTCGTCACTTATAATCGCGGAGCAATTCGGAACCCTTGAAACGTTATATCCGGGGCGGATTGACCTGGGGCTCGGGCGTGCGCCAGGAACCGACCAATTAACGGCGAGGGCCTTAAGAAGAAACATAAACAGCGGGGAGGATTTCCCGGAGCAGCTTGAAGAATTGAGAAATTACTTCAAACCGTCAGGCAATGTGCGCAATCAAGTCCGCGCCATTCCGGGCGAAGGGCTGGACGTGCCGATCTGGCTTTTGGGATCGAGCGGCTTCAGCGCGCGTCTTGCGGGAGAGCTCGGGCTTCCGTTCGCCTTTGCGGCTCACTTCTCACCGAAAAACACCGTGCCCGCCCTTGAGCTGTACCGAAGCTCCTTCCGTCCGTCAGACGTACTGGATAAACCGTACGCGATGGTCGGCGTCACCGTCATTGCCGCCGATACGGATGAAAAGGCGGAGCATCTGGCGACATCGCATTATCAAAGATTTTTAGACCTCGTCCGCGGCACGCCGAACCAGCTGAAGCCTCCTGTTGAAGACATGGATCAAATCTGGTCGCCGTATGAAAAAGCGATGGTCAATGAACAGCTCAGTTCAACGATCGTCGGCGGACCGGAGCGTGTGAAGGAAAAGCTGGAAAGCTTCATCCGGACAACACAGGCGGATGAAATCATGGTGAATTCAGAAAGCTTTGAGCATGCCGACAGAATGAGATCATTTGAGATCATCGCCGAATTAAAAAACAGCTGAGCAAAAAAAGCAATGTGCCGCGCACATTGCTTTTTTTATTCGCCGATCCGCCTGACGGAATTTCGGATGACGAGTTCCGGTTCATACACGACGTCATCCTTCTTCGGTTTTTTATGCTCTAAGCAGTCGATGACGTATTTTGCCGCCGCTTTCCCCATAATGGATTTCGGATGCTTGACAGAGGTGAGCTTCACCTCGGAAATCTGGGCGAAATGTGAATCATCATAGCCCATGATTGACACGTCATCAGGCACCTTTAAGCCGAATTCTCTGAGAAGATTAATCGTCTTCAGCGCAATTTCATCATTATAACAAAGAATGGCCGTTGGGTATGATCCGCTGTTTTGCTCAAGGGTATGCTTAATTTTTTGAAGAAGCACGGTTTCTTTTTCTTCAGTCGTGTAAGTCACGATCATGTCCGGAGACGGAAAAATCCCGCGCTCCCGGTGCGCCTGAAGATAGCCGTTCATCCGTTTGACGCCCTGCGTGTCATCCGCTTTAAAGATTCCCATAATGTGCGTGTGGCCGAGGGACATGACGTATTCGCAAGCCATCATACCGCCTTTGACATCATTGACGGAAAAGCTCGGTGCGGCCAGCTCCGCATAAGAGGCGTTAATCATGGCAAACGGAATGCCGTTTTTCTCCAGGTTGAGATAGTAGCCGATGTTGGGCGTCTGCAGCGCGCTTTTCGTAGGCTCGACAATCAGCCCGTCTATATTTTTGGACAGCAGGTTTTCAAGGCCCCGCCGCTCACTTTCTGTATTGTTGTTGGTGCTCGTCAGCAGCATGGAATAGCCCTGTTCGCTTAAATAAGATTCAATTCCCCTGATGATGCTCGGGAAAATATAGTCTGATATGTACGTTGTAATGACACCGATCGTTTTGTTTGAATGCATGGCTGATTTCGCCGTGCGTGAAGCGACAAAGGTGCCTCCGCCCTGAACGCTGTACAGCAGCCCCTGCGAGATCAAATCTCCGATCGCCTTTCTGATGGTATGGCGGCTGACCCCGAACTGCTGCATCAGCTCATTTTCCGTAGGCAGCTTTTCGTCCGGCTGTAATTTTCCCTGATTCAGCCATGAACAAATTTCTTCTTTTACTTGAGCATATTTCGGTAGCATATCAATTCCTCCAAAATGTATACGGACAAATTCCAGTATAACATAGTAAGCCCTTTCATCAAGCTGTAAAAATAATTGACAGATTATGAAAAACTGCTTATTCTTTATTTGTACGTACTAATTTTCCTTATTTTTAGATAAAATTCTTTATAAGTACGTACAAATGTGGCGGTTCTGAAGAAAACAAAGCAACTCAAGCGCCGCACTCTGTTTTGTAAGCGTTTTTATTCTATTATTCGCGGGAGGATAAAATTCATGAAGAATCACCCGGCACCAATTGGCTCAAATGTACCTGTCACTCGGCAGCATTCGAAGTGGTTTGTCATTCTCATCTCATGCGCGGCCGGACTGGGAGGGCTTTTGTACGGTTATGATACGGCGGTGATTTCCGGCGCCATCGGTTTCCTGAAAGATTTGTACCGCTTAAGTCCTTTTATGGAAGGGCTCGTGATTTCAAGCATTATGATCGGCGGTGTTTTCGGCGTCGGAATTTCCGGATTTTTGAGTGACCGGTTCGGACGGAGAAAGATTTTGATGGCAGCGGCGCTGTTGTTTGCGGTGTCAGCGGTTGTCTCTGCGCTTTCTCAAAGTGTGTCTTCCTTAGTGATCGCCAGAGTCATCGGCGGTCTGGGAATCGGCATGGGCTCCTCGCTTTCTGTCACGTATATTACAGAAGCCGCTCCGCCGGCCATACGCGGCAGTCTTTCCTCACTGTATCAGCTGTTTACGATATTAGGGATCTCCGGCACTTATTTTATTAACCTTGCCGTCCAGCAGTCCGGCTCGTATGAATGGGGGGTGCACACCGGCTGGCGGTGGATGCTCGCTTACGGCATGATTCCGTCCGTCATCTTTTTTATCGTGCTGCTTATCGTGCCGGAAAGTCCGCGCTGGCTTGCGAAAGCGGGGCGCCGGAATGAAGCCCTCGCCGTGCTGACGCGCATTAACGGCGAGCAGACCGCGAAAGAAGAAATCAAACAAATCGAAACGTCTTTACAATTAGAAAAAATGGGTTCATTGTCTCAGCTGTTTAAACCGGGGCTGAGAAAAGCGCTTGTGATCGGGATTCTGCTGGCTTTATTCAATCAGGTCATCGGCATGAACGCAATTACGTATTACGGGCCGGAAATTTTCAAAATGATGGGCTTCGGACAGAATGCGGGGTTTATCACGACATGCATCGTCGGTGTCGTTGAAGTGATTTTCACCATTATCGCGGTTCTTTTAGTTGATAAGGTAGGCCGGAAAAAGCTGATGGGGGTCGGATCTGCCTTTATGGCGCTGTTCATGATCTTAATCGGGGCATCCTTTTATTTTCAGCTGGCGAGCGGTCCGGCTTTAGTCGTCATCATATTGGGATTCGTCGCCGCTTTCTGTGTATCAGTCGGGCCGATTACGTGGATCATGATTTCGGAAATCTTTCCGAACCACCTCCGCGCACGCGCCGCCGGTATTGCGACGATATTCTTATGGGGGGCCAACTGGGCGATCGGCCAGTTCGTGCCGATGATGATCAGCGGGTTGGGGCTCGCGTACACCTTCTGGATATTCGCCGTCATTAATATTCTCTGTTTCTTGTTTGTCGTGACGATCTGCCCTGAGACGAAAAATAAATCATTAGAAGAAATAGAAAAACTCTGGATAAAATGAAAGCGTTTTACAACAAAAGTCCGCTCCGGCGGGCTTTTGTCTGTCACCTTCATTCCGTTTCTGTATATAATGACTGTATCAAGGAGATACTGGTAAATCCTGCGAAGAATGTCGAGGAATTGACCTTTAACAGTTGAATTAACAATGTCATCCTGTTAAAATAATTAAAGAAAGCAGACATAATTTTTTTTGGCTATGATGGGACGTTTTTTGTCATAGCGGGACATTTTCTGTCCAGTATGAATAGGAAGGAACGTTTGAGTCATGAACCAGTTAATACAAGCTCAAAAAAAATTATTGCCTGATCTTTTGCTTGTGATGCAGAAAAGATTTGAAATCTTGCAGTATATCAGGCTTACAGAACCGATCGGCCGCAGAAGTCTTGCAGCCAGTCTCGGATTGACCGAGCGCGTTCTCAGAAGCGAGGTTCAGTTCTTAAAAGAACAAAATCTCATCGATATTAAAACAAACGGCATGACAATGACGGAAGAGGGCTATTCACTGCTTTCGATTCTGGAAGATACGATGAAGGATGTTTTAGGATTGACGCTTTTGGAAAAGACATTAAAAGAGCGGCTCAATCTGAAAGACGCTATTATCGTTTCCGGAGACAGCGACCAATCTCCTTGGGTCAAAAAAGAATTAGGGAGAGCGGCCGTTGCATGTATGAAAAAGAGATTTTCAGGCAAAAATATCGTCGCTGTAACCGGCGGTACGACAATTGAAGCCGTCGCCGATATGATGACGCCGGATTCAAAAAACCGCGAGCTCCTGTTTGTGCCCGCAAGAGGCGGTTTAGGCGAAGACGTGAAAAACCAGGCGAACACCATATGCGCGCATATGGCGGAAAAGGCTTCAGGCACTTACCGGCTTTTGTTCGTTCCCGGCCAGCTGTCACAAGGCGCCTACTCATCTATTATTGAAGAGCCTTCCGTAAAAGAGGTGCTTCACACGATTAAATCAGCGAGTATGCTCGTTCACGGAATCGGCGAAGCTAGAACAATGGCGGAGCGAAGAAACACGCCTTTGGAAGATTTGAAGAAAATAGATGACAATCATGCGGTGACAGAGGCATTCGGCTACTACTTTAATGCGGACGGAGAAGTCGTTCACAAGGTGCATTCAGTCGGAATGCAGCTCGATGACCTCGATGCCATTCCCGACATTATCGCGGTAGCGGGCGGATCATCAAAAGCAGAAGCAATCGAAGCTTATTTTAAAAAGCAGCGAAACACGGTTCTCGTCACGGACGAAGGAGCCGCAAAGAAGTTATTAAGGGATAACAGTCCCTCAATATAAATATCTCTCACTTATTTAAAGGAGGAAATAATCATGGCAGTAAAAGTCGGTATTAACGGTTTTGGTCGTATTGGACGTAACGTATTCCGCGCAGCATTAAACAATCCTGAAGTTGAGGTAGTAGCAGTTAACGATTTAACAGACGCTAACATGCTTGCTCATCTTTTACAATATGATTCCGTACACGGAAAATTAGATGCAGAAGTTAAAGTTGACGGCAGCAACCTTGTTGTTAACGGCAAAACAATCGAAGTTTCTGCTGAGCGCGATCCTGCGAAACTCAGCTGGGGCAAACAAGGCGTTGAAATCGTAGTTGAATCTACTGGTTTCTTCACAAAACGCGCAGACGCTGCGAAACACTTAGAAGCAGGCGCGAAAAAAGTTATCATCTCTGCACCTGCTAACGAAGAAGATATCACAATCGTTATGGGTGTTAACGAAGACAAATACGATGCGGCTAACCACCATGTTATCTCTAACGCATCTTGCACAACAAACTGCCTTGCGCCGTTTGCAAAAGTACTTAACGACAAATTCGGCATCAAACGCGGTATGATGACAACTGTTCACTCTTACACAAACGATCAGCAAATTCTTGATCTTCCGCACAAAGACTACCGTCGTGCGCGTGCAGCAGCTGAAAACATCATTCCTACATCAACTGGTGCTGCTAAAGCAGTTTCCCTTGTTCTTCCTGAACTGAAAGGCAAACTGAACGGCGGAGCTATGCGTGTGCCGACTCCAAACGTTTCTCTTGTTGACCTAGTTGCTGAACTTAACAAAGACGTAACGGCTGAAGACGTAAACGCAGCTCTTAAAGAAGCGGCTGAAGGCGATCTTAAAGGAATCCTCGGCTACAGCGAAGAGCCATTAGTATCCGGAGACTACAACGGCAATGCTAACTCTTCTACAATCGATGCTCTTTCTACAATGGTTATGGAAGGCAGCATGGTAAAAGTAATCTCTTGGTACGATAACGAAAGCGGCTACTCTAACCGCGTTGTTGACCTTGCAGCTTACATCGCAAAACAAGGTCTTTAATTCATAGCTCCCGGAAAGGGCCGGACTTGGTTCTTTCGGACAGAAACGCTATAATGAAAGCGGACAAGGGAAGGGGACGGACTCCCTTTCCCTTTTTCCATGAGAACCGGCTTTCAGAAAGCGCCGGATTGCTGCAGAACGTCCGCGTTTTGAAGTTTCCGCGGCACTTTCGTTTTCTGAGCCGCCTGCCCTGGCTCAGAAGACGATCTGCCCCGTGCCCGGAAGCTGCAATCTGCCCCGCGGCGGAAGCATCATGAGGCGGTTTCACGTTTCACGTTTTTCGTGCTATGCAAACCATTTTGAAGGAGGATCTCCTAAGGCATGAATAAAAAAACAGTAAAAGACATCGACGTAAAAGGCAAAGTCGTATTCTGCCGCGTTGACTTTAACGTTCCAATGAAAGACGGGGAAGTAACAGACGATACTCGTATCCGAGCTGCGCTTCCAACAATCAAACACCTTGCAGACCAAGGCGCGAAAGTCCTTCTTGCGAGCCACTTAGGCCGCCCGAAAGGCGAAGTGGTTGAGGAGCTTCGTTTAACTCCTGTCGCTGCACGCTTAGGCGAACTGCTCGGAAAAGAAGTGAAAAAAGCGGATGAAGCTTACGGCGATGCTGTAAAAGCACAAATTTCTGATATGAAGGACGGAGACGTTCTTGTATTGGAAAACGTACGTTTCTACCCTGGTGAAGAGAAAAACGATCCTGAGCTTGCTAAAGCATTTGCTGAGCTTGCGGATGTATATGTCAATGACGCATTCGGTGCTGCCCACCGTGCTCACGCATCTACAGCCGGAATTGCCGAGCATCTGCCGGCGGTTGCAGGATTCCTGATGGAAAAAGAGCTTGACGTTCTCGGCAAAGCCGTGACAAATCCTGAGCGCCCGTTTACGGCAATCATCGGCGGCGCGAAAGTAAAAGACAAAATCGGCGTAATCGAAAGTCTGCTTGATAAAGTGGACAACCTGATCATCGGCGGAGGTCTTGCTTACACATTCGTAAAAGCGCTTGGCTATGAAGTCGGTAAATCTCTTCTTGAAGAAGATAAAATCGAACTTGCAAAATCATTCATGGACCGCGCGAAAGAAAAAGGCGTTAAATTCTATATGCCGGAAGACGTTCTCGTTGCTGATGATTTCTCTAACGATGCAAACGTTCAAATCGTGCCGATCTCTGAGATCCCAAGTGATTTAGAAGCGATCGACATCGGAACGAAAACCCGCGAAACGTACGCTGAAGTTATCAAAAACAGCAAACTTGTCGTATGGAACGGACCTATGGGCGTATTCGAAATCGACTTGTTCGCTCAAGGCACAAAAGCAGTGGCTGAAGCATTGGCAGAGGCAAACGATACATACTCTGTCATCGGCGGAGGAGACTCTGCGGCAGCCGTTGAAAAATTCGGCCTTGCTGACAAAATGAGCCATATCTCAACAGGCGGCGGCGCATCCCTTGAATTCATGGAAGGCAAAGAGCTTCCGGGTGTAGCTGCGCTGAACGATAAATAAAAACTGCTATAAGGAAGTGGAACAGATGAGAAAACCAATTATAGCCGGTAACTGGAAAATGAACAAAACACTCGGCGAAGCTGTCAGCTTCGTTGAAGAAGTGAAATCTTCCATTCCAGCAGCAGACAAAGCGGAAGCCGTTGTTTGCGCACCAGCTCTTTTCTTAGAAAAGCTGACTTCTGCTGTTAAAGGAACTGACCTGAAAGTCGGCGCCCAAAACATGCATTTTGAAGAAAACGGTGCGTTCACAGGTGAAATCAGCCCGGTCGCTCTGAAAGACCTTGGCGTGGATTACTGCGTCATCGGACACTCTGAGCGCCGTGAAATGTTCGCTGAAACTGATGAAACAGTTAACAAAAAAGCGCATGCCGCTTTTAAACACGGCATTGTGCCGATCATTTGCGTAGGTGAAACGCTTGAAGAGCGCGAAGCCGGAAAAACAAATGATCTTGTTGCCGATCAAGTGAAAAAAGGGCTTGCGGGTCTTTCTGAAGAGCAAGTTGCTGCTTCCGTTATTGCGTACGAGCCAATCTGGGCAATCGGAACAGGCAAATCTTCTACAGCGAAAGATGCAAATGACGTCTGCGCGCATATCCGTAAAGTCGTTGCTGAAAGCTTCAGCCAGGAAACTGCTGACAAGCTCCGCATTCAATACGGCGGCAGCGTAAAACCTGCAAATATTAAAGAATATATGGCAGAGTCCGATATTGACGGTGCTTTGGTCGGCGGCGCAAGCCTTGAACCGCAGTCATTCGTTCAATTATTGGAGGAAGGTCAATATGAGTAAAAAACCAGCTGCACTCATCATTCTTGATGGGTTCGGATTACGCAATGAAACAGTCGGAAACGCAGTCGCACAAGCGAAAAAACCGAATTTCGACCGTTATTGGAACCAATACCCTCATCAGACGCTGACGGCATCAGGCGAAGCAGTCGGACTGCCTGAAGGACAGATGGGGAACTCTGAAGTCGGTCATTTAAATATCGGCGCCGGACGTATTGTGTACCAAAGCTTAACACGCGTGAACGTTGCCATCCGCGAAGGCGAATTCGAACGCAATCAAACGTTCCTTGACGCCATCAAAAACGCGAAAGACAACGACAAAGCGCTGCACCTGTTCGGCCTTCTTTCTGACGGAGGCGTACACAGTCACATCAATCATTTATTCGCGCTGCTGAAACTTGCGAAAAGTGAAGGACTGACGAAGGTGTATATTCACGGTTTCCTCGACGGCCGCGATGTAGGTCCGCAAACGGCGAAAACTTACATTCAGCAGCTGAATGAGCAGATCGAAGAAATCGGTGTCGGCGAAATCGCCAGCATTTCCGGACGCTACTACTCCATGGACCGCGACAAACGCTGGGACCGTGTGGAAAAAGCGTACCGCGCAATGGCTTACGGCGAAGGCCCGTCTTACCGCAGCGCGATGGATGTAGTCGACGATTCTTATGCGAACGGCATTCATGATGAATTCGTCATTCCGTCCGTCATCACAAAAGAAAACGGTGAACCCGTCGCGAAAATTCATGACGGCGATTCTGTGATTTTCTATAATTTCAGACCAGACCGCGCCATCCAGATTTCAAACACGTTTACCAACAAAGATTTCCGCGATTTCGACCGCGGTGAAAATCATCCGAAAAACCTGTATTTCGTCTGCCTGACTCACTTCAGTGAATCTGTTGACGGATATGTGGCTTTTAAACCGGTAAACCTTGACAATACGGTCGGTGAAGTATTAGCACAGCACGGGTTAAAACAGCTTCGCATTGCAGAAACTGAAAAGTATCCGCACGTTACGTTCTTTATGAGCGGCGGCCGCGAAGAAGAATTCCCGGGCGAAGAGCGCATCCTCATTAACTCGCCGAAGGTCGCGACATATGACCTGAAGCCTGAAATGAGCGCGTATGAAGTGAAGGATGCTCTTGTAAAAGAAATCGCGGCTGACAAGCACGACGCGATCATCCTGAACTTTGCAAACCCTGACATGGTCGGCCACTCCGGAATGGTCGAACCGACGATTAAAGCAATTGAAGCAGTGGACGAATGCTTAGGCGAAGTGGTTGACGCCATTATCGCTAAAGGCGGACATGCCATCATTACCGCTGATCACGGTAATGCGGACATTCTGATTACAGAAACAGGCGAACCGCACACTGCCCATACGACAAACCCAGTCCCTGTCATTGTGACGAAAGAAGGCGTGACGCTGCGCGAAGGCGGAATCCTAGGCGACCTCGCACCAACGTTATTAGACCTTCTCGGTGTTGAAAAACCGAAAGAAATGACCGGAACATCTTTAATTCAAAAATAAGCGTAAATCAAAAGGAGAGACAAACTCATGCCATACATTGTTGATGTTTATGCACGCGAAGTCCTTGACTCCCGCGGCAACCCGACAGTTGAAGTTGAAGTATATACAGAAACAGGAGCTTTCGGCCGCGCATTAGTGCCCAGCGGAGCTTCTACAGGTGAATACGAAGCGGTTGAGCTTCGTGACGGCGACAAAGACCGTTACCTTGGAAAAGGCGTGTTAACTGCTGTTAACAACGTAAACGAAATCATTGCTCCAGAGCTTCTCGGCTTTGACGTAACTGAACAAAACGCAATCGATCAGCTTTTAATCGAGCTTGACGGTACTGAAAACAAAGGCAAACTCGGTGCGAACGCAATCCTTGGCGTATCTATGGCTTGTGCGCGCGCAGCTGCTGATTTCTTACAGATTCCTCTTTACCAATACCTTGGAGGATTCAACTCAAAAACGCTTCCTGTACCGATGATGAACATCGTAAACGGCGGAGAGCATGCTGACAACAACGTAGACATTCAAGAATTCATGATTATGCCTGTAGGCGCGCCTAACTTCCGTGAAGCGCTTCGCATGGGCGCTCAAATCTTCCACAGCCTGAAATCAGTTCTTTCTGCTAAAGGAATGAACACAGCTGTAGGTGACGAAGGCGGATTCGCTCCGAACCTTGGTTCTAACGAAGAAGCGCTTCAAACAATCGTTGAAGCAATCGAAAAAGCCGGCTTCAAACCTGGCGAAGAAGTGAAGCTTGCTATGGATGCTGCATCTTCTGAGTTCTACAACAAAGAAGACGGCAAATACCATCTGTCTGGCGAAGGCGTTGTGAAAACATCTGCTGAAATGGTTGACTGGTACGAAGAAATGGTTTCTAAATACCCAATCATCTCTATCGAAGACGGACTTGACGAGAACGACTGGGAAGGCCACAAACTTCTTACAGAGCGTCTTGGCAAAAAAGTTCAGCTTGTCGGTGACGACCTTTTCGTTACAAACACGAAAAAGCTTGCTGAAGGTATCAAAAACGGCGTAGGCAACTCTATCCTGATCAAAGTAAACCAAATCGGTACATTGACTGAAACATTCGATGCGATCGAAATGGCGAAACGCGCAGGCTACACTGCCGTTATCTCTCACCGTTCCGGTGAAACTGAAGACAGCACAATCGCTGACATCGCTGTGGCAACTAATGCAGGACAAATCAAAACAGGTGCTCCGTCCCGTACGGACCGTGTTGCGAAATACAACCAGCTTCTTCGCATCGAAGATCAGTTGGCTGAAACTGCTCAATACCACGGTATCAACTCTTTCTATAACTTAAATAAGTAATGTAATGGACGCCGGGAGAATATCTCCCGGCGTTTTTTTATGGTCCCGGGCTTTTCCCTCCTTTTTCATCATCTTCATTTGGTCAATAATATTCATTTTTCCCCTTTTTAAAGGAATCAGTGTTCTTCAATCGAAAGGGAAGAGGTGTTAATAAGAGGAGGGATTATGATGAAATTTTCATTTATGTCAGCCGCGGTGGCAGCAAGCGTCATATGGGGCGCGTCTGCCGGGCCGCTGTCCGAAACTCATGCTTATTCAACTGTGACCGCGCCGGTTTTTGATGCTGATGAGGCATTGGACACTATGCATGATCTGAGTGAAACCATCGGTCCGCGGGAAACCGGAACTGCGAAAGAAAAGGAAGCGGCTGAATACATATCGAATCGTCTGCGGGCTCAGGGCGCCAGTGTCAAAGTACAGTCATTTCCATTGAAAAAGTACTTTTCAGGTTCAGTCACAGCGGGAGATCATGAATTCCCGCTCCGCTCCGCTGATCAATCCGCTGTTGAAAAAGAGCTCAAAATAGAAGGCGGGATTTTTGACGGCGGCTGCGGATCACGCAATGACGTAACAGGAGCCAAAGGAAAGATTGCAGTGATACGCGAAGGAAAGATCCCCGTTTCTCAAAAGATCAAACATGCCGAACAAGCGGGAGCCAAAGCAGTCATTATTTATAATCAGACAACAAAACCGCTCGCCGTCCGTCCGCATACCGATAAAGGAATCACGATACCGGCGGCGGGTATGAAAAAAGAAGACGGTGAAGCATTGCTGCAGGAAAAGAAGGCAGTCATTCAATTTAAAAACTATAAAAACCGCATCTCACAAAATATTATAGGAACGCGCAAAGCGGCACAGGCCAACTCTTCTGATGCTGATATTATTTATGTCACAGCGCATTATGACAGCGTAAAAGGCGCGCCCGGAGCGGATGATAACGCCTCAGGCACATCTGCCGTTCTGGAAATCAGCAAGCAACTCAAACATATACCGAAAGACAAAGAGATCCGCTTTATCCTGTTCGGTGCAGAAGAATTATGGTCTGCGGGTTCATCTTATTACGTCAGTACACTCACGAACAATGAAAGAAAGCACAGCCGGGCCAATTTTAATGCCGATATGATTGCGACTGACTGGGAAGAAGCGAGTCAAATGTGTGTCACGACTCCTGACGGCAGGGAAAACCCGAGTGTCCGGTATGCTGAAAAAGCCGCTGAAAAATCCCGGTTGGTCAAGCCAAACCTGATTCAGCTCGGTTACTCAGACCATGTCTCTTTTTATGAAGCGGGGATTCCGTCGGCTAACTGGATTTGGCTCAGCCCCGATACACAGGAGCCGGGGCCCTGGTACCACACCGAAAATGATAATATGAAACACATCAGCAAAGAACGGCTAGAGAAAGCTGGGGCACTCGTTTCCGCGGCGGTAACTGAGGCAATGAAAGAATAAAAAACAGGCTTCGGCCTGTTTTTTTATATTATTTTCTGTATATTCTATCAATTAAGGGAGATTTTCTCACTCGTTACCAGATATATACCATTTAACAGGATTTTATTTTACAAATAAAAGAAAAATAAATAGATAATACCTAATTCACAAAAGGATGTAAAACTCATTTATCAAATTTTAACTTTTGTTATAATTGCGATATCGATCGATATTTGTTTTAAATTGTAAAAAACAATACTCTTTTCTATCTATTAGGGGGCGAAAAATGAATACTGTCACAAAAGAAGCCAGCAACCTTGGTCAAAAACGGCTGTTACATCTGATTGAAACGAAGCAGGCGATAGTAGGCGTGTTAGGCATGGGATATGTGGGATTTCCTCTTGCACTGGAATGTGTCGATAAAGGATACAATGTTATCGGATTTGACAAAAACAGTGAAAAGGTTTCCTTGTTAGCCGCCGGAAGCAGCCATATTCAAGATATAGAGGACGGCAGACTGAACTCGGCTTTACAAACAAAACGCTTTCAAATCAGTGCCGACATGTCGCTCATCCAAAAATGCGACATCATTGTGATATGTGTGCCGACACCCCTGAACAAAAAAGACAAGATCCCCGATTTAACCTACATCGACAGTGCAGTTGACAGCATGATCGCTTATGGAAGGCAGCATCAGCTTTTAATTTTAGAAAGCACCACCTATCCCGGAACAACGAAAAAAAAGATTGCCGACAGAATGGCATCAAGCCGCGGCATGAAAATAGGAACAGACTTTTTTACGGCTTATTCTCCGGAAAGAATCGATCCGGGCAACAGGCAATATGAAGTTTCAGATATTCCTAAAGTAGTCGGCGGAACCACACAGACTTGCACAGAACTTGCCTCAGCGTTTTACAACACCATTGTTACAAGCATTCACCCGGTCACCTCACCCGAAGTAGCTGAAACAGCTAAACTCCTAGAGAATACTTATCGTTATGTCAATATAGCTCTTATCAATGAAATGGCGCTTAATTGCCGTGAACTTGATATTGATATATGGGAAGTCATCTGCGCGGCGGACACGAAGCCGTTCGGCTTTCAAAAATTTATCCCTGGCCCCGGAGTCGGAGGCCATTGTATCCCGATTGATCCTTTTTACTTCAAATGGATCGCGAATGAAAAAGGGCTGCAGACAAAATTAATTGATCTGGCGGACGAAATCAATTCTAACATGCCGATTTCTGTCTCTGACTATGCTTTGAAACTGGCGGGCAAAGACAAATGCAGCATCTTAATAATAGGGGCCGCTTATAAAAAAAATACAAATGACCCGCGTGAATCCTCAGTGTTTACGATAATGGAAGAATTGATGGACAAGGGATGCGCGATTGATTATCATGATCCGTTTATCAGCGAGATCCGCTTGAATGACGGAAGCCGCAAACAATCTGTCCCTTTCACAAAAGAACAAATCAATCAGTACGACGTCATCATCATTCATACAGATCACGATGTAATCGACTACAGTATTTTGAAGGATGCCTCACCGATTATCTTTGACACAAGAAATGTATGCAGGGAAAAATCAGCCGACAATTGCAGAGTTGTCACTTTATAGGAGGGAACGGTCATTAGTAATCGATTTATCTCTTTTCACAGACCTGATATGACAAACGAAGAAATCGCAAGCGTAACCGAAACGATTCAGTCGGGCTGGATTTCGAAAGGCCCGAAGGTAATCGATTTTGAAAAAAAGCTGGGAGAATGTATTGGAGCCGAACACGTCATCAGCTGTAATTCAGGCACCGCTGCCTTACATATGGCTTTATTGGCGCTCGGTGTGGGAGAAGGCGATGAAGTCATCGTGCCGAGCTTCACGTTCTGTTCCAGCGTCAATGTCATCCTGCACGCCGGAGCCGTTCCGGTGTTTGCGGATATATGCGAGAAAAGTCTATGTGCCGATCCTGAAGATGTCAGGAAGAAAATAACGCCGCGCACAAAAGCGGTAATCGCGGTTCATTTTGCCGGCTATCCGGCTGATCTGGAAAACTTGCAGTCCATTTGTAAAGAAAACGGATTGTATCTGATTGAAGACGCCGCTCATGCGCTCGGTACAAAATATAACGGAAGCATGATCGGCACTCACGGTGATGCCGTGTGCTTCAGCTTTTATGCCACCAAAAATATTACAACGGGGGAAGGCGGAGCCCTCGTCATGAAAGACGAACAGGCCGCAGAAAGAGCGAGGCTGTACGGCTGGCACGGCATCACAAAAAATGCCTGGAACCGGTACGGTGAAAAAGGCAGCTGGAGATACGACGTGTTACTGCCGGGTTTTAAATATAATATGACGGATATTCAGGCCGCGCTCGGTCTGGTTCAATTGAAGCGCGCAAACGAAATTCAAGAAAAACGGGCACAGATCGCTCAATTTTATGTACGTGAACTGTCGGGCCAATCTGACAAAGCAGCGCTTCCGCTTTCTGACATTCCGCACGGCATAACGCACTCATGGCATTTATTTATTTTGCGGATCCGAGAGAACGGCGGCATGGACAGAGATCTGTTTATTGAGAAAATGAAAGAAAAACAGATCGGGCTGAGCGTGCACTTTATTCCCGTGCATATGCATCCTTACTATCAAAAACATTTTCCGGCCGAGCTGCCGGTTACTGAACGTGTTTTCCGGGAGATCGTGTCACTGCCTCTTTACAGCCAGTTATCAGATGAGGATTGCAGCTATATTGTCAAGTCTATAAAAGAAGTTTTGACTATCAGCCAGGAGGTAGGATCATGAAACATATTGCGATTATCGGAGGATCCGGTTTTATCGGAAGCGAATTGGCGGCATTATTACAGGCTAAAGGTTATCACACCATTATTGCAGACCAAAAAGAGCCGGCTTTTGACACTGAATACCGCCAAACGGATATCCTTGACCGGACGTCCCTCCGCGAATCACTGCAGGGAGCGGATGCGGTTGTCCATTTGGCGGCAATGGTCGGTGTAGACAGCTGCCGAAGCAATGAAGAAGACGTCATACGGGTTAATTTTGAAGGAACGAAAAATGTCACCGAGGTATGCGGTGAATTGGGAATCAGAACACTTCTTTTCTCATCGAGCTCAGAAGTATTCGGAGATTCACCTGATTTTCCTTATACCGAGACAAGCAGAAAGCTTCCGAAATCGGCTTACGGAAAAGCCAAACTGCAATCAGAGGAATATTTGAGAGAACAGGCATCCGACGAGCTTCATATTCGGGTTGTCCGGTACTTTAATGTATACGGGCCGAAACAGCGCGAGGATTTTGTCATCAACAAGTTTTTCAGCCTGGCCGAGAATGGCTCTGAGCTGCCTCTTTACGGGGACGGCGGACAAATACGCTGTTTCAGCTACATCAGTGATATCGTCACCGGAACTTATCTCGCGCTCATTCATGAAGGGGCCGTCTTTGAAGACTTCAATATCGGGAACGACCAGCCGATCACGATAAAAGAACTGGCTGAAAAAGTCAATGTGCTCTCAGGCAGAGAGAAGGATAACTATCTGTTTAAAAAGCTGGGCGAAGACGGCGTGAGGGGAAAAGACATCGAGATTTTTAAACGGGCGCCGTCAATCGAGAAGGCGAAACGTTTACTCGGTTACGCTCCAAAAGTAAGTCTGAATGAAGGCCTGGAGATCATAAAAGATGAAAGACAAAAGCACAAACTTTCACTTTCCTGAAAACCCGGAAGTAGTCAAATATCCCGTTTATCCCGGACAGCTTTCCGTCAGGGGCCGTCTGCGCGCGGTGAAGCACTTGCTTACTGGCGGACAAAGCGGACTGACTGAAAAACTGGAAAAACGGTACGGAAAAGGGGTTGTGCTGACCTCCAGCGGCAGTGCGGCACTGGTGCTCGCATTAACTTATTCGGGAGCCGGGCCGGGGAAAGAAGTGATTTTCTCATCCTTCAGCTGCCCGAATGTCATTGATGCCGTATTGCAATCCGGTGCAACGCCTGTTTTTGCGCAGCTGGATGAGCATCTTTCTTTATCGTTTGAGGATGTCAAAAAAAAAGCGACGCGGCAGACGTGTGCGGTTATCCTCACGCACGTATACGGCCGGAGAGAAAATACCGCCATCATTGACTGGGCGAAGGAACACGGTATTTTTGTCATTGATGATGCCGCTCAAGCCATGTTTACAAAACAAGCGGATACATATGCCGGCGGTCTGGGCGATTTCGGTGTTTTAAGCTTCGGCCCGTCAAAACCGCTTGCGAGTATCGGAGGCGGCGCGTTAATCGCGCCGAAAGAATGGCTTCGGCAAAAAGCAAATCTCCCGATGGAACAGCGCAGCCAAGTGGCAGCTGACTATCGAATTTATATCAGAAATCAAAGAATACAGGCTGTTATGAAACGGAAACGGCATCATCCCGTTTCATATATTTATAGGAAAGCGGGCATCATGCCTTCCATGAAAGCCACTAAGCTCGAAGCTCTGCCGGATAAACCGGCTGTTGTACCGGTGCTTCGCATGCATCCGGCAAGGGAAGCCATTATTGAAGATCAGCTTTCACGTATGGATCAGCTTGTAACAGCTTCGCTCCGAAACTTACAAGCGGCGGGAGAAATCTTTATAAAGGCGGAAGAGACGTACGGCATAAAGATGATCCAGCCCCAAGAAGGAGAACATCTGAATTATTTAACGATTGTATTCCCCCGGGATGAAGAGCGGTACGGGTGTTCCGTTTATTTAGCTGAAAGAGGCATCCAAACATGCTGGAACTATCTTCCCCTCGGACGTATTCCGATTTATGAAACATATGCGGCGGAAGAAGGGGAAGATCCGCTTTGGAAAAGAGTTCTTTCTCTGCCGTTTAAACCTCCTCTTCAAAAGGAGCAAGTCAGATATATAGCCGAATCCGTTTTATCATATTGTGAGCAAAAGAATAAGACTGAATAGTGGTGATAACAATGCAAAAAACAGCAGTATGCACGAGCCGCCAGGCATGGGATCGGGCCGCTGACATGTATCAGGCGGGGTTGTTTCAAAGCTATGATTGGGGAATTCTCATGGAAGAGCTTCCCGGCACGTCATTTCACCCTGTCAGACTGACAACGGACGGAGGACAGGTCATCTATCTTCCGCTTTTTGAACAGAAGGGCGTATTATCCGGCAATATGATCGGATACGGCGGCGTTATTTCAGATCGCCCCATCTCATTTGAATGGCTTCAAAGTGAAATCGAGGCCATATTCGGCCGGAACATATCCCGGATGCTGCTGCCGTACGGTCAGACTTCTTTTACAGAAGAAATCGGGGAAGGATGGACGGAAAAGGCGACACGGATTCTTACGCTTCCGGACACGTTTGACGAACTTTGGACGGGCATTTCCGGAAAAGCCCGGACGGCAGTCAGATACGCTGAAAAAGAGAATATTGTCACCAGGCTGATCGGGCGACAAGAACTTGAATCATTTTACGACCTCTACAAGGAGCATACGGCGGCAATCGGCGCTGCTTATGTGCTGAGTCAAGGATTTTTCCAAAAACTGCTTGACACGTTTGGGGACCGGATGTTTTGGGTCGGAGCATATCAGGATGAGACGCTGATCAGCAGCAGTATTTTTCTCTATGACCGCTCTCATTTCTATTATTGGCAGAATGTAAACAGCCTGGCGGGAAAAAAAGCGCAGGCCTCTTACTTGTTGATGCGTGACGCTTTGCAATTCGCCATCAGCCGCAAGCTTCAATGGGCTGATTTTGGCTATTCACACAGTAAAGAAATCGCAAGACCGAAACGATATTGGGGAGCTGAAGAAAAACAATGCCGACTTTTTACGAAACCGGAATGAAAACAATAAGCGGCCATCAATCCAGTTATCTGCCGTGGTACGGTTTTTTTGAAAAAATGTATAAGTCGGATCTGTTTGCCATTCATGACACGGCTCAATTTGAGAAAAAAGGGTTTCTGAACCGCAACAGAATCAAAACGCCGCAGGGCCCCAGATGGCTGACGGTGCCTTTGCAGATGAAACAATATAAAGACATAGAGCTTCGGCATATGAAAATCGACCAGACACAGGATTGGCGGAAAAAACATTGGATGGCGATTAAGATGAACTATGCGAAAGCTCCCTATTTTGAGCGATACCAGCAATTTTTTCAAGATGTCTATCAGCGGGAGTGGGAATATCTCCATGATTTGAATATGCACATCATTGAATTTTTCCGAAAAGAGCTCCGAATCGAAACGCCGCTCTGTTATGTCTCTGAGCTTGAATGCCGGAAGGAGAAAAAAAGCGATTTTGTTTTAGCGCTTTGTCAGGAGCTGGGGGCGGATCGTTATTATTCAGGCAGTCAGGGTTCCGACTATTTAATAGAAAGCGATTTTGAAAGAAACGGAATTGTCATTGAGTATCAGCAGATCCGGCATTTTGACTATCCTCAATTATTCGGGGAGCATATCCCTCACCTCTCCATGCTTGATATGCTGATGAACTGCGGAGCGGATACAGCTGAAATGTTAGTTAAAGGAGGGCAATATGATGAAAGTAATGGTATTTGCAGCGCATCCCGACGATGAAATTATCGGCGTCGGCGGCACGCTCGCCAAACATGTCCGCCAAGGTGACAGCGTGTCGGCAGTCATTATGGCGGAAGGCAAGTCATCAAGAAAAACGGATTATGAGAAGCCTGAAGAGTCTGTTATGCAGCATTCTGCTCAAGAAACGGAACAAGCGCTCAGCACTTTGGGCATCCATGATTTTGTCAGGCTGAACCTTCCTGATAACAGAATGGATTCAATGGATTTGCTGGATGTCGTGAAGGAAGCGGAGAAACAAATCAATCGTTTTCAGCCTGACATTGTGTATACCCAGTACGGCGGTGACATTAATATTGACCACTCCGTCGTATTCAGAGCGGTCATGACCGCAACCCGTCCGCTTCCCGGCCATACGGTAAAACGGGTTTTTGCCTATGAAACATTGTCTTCGACGGAATGGAATTACTGTCAGAAGGATCAGTTTCATGCCAATTTCTTCGTTAATATTGAAGACGAGCTTGAAACAAAATTGAAATCGATGGCGTGTTACGGCTCCGAGCTCAGAGACTTCCCTCATCCCCGCTCTTTGCAGGCAATCGAACATAATGCCCGTGTATGGGGAGCAAAATCGGGTTTTTCCGCTGCGGAAGCGTTTATGCTTGTGAGAGGAACATGGTGACTGTCCTATGATTGCTCAAATTCCGTTTTTCGGACTTGATCCGAAGCAAATCGATGAGAAATGGGTGGAAGCGGGATACGGTCTGGAAGCGAATATTTTTGATGGCCGCTCCTTTAGTGAAGCGGATTATCTCAAAACATTCAATCAGACGCTGGAATATGCAAAACAGCTGGATCCTTCATTATTGACGCTGCATTTCCCGACAGATCATGCCGATTATGTGCATGAAGATCACATCAAAAAACAGCTTTATCACTTTGCGGAGCTCGCTGTGAAATACGGCGCCAAAGGCATAACCGTTCATGCGAATCAATTTATGACGGTTGAGGAATTTCAAGTGTATGACCTGGAAGGAAACCGTAAAAAAATCATTGAGTTTTTCGCAGAGTTTGATGAGCAGCTGAAAGGGACGGACATTTGGATCGGTGTGGAAAACCTTCCGATCATCGGGAATCTGGGAGAGGATTTTGATCCGATTTTCATTTATCCTGAGGATTTTACAGAGCTGGTTCAGCTGGATCTGAAGCATGTCGGTATTACGTGGGATCTGTGCCATTGGGCGATTACCTATCAGACTCACTTGTCTTCCGCGCTTATGTTCAGAAATGACCAGCTGAGATACCCGGATTTCTTTCAGTTTCTCTCGATAAAAGAGAGCATTAAACATTATCACTTCAGCTCATTTCGCCAGCTTGCGTTCCCGCATGGCGGCGTCCGCTGTTTTGAGGGCCGCCATCCGAGTGAAGGGACGATCGCTGAGGAGCTGCTGAGACGGGCTGCCGATACTTTGCAGGAGCTTTATCGGAATCAAGATACCGGCATTGTATTTGAGGTGATGGAAGAGGATTATACGGAAAGACGGGAATCATGGAGAACGCTGGAATGGTTCGGCGGTGTTTCTGATGCCGAGGATCAAAAAAGGGCCTGATATGACATATCGAACACCGAACTATGCAAAGCTTTGGTGTGCGCAGGTGTTTTCTTCAGCGGCGGACGGTATCTGGCTTATTGCACTGCCGCTGTTAGTGCTGGAATTGACCGGCAGTAAAATTCTTGTCGGCGTTATTTCTTTTATCGAACTCGTGCCGTTGACATTTGGCGTGCTGGCGGGACCGCTGATTGATTTATTCCGAAAAAAGTCGATCTTGTATTTGTGCAATACGGGCCGGGCCGTCATCATGATCCTCTTGGCGGTGCTCAGCGCGAACGATTTATTAACCGTGTGGATAGCAGGGGTGTGCGCCTTTTGTCTATCTCTGCAATCGATGCTGTTTGCGCCGGCGAAAGTCGCGATCATTCCGCTGCTCGTCCGCAAACAGCATCTTGATCAGGCGACATCTCTGATCAATACGAGTGACTTGATCGGACTCATCGTCGGAAAACTGATCAGCGGAATCATGATTGCGGCTATTCCGTTCGGGCTGCTGTTTGCCATAAACGGAACTGCTTTTTTTATCTCCGCGGCATTTATCGCGTTCATTCGTATTTCAGAACAGCCCAATGAAAAAAGCAACGGGGCTGAAGATGTAAAAGCCGGCTACAGAATGCTGAAAGGAAATGCGGCATGGCTGACATCGGTCGGATACTTTTTCGTCGTAAATCTCGTCATTGCCGGTCTTATTTCAGTAATGGGGCCGATTCTTGCTGTGGAACGTTTTCAGCAGAACTATTCTGTATGGTTTGCCGTCATGTATTCAATGTTTCAGGCGGGGATGCTTTTGGGCAATCTGGCCGTATTTTTCAAATGGAATACAAAACGCTTGAACCGGCTGTATCCGCGGACGTTAACGGCAGCGGGACTGCTCATTTTGGTGCTGTTTTTTCCGCTTCACGGGTTTGAGTGCATCATTTTCCTGGTGCTTGGCATCATCATCTCGTATATTGATGTGCAAACGGTGCTGTATTTCCAAAAGACGGTTCCGGCCGCATATTTCGGAAGGGTTTTTGCACTGATTTTTTCCATTGTCAAAATGGGTGAACCGCTGTCTGCCGCTGTCTACACAGGGCTTCTGCTGTTGATGAATGCGGATTATATTTTTGCGGCGGTCGGACTGACCCTTACGATCGTTTTTGCTGTTTTTTCAGTCAGACAAGGGAGTCAAAGAAATTCAGAGAAACAAGCGGATCAATCCGTCTGAATGGTAAACGAAGGGGCGCCGGTATCAGCCGGCGCCCTTTTTATCATAAATCCAAATAAAGCCGTATCATATCCCGGCATTGAATGCCGTTTTCAAAAATGTCTTCATCATAATGTCTGATAAAAAAATCATGGTCGACAGCCTGAATGCGGAATCCGCATTTTTGATAGAGTGACAGCTGATGAATACTGGAATTTCCGGTGCCGATTTCAATCGTGTCAGCTCCCGATTGTCTCGCTTTTTCAATGGCATCTTGCACCAGCTGTTTTCCGAATCCCCTGTTCTGCAGCGATTCTTTTACCGCGATGTTTACGATTTCTATCGTTTTAGGCCTTGTTTGCAATAAAACGTAAACCCCTGCAAGCTCGTCTGACGTCCAAGCCGTATAGCATTCTCCTCTTACAAGATAATCATCGACAATCTCTTTCGACGGATCGGCCAGCAGCAATAGTTCATACAGCGCTTCATCCGGATCCGCGGCTTTTCGGATGCTCAGTTTTTGCATGTCCGTTTCTCCTCCTCCGTTATGATCGACAGCTATTTTTCAAAATAACTCCAAAATCATTCTACTTTATTATAAAATATGAAACATAGGAAAAGTTATACAAGTTTTGTAGATTGAATAGGAGGAAAGTCATGTTTTTTTGTAAGTATTGCGGCCGACAGAACAACGAAGAGGCGCATTTCTGTAAAGAATGCGGAAAACCGATCGGGAAAGGAAGCCGGCTTGAACGGCAGGCGGCTGTAAGAGCGGCTGAACCTGCTTCACAAATGAGAAAGCCGATCCCTAAAAAAACGCTCTTCATATGGGGCGGCATAGCCGCAGCGCTGATCTTATTGATTGCCGCATATAAAACCGGAGCCTGGCTGACATCTGAAAAAAGGCTCACGGATCAATTCGAACAGGCGGTTCATGACGGGGACACGAAAAAGCTCGCAGCCCTGCTCACTCCTTCAGACAAAAAACTGAAGCTGAATGAGACCAATGTCAAACCGCTCCTTGCATACGCAAAGAAACACGATGAACTGCTGGAAACGCTTCGCGGCAATTCATCAGAAAAAGATGCGGTATACGTCAAAAAAGAGGGTAAAACCCTTCTTTTGTTTGACCATTACGAACTGAAAGTCGATCCGGTTTATTTCCGCGTCACCAGCAATTATAAAGGCGCCGATCTTTATATCAACAGCGAGAAAACAGGGACGGTCAAAAAAGCCGATGAAACCCAAATCTTCGGCCCGTATGCACCCGGTGTCTACACGGCGGAAGCCAAGCTTAAAAATGACACGGTTGACGTTGTCAAAAAGCAAGAGGCAGAGGCGGCCGGCAGCCGGAATGTTGATTTTGATCTGCCGTTAGACGCCGAGGATGTGACGTTCACTCCGGCAGACAGCTTCAAAAGCGCGAAAGGCGATCTGCTGATAAACGGCAAGTCCGTCCATAAAGATCCGTTTACATCCGTTACATACGGTCCGCTCTTAACTGACGGTTCCATGACAGCCGCCGTGGAGGCTGATTTTCCTTGGGGAAAAATGAAAACTGCCGATGTTCCGATCAACGGTACTGATATGGAATTAACGCTTATCCCGGATCAAGATACACAACAAACAATCATGGACACGATTGTCAAAACAACGAAGCAGTATACAAAAGCGATGGCAGACGGAAATACCGATCAGATGACCGAGGCTGGTTCCGCCTGGAAAGAGCAGACGAAAGAAGTGGTATCCGGCATGAAGAGTTCCGGCACCTTTTTGAAAGATCAGTATAAAGAGACAAGCTTTGATCTGGATTCATTTGCGATTTCTCAAGAGAACGGCCGCTGGCAAGTAACTGTTACGGGTAAAGAGCTTCATGAGTCTGCTTATTTCGACGGGAATACGAAGCCTGATATGGAAGAGGCTGAGCCGAGCTTTCATTATGTACTCTCATATGATACAAAACATAAAAAATGGGTTTTTGAAAAAGCTGATCCAGCCTCAGATTCTTCTGGGACAAATGTAAAAAAAATAAAAAACGACCAGCCGAAAACCTATACATCCGCATGGGCATCTTCCAAAGGAAATACAGCTTCAGGCAGCGTGACAAACGAGCAAGTCACATCGTTTATGACTGATTACCTGACAAATCAATCAAGCGCCGTCAGCCTTAACAATTTTGCCATCATGGCGGGCAATTTAGAAGAGGGAAGCCCTTTGTATGCTGATCAGCAGAAACTGGTCAAAAAACTGTACAGCGAGGGGACGACTGAAGTATTTAATAAAGTGAATGTCAAAAGCTTTTCACAGAAAGGCTCTCATCTGACGATTCATACGTACGAGGAGTTTTATATTACGAAAGCCGGCGGCAGTCCGAAGCTCAGAACATACAATTGGACGTATGGCGGCGTTGTCAAAGACGGAAGAATTTATTTAACATCCATTCAATAAAAAAACCCCCGCGCCAATCAGGCGGGGGGGTTTTCCGTTTTTAAAAGAAGAAATAATGCATGAGTTCTTTCATATAATGCTTGATCGTGAATTGAAACGTTACGCAAATGATCAAATAGATGACGATAACAGAATAAATGATATCCGCCTTAGTAGTGAGCTGATGCTGATAGCTCGCCAGCATGAGCGGAGGCACGGCAAACGCCGCTCCTAAAAGACCGACAGCCAGAATGGTAAAGCAAACGGTTGTATGAAGCAGCATAAAAATGAGGGCAAGAAGCAAAATAGCTGTAAACGGAATCAAAAATGCTCCGAATCTGGACAGCGAATCTTTAAATGACACCTGCGCGCCGCCGGCCTTCAAAGCGATAAAAATCAAGAGATACAGGCAGAAAACGCATAATGCAAAGGTAAGCGCCGGTTTGATCACAACCGCCGTAAAACTGACGTCACGAAAGCCGTCTGATAAGAGAATATAAAACATAATCGGCGTCACCAGGCAGAAAAGCACCATGTTGATGATGCTGCTGACAAGCTGTTCGCCGCCTGTCGTTTTACATGTTTGATACGGTCTCTTTAACACATCAAGCACGAATAAGGCAAATTGCTTTGAAGCCTGCTTAGCCGCGGCGCCGGCCTGAGCGGCCTGACCCTGTGTTTGGCCTGCGCCTCCCTGCCCGGGCTGGGGCGCACCGCATTTTTCACAAAATTTTCCGCCATCAGTATGATGGCCGCATTGAGAACAATACATTCTAAAACTCCTTTTACAAGTAATATAGGGATTTTGTTCAATATTTACATTATAAAAGAAAATAGGACGGATGTAACGGAGTTTTCTAAAGATATATAAATCACCTTCTCTATGAATTGATAATAGAGAAAAAGTACCCATTATGGTAGAATTTTATTGGAGCTGATAGATATCATGTCTCTCGGCGCATTGATTCAGAGTGAAAAAGGAAATTAACACATGCTAAAAAAATTGAAAATGCTTTATCGGCTGTTGAAATTCGGAAAAGGCTTATGGAGATAGCAAACAGAAAAAAACCGTCCTTACAAGGACGGTTTTTTCTGTTTTCCGGATCGTCCGGCTGAGGTTATAAAAAGCAGACCCCGGGGTAAAAATCATGCATAAGAAACAGCGGAGAACAAAACATAACTCAATAACGGCAAGTCATAAGGAGGTACGCATGTTTTCATTCATCATTCATGTCTTCATTTCACTGTTTGCAGTCTCCAATCCCATCGGAAACGTGCCGATTTTTCTTTCACTGACGGAAGGATACCCGGAGAAAGAACGGACAGCGATCGCACGCAAGGCTTCCGTGCTGTCGTTTATCATCTTGGCTGCTTTTTTAATCTTCGGCCATCTGATCTTTAAACTGTTCGACATTAACATTCATGCCTTGCGTATCGCGGGCGGCATTTTTATTTTCGGCATCGCTTATAATCTTCTGAACGCGAAGAAATCTCATGTACAGTCTCTCCATCATGAAGAGAAAGGGGAGAGCAAGGAGAAAGCCGATATATCCGTGACGCCTTTGTCGATTCCGATTATCGCCGGACCCGGTACGATCGCGACGGTGATGAGTCTGTCGGCCGGCCATGGCGGCATCATCCATTACATCAGCGTGCTTATCGGCATTGCGGCCGTCATCGCGATGACGTTCATCTTCTTTCACTATTCTTCTTTCATCAGCAATAAGCTCGGGAAAACCGAAATGAACGTCATTACCCGACTGATGGGGCTGATTTTGGCGGTGGTGGCGATCGGCATGATCGGCGCCGGTCTGAAAGGCATGTTTCCGATATTGGTTTCCTGACTTAAAAAAGCAGCGCCCGGTTATCTTCGGGGGCTGCTTTTTTCTATTTTCGGCACATGCTGAAACACTTCTTCACTCTCAAAAAATTCTATCAAACGGCTCAGCCAGTCATAATAATGGAGCCAATCCGTCAGTTCATCCAAAAGCTGACGGGCTTTTTCTTCAATATCGGGACTGAGATTTTCCGATTCCAGAAGCTCAGTCAGCTCGCGGTTCAGCTTTTTATAGAGCATTTTGTTTTTGCTGACCGCCTTTGTCCAATTTGCCGTAAACAGGGAGATAAACGTCTGGTAATAATCACGCTCCACGTCGTAAAGGTCTTTGCGAACGCCTTTTTCAAACACTTTTTCCGCCAGATTGGCATCAGTCATTTCACGGACCACCTGGCTCATCCTCGTTTTGCTCATCCCGGTCGCCTCTGACAGCTCATTTAACGTCATCGGCTTGCGGTTCATATAAATAATACCGAGCACACGACCAAGTGTGGCCGGCATTCCGAATGTATGCATATTCTCGGCGATTCTCTCAATGAGATGCTCTTCAGCATGCCCGATGATATCAAGAGCGTTTTTTTCCACGGCTGATCATCCCTTCACTGGCTTTTCATGCTGACAATATATCATATTTTTTACAGTTGATGAAAAAGATGATGCGGCAGGATATGCGAGCTATCGGGAGCGATTGTAAGAACATCCGCATTGTCAGCGGGATAACATGAAAAAATACGTATATTGTATATAATTTCAACACATTGTAAACTTTTTATTTTACAAATTTCATCTTATAATAAAGATTATACTTTTCAGAAAAATAACGGAACCCTTCGGAGGTGCACGGATTGCTGAGATTAGAAAATGTATCGAAAGTCTATAAAGGCGGAAAAAAAGCTGTCAACAGCATTGATTTAAATATCGAAAAAGGCGAGTTTATTTGTTTTATCGGGCCGAGCGGCTGCGGAAAAACGACGACGATGAAAATGATTAACAGACTGATTGAGCCGTCATCCGGAAAGATTTTTATCGATGGCGAAAACATTATGGAGCAGGACCCGGTGGAGCTGAGACGGAAAATCGGCTACGTCATTCAGCAGATCGGACTTTTCCCTCATATGACCATTCAGCAGAACATTTCTCTCGTGCCGAAACTGCTGAAATGGCCGGAACAAAAGCGGAAGGAACGGGCGCGGGAGCTTTTGAAGCTCGTCGATATGGGCCCTGAATATTTAGACCGCTATCCTCACGAGCTGAGCGGGGGACAGCAGCAGAGAATCGGCGTGCTGCGCGCCCTTGCAGCGGAACCGCCTCTTATTCTTATGGATGAACCGTTCGGAGCGCTTGACCCGATTACACGGGATTCCCTTCAGGAAGAATTCAAAAAACTGCAAAGAACATTGAATAAAACGATTGTGTTTGTAACCCACGATATGGATGAAGCCATTAAGCTGGCTGACCGGATCGTCATTTTAAAAGCGGGAGAGATCGTTCAGGCCGGCACTCCTGATGACATTCTCCGGAATCCGGCTAATGAGTTTGTCGAAGAATTTATCGGCAAAGAACGGTTATTGCAATCAAGACCGGACATTGAGCGCGTCGAGCAGATGATGAACAAAAAGCCTGTCACCGTTACGGCGGACAAAACACTTTCGCAGGCGATCCAAGTGATGCGGGAGCACCGTGTCGATTCCCTGCTTGTCGTTGATGACCTGAATGTGCTGCAAGGGTATGTCGATGTCGAGATCATTGATCAGAACCGGAAAAAAGCGAGCCTCGTCGGCGACGTGCTCCGCTCTGATCTGTATACGGTCGAGCAGGGTACACTGCTGCGTGATACCGTACGCAAAATTTTAAAGCGCGGAATGAAATATGTACCCGTAGTTGATGGACAAAGGCATTTAGTCGGAATTGTCACGCGGGCGAGCCTTGTCGACATCGTTTACGATTCAATCTGGGGCGAGGAAGACCAGCTGGTGACAGGCTGACAAGGGGAGGAACGCTTACAATGAATGAAATGATCAAGTTTTTGCAGACGAACGGCGGAGAACTGTTATATAAAACGTGGGAGCATTTATACATTTCGATCATCGCCGTCATATTAGGCATTGTCGTCGCCGTTCCGCTCGGAGTGGCGCTGACGAGAATGAAAAAGGGCGCAGGCGCCGTCATCGGCGCCGTCAACATTGTGCAGACCTTGCCGAGTCTCGCGATACTGGCGTTTTTTATCCCGCTGTTAGGCGTGGGAAAGGTGCCCGCGATCGTCGCGCTGTTTTTCTATTCGGTGCTGCCGATTCTCCGAAACACGTATACCGGCATTCAAGGCGTAAACAAAAATCTGCTGGAATCGGGAAAAGGCATCGGGATGACGGTCTGGGAGCAGATCAGGCTTGTGGAACTGCCGCTTGCGGTTCCGGTGATCATGGCGGGCATCCGCACATCCACCATTTATCTGATCGGCTGGGCGACGCTTGCTTCCTTTATCGGGGGCGGCGGGCTCGGAGACTATATTTTTATCGGCCTGAATCTCTATCAGCCTGAATATATTATCGGCGGCGCCGTGCCCGTCACCATTTTAGCCATTATCATTGATTATCTGCTGGCGGCGACGGAACGGAAGGTGACGCCGAAAGGGCTGAAAGGACTGAAGGAAGTATCATAAGGAGTTGGCTGTTTTGAAAAGAAACCAAAAGAGATGGATGTGCGCACTGGCGCTGTCGGCTGCTCTGCTTCTGGGCGGCTGTTCCCTTCCCGGCCTGAGCGGGGCTTCCGATGATACGATTAAAATCGGGGCGCAAAGCATGACGGAATCAGAAATTCTCGCCAATATGCTCGCACAGATGATTGAGCATAATACAGACTTGAATACGGCATTAATTAAAAACCTCGGATCGAACTATGTCCAGCAGCAGGCGATGCTCGGCGGTGAAATCGATATCGCCGCGACGCGCTACTCGGGAACGGATTTAACGAGCACCCTCGGCATGGAAGCGGAAAAAGACCCGAAAAAAGCATTATCTATCGTCCAGAAGGAATTTGAGAAACGCTTCCATTACAAATGGTTTGATTCTTACGGATTTGAGAACACATACGCTTTTACCGTCACGAAAGAGCTTGCGGAAAAAGATCATTTAGACAAAGTGTCCGATATTAAGAAGCATGCGGATCAATTTAAGCTAGGTGTAGACAATGCGTGGCTGAAAAGAAAAGGCGACGGCTATAAGGGCTTCACCGACACGTACGGTTTTGAATTCGGCACAACCTATCCGATGCAGATCGGACTTGTATACGATGCCGTGAAAAACGGGAAAATGGACGCCGTCCTCGCTTATTCAACGGACGGAAGGATTAAAGCGTACGATCTGAAAATTTTAAAAGACGACAAGCAGTTTTTCCCGCCGTATGACTGTTCGCCGGTCATTCCCGACAGCGTGCTGAAGCAGCATCCTGAACTGAAGGGCATTGTGAATAAACTGATCGGCAAAATCGATACGGAAACGATGCAGGAATTGAATTACGAGGTGGACGGCAAGCTGAAAGAACCGTCCGTCGTCGCTAAAGAATTTTTGGAGAAACATCATTATTTTGAATAAGAAATGAGGTGGGGCAAATGGAAGTGCTGCAGCAGCTCGGCACTTATTATTCTCAAAACGGCGCCTATGTGCTTCAGGAGTTTTACCGCCATTTTCTCATGTCGGTATACGGCGTTTTATTTGCGGCGATCGTAGGTGTCCCGCTCGGCATCTTCATTGCCAGGTACAGAACATTAAGCGGCTGGGTATTCGCGGTGACAAACGTGATTCAGACCGTGCCGGCGCTTGCGATGCTTGCGGTGCTGATGCTCGTCATGGGGCTCGGCGCCAATACGGTGATTTTGTCGCTGTTTTTATATTCGCTTCTTCCGATCATCCGGAATACGTACACAGGAATCGCCAGCATTGAACACGCTTATCTTGAATCGGGAAAAGCGATGGGCATGACCAAATTTCAGGTGCTCCGCATGGTGGAACTGCCGCTTGCGCTTTCCGTCATCATGGCGGGGCTGCGGACGGCCCTTGTCATCGCGATCGGCATTACGGCAATCGGAACGTTTGTCGGCGCGGGCGGACTCGGTGACATCATTGTCAGGGGCTCAAACGCCACGAACGGAACAGCGATTATTTTAGCCGGCGCCATTCCGACAGCGCTGATGGCCGTTATCGCAGATCTTGTGATGGCATGGCTGGAGCGGGCGCTGAGTCCGGTGAGAAAGAAAAAACGAACCAAAGCGCCGAATGCGGCATGAAAAAAACGCCTTGCGGGTCAGGGCGTTTTTTTTCTTATGGCTTCGGAACATGCTTGAATATTTCTTCGCTTTCAAAAAACTCGATCAGACGGCTGATCCAGTTGTAGTAATCAAGCCAATCCTTTAATTCTTTCAGCAGTTCGTTGATTTTTTCCTCAGCTTCTTCCGGCACGCCGTTTTCAAGGACGGCCGTCAGTTCGCGGTTCAGTTTTTTATGCATCATTTTATTTTTGCTGACGACCTTGCTCCATGTGGCCGTAAACAGCGTAATAAAGGTTTGGTAGTAATCCTGCTCGACGTCGTATAAATCTTTGCGGACGCCTTTTTCAAACACTTTTTCCGCCAGATTGACGTCAAGCATTTCACGGACCGCCTGGCTCATTCTCGTTTTGCTCATGCCGGTCGCTTCTGATAATTCAGTTAAGGTCATCGGCTTGCGGTTCATATAAATAATGCCTAAAATGCGCCCCACCGTCGCGGGCATTCCGAATGTATGCATATTTTCAGCGATTCGTTCTATCAAATGATCTTCAGCTTGTTCGATTACGTGTAACGGATCTTTCTCCAACAGTTTCAATCCTTTCAGTCAGCAATTCCGATGTCAATATACCACATTTTTAAACCGGCGGAAATGCTCTTCCGAGAGAATTTGGCAGTAATTCGGAGCAATAAGAAGAACTTTGCCGGTCAATATGGGTAAATCAGTGCTTACACAACCTTTATATATAATATGGACAAATTGTAAACTTTTTAATTTACAAAGTTTAATTTATAATGGGAAACGTTCAATTGTCTGAAAAGTTAAATTTGAATTTAACGATTTGAACAAATTTAATATCGGAGGTGTGAGTGTTTGCTGACATTAGAAAATGTCTCGAAAACGTATAAAGGCGGGAAAAAAGCCGTCAATAGCATCAACCTGAATATCGACAAAGGCGAATTTATTTGTTTTATCGGACCGAGCGGCTGCGGCAAAACGACGACGATGAAAATGATCAACCGCTTAATTGAACCGACAGAAGGCAGAATCCTGATAGAGGGCCGAAACATTATGGAACAAGACCCGGTGGAACTCAGAAGAAGCATCGGCTATGTCATCCAGCAGATCGGGCTGTTTCCGCATATGACCATTCAGCAGAACATTACGCTCGTTCCGAAGCTTTTAAAGCATTCTGCCGAAAAACGGAAGGAACGGGCGCGCGAGCTTTTAAAGCTCGTTGATATGGGGCCTGAATATTTAGACCGTTACCCTCATGAACTGAGCGGAGGACAGCAGCAGCGAATAGGTGTATTACGGGCACTTGCCGCAGAGCCGCCGCTTATCTTAATGGATGAACCGTTCGGGGCGCTTGACCCGATTACGAGAGATTCCCTTCAGGAAGAATTTAAAAAACTGCAAAAAACCTTACATAAAACCATCGTATTTGTTACCCATGATATGGACGAAGCCATCAAGCTTGCGGACAGAATCGTCATTCTGAAAGCGGGAGAAATCGTCCAGGCCGGAACGCCTGATGAGATTCTCAGATTTCCGGCGAATGAATTTGTTGAGGAGTTTATCGGCAAGGAACGGCTGATTCAATCATCCAGCCCTGATATTGAACGGGTGGAGCAGATCATGAATCCCGATCCCGTGACGGTAACACCTGAGAAAACACTGTCAGCCGCCATTCAGCTGATGCATGCCGAGCGGGTGGATTCGCTGCTCGTCATTGATGAAAAGAACGTTCTCCAAGGTTATGTCGATGTGGAGATGATTGACCGCAAACGAAGACAAGCGGTAACCGTCGCGGAAGTGCTTGAACGGGATCTGTACACGGTCAGAAGCGGCACCCTGCTTCGCGACGCCGTCCATAAAATTTTAAAAAGAGGCGTGAAATTTGTGCCGGTCCTTGATGAGGACGGCCGGCTAACGGGAATCGTGACAAGGGCAAGCCTCGTTGACATCGTCTATGACTCCATCTGGGGAGAAGAGAATCAGCTCGCGGTGATGTCATGAGGAGGCTTCAATTGATATGAATCAGACCGTACAATTTTTACAGGCAAATGGAGGAGAGATGCTTTATAAAACATGGGAGCATCTGTACATCTCATTAATCGCCGTCATGGCGGGCATTCTCGCCGCCGTTCCGCTCGGCGTCCTGCTGACGAGGATGAAAAGAGGAGCCGGCGCCGTCATCGGCATCGTCAACATCATTCAAACCTTGCCGAGCCTTGCCATTCTTGCGTTTTTTATTCCGCTTTTAGGCGTAGGAAAGGTCCCGGCCGTTGCGGCGCTGTTTTTCTATTCCATGCTGCCGATTCTCAGAAACACGTATACGGGGATTCTCGGCGTCAATCGGCACCTTCTGGAATCGGGAAAAGGAATCGGCATGACGGCATGGGAGCAGATCAGGCTTGTAGAGCTCCCGCTTGCCGCCCCGGTCATCATGGCGGGCATCAGGACGTCTTCGATTTATTTAATCGGCTGGGCGACGCTCGCCTCCTTTATCGGCGGAGGCGGGCTGGGAGATTACATTTTTATCGGCTTGAACCTTTATCAGCCGGAGTATATTATCGCAGGCGCCGTTCCGGTCACGATGCTGGCGGCCGCCGTCGATTACATGCTGGGGGTGACAGAACGGAAAGTCACGCCTGACGGGCTGAAAAGCATAAAGGACGCTTTATAAGGAGGAGGTCTCACATGGGGAATAGATGCAAAAAACGGCTGCTCGCAATCGCCTGTCTCGGCATGCTGCTCCTTGGCGGATGCTCGCTCCCGGGATTGAGCGCCGCATCGGAGGACACCATTAAAATCGGCGCGCAAAGCATGACCGAATCGGAAATCATCGCAAGCATGCTCGGACAGATGATCGAACATCACAGCGGGTTGAAAACATCCGTTATTAAAAATCTCGGCTCCAACGCCGTACAGCAGCAATCCTTGATCAACGGTGATATTGATATCGCCGCGACGCGCTATACAGGAGACGCGCTGACCGGGACGCTTCGCATGGAGCCGGAAAAAGACCCGGACAAAGCGCTGCGGCTCGTTCAGCGTGAATTTCAAAACAGATATGACATGAAATGGTTTGATTCTTACGGCTTTGATAATACATACGTCTTTACCGTTTCCGGACAGCTTGCCAGCAAGTACCATTTAGAAACGGTATCCGATGTCAAAAAAGAAGCATCCCATCTGAAATTCGGCGTAGATAACTATTGGATGAAGCTGAGAGGCAACGGATATCAGGATTTTATGAAAACATACGGAATGTCATTTGAAGGCACGTATCCAATGCAGATCGGCCTCGTATACGACGCGCTGAAAAGCAGAAAGATGGATATCGCGCTCGCTTATTCCACCGACGGAAGAATCATCGCTTACGGACTGAAAACGCTGAAGGATGATAAGCGGTTCTTTCCTCCGTATGACTGTTCACCCGTCGTTCCGGATCATGTATTAAAAGAGCATCCCGAACTGGAGGGCGTGATCAATCAAATGATCGGCGCGATTGATACAAAGATGATGCAGAAAATGAATTACGAAGTTGACGGCCGATTAAAAGAGCCGTCCGTCGTGGCCAAGGAATATTTAGAAAAACATCATTACTTTGAATAACGGAAAGGAGATGTGCGGATGGACACGATGAAAGAGCTGTTTACGTATTACGCTCAAAACGGCAGCTATGTTCTGTATGAGTGCTGGCGGCACTTTCTCATGTCGGCGTACGGCGTCGTTTTCGCCGCCGTTTTCGCCATTCCGGCCGGAATTGTGACAGCCAGGCACGGGCGTCTCGCCGGCTGGGTGTTTGCTGTGGCGAACGTGATTCAAACCGTTCCGGCGCTTGCGATGCTCGCCGTCCTGATGCTTGTCATGGGGCTCGGCGCCAATACGGTCATCACGGCTTTGTTTTTGTATTCACTGCTGCCGATTCTCAGAAATACGCACACGGGCATTATCAATATCGAGCACGCTTATCTCGAGTCGGGAAAAGCGATGGGCATGACGAAATACCAAATCCTTCGTATGGTGGAGCTGCCGCTTGCGCTTTCCGTCATTATGGCGGGTCTCCGAACGGCGCTCGTCATTGCCATCGGCATCACGGCGATCGGCACTTTCGTCGGCGCAGGCGGTCTCGGGGATATGATCGTCAGAGGCTCGAACGCGACAAACGGAACCGCCATTATTCTGGCGGGCGCCATTCCGACCGCGCTGATGGCGGTGGCCGCAGACCTGCTGATGGCGTGGCTGGAACGAGCCCTCAGCCCTGTGAAAAAACAAAAAAGAAAGCTGATCGTACGCTCAGCCTCATGAAAAAAAGCATTCTTCCGCGTGAAGGATGCTTTTTTTGATTTCTTGATTAAATTTTGATAACTGCGCTGTAAAGTCTTACATATCAAATAACAAAGCAGAGGGGTAATCATATGAGCAACATCATAGAAACGAGACAGCTGCAAAAATCATTCGGCAGACAACAGGCAGTGGCTGATGTGTCTCTATCGGTTAAACGCAACAGTATATACGGCCTGCTCGGTCCGAACGGCGCGGGAAAATCGACGACTCTCAAAATATTGACCGGCATGCTGCAGCAAACATCCGGCGAGGTTCTGTTCGACGGACATACATGGAAGCGCGAAGATTTGAAAAGCATCGGTTCCCTGATTGAAGCACCGCCGCTTTACAGCAACCTGACAGCCGCTGAAAATCTGAAAGTCCGCTGCGTGATGCTCGGACTGCCTGATTCAAGAATTGCGGAGGTGCTGGAAATCACGGGATTAACGGGAACCGGAAAAAAGCGCGCCGGACAATTTTCCATGGGAATGAAACAGCGTCTCGGCATCGCGTTAGCATTATTAAACCGTCCGTCGCTCTTAATTCTTGACGAGCCGACAAATGGATTGGACCCGATGGGGATTCAGGATTTGCGGGAATTTATCCGCTCCCTGCCCGGACAGGGAATGACGGTGATTTTATCAAGCCACCTGTTATCAGAAGTCGAGCAGATCGCAGACCATATCGGAATCATCAGTGACGGCGTTTTAGGATATCAGGGAGAAATCAGCCGGGAAGACGATCTGGAGCGGCTGTTTCTGGAGGTTGTCAAATCAACACGGGAGAAAGCGGGGACAGGAAAATGATTCAGTACATGCAGGCGGAACACCTTACATCTAATAGAACATTTATCAGAAAGCTGATCATTCTGATTCCGCTTCTGAACGCGGCTTTTTCTTTTCTGCTGAATGCCGCCTATTTTATGACGGGCACGTTCAATTGGTGGGCGGTTATTTTCATGCCGCTCATGATTGCTCTAATGTGCGGTTTATCTGTTAAAAAAGAGAAAAAATCAGCGAATGACCGCGCGGTGTACTCATTGCCGGCAGATTTAAAAAGCATATGGTTCTCAAAAATAAGTTTGATCGCGCTGTATTCACTCCTGTCGCAAATCGTCTTTTTAGTCATCGTGTTTTTGCTTGGCCTTGTGTTTCCGGCAATTGCTGCGGTTCAGCTGAAAGGTATTGAAGCAAGCTCCCTTTTGTGGCTGACGACGCTTTGGGAAATCCCATTGTGCTTATGGATTGCCAGACAGTTCGGATTTACGGCAGTCATTCTCATCAATATGATCGCCGCCTTTGTTTTAGGCATTGTGCCGGCGTCCGGTTCATTGTGGTGTCTGAGTCCGTGGAGCTGGTCAGTCCGGCTGATGTCACCGATTCTCGGGATCCACCCGAACGGAATTCCGCTTCCCGCAAACAGCGGCTTATTAAACGGAAACGTGATCATTCCGGCTATTATTCTTTCTATTCTTTCTTTTATCGCAATAAGTTTTGTTTCCGCAGTGTCATTTTCAAAAGGAGGAAACCGGTCATGACCGTGCTTTTACGATATATGTGGGCCGATGTATTAAAAATGAAGCGCACGCCGCTCATATGGATGCATGCTGCGGCGCCGGTTTTATGCGCGGGATTTTTCCTGTTATATATGTATGGAAGGGTTCAGGAGTCTTATATGCTGTACAGCGTCTTTTTCAGCGCGATTGCCGTTTTATACCCTCTAATCATCAGTATTGTCTGCGGCATGTCTGCCTCTGTCGAGGAACAGGCGGGCCATTTTCAGATGATGCTGGCGGTTCCGCATTCTAAAATCGTCAGTTTTGCGGGCAAGCTGCTTCTGCTGCTCCTATTGAATGTGTTATCGGCAGTTCTCGCCATCTGTCTTTATTTGGCGGGGTTGAAATTTGTTCTTCACATCAATGATCTCCCGTATCTTCTCTTTTTAAAAGGAGGGGCGTGGCTGATTGCCGGCAGTATTCCGCTTTATATGATGTCATTTTTTGTCGGCATAAAGTACGGCATGGGACCGTCCGGGCTTTTAGGGGGTGCGGGATTATTAATGGCAGCGCTCATGAATACGGGACTTGGCGATATCATCTGGCGTTTTTTTCCGTGGGCATGGAGCGTGAGGCTTTCAGGCCTTGCAGGACTGCTGCATTTTGACAAAGTCAAAAAAGAGTTCCTCCCTTATGTAAGATACGATATGAGATTCGGAGAAATAATGTTATATTTTTCTATAGTGATATTATGTCTGGCCGGCCTCTATTGGTGCAGAAGATGGGAAGGGCGGCGTTCATATGAATAAAGGCAAGGAGCGATTCGGCCGGTGGCAAACATTTTAGCAATTGATGATGAAAAAGATATTCTCGTTCTGATCAGAAACATTTTACAGCGTGATCAGCATACAGTAACGATTCTGGAAAAAGCGGAAGATCAGTCATTGGATTTTTTTCAAGGCTATGATTTGATTCTTCTTGATGTCATGATGCCCGGAACGGACGGGATTGAACTCTGCCGGCGGATTCGGCCGCTGGTGGACAGCCCGATCCTGTTTTTAACGGCAAAGTCTGACGAAGAATCCATTGTGAAAGGCCTCATGACAGGCGCTGATGATTACATCACAAAGCCGTTCGGCGTACAGGAATTGATGGCAAGGGTAAACGCGCATGTCAGAAGGGAACGGCGGGAAAAGCATCAGACGAAACGGCTGATATCAGGCTTCATGTTTGATTTTGACAATAAAGAAGTATGGATGGATGACCGGAAACTGCCTCTTACGAAAAACGAATATAAAATCGTTGAATTTCTGGCACAGCATAAAAACAGAACATTCTCACGGGAGCAGATTTACGAGGAAGTGTACGGCTTGGACGGCGATGCGCTCTATTCAACCATTACGGAGTTTATCAGAACCATCCGGAAAAAATGTAAAGAACACGGGGCTGATCCGATCAAAACGGTGTGGGGTGTCGGATACAAATGGGAATAGCAAAAGGAAAATCCAGCATCCGCAAAGAGCTTGTCAAATTTACCATCACTTTGTGTCTGAGCACGATGGGGGTGGCGGCATTATGCGTCGCCTTAAATGCCATTGCCATGAATGCCGGAGCGATCCTGCCCGCAAACTACAGCGAGCATGAGGCGGAACAGATCAAACCCCGCCTGAAATCAGCGGAAAAGATAACAGAAGACATGATCCCCGCAGGTATGACATACGCCGTTTTTGATAAAAAAACAAAGCGGATGACAAAAGGAACGATGACGGAACAAGATGCGGCCAACGCCAGAAAAAAGATTCAGCATCAGCCGTATTTTAATTATGCTCAAAAAGGATTCATGGTGATAAATCGGAAAGATGAATACGGCGTTCTCCAATATTCACTCAGGTCGGAATTTCAGTCGCCGCTGTTAAGGCGCTATCTGCCGAATTATGAATGGACGGGTCTTACGATTCTGATCACTTTGCTTCTTTTGACCGTTTTTATCGTGACGACGCGTTTCGCCAATCAGCTGAGACGGCATTTCAGCACACTCAGCTCCATTACGGCAAGCATTCAAAAACAGAATTTAAATATCAATCCCAAAAGGTCGCGTATAAAAGAATTTGACGATGTCATTGACTCTCTGCTGAAAATGAAAGACGCGCTTCAGGCATCTCTGGCGGCGCAGTGGGAGGCGGAGCGGATAAAGAAAGAACAGATCGGCGCGCTTGCGCATGATATTAAAATTCCGGCAACGATCATTAAAGGAAATGCCGAGCTGCTTCAGTTAACAGAACCTGATGAGGAGCAGGCGGAATATGCGCAGTATATCCTGGATGCCGGAAACAAAATCGAGCATTATGTCGGACAGCTGATCCAGCTTTCCAAAGCGGAGGAGGCAGTTGCCGTTCATGTCGAATATACCGACCTCAAAGAGTGGATTCAAAACATATATCGTGACGCGGCGGCGCTTGCGGGGCCGAAGCAGATTGATCTCGTCCTCAGCGAGCGGGGAATTGACCGAATAGAAGCGCCGATTGATCATGAGCTGCTCCACAGGGCGGTCATGAATATCGCGGCAAATGCCGTCGACTATACGCCGGAAGGAGGGGAAATCCGTGTGGACGTCCTGTGCACCGATTCCGCCTTCCATCTTGCTGTATCCGACAGCGGAAGCGGGTTCTCGCCGGAAGCGCTGAAAAGAGCGACACAGCTTTTTTACACGGAGGATAAAAGCAGACATTCGGCGGGACATCACGGCATGGGGCTTACATTCGCCCATCACGTCGTACATCTTCATCACGGCGAATTAATACTTGAAAATCAGGAGTCTGGAGGAGCCCGGGCGGAGATTCGAATTCCGCTGGAAGGCGTCAGACAAAAACAAGCCCTGCACGCCTGAGGGCTTGTTTTTCTGTATAAGAAAAGCAAAAATAAAAACGGCTGTCCGTTTGAGAGATCAGCCGCTTATGCGGAAAAGAGTTTATCAGGAAGGATCAATCCATGTTGAAGACCACTTGGAAATTTCCTCTAAAATAGGGGCTAATGCGCAGCCTTTTTCCGTTAAAGAATACTCAATGCGGACAGGCGTTTCGGGGATAACATCCCGTTTGATGACACCTTCTGTTTCAAGTTCTTTCAGACGTTCTGACAAGACTCTTCCGCTTAAATTCGGAAGCGCCGCTTCAATTTCGCTAAATCGCTGCTGTCCGTTCAATAACTGAAAGACGATTAGAGCCACCCAGCGTTTACTTAGGATGTCGACCGCTTTTTCGAATCTGGGGCACATTTCTGATTGGTTCATGCTTTTTCACCTCGTCTTCTGCTATTATACCGCAAAATCGGAGGGAACGTACGTCTGGCGCTTGTTAAGTTGAGGAGAGGATCAAAAAGAGGATGAGGAATCCGGGGAGCGTTTTTTCGCTTCAGCCGCAATAAAATCAAAGTATTTGCTGACGCTTTCAATATCTTCTTTTGTGAAGTGCTGCCACTTTTTGCTGTCAAACAGCGGCAGATGCTCCGCGCCTCTGTCAACGGCGGTCTGATAGATGGCGCAGATGGATTGATAGCTTTCGGAGGTTTCACGGATTTCCTCCTGAAATGCCTTGATGTGTCCGGCCCGCGCCATTAACTCCTCGTACGGGATTTTTAATGTGTCCGCCAATTTTCTGATGGTCGCGGGTTTAGGAATGCCGCGGTGCCCGTTTTCAATTCTGGAAATGGTCGCCGAGCTGACGCCGGAATAGACGGCAAGCTGATTGACGGTAAGCTTCCGGGCGCGGCGCAGCTCTCTTAATTGCTTTCCGAATGTGTTCAATAAGATCGCCTCACATGTGCAAAGTCATGAGTCTTCATTTGTTCTTTTTTTGGCTTCCGCCGATAAGAACGCAAAGTATTTATCAAGCAGAACCAAGTCTTCTTTCGACAGGTGCCGCCAGTTCTCCCGCTCCAAAAGGGATAAATCATGCAGCTCATACGTTTCGGCTTTTTCCAGCAAGGTGCAGCCCGTGTCGTACGGGGCTCTCGTTTCCTGGACGGTCTCTATGTATCCCGCCGTCTGCATCAGTTCCTCATACGGGATTTTTAACGCATCTGCGAGCTTTTTAATGGTTGCAGGTTTCGGCACCCCGCGTTTGCCGTTTTCAATCCGCGAGATTCCCGCGGCGCTGACGCCTGAATACGTTGCCAGCTGATTCACTGTCAGATGCCTTTTTTCCCGTAATGTCCGCAATTGTTTCCCGAAGCTTTCCACAGTCTCTCCCCCTCCCGCGGTCTATTTATATTCTAGTATGTTTATTGACTAAAGGGAATAGCCAGGCTGGAAAAGTATTGACAAAAGTTAACAAAAGCCGTATCTTTATGTATAAGAAAGAAAGTATTTGACAGAACGGAAGGTGAAGAAAGTGGTCGAAAAGATACAGATCAGAAGAGATTATGTGCTGCAGTATATGGTCAATAATGACTACTCGTTAAACCAGCTCGCCCTGGAGATCGGAATATCTCCCGCCACACTGAGCCGTGTACTGAATGGAGAGCGGAGGCCGGGCCAGCTGGTCATCGGAAAAATGCTCTATTACTTTGACATGAAATTTGAAGATCTTTTTTACTACGACTTTGTTGACAAAAGTCAATGATGATGGAAGATTCAAACGCATTTCCGTTTTTCTGACATGATGTACACCGATACGGCGTGACATGCCTTTGTTTTTCATGTAAAATAGAAGCAATGTAGGCCAGTCAGTCTGGAGGTGTATGGGATGCACACATTATTGATTACCTTATTGGTTATCGTCAGTATTGCACTTATTATTGTCGTATTGCTTCAAACCAGCAAAAGCGCCGGTTTATCGGGTGCAATTTCAGGCGGGGCGGAGCAGCTTTTCGGAAAACAGAAAGCAAGGGGCCTTGATCTGATTCTTCACCGCACAACCGTTGTGCTGGCAGTCTTGTTTTTCGTGTTGACGATTTCGCTAGCGTATATCGTATAAGGCAATGTTTGTATAAGGTCTGATTTAATATCAGGCCTTTTTCTTGTTGAGAGACGGCGTTTGTTTCTCGCAAAACTGTGGAAAACTAAATTGAATGTGCAAAAAAGGGGTTATGAGCATGAAAATTGTGACACCAAAACCATTTACATTTAAAGGCGGAGACAAAGCGGTGCTTCTGCTGCACGGATTTACGGGAAATACGGCAGACGTCAGAATGCTCGGCCGCTACTTGAATGAGCGCGGCTACACTTGTCACGCGCCTCAATATAAAGGGCACGGCGTTCCGCCGGAAGAGCTGGTACATACGGGACCTGAAGATTGGTGGAAAGACGTCATGGACGGTTATGAGTATTTACGGTCTGAAGGATATGAAAACATTGCGGCGTGCGGACTGTCGCTTGGCGGGGTTTTTTCATTGAAATTGGGTTACACTGTACCCATAAAGGGAATTGTTCCTATGTGTGCGCCGATGCACATTAAAAGTGAAGAGGTTATGTACGAAGGAGTTCTCTCCTACGCGCGCAATTATAAAAAATTCGAAGGAAAACAGCCGGAGCAGATTGAAAAGGAAATGAAGGAGTTTGAAAAAACGCCGATGAATACGCTCAAATCGCTCCAGGCGCTGATTGCCGATGTGCGCAAAAACGTCGACATGATCTATTCCCCGACATTTGTGGTTCAGGCACGGCATGACCATATGATTAATACAGAAAGTGCGAACATCATTTTCAACGAGGTGGAAACGGACGACAAACAGCTGAAATGGTATGAAGAATCAGGCCATGTCATTACACTCGATAAAGAACGGGACCTCGTTCATCAGGATGTGTACGAATTTTTAGAGAAACTCGATTGGTAACAAACAGGAGGTCGAATAATGGAAAAAGAAGCGTTTATGGACCGTCTTCTCGCGTTTATGAAGGAAGAGGCGTACAAGCCCCTTACCATTCAGGAACTCGAGGAGATGCTGAACATCAAGGAAGCCGATGGATTTAAAGAGCTGGTAAAAGCGCTGGTGGCGCTCGAGGAGACGGGACAGATCGTCCGTACCAGAAGCAACCGCTACGGGCTTCCGGAAAAAATGAATTTAGTAAAAGGAAAAATTTCCGCGCATGCGAAGGGCTTCGCGTTTCTGCTGCCGGAGGATACCTCTTTAAGCGACGTGTTTATTCCGCCGAACGAGCTGAATACGGCCATGAACGGCGATATCGTCATGGTGCGGCTCAATTCCCAGTCAAGCGGATCGAGACAGGAAGGCACGGTCATCCGCATCCTGGAAAGAAGCATCGACCGCGTCGTGGGCACATACACAGAAACGAAAAGCTTCGGCTTTGTCATCCCGGATGATAAGAAAATCACGAGTGATATTTTTATTCCGAAACATGCCAATAACGGCGCTGCGGAAGGCCATAAAGTCGTCGTCAAACTGACAAGCTATCCTGAAGGCAGAATGAACGCCGAAGGGGAAATCGTTGAAATACTCGGCCATAAAAATGATCCGGGCATCGATATTTTATCCATCATCCATAAGCACGGCCTGCCGGGAGATTTTCCGGCTGAAGCGATGGAGCAGGCAACAAGCACGCCCGATACCATCGATGAAAAAGACATCAAAGACCGCCGTGATCTCCGCGATCAGGTCATTGTCACTATTGACGGCGCCGATGCGAAGGATCTGGATGACGCCGTCACCGTGACAAAGCTTGATAACGGCAGCTACAAGCTCGGCGTTCATATTGCCGACGTCAGCCATTACGTCACGGAGAATTCCCCGATTGACAAAGAAGCGCTGGAAAGAGGGACAAGCGTGTACTTGGTTGACCGGGTCATTCCGATGATCCCGCACAGACTGTCTAACGGAATCTGTTCGTTAAATCCGAAGGTCGACCGGCTGACGCTTTCCTGCGAAATGACAATCAACCAGCAGGGACAGGTGACGGAGCACGAGATCTTCCAAAGCGTCATCAAAACGACGGAAAGAATGACCTATTCAGATGTCAACCGGATCCTCACAGAAGACGACGCCGAGCTGAAAGAAAGATATGAGCCGCTCGTCCCGATGTTTAAAGACATGGAACGTCTGGCGGAAATTCTCCGGGCGAAACGGATGGACCGCGGCGCCGTGGATTTTGATTTCAAAGAGGCGAAGGTGCTCGTCGATGAGGAAGGCGCCGTAAAAGACGTCGTCATCAGAGAGCGCTCAGTAGCGGAAAAGCTGATTGAAGAATTCATGCTTGTGGCAAACGAAACGGTGGCCGAACACTTCCATTGGATGAACGTGCCGTTTATTTACCGGATTCACGAAGAGCCGAATGCCGAAAAACTGCAAAAGTTTCTGGAGTTCGTGACGACATTCGGTTATATCGTCAAAGGGAAAGCCGGAGACATTCATCCGCGCGCGCTGCAAAGCATTCTTGATGAAGTGCGGGACCGTCCGGAAGAAACGGTGATTTCAACCGTCATGCTCCGTTCCATGAAGCAGGCGAAATACGACCCGCAAAGCCTGGGCCATTTCGGGCTGGCGACTGAATTTTATACGCACTTCACATCGCCGATCCGCCGATATCCTGACTTAATCGTTCACAGGCTGATCAGAACGTATTTGATCAACGGACAATCGGACGAAGCAACTCAGGAAAAGTGGGCCGAACGCCTTCCGGAAATCGCTGATCATACGTCAACGATGGAACGGCGCGCCGTTGATGCAGAGCGGGAAACGGACGATCTGAAAAAAGCGGAATATATGCTTGATAAAATCGGCGAGGAATTTGACGGCATGATCAGTTCCGTCACGAATTTCGGAATGTTCGTCGAGCTGCCGAATACGATTGAAGGGCTTGTGCACGTCAGCTTTATGACGGATGATTATTACCGTTTTGACGAGCAGCATTTCGCCATGATCGGTGAACGCACGGGCAACGTTTACCGCATCGGAGACGAAATCACGGTCAAAGTCGTCGACGTCAATAAAGATGAGAGAAACATCGACTTTGAAATTGTCGGCATGAAAGGCACCCGCCGTCCGAGAGAAACAACAGGCGACCGCAGAAAACGAGGCAGACCGGCGCGGAAACGCGTGTTAAACAGCAATACCCCGGCTTCACCGCCGAAATCGGAGGAAAAAGGGGAATGGTTTACAAAACCGAAGAAGAAAAAGAAAAAACGCGGCTTCCAAAACGCGCCGAAACAAAAACGCAAAAAGAAGAAGTAAATGCGAAAAGCAAATAGGGCATAATGCTCTGTTTGCTTTCTTTCGCAAGCCGCATTTTCATTGTCGCGGAACGCTCCATTTGCTAAAATAAAGCGTATCGCACACATGAACGGTTTTTGCGGAGAGAGGAGGATAAGGCATGCCAAAAGGATCAGGCAAAGTATTATCGCAAAACAAAAAAGCAAACCATGATTACTTTATAGAAGAAACCTATGAAACAGGCATCGTGCTGCAGGGAACGGAGATTAAGTCCATCCGCGCCGGCCGCGTAAACATGAAGGATTCCTTTGCGAAAATCGAGCGCGGCGAAGTGTTCCTCCACAACATGCACATCAGCCCGTACGAGCAGGGAAACCGCTATAACCACGACCCGCTCCGGACGAGAAAGCTTTTGATGCACCGGAAAGAAATCAATAAGCTGATCGGCCTGACGAAAGAGAAAGGCTATTCCCTCGTGCCGCTGAAGCTGTACTTGAAAAACGGCTTCGCCAAAGTATTAATCGGCCTCGGAAAAGGGAAGAAAACATACGATAAACGTGAAGATTTAAAACGAAAAGACGCCAAAAGAGAAATCGAAAGAGCGTTCAGAGACAGACAAAAAGGCTTCTGATGCCTGAGCCTTGATGTGATGATATGCCCTGTGCTATACTGTTCACACATCAGATTCACAGGCTGTTTATTGAAGATATTCCCAATTGAATTTGCCTGTGATCATGGTATAATAACAGTACAGCCAGTTGAGCAAGAGCTTGATAGATCTCCCGTATACCCTTAACAAGGGGACGTTACGGATTCGACAGGGATGGATCGAGCTTGAGCTGCGAGCCGAGAGGCGATCTCGTTAACACGCACCTAAATATAACTGGCAAAACTAAAAGTTTTAACCAAAACTTAGCACTAGCTGCCTAATAAACGCAGCGAGCTCTTCCTGACATTGCCTATGTGTCCGTGAAGAGCACATCCAAGTAGGCTACGCTTGCGTTCCCGTCTGAGAACGTAAGAAGAGACTGACAGACTAGCTCTCGGAAGGCCCGCCCGCAGGCATGAAGACGAGTGAAACACGAAATATGCAGGCTACGCTCGTAGACGCTTAAGTAATCGATGTTTCTGGACGTGGGTTCGACTCCCACCGTCTCCATACATAACAGAGGAACCGCAGTGCCGTCACATGACGCACTGCGGTTTTTTCATGCCGAAAAAAAGGAGTGAATGTAAATGGAAATCGTCATCATAGACGGAAAAGATGTTACAAGCACAGAAGCTTTACACCGAATCTTAAAAGATCAATTAGATTTCCCGGACTTTTATGGTGAAAATCTGAACGCCTTATGGGATTGTCTGACAGGCTGGATCGAACTTCCGCTGACTTTGGTGTGGAAGAATTTTGAGATCAGTCAGAAGGAATTGGGTTCGGATGCTGATGATGTCTTGGAGCTGTTTCAAGAGGCTCAGGCAGAATTAGATGGTGAATTTTTCATTCAAATTGATCAGCCGTCAGCCGGGACAACGGACAGGCACTAAAAAGTGCGTACTTCCCCTCATCCATTTTTCTATCCGATAATAGGGACGGAAGGTTTCAGGCTTTCGATTTCTGTCCATATATAAGAAGAGACTTGCGATAGGGAGGAATGGATGATGGACTTGCAGTTGAAAGGGAAGACGGCGCTTGTGACGGGATCTACGTCAGGCATCGGGAAAGCGATTGCGGCTTCGCTGATTGCAGAAGGTGCGGCCGTGATCATTAACGGCCGCCGTGAAGAAAAGGTAAACGAAACGATCCGGGAACTAGAGAAACAGACGCCGGATGCCCGTCTCTATCCGGCCGCGTTTGATTTAGGCACGGCGGAAGGATGCGGCGCGATTTTTCAGCAGTATCCGGATGTGGATATTCTCGTAAACAATTTAGGAATCTTTGAACCTGCGGAATACTTTGATATTCCTGACGAAGAGTGGCTCCGGTTTTTCGAGGTGAACATCATGAGCGGCGTGCGGCTGACACGCCGGTATGCAAAGCGGATGATTGAGCGGAAGGAAGGACGGGTGATCTTTATCGCGAGTGAAGCGGCCGTCATGCCTTCTCAGGAAATGGCTCATTACAGCGCTACGAAAACAACGCAGCTGTCGCTGTCACGCAGCCTGGCCGAGCTCACGGAAGGGACGAATGTGACGGTGAATACGGTCATGCCCGGCTCCACGAAAACAGAGGGCGTCGAAACAATGCTTGAGTCGCTTTATCCCGGTGAAAACCTGACCGCGGCGGAGGCGGAGAGACGATTTATGAAGGAGAATCGTCCGACGTCGATCATTCAGCGTTTGATCTGTCCGGAAGAGATCGCCCACTTTGTCGCCTTTTTAAGCAGCCCGCTGTCGTCTGCCATTAACGGATCTGCATTGCGGATCGACGGCGGCTTGGTGCGGAGTATTATATAAGATGAACATAAAAAACCCCCCGCAAAGTGGCGGGGGTTTTTTTAATGCGGATCACGCTGAAACCGGCCGATGATCCTGCTGATTAAATCTTTTGTTGCACAGTCAAAGTGCTCTTCTTTTTGGTTTGTCAAAAGCCCGACAGGCGGTGAAATTGTTAAGTTATGGATCGGAATGACCTTCGTGCCCTCGATCGGCTCTGAATGCGCCGTCGCCGTAAAGATTGAGACGCCGATATTTTCCCTGACATAGTATTGATGAGCCATGCTGCTGGTCAGCTCCATTTTTCGATAGCGGCTGCCGATGGCCCGCTGCAGGTGCTGTTCAATTTGAATCCGGATCGGGCAATTGGCGGGCGTAAAAATCAGGCATTCATTTTCTAAATCTTCGAGATTAACGCTTGCTTTGGCGGCAAGGGGATGTCTGTCTGACACGATGACATTGAGCGAGTCATGGAAAAACGGATCGAAATAATTTTCCAGAATCAGCTCCGGCTCGCCGCATACCGCAAAATCAATGGCGCCCTCCAGCAGTTTGCGGCTGCATGTATTGGCATCATCCACGCTGACATTGACCGACATGTCCGGATAATCATTTAAGAAACCCCGCAGCACGGCAGGGAAGATCAGGCTTGCCGTCGGTTCGGATATGCCGATCTGAATAAGGCCGGCCTGGCCCTGTCTGATATCGGCCAGAGTATGGTCAAGCACCTCGTATTGCGCGAGAAGCTGCCCGGCCCGCTCATGAAACAGCCGCCCCGCCCTTGTCAGCTTCAGCTTCTTTCCACGTTCAAACAGCTGCGCGCCTACATCCTGTTCCAGCTGTTTAATCCGCATTGAAATCGTCGGCTGTGAGTAGTTCAGAATTTCTGCGGCCTTATAAAAGCTGCCTGACTGTACGATGGTATGAAACGTTTTAATGGTTCGTAGTTCCAACGAAATCCCCTCCCGGCTGTTCATTAATTTTCTTGAACCTTTCCTTTACTTTTTTTGATTAGTCAAACAAATCAGTTTGCTTTATAGTATAAACAATCAAAGCTTAGTAAACAAATTGGAATTATATATTTTTTGCGGGGAGAGTGACCGGAATGAGTGAAGACATATTTCGATTGGCTGAGAAAAAGGATGCGCCGGAGTTTTTAGAGCTGCTGTACAGCGCGTTTCAGCCGATCCGCAATTTGGAGATTGACTGGCCGTCGGCGCGGGCCGACATCGATATGGTAACGGAAAATATTGAAAATCATTCAGCCGTCGTGCTCGAACGGGATGGACGGCTTCTTTCAACCATTACGATCCGTTTTCCGTGGGAGAGTGACACGCCTCCGTCAAAATATCCGTTTGTCTGGTGGTTTGCGACGCTTCCTGAGCTGAAGGGGCAGGGCATCGGCAGCAAACTTTTGACTTATGTGGAGGAACATGTGCTGCGGGATACGCTGAAGGCCCCGGCCATCACGCTCGGCACTTCGGCGCGCAAGCATCCCTGGCTTGTAGATATGTACAGACGGAGGGGATATGAAGTGTATTTTGAGCAGGAGAAAGACGGAGACATCGGAGTCATGATGAGAAAGGTGCTCATACCGGAGCGGTTTGACGCGTCGCTGTTAGGCACACCGAGCTGGGCGCAATGATCAAAAAACGGATCAGAGCCGGCTGTCTGCTTCTGCTGCTCGGCGTGCTGGCCGGGTGCGGGCAAGGAGAAAGCACAAAAGCGGAGAGCGGCGTGCAGACCGTCATCGTCGGCACGGGGACTGATTTTCCGAACATTGCTTTTATGGATGAAAAAGGCGAGCTGACCGGCTATGACATTGAAGTGATGAAAGCCATTGATGAACAGCTGCCGCAATACAAATTTGTCTTTAAGACGATGGATTTTTCGAATCTGCTTACAAGTCTCGGAAACCGGAAAATTGACGTGATCGCGCACAATATGGCGAAAAACAAGGAACGGGAGAAACGCTTTTTGTATCACAAAATCCCGTATAACTACTCGCCGATGTACATCACGGTGAAGGCGGATAATGACGCGGTACGCACGCTCCGGGATTTAAAAGGGAAAACCGTCATCGTCGGCGCGACGTCAAACGCGGCGGATTATATGACGGCATACAACAAAACCCACGGCAGCCCGATACATTTGAAATACGCCGGGCAGGGCGGCAATGATACAGCGAACCAAATTGAGACAGGACGCGCTGACGCCACCGTATCCACGCCGTTTGCCGTCGATTTCCAAAATAAGACGCACGCGTTCAAACAAAAGACGGTCGGTGATGTGCTGCTCGATACCGAGGTGTATTTTATGTTCAATAAAAACAGCCAAACCCTGGCGGACGATACGGACCGGGCGATTCAAAAGCTTGAGAAGGACGGCACATTGAAAAGGCTGAGTGAAAAATGGCTCGGCGCGGATTATTCAAAATCAAGTTTCACGAAATAATTGAAGCAGAAAACGGGGCGATCACATGAAAATAAGACTGGCGGTCATGTCATTAACAATTGCGGCAACGGCGGCGTTATCAGCCTGCGGCGCGGGAGGGGAGGCGGCATCAGGCAATCAGAAAAACGTGAAGAACATTACGGTCGGCACGGGGACTCAATTTCCGAATATTTGCTTTATTGATGATAAAGGCAAATTGACGGGCTACGACGTTGAGCTGGTGAAAGAGCTTGACAGGCGCCTGCCGGACTATCGATTTACCTTTAAAACGATGGATTTCTCCAACCTGCTTGTCAGCCTCGGCCAGCATAAAGTCGATATCGTGGCTCATCAAATGGAGAAAAGCGCCGAACGGGAGAAAAAATTTCTGTTCAATCAAGTCGCGTATAACAACTTCCCGCTGAAAATCACGGTGCTCCAAGATAATGGGGACATTCACGGCATTAATGACTTGAAAGGAAAGCGGGTCATTACAAGTCCGACGTCAAACGGCGCGCTTGTCCTGAAAAAATGGAATGAAAAACACGGCAGTCCGTTTGAAATCGCCTATGCCGGCCAAGGTTCAAACGATGCGGCCAATCAGCTGAAATCCGGCCGCGCCGATGCCACGATTTCAACGCCGTTTGCTGTCGATTTTCAAAACAAAACGAGCGCGATCAAAGAAAAAACGGTCGGCGGGGTGCTGTCAAATGCCAAAGTGTTCTTTATGTTTAACAAAAATGAACAAACGCTGAGCGATGACATTGATAAAGCGCTCAAGGAAATCATTGATGACGGCACGCTTAAAAAGCTGAGTGAAAAGTGGCTCGGCGCGGATTATTCAAAGGAGCAATATTAAGTGAAAAAGAGAGGGACCGGCAATGGAAAAAGCGTTTGATATCAGTATGATCTCGTCCTTTGTGCCGACATTGATCGGGTATTTGCCCGTCACGCTGTATATATTGGCGGTGTCTTTGCTGTTCGGCTTTCTATTGGGGCTGCTTTTGGCGCTGCCCCGCATCTATCGCATTCCCGTTTTGAATCAGTTTGCGAAGCTGTATATCTCTTTTTTCAGAGGAACGCCCATCATGGTGCAGCTGTTCATTGTATTTTACGGCATTCCGGCGCTCACGGCGCTCGCCGGAATTGATACCTCTAAAATGGACCCTTTGTATGCGGCCATCGCCACGTATGCGCTGAGCAGCGCGGCAAGAGCGGCCGAAATCATCAGGGGAGGTGTGAACAGCGTCGGCCGCGGGCAGGCGGAGGCGGCGTTCAGCATCGGGCTGAACAGAGGGCAGACATTCCGGCGCATCATTCTGCCGCAGGCGCTCGTGCAGGCCTTTCCCAACATCGGGAATATGGTGATCGGTTTCTTAAAAGATACATCACTCGCTTTTTCGATCGGGGTGATGGATATGTCGGGCAGAGGACAGACCTTGATTACATCGAGCAATCATTCTCTTGAAGTGTATATCTCGCTGTCTGTTCTGTATTACGCGGCCGCCCTTTTATTTGAATGTGTCTTCAGATGGGCCGAAAAACGAATCAAGAAAGATGAGACGCGCCTTGTGACGGTTTTTGACATGAGTGCGCACGGCTGAAAAGGAGGGAGAACAGTGGAGCTGGACATTCCGTTTATCGGCACTGCGATAAAACAAATGTTGAAAACCGTTCCGCTTACATTGGCGATGACGATCATTCCGATTATTGCCGGATTTTTCATAGCTCTCGGCAATATCACGGTGCGTATATTCCGTATCAAATGGCTGCTGGCCTGCTCAGCGTTTTACGTGTCTTTTTTCCGCAGCACCCCGGCGATTCTCCATATTATGCTGATTTATTTAGGGGTTCCGCTGATTGCCGATCAATTCAGCCGCGCGTTTCATCTCGGCTGGTCGGCCAATCAGATTCCGGTCTCCGTGTTTGTCATCATGGCACTGTCATTAACGGCAGGCGCTTATATGACGGAAATTCTCCGATCCGGGATCATGGCCGTCGATACGGGGCAGGCTGAGGCGGCATATTCAATCGGTCTGACGCGGAGCCAGATGATTCGGCGCGTAATTCTGCCGCAGGCGTTCATGATATCGCTGCCGAACTTCACCAATATAGGCATCGGCTTTTTGCATACCACTTCCATCGCGGCAATTGTTGCAGTGCCTGAAATTACAGGAACGGCGACAATTGCGGCATCCGATAACTATGCGTTTCTGGAAGCATTTATCGGGGCGGCTGTGATTTATTGGGGATTAACGCTGATTCTCGAAGCTGTAAACAGTCTGGCGGAAAAAAGAGCGGCCAGATATCAAGGAGGCGCATTATGATCGAAATCCGAAACATTCAGAAATATTTTGGCAGTCATCACGTGCTAAAGGGGATCAATTTAAGTGTCCGGAAAGGAGAAGTCGTGACCATCATCGGCCCGAGCGGTTCCGGGAAAACCACTTTTCTGCGCTGCCTTAATTTGCTTGAGCGGCCGGATGAGGGCGCCATTTCACTGCACGGTGAAGTCATTAACTGCAAAAAGCCTGCCAAAAAAGACATTTTCAGATTGAGGAAACAGACAGCGATGGTTTTTCAGCAATATCATTTGTTTTCGCATAAAACGGCGATTCAAAATGTCATGGAAGGCCTGACGGTCGCAAGGAAAATGAAAAAAACAGACGCGTACGCCATTGCCGAGCGGGAACTGGCCAAGGTGGGGCTTCAGGATAAACTACACGCCTATCCGAATCAACTGTCGGGAGGACAAAAGCAGCGGGTCGGAATTGCCAGGGCGCTTGCCATTCATCCTGATGTGATGCTGTTTGATGAACCGACCGCCGCCCTCGATCCGGAGCTTGTCGGCGAGGTGCTTGAGGTGATGCTTAACATTGTGCGGACCGGCGCTACCATGATCATTGTCACACATGAGATGGAATTCGCCAGAAGAGTGTCCGACCGAATTGTGTTTATGGATGAAGGAGCAATCGTGGAACAAGGAACGCCTGAGGAAGTTTTTCACAAGACGAAAAAAGAAAGAACGAAGAAGTTCCTCCGCCGCGTGCTGCCTGATTACGGTTATGACATAAAAGAGCGCATAAAGGAGCCTGTCGTATGATTCGTTTAAGCATTTTAGATCAAAGTGTCACCGCGGAAAACCAAACCGCAGAAGAAGCCTTGCGGCAAACGGTGAAATTGGCTCAGGAGGCCGAACAATACGGATATGACCGTTTCTGGGCGGCGGAGCATCATAACAATGAAGAGATAGCGGGATCAGCGCCGGAAATTGTTCTGGGGTATCTTGCCGCAAGCACGAAAAAAATCCGTCTCGCATCCGGCGGGGTGATGCTGCAGCATTACAGTCCTTATAAAGTGGCGGAGCAGTTCCGGGTTCTGTCCGCCCTTGCTCCCGGCCGTGTGGCGCTCGGTGTCGGCAAAGCGCCCGGCGGATTTCAGCTGTCAACCGATGCGCTGCAGCGGGAGCTTATCCAGCCCGCCCGTTTGTTTGAAGAAAAACTTGAGGAGCTGACTCATTTCATCCGAAATGATTTTCCGGACTCGCACCGCTACGCGTCATTGCGGCCGATGCCGCATACTGAGTATGCGCCTGACATCTTTTTGCTCGGCGGCAGCGCGGAAAGCGCGATATCCGCGGCCAAACTCGGCATTTCCTTCGTTTTCGCCTATTTCATAAACGGTGAAGAGGCTGCGTTAGAAAAAGCGCGCCACGCCTTTGACGAGCATCTGCCGAAAGGATCGAAGGCGGAATTTCACCTTGCGCCGATGGTATTTACCGCGCATACAAAAGCAGAAGCGGAAAAACACGTCGTATCGCGTGAGTCGGTCAAAATCATTCTCGAAGACGGCAAAAAGGTGAATGTCGGTTCCCGGGAACAAGCGGAAGCGTTTCTGGAACAAGTCACGCAGCCATATAAGCTGATCACACAAAAGACGGGTGTGATTGCCGGGACAAAAGAAGAGACCGCCGCCGAGCTGAGACGATTATCCGTTCAATACAGCATTACCGATTTTGTGATTTTGTCGCCTATCAAAAACGCTGAGGAAAAACGATTGTCTTACCGGCTGTTAAGCGAAGCGGTGCAGCCGGCTCCACAATTATAGGAGGGATGAACATGAGTCATGAAGTAAACGTAGTGGTCTGGAGCAAACAGGGCTGCTCCTATTGCGATGAAGTGAAAGGATTTTTGCGGGAAAAAGCCGTTGCATACGAAACAATTGATGTGACAGAACGGGACGAATTGCGTGACGTGCTGCAGACGAAGTACGGCATCCGTCATGTCCCCGTCGTTGAAATCGGCAGCGGTGACAGCCGTGTGTATCAGGCCGTTACTCAAGTCGGCATTGATCATGTAGAACGGGCGCTTGCCGATTACGAGGGGAAAAAGGGGGAGAGAAAATGAGCCGGACGGATCTAATTCAATTCGGAGCCATGATTCACGGTGTCGGCGGCACAACGGACGGCTGGCGTCATCCCGACGCCGATCCGACAGCAAGCACGAATGCGGCGTTTTACAGGCAAAAAGCGCAGACTGCTGAAAGAGGGCTGTTCAGCTTTGCTTTTATTGCGGACGGCTTGTTCATTTCTGAAAAGTCCATCCCGCATTTCTTAAATCGGTTTGAGCCGATCACTATTTTATCGGCGCTTGCCGCCTCTACAACCCATCTTGGTTTAATCGGCACATTTTCCACCTCGTTCACTGAGCCGTTTACCATCGCAAGACAGCTGATGTCTCTTGACCATATCAGCGGCGGCCGGGCGGGCTGGAATCTCGTCACCTCTCCGCAGGCGGGAGCCGCGCGCAATCACAGCAAAGAAAGTCTTCCCGACCACAGCCGGCGCTACGCCATCGCCCAGGAACATGTGGACGTGGTGCGCGGTCTGTGGAATTCCTGGGAAGAAGATGCCTTCGTCCGCAACAAAGAAACCGGGCAGTTTTTTGATCCTGACAAACTGCATCGCCTGTATCATAAAGGCGAGTATTTTCAAGTGGAGGGCCCGCTGAATATCGGCCGGTCCAAACAGGGAGAGCCGGTCGTTTTCCAAGCGGGGTCTTCAGAAACCGGCCGGTCGTTTGCCGCGCGTAATGCCGATGCAGTCTTTACGCACTCCAATTCACTTGAGGAAACGAAAGCTTTTTATGATGATGTGAAGAAGCGGGCGGCGGATTACGGCCGCGACGCTTCCAAGCTGCGGATCTTTCCGGGAATCAGTCCGATTATAGCCGGTTCACAAGAAGAAGCGGAAGCGAAATATCAGGAATTCGCCGAGCTGATACCGATAGAGAACGCCGTTAAATATGTGGCCAGATTTTTTGACGATTATGATCTGAGCCGTTTTCCGCTGGATGAGCCGTTTCCTGATTTGGGCGACGTCGGGAAAAACGCGTTTCAAAGCACGACAGACCGTATCAAAAGAGAGGCCAAAGCCAGGAATCTTACGCTGCGTCAAGTGGCGCGCGAAGCCGCGTTTCCGCGAACGAACTTTATCGGGACACCGGAACGTGTGGCATCATTAATTGAAACATGGTTTCAGCGGGAAGCGGCGGACGGGTTTATCATTCACTCTGACATCCCGGGCATGCTTGAAGCCTTTGTGGATCAAGTCATACCGATCCTTCAGAAAAAGGGGCTGTACCGAAAAAGCTATCCGGCGGATACATTGCGGGGGAATCTCGGGTTGGATATTCCGATCTGCAAATCAAATCCGATTTTGAGCAGAAACTAAATGTTTCTGCTTTTTCTGCTGCTTGCCATTCCCGTCATTAATAAGAAAAGAGCCGAAATTTACCCCGTTTAGAGTAAATCGGCTCTTTACTATTTAAAAGAAGGAATGAAAACCTGTTGAATGCAATCCTTCAAACTTATATTCCCTCTGAAATTGTTATAAAAATAAGTTAAATATTTAAGAGATTAGCAATGTTCCCGCCCAGTACTCGTTGTACGACTTCTTCACTTGAAGCATGGCGTTCAACTGCCAGCTTATTTAGGAATGGATCACCATATGGAAAATCAGAACTAAATAAAGTTTTCTCTGGGAGTTCTTTTATGGCCAAAGATAATGCATAGGTTGTATAAAATGCAGAGATATCCAGGTAGGCGTTTTTTGTTTCTTTTGTTAATGCAATAACTTGCAGCCAATGTATCCCTCCCAAATGGCCAAAGATTACAGGGACAGTAGGATATTTTCGAGTTAAAGCGAACAATTCCCGAATATCATTTAAATTGAGTGGATGGAATGTATGCACCCAAATCGGAAAGGAATTATAATCACTAGCTGCCTGGAATACAGGCTCAAGCATTTTAATTTGGCCTGAACCCAGAGTGAATTCTCCAAGTCCCTTCATTTTGTAATCTTTTACAATATTATCCATCCAATCACGCAGTTCCCCGTAGGAACTTAAAAGGGGAACTGATCCAAATCCAATAAAACGGTCAGGATATTTTGCGATAGCATCCCTTAATTCTTCTAGAGCTTTTGATCGTGCTTCTAGGGGATTTATCTCGTTATTTAAAATCTGATTCAGTACATCCATTTCCTGAATAAATTCATCGTAGCTTTCACTTTTTTCTGGATGAACAAGCGTAGAGAATAAAATAGTTTTATCTATCCCGCTTGAATCCATCATTTCAATGTGTTTTTCTACAGGTAGAACTACGTGGGCATGACTATCAATAATCATTTTTTACTCTCCTTCCAATAAATTGGCTGACAGCTGATTTCGTCTTTTAGAAAATACTTCGTTAGCTATTGTTAAAATGGTATTTAATGCGACAGGAAAGCCTGCATAAATTAACATTTGCATCATAGCTTCCATAATTTCTTCTTCGGTCCATCCGACATTTAAAGCTCCGTTAATATAAAACTTTAATTGTTCCGTATTTCCTAAAGCAGTCAGACCAGCAACTGCTGCAAGAAGGCGGGATTTTAAATCTAATCCCGGTCTGGAAAAAATTTGACCGTAATTAAATTCCACAGCCAAAGTTCCCAAGTCAGGTGCTGCTGAATCTTTAAAACTGTTCACGATATTCAGGTAGTTGTCCGGATCTATTTTTGATAATACTTCCAATCCTTTTTTAAAATTTTCTTTATTTTCAGACATTAGATATGACTTCCTTTCTCGAACTCTCTATTTTTTACTGTTCTTTTTTTAGGCAAGCTAAATAAGGAACTAAAAGCAATACCTATCATGAGTATCCCAACTGTACATACTCCATACCAATGCCATTTGCTCCAAGCAAGTACACCTAGATATGACCCTAAAGATCCGCCTAAGAATGTAGATACCATGTATAAACCATTTAATCTGCTTCTCTTTTCAGGAGATAGTTGAAAGATAGCAGCTTGACAAGCAACTTGATTTGCTTGCGTGCCAACTGTTACTAATAGTGCGCCAAGAATTAATCCTGGTAACCAAAATCCTAAGAATATGAAGATTAGAAAAGCGATTAAAGAAATAAACATACATAAGGTATTAGCAAATTTTGATCCTTTTTTATCGATCACCCGGCCAATCATGGGAGTTGCAAAGGCTCCAGCTATTCCCACTAAACCTATTAAACCTGCCGCGGTGCTCCCATAAGAATACGGAGAAGTATTTAATAAAAAAATAAGAGTTGTCCAGAAGGCACTAAAGGAACCAAACATCATTCCTTGACTAAGACAAGCTTTTTGCAACACTTTTTCCTTTTTAAATAACGTGCCTAAAGATGCAAGTAATGTTTTATACTGCATTGCATGATTTCCTTTGCTTTTTGGGAGATACATTGCCATTAAAATGATCATTATCATTGTGCCGGCAAAAGAAGCCCAATACATTGATCTCCATCCAAAATGGGAATCTGCAAAGCCGCTGATAAATCGAGCGCCTAAAATCCCGCACACTAAGCCAATGGCAACATTCCCTAACACTTTTCCTCTGTTCTCTTCTGAAGCTAAATTAGCAGCAAGAGGAACAATAATTTGAGGGACTATGGTAACAAATCCAAGAATTAAGTTTGCTGCAATCAGCCACGTTACATTCATCGATAAAGCTGTTGCGGCTAAAATCATACATACAATTGATAATAAACTTAGGATCAATTTTCTTCGTTCAAAAATGTCACCTAATGGTACCAATAGAAGATTTCCCAATGCATATCCCACTTGAGTTAAAGTTGCTACAATTCCTATATAGTTTTCAGAAACGTGAAAAGTATTTGCCATACTGACTAAGAGCGTTTGATTTAAATAGACATTAGCTACTGTAAAACCGCATGCTGCAGCCATGAGAAGAACTAATCCTTTCGGAAAAGGTTCAGCCCTATTTTTGAAAACCATAAACTCACCTCCTTCATTTATTAGAATAGATGAAGGTTTATAATGGGAATAGGAGTGTGTTTATCCTATTATTAAAACTACTACTTATAAGGGGAGAAGTTCATGTTAAGTGACAAAGAAAGAAGGAAAGAACTAGGGGATTTCTTAAAAACACGACGGGCGCGATTATCTCCTCAAGACTTTGGTTTACCGATTGGGCCGCGCAGAAAAACAGAAGGACTGCGCCGAGAAGAAGCAGCTCAGCTGGCAGGGATAGGAATAACTTGGTATACATGGTTAGAGCAAGGGCGTGATATACAGGTATCTTCAGACGTATTGGAGGCTATTTCGCGTGTATTCAGGTTAAATGAAGAGGAAAAAGAGCATCTATTTTTATTAGCGAATCAGCCATTGCTATCTAAGGCGGGAAGACCGCTCGTTGAAAGTGTAAATAGCGTCCTGAAAAATGTATTGAGTCAATTAGAATACTGCCCTACCTATGTAACCGACGAAAAATTGAACATAGTAAGCTGGAATAAAGCTGCTGCGGTGGTTTTTGGTGATTTTGATAAAATGAATGATCGAGATCGTAATGCAGTCCGGCGTTGCTTTACGTCTAAAGAATACCGAGAGCTCTTTCTTAATTGGGAAGATCATGCGCAACGCTTGATTGCTCAATTTCGTTTAGCCTATACACGTTTTGTCGGTGATGAGTGGTTTAAAGATATCATTAAAGAACTTACCAATAAGAGCCCTGAGTTTCGTAATTGGTGGCCTAAGCATGAAGTTCTAGGTACTCCTTGCGGCAAAAAAACACTTCTGCACCCTTTAGTTGGAGAAATGATTATGGACCATATTACTCTTCAGGTGTACGATGCGCCTGAACTAAAATTAACCATTTACCAACCTCGCCAAGAAGGTGAAACAGAACAGAAAATGAAGCGTTTGTTAAACTGGCAAGCAGACCTGCAATAAAAGAGTGTGATAAATACGAACGTATTAAGCGGAAATCGTTTGTCTCTAATATAAGAGCAGGAACATTTTGCACGAATACATTATCTGAAATGAAACAGCCGATTTAGCCTTAAGGTGGTCAAGATCGGTCTTTTCTTTGTCGAAATTTGCTTAACTCGGGTTTTTTTCGATTTGCTGGAGGCACTTCTTGCAGCCTTTTTTAAAAAATATACTGATTTCGAGATATTATTGTTGCGAAAAGAATTTTTTGTAACTATAATTATTACAGAACTGATCAGTATAAAAAAACATTCATATTTCATAATAAATGTGTGTGTAATTTGAAAACGAAAGGGCTGTTTACAATGGCAAAAGTACTTTATATCACTGCTCATCCTCATGATGAAAAGACATCTTACAGCATGGCGACAGGAAAAGCGTTTATCGATTCTTATAAAGAATCAAACCCGAATGATGAGGTTGTACATATCGACCTTTACAAAGAGAACATTCCTCATATCGACGCGGATGTATTCAGCGGCTGGGGAAAACTTCAATCAGGCACAGGATTTGAAGAGCTTTCTGAAAACGAAAAAGCGAAAGTCGGCCGTCTGAACGAGCTGAGCGATCAATTCGCGTCAGCTGACAAATACGTATTCGTCACACCGCTTTGGAACTTCTCATTCCCGCCTGTTATGAAAGCGTACCTTGATTCTGTGGCTGTAGCCGGAAAATCATTCAAATATACAGAGCAAGGCCCGATCGGTCTGTTGACTGACAAAAAAGCGCTCCACATTCAGGCGCGCGGAGGCTATTACTCTGAAGGCCCGGCGGCTGACATGGAAATGGGCCACCGTTACATCGGCATCATGATGAACTTCTTCGGCGTTCCTTCTTTTGACGGTTTAATCGTTGAAGGCCATAATGCTGAACCGAATAAAGCACAGCAAATTAAAGAAGATGCGATTGCCCGCGCGAAAGAAGCCGGAAAATCATTCTGATCTTAAAAAAAACCTCCCCGCCGTCGGCAGGGAGGTTTTTTATATTAAAGGGCAATCGTCCGTTTTTGCTCGCTGCTTTTCATCGCCGCTTCAATGACACGGATGACATCGATGCCTTCTTTTGCCGTAACGGGAAGCTGTTTTCCGTTTAAGATGCTGTCCGCCAGCAGTTTGTAGTACGTAAGGTAAGAGCCGTTCTCAGAGGGGATTGTTTCTGTATGCCTTTTTTCATCCGCTGCGATTGTCAGCTCTCCGAAGTTGTCAGGGTCATCGGCGCCCCAGCTGTCGTCAATCGGCTTTTGGCCGGCTGAAAGCGCCTCTTCCTGTCCGTCCTTTCCGTATTTGATAAAGCTTGCATTCCGTCCGTGAATCTGATAGCGCGGGCCGTTTGCCGCATTCATAGAGCCGGATTGAAGAATGACCTGAAGTTTGCCGTAATGGAGCGCGGCCAGAAAATAATCGACGGTTTCACTGTTGTCCCGCTGTTTCATCACATGTGCCGTGACGGATTCCGGCATTCCGAAAAGCAGGAGTGTCTGGTCAATAATATGTGAACCGAGATCATACAGCGTTCCCGTGGCGGGTCCGCTTTTTTCGCGCCATCTTTCTTGGACAACCGGATTGTACAGATCGTAGTTGACTTGATATGTATGAATGTCTTGAAGCGCCCCGTCCCGAATCAGCTTTTGTATCGTTAAAAAGTCATTGTCCCAGCGCCGGTTGTGGTACACGCTCAGTAAGACGCCTTTATCTTCAGCCGTTCTTCTCAGTTCCTCCGCTTCTGCTGAAGTCGCCGTCATCGGTTTTTCCACGACGGTGTGTTTTCCCGCCAGGAGACATTTCATCGCTGATTCATAATGCATTCCGCTCGGTGTCGTAACGATGACGAGATCAATGTCAGGATCACCGGTAATGTCTTCAATCGCGCGCACGGCTTCAGCCCCCGGCAGATCACGTCTGACCTCATCCGTTCTGGAGGTCATGACTTTTTTGATCTGATAATCATCAAGGACGTCCAAAAGCGGCGCATGAAAGACTTTACCCGACAAACCATATCCCAATATGCCAACCTGTATCGTTTTCAATGAATTTCCCCCTCTTGATATGTGATAACATTATATACCCCGCGGGTGTACTGGTAAAACTTGTGTGTTGAAAATTTTTTACACCGGATTTTCAAGTCTGTATAATGAAGATAACGAAGAAAAAAACCGAGGTGGAAAATGGACAAACATACCGAGCATCAATCGTTAAATCATAAAAGCGCCAAAGAAAAAGACCAGATCCTGAACCGGCTGAAACGGATTGAAGGCCAAGTCAGGGGCATTCAGAATATGGTGGATAACGAACGATACTGCGTGGATATTCTCGTGCAGATTTCAGCCGTGCAGGCGGCCATGCAGAAAGTCGCGTTTCATCTGCTGGAAGATCACGCCCATCACTGCGTAGCCGGCGCCATTGAGAGCGGAAACGGGGAGCAGGCGATTGCCGAGCTGCTTGATGTTGTGAAAAAAATCGCAAAATCGTAAAATAAAATGTTTTGAAATACCCTACAGGGGTATGGTAACATGAAGAAGAAAAAACAAGACGTGGAGGGAATCATCATGGAACAAAAAACACTGCAAGTGGAAGGCATGTCCTGTCAGCACTGCGTAAAAGCAGTAGAGACCGGAGTGGGAGAACTGAACGGAGTGACGGCGGTTCAGGTGAAATTGGAAGCCGGACAGGTGGATGTGACGTTTGATGAGAACAAAGTCTCCGTATCAGATATAAAAGACGCAATTGAAGATCAAGGGTATGACGTCGTATAAGGTTTATCGCGCTGCGGGAACGGGCGCGGTTTTCTTTTATCATAATTATACCCCCGTGGGGTTTATGAAGAGAGATGAGGACATTGAGTGAACCGAAAGAAATGACCATTCAAGTGGGGGGCATGACATGCGCCGCCTGCGCTTCAAGAATTGAAAAAGGGCTGAAACGGATGGACGGCGTCAATGACGCTTCAGTCAATCTTGCGCTTGAGACCTCAAATATTTCTTATCAGCCTGACAAAATCGAAGCTGGCGCCATAAAGGATAAAATTGAAAAACTCGGCTATCACGTCGTGACGGAAAAAGCCGAGTTTCAGATTGAAGGCATGACGTGCGCCGCTTGCGCCAACCGGATTGAAAAGCGCCTGAACAAAACAGAGGGCGTTGTGAGCGCACCGGTGAATTTCGCCCTGGAAACAGTCACCGTTGAATACAATCCGAAAGAGGTGACGCCGAAAGAGCTGAAAGAGACCGTGGCAAAACTCGGCTACCGATTAGACGGGAAGAAAGCGGTTGATGGAGACGGCGGATTATCCCAAAAGGAGAAAGAGCAGCGAAAGCAGCTGATCAGGCTCATATTTTCTGCCGTTCTCTCCTTTCCGCTTTTATGGTCGATGGTCAGCCATTTTTCTTTTACTTCTTTTATCTGGATGCCGGATATCCTGATGAATCCGTGGCTGCAATTTGCGCTTGCCACCCCGGTGCAGCTCGTCATCGGCTGGCCTTTTTATACGGGAGCGTACAAGGCGCTGAGAAACAAAAGCGCCAATATGGATGTTCTCGTTGCGCTCGGAACGACGGCCGCTTACGCATACAGCCTGTACATGACGATTGCGTCTCTCGGGCGAGACGGACATGCTGAGGGGCTTTATTATGAAACGAGCGCCATTTTGCTGACTTTGATATTGCTTGGAAAGCTTTTAGAGATGAAAGCAAAAGGCCGCTCATCAGAAGCGATTAAAAAGCTAATGAAGCTTCAGGCGAAGACGGCGGCGGTTGAGCGGGACGGCAAAGTACAGGTGATTCCGATTGACGAGGTCCGGACGGGGGATATCGTATACGTGAAACCTGGAGAACGCGTTCCTGTCGATGGCGAAGTGATTGAAGGCCATTCCGCGATTGATGAATCGATGATTACGGGAGAGAGCATGCCTGTCGATAAGTCTCCCGGAAGCACCGTCACAGGGGCGACGATCAATGCAAACGGCTTTCTCAAAATCAGAGCGGTGAATGTCGGGAAAGATACCGCGCTTGCACACATTATTAAAATCGTGGAAGAAGCCCAAGGATCAAAAGCCCCCATTCAGCGGCTCGCGGATCACATTTCAGGCATTTTCGTCCCGATTGTGCTGGGGCTGGCCGTGCTGACTTTTCTCATTTGGTATGTATGGGCGGCGCCGGGACAGTTTTCTGAAGCGATCGGCAAATTCATCGCCGTGCTTGTCATTGCCTGTCCGTGCGCACTGGGGCTCGCCACTCCGACGAGCATTATGGCGGGCTCCGGCCGTGCAGCTGAATTCGGCATTCTCTTTAAAGGCGGTGAGCATTTAGAAAAGACCCAGCGTCTGACGACAATCGTACTGGATAAAACAGGAACGGTGACAAACGGCAGACCGGTTCTGACAGATGCCGTACCGGCAGAGAGAATGAACGAAGAGGAACTCCTGCGGCTGGCGGCGGCCGCCGAAACGGGATCAGAGCACCCGCTCGGAGAAGCCATCGTGTCAGGAGCCGAAAAACGGGGGATTTCCATCCCGAAACTCACCCGGTTTCAAGCCCGGATCGGTTCCGGAATCTATGCAGAGGCTGACGGCAGAACGATTCTAGCCGGATCAAGACGGCTGATGGAATCAGAGCATATTGAACATGAAGCGCTGCTTCCGCACATGGCCCGCTTGGAGGCGGAAGGAAAAACGGTGATGCTTATTGCGGCAGACGGCAAAGCGGCGGGGCTTATCGCAGTCGCCGATACCATTAAAGAAACATCTCCGGCCGCGGTGAAACGTCTGAATGATATGGGGCTTGACGTCATCATGATGACCGGTGACAACAAAAAGACCGCGGAAGCCATTGCAAAAGCCGCGGGCATCGGCAGCGTGATCGCCGAAGTGCTTCCCGAACAAAAGGCGGCGGAAATTTCCCGGCTGCAAAAAGAAGGCCGGCGCGTGGCGATGGTCGGTGACGGCATCAATGATGCTCCGGCGCTGGCTGTGGCCGATATCGGAATGGCCATCGGCACCGGCACCGATATCGCAATGGAAGCAGCGGACATTACGCTGATCCGCGGAGACCTGAACGGCATTGCCGACGCCATCGGCATGAGCAGGCTGACCATGAGAAACATCAAGCAGAATTTAGGATGGGCATTGGGCTACAACAGCATCGGCATTCCGATTGCGGCAGCCGGCTTTCTGGCTCCGTGGGTGGCAGGCGCCGCCATGGCATTCAGCTCGGTATCGGTCGTGCTTAATGCTTTGCGTTTACAGAAGGTGAAAAAAGACAAAATCGGCTGATGCCGGTTTTGTCTTTTTTATTGACACTTTATTCAAAGCCTGCATATAATAGAGAAAACACTTATATGAGTATATGTTCATATATATAAATTCGTTTACCTGTATTGATGTTATGGGAATCCTATTACGGAAAGTAGGGTGAGTCGAAAATGAAAGCAGCCAAAGGTGAATTTGTATTAGACGGACTTGATTGCAGCAACTGTGCAAAAAAAATAGAAAACGGCGTAAAAGCCATTGACGGCATAGACGGCTGTGCTGTCAATTTTGCGGCAAGCACCATCACGGTCTCAGCCGGCGGGAAAAACGAGCAATGGATGAAAGATGAAGTCGCGAAAAAAGTAAAGTCCATTGATCCTCATGTGACCGTTCGTTCGAAGCACGAAGACAAACCCGGTGAGGATGAATACCGCAAAAAGCTGCAGCTGATGTTAGTGAGATTGGCGGCGGGCGCCGTTTTGGCCGTCATCGCTTACTTCGCGCACACGGGCGCCGTCCTTGAGTTTCTGCTCTTTTTTGCTTCATATTTGATCATCGGCGGCGATATCGTAGCCAGAGCGGGAAAAAATATTGTCCGCGGCCAGGTATTTGATGAGCATTTTCTGATGGCGCTTGCCACGATCGGCGCATTTGTGATTCATCAGTATCCGGAAGGCGTCGCGGTCATGCTGTTCTACCAAATCGGTGAACTGTTTCAGGGAGCGGCCGTCAGCCGATCCAGAAAATCGATCAGCGCGTTATTGGACATCCGTCCTGAGTACGCCAATGTGAAATCGGAAAACGGCATGGCTGCCGTTCCGCCGCAGGACGTCAAAGTCGGACAGGTCATCGTCGTGAATCCCGGAGAACGGATTCCGCTGGACGGAAAGGTGCTGAGCGGTTCTTCGATGGTTGATACATCCGCTTTAACGGGCGAATCCGTGCCGAGAAAAGCGGAGCCGGGGCAAGATGTGATGGCCGGATTTATGAATCAGAACGGCGTGCTTCATATTGAAACCTCTAAAGGGTATGAAGACTCTGCCGTGTCAAAAATATTGGATCTGGTCGAAAATGCGGCCGGACGCAAAGCGAAAACGGAAAACTTTATTACGAAGTTTGCCAAGTACTATACACCGGCCGTTGTCATTGTTGCGGTGCTTCTCGCCTTTTTACCGCCGCTTCTCGTGCCTTCAGCCGCGCTATCCGACTGGGTGTACCGCGCGCTGATTTTCCTTGTGATTTCTTGTCCGTGCGCACTCGTCGTCTCCATTCCGCTCGGGTTTTTCGGCGGTATCGGGGCTGCGTCTAAAGCAGGGGTGCTCGTGAAAGGCAGCAACTATTTAGAAGCGCTCAATCAGGTGGCATACGCCGTGTTTGATAAAACGGGAACCTTAACGAAAGGCAATTTCGCCGTTACTGATATCAAACCGGCGGCAGGATTTACGAATGACAGCCTGCTTCATGCAGCCGCGCTTGCAGAAGTCCATTCCAATCATCCGATTGCTTCTTCCATCCGCGAAGCTTACAATCAACCGCTCGCGGCTGAGGAGATTGAAGAATATGAAGAAATACCCGGACACGGCATTCGGGTGAAAACCGGCGGGTCAACGATTTTGGCCGGAAATCAAAAATTGATGGCAAAAGAACAAATCGCTTCCGGCACAGCTGAAAATAACGGAACCGTCGTCTATGTCGCCGTTGATCAGCGGTATGCGGGGGCGATCGTGATCGCCGACGAAGTCAAAGAGGACGCCAAACAGGCCATTGCCAATTTAAAAGCGCTCGGCGTGAAGCGGACAGTGATGCTGACGGGTGATTCAAAGCAGACCGGAGAAGCTGTCGGCCGAGAGCTCGGTATTGATGACGTGTACACAGAGCTTTTGCCGGGTGACAAGGTAGACCGCGTCGAAGAACTTGAAGCGGCGCTTGCACCGAATGAAAAACTGATGTTCGTCGGCGACGGGATTAATGATACGCCTGTGCTTGCCAGAGCTGACATCGGAGCTGCCATGGGGGCTCTCGGCTCTGATGCCGCCGTCGAAGCGGCCGATGTCGTCCTGATGACAGACCAGCCGTCAAAAGCAGCCGAAGCCATCCGGATTGCACGCCGCACACGCCGGATCGTCTGGCAGAACATCGGATTTGCTTTAGGCGTAAAAATCATTTTTCTCTTGCTTGGCGCATTCGGATTCGCCACCATGTGGGAAGCGGTCTTTTCAGATGTAGGCGTCACGCTGATCGCCGTTGCCAACGCGATGCGCGTCATGAGAGTGAAAGCGGAATAATTGTCAAAGATAATTCGTTTTTCAGGGTTTTCTTAAACAAGGTTGTCTTGGTAAAATAGAGAAGCGGGCCATCCGGCATCCGCTTCTTTTTTATTTTAAAAACAATGAGGTGTCTGAGTGAAAAAGAAACAATCGTCTGCGAAATTTGCGGTGATTCTGACGTTAATCGTTGTCGTTTTATTTGCGGCCATCGTAATTATTAACAACCAAACGGAAAAAGCGGGCGAAACAGTCGCCGAACAGCCTTCCATTAAAGGACAGCCCGTGCTCGGCAAAGACAGCGCGCCTGTTACGGTAGTTGAATTCGGAGATTACAAATGTCCGTCATGCAAAGTATTTAACAGCGATATCTTTCCGAAAATCAAAAAAGATTTTATCGATAAAGGCGACGTGAAATTTTCATTTGTGAACGTCATGTACCACGGAAGCGGCTCGCGTCTGGCGGCTCTTGCTTCAGAAGAGGTGTGGAAGGAAGACCCGGCATCATTCTGGACTTTCCATGAGAAGCTGTTTGAAGAGCAGCCGTCAAGCGAACAGGAATGGGTCACGCCTGCATTGCTTGAAAAAACGGTCAAAAGCACCGCGAAAAAGGTTGATCCTGACAAGCTGAAGGAAAACCTTGATAAAGAAACCTTCGCAAAAGAGCTGAAAGCTGACACTGACCTGAATGATAAATTAAACATTACGGCGACACCGACGATTTATGTAAATGACAAGGTGATTAATGACTTCTCTAAATATGATGAGATTTCAAAAACGATTAAGAAAGAGCTGAAAAATGAAAAATAGAATCGTGTTTTTATATGCTTCTTGGGTGATAGCTCTTGCTGCCATGCTCGTCAGCCTTTATTTCAGCGAGATCAGAAAATTCATACCGTGCGAGCTGTGCTGGTATCAAAGAATTCTCATGTACCCGCTTGTCCTGATTTTAGGAATCGCCACCTTCCAGGGTGACACGCGCGTGAAAAAATATGTGCTGCCGATGGCCGTCATCGGCGCATTTATATCGACCATGCATTACCTTGAGCAGAAGGTGCCCGGTTTCAGCGGCATCAAGCCGTGTGTCTACGGCGTGCCTTGCTCATCTGAATATATTAACTGGTTCGGTTTCATTACCATTCCTTTCTTGGCATTGACGGCATTTATTCTCATTATTATCTGCATGTGTTTTGTCAAAACGGAACGCACGGCAAAATAAAGAGCCTGCTCCATGGGAGCGGCTCTTTTTCTATTATTTGTACCAAGCTTTGTTTGTCGCAATCTGTCTGTTATGGGAGCTGTCCCAAATATCCACGGAATAGGCATAATCATAATTCATGACGCAGCGGATGCCGCTGCCTTGGGCGTCATGCTGAAGTCCGAAGTTATGGGAAAACTCGTGCTGTGCCGCTTTCGCCGTGTTGGCCGTTCCTTGATCAAGGTTCACGCTGAAAGCCGGGCCGCTCGGTTTGCCGTTATATACATACGCGATACCGCCGGCGTCAAAACTCGATTTTGCGGTAAAACCGACGACAAAATGATAATTTTGATTTCTGAAGCTGCTTTGGAGATTCGATAAAATCTGAGAACTGTTTGAGCCGGAAGAATTCCAAGCCTGCACGGCCTGTACGACGAAATCAATGTTGTGATCACGGTTAAAAGCGACATCCGCCTGCTCCACGATCTGGACGATTCGCGTTTGCCAGTCGCTGTATTTGGCGCGGTATTCAGCGTCCGCCACCGCCAGCACTCTGACCTTCTGGGAGCCCGTGCTGGCTTTAGTTGAGGCTTTATCCTGACTGACATTGGCATTGAATCGTTTCGTGCCGGCCTGCTTGCCGTTCTCATCCAGAATTTTTGTGTCAACCGTCTGTTCAACTTGGACCGGGCCTTTCAGATCTTTAAAATGATCGGCTTTCGGAAGCGGGTCCGTATACACCGTTTTCGCCGGCTCCGCATGAGTGTGCGAATGCGTATGGCTTTCGGCTGACGGCAGGCCGGGAATTAATCCGGCGGCCAATAAAACAGGAAAAACAAGTGAACTGATTTTCATCTCATAACCCCCTTTTTGTTAGAGAAAGTATTCAATGAAACTTCCAATAAACCTTCCATTAAAGTATAAAATAGGAAAATATTCTTGCTTTCAGCCGTTGCGGATGAGGTTGTCCCGGATCAGGAATCAGAATCTTTCAAAAATAAGGTTGATTTTAAGAGAAAGCGATTATAAAATCTAATGGTCGTCAGAAAATTTAACAAATAAAAAGGAGCATATGGAATGGCCTGGGAGCTGCTTAGTGTAATCGGCATCATTGCGTTTGCGGTCAGCGGAGCGATTGTTGCGATGGAAGAGGAGTATGATATTTTAGGCGTGTATATCTTGGGGATTGTAACGGCGTTCGGCGGCGGAGCCATCCGAAACCTGCTGATCGGTGTTCCGGTCTCCGCCTTGTGGGAGCAAGGCGCGTTTTTTCAAATCGCTCTCGCATCAGTTACGATTGTCTTTTTGTTTCCGAAGCTGCTGTTAAGGCATTGGAGTAAATGGGGCAACCTATCCGATGCCATCGGGCTTTCGGCGTTTGCCATCCAAGGCGCTTTATATGCCGTGAAAATGGGCCATCCGCTCAGTGCGGTGATTGCGGCAGCGGTCCTGACCGGCAGCGGGGGCGGCATCATACGGGATTTGCTCGCGGGCAGAAAGCCGCTTGTGCTCAAGGCGGAAATTTATGCAGTCTGGGCCGCGCTCGGAGGGTTAATCGTGGGCCTCGGCTGGGCCGGGGATGCCGCCGGTTTGTATGTGCTGTTTCTTGTGCTTGTGGCATGCCGCATCTGCAGTTATGTGTTCAGGTGGCGCCTGCCGATTCGTTCCTATCATATAGAACAGTAAAAAAACCGATTTCACAAACGAAATCGGTTTTTTTGCATAACGGCTTCTGATAAAAAAAGACGCCCGATATGATAAGAAAAAGGGTATTTGACCATAATGCTGAATAATATGTTGCATATATGTTTGTATGATGAAAGCCGGACTTGTCAGCTTGATGTCGGAGGTGCCGCTGATGGCAAAACGTGATAAAGAGTGGAAAGAAGAGCAGGAAAGAATCAATTTTGTCATGAAGGAACTGGAACAGAAACAAACTCATCTTGAAGCCTCATCGGGCGGATTGAAGCAGGATATTGTCGGCCTGAGAAAAACGTTTTGGGATGATGTCACCGTGAATATGGATGATGCCCACGAAGCGGCTGAGACATTTTTAAGCATTAAACAGCAGGCGGAAATGCTTTCAGAACGTGAACGGACGCATCGGCTTCAATACCGGCAGCTTCAAAAAATCCAAAAGCTGAAAACCTCTCCTTACTTCGGCCGTGTCGATTTTACGGAAAAAGGGGAGTCCTCTTCCGAGCGGATTTATATCGGGCTGACTTCTTTAATGGATGAAAACAACGAGCAATTTCTCATTTATGATTGGCGCGCGCCCATCTCATCTCTTTACTATCAATATTCCCCGGGAAAAGCCCGCTATGAAGTTCCGGAAGAAACGATAGAGGGAGACATCACACTGAAGCGGCAGTTTATCATTAAAAACGGGACGCTTAAAGCGATGTTTAACACGGATATGACGATTGGTGACGAAATGCTGCAAGAGGTGCTGAGCGGCCATTCCGGACAGCATATGAAAAACATCGTGTCAACCATCCAAAAAGAACAGAACGAAATCATCCGGGATGAAAAAAGCAAATATCTCATCGTTCAGGGAGCCGCCGGAAGCGGGAAAACATCCGCGGCGCTTCAGCGGGCCGCTTACTTGCTGTACCGCGGGCGCGGGGTGCTTGATGCCCGTCAGATTGTATTGTTTTCCCCGAACATTTTGTTCAACAGTTATGTGTCCGCCGTATTGCCGGAATTGGGAGAAGAGAATATGGAGCAGGCCACCTTTCAGGAATATATCATCCGCCGGCTCGGACGAAAGTTTGATTGTGAAAGCCCGTACGAGCAGCTTGAATATTGCCTGACTGAACAAAATAAGGACGCACTTTCCGTAAGGCTCGCAGCCATTGCTTACAAAGCGTCATCAGCTTTTCAGGCCATGATTGACCGCTATGCCGGGTCGCTTTCGGTCTCGGGCCTGAAATGTAAACAGATCAGCTTCCGGGGAGACATCCTGATTTCAAAAGAGCGGATTGAAGCCTATTTTTATTCGCTTGATCAGCAGCTGCCGATTCCGAACAGAGCGGAGCTGACGGCGGAATGGCTTCTCGCGGAAATCAGCGCTCTCGAAAAAAAGGAGCGTAAGAAGGAATGGGTCTTGCAGGAGAGCGAGCTGCTTGATAAGGAAGACTATGCTGAGGTTTATCAAACACTCAAGAAGCAGGCGGCAGATGATGAACCTGCATTTGACGACCATCAGCGCGAACAGCGCCTGCTTGGCGCCATTATTGTCGGCAAAGCCTTTAAACCGATTAAGCAGGCCGTCAGACGGCTCGGCTTTCTCGATATAAAACGGATGTATCTCCGGCTGTTTTCAGACTGGGGAGCTGATGAAAAGCCCGATCATTGGGAGAGCATCGGCGCTTTGACCGGAAACGCATTTGCAGAACGGTCGCTTCCGTATGAAGATGCCGCTCCGTATCTGTATTTGCAGGATCTGTTAGAAGGAAAAAGAAAAAACACACAAATGAAGCACGTCTTCATTGATGAAGCGCAGGATTATTCCCCATTTCAGCTCACGTATATTCAAACCATCTTCCCGGCGGCAAAGATGACGGTGCTCGGTGATGTCAGCCAGTCGATTTATGCCCATACCATTACGGGCCCTTCTTCCCTCGCCGGCTGCTTTCGCAATGGTGCAGAAAAGTATGTCAGCCTGAAGCGGACTTACAGATCGACGCGGCAGATTGTTGAATTTACGAAAGCGCTGCTGGCTGACGGCGATGACATTGAGCCTTTTAACCGGAACGGGGAAAAACCGCGTGTTTTGCGGACGGATACAGAAAATGCGCGGCGGGAACAATTGGCGGATACAATCCGGGAGCTCAGACAAAAAGGCTGGGAGACGGTCGCCGTCATCTGCAAAACGGCCGCGGAAGCCAAAAAAGTGTTTCAGGCGGTCAGCGCCGAGAGCGGTGTCCGTTTAATCAATAAAGAAAACCAGCCTTTTCAAAAAGGGGTATGCGTCATTCCCGTTTATTTGGCAAAAGGCATTGAGTTTGACGCCGTCATCGCCGCTGACGCCTCTGCTGCCCAGTACAATAGCGAACATGACCGTAAGCTGTTATATACGGCCTGTACGCGGGCGATGCATCATTTGACCGTATTGTCTCCGGGAGAACCCTCTCCTTTTATAAAAGAAGTGCCCGCCGGCTTATTCGTATAAGCCCTTTGCTGAGTGCAAAGGGCTTTTTATCATTAGTAATCTTAATCGTTGTCATCATGATTATATATTTTACTTACATACAAACTTTCGGTAAAGTTTCAATTAGAATATTATTTTGACAATTCCTATAGAAATAACGTACGTTACGTTTAATTCCTTGTGAGGTGGATATCGTTGCAACTTCAGGTCATGAACAGTCCGTTTAATCAGGAGCAGGCAGAGCTCCTTAACCGCCTTCTGCCGACCTTGACAGAATCACAGAAAATCTGGCTGAGCGGCTATTTGGCTGCGGCCCGGTCCGAATCCGGTGAAACAGCCGCGCCCGCTGCTCCGGCTCCTGCAGAAAGCCCGGCAGTCTCGAAAGAAGTGACCGTATTATACGGATCGCAAACGGGAAATGCGGAAGGTCTTGCGAAACAGACGGTAAAGACGCTTGAGGAACGGGGATTCCAGGTCACCGTCGCGTCGATGAACGATTTTAAGCCGAATAATCTGAAAAAAGTAAACAATTTGCTGATCGTGGTGAGCACACACGGAGAAGGCGATCCGCCGGATAACGCGCTGGCCTTTCATGAATTTCTTCACGGCAGACGCGCGCCGAAGCTTGAAGCGCTCCGTTACTCCGTTTTGGCGCTCGGGGACAGCTCGTATGAATTTTTCTGCCAGACCGGCAAAGAGTTTGACGAGCGTCTTCAAGAGCTCGGCGGCACCCAGCTTGCGCCGCGGGTTGATTGCGATCTTGATTATGATGAGCCGTTTTCGGAATGGCTTGACGCGGTCATCGGCGGTTTGAACGAAGGAGCGGGAAATCAAACAGCCGAAGCGCCTGCCGAGACGCCCGCTCTCGGTGAATCCGTTTATTCCAGAACGAACCCGTTTCGGGCGGAGGTTCTTGAGAACATCAATCTGAACGGACGCGGTTCAAATAAAGAAACACGTCATCTCGAGCTTTCGCTTGAAGGATCGGGCCTCGCGTATCAGCCCGGAGACAGCCTCGGCATCTATCCGGAAAATGATCCGGCGCTCGTTGATGAGCTGATCAATGAGCTGAAATGGAATCCGGAACAGGAAGTGGCGGTGAATAAACAAGGAGAGCGCCGTCCGCTGAAAGACGCGCTTACTTCTCATTTTGAAATTACCGTCTTAACAAAGCCGCTTTTGCAAAAGGCCGCACAGTTTACGGCTGATCAAAAGCTGAGTGAACTTCTGGCCGAAGGAAACGAAGAGCAGCTGAAAGCATACACCAACGGCCGTGATCTGCTCGATCTCGTCCGGGATTTCGGTCCGTGGGAAGCTTCCGCGGAAGACTTTCTTTCCATCCTGCGTAAAATGCCGGCCCGGCTCTATTCGATCGCAAGCAGTTTAGAAGCGAATCCGGAAGAGGTGCATCTGACAATCGGAGCGGTCAGATATGACGCGCACGGCAGAGAACGCAAAGGCGTCTGCAGCATTCTTTGTGCGGAAAGACTCCAGCCGGGAGATACGCTTCCGATTTACATTCAGCACAACCAAAACTTCAAGCTGCCGGAAAATCCGGATACACCGATCATTATGGTCGGGCCGGGGACAGGCATCGCACCGTTCCGTTCCTTTATGCAGGAGCGTGAAGAAACCGGAGCTGAAGGGAAAACATGGCTGTTTTTCGGGGATCAGCACTTTGTCACTGATTTTCTGTACCAGACGGAATGGCAAAAATGGCTGCAAAACGGTGTTCTTACAAAAATGGACGTCGCTTTTTCCCGGGATTCGGAGGAAAAAGTATATGTGCAGCACCGCATGAAAGAACAAAGCAAAGAGCTGTATGAATGGCTGCAGCAGGGAGCCGCCGTATACATCTGCGGTGATGAACAGCATATGGCGCATGACGTGCACCAGGCGCTTCTCGATATCATTCAGGAAGAAGGCGGCATGAGCCGTGAAAAAGCGGAAAGCTTCCTGGCAGACATGCAGCAGAAAAAACGCTATCAGCGTGACGTATATTGATTTTGGTTTGAAAGGAGCTTATTCAGCATGGTGAACAACATTTTAAAAGCGCCGGAAGGCCCTCCAAGTGATGTTGAGGAAATTAAAGAAAAAAGCGATTATTTGCGCGGCACATTGAAAGAAGTCATGCTCGACCGGATTTCAGCCGGCATCCCGGACGATGACAACCGGCTGATGAAGCATCACGGAAGCTACTTGCAGGATGACCGCGATCTCCGTAATGAACGTCAAAAACAAAAGCTTGAACCGGCTTATCAGTTCATGCTGCGCGTCCGGATGCCAGGCGGCGTGTCAACTCCGGAACAATGGCTTGTCATGGATGAACTGGCGCAAAAATACGGAAACAATACATTGAAGCTGACAACGCGTGAAACGTTCCAAATGCACGGAATTTTAAAATGGAACATGAAAAAAACGATTCAGAAAATCAATGCGGCGCTGCTTGATACCATTGCGGCCTGCGGAGATGTCAACCGAAACGTCATGTGCGCTTCAAATCCGCACCAGTCTGAAATTCATGCGGAAGTATACGAATGGTCGAAGAAATTGAGCGATGACCTTCTTCCGCGCACGAGAGCCTATCATGAAATCTGGCTTGATGAGGAACGTGTGGCGGGAACTCCTGACACGGAAACGGAACCGATGTACGGGCCGCTGTATTTGCCGAGGAAATTCAAAATCGGAATCGCCGTGCCTCCGTCCAATGATATCGATGTCTTTTCTCAAGATCTCGGCTTCATTGCCATCGTGGAGGAAGGCCGTCTTATCGGGTTCAACGTGGCAATCGGCGGCGGTATGGGAATGACGCACGGCGATACGGCCACTTATCCGCAGCTTTCAAAAGTCATCGGCTTCTGCAAACCGGAGCAGCTGTATGATGTAGCGGAAAAAACCATTACGATTCAGCGCGATTACGGAAACCGTTCCGTCAGAAAGAATGCCAGATTCAAGTACACCGTTGACCGTCTCGGGCTGGAAAACGTAAAAGCCGAGCTGGAAAACCGCCTCGGCTGGCAGCTGGATGAAGCAAAACCTTATCATTTTGACCATAACGGCGACCGTTACGGATGGGTGAAGGGCGTAAAAGGGAAATGGCACTTTACGATGTTCATCGAAGGCGGCCGCGTCACGGACTATGAGAATTATAAGCTGATGACGGGATTGCGTGAAATCGCCAAAGTCCATACGGGAGATTTCCGTCTCACCTCTAATCAAAACCTGATTATCGGCAATGTCTCGAGCCAGAAAAAGAAACAAATCAGCGCATTAATCGAACAATACGGTCTGACAGACGGCCGGCAGCATTCCGCCCTCCGCCGCAGTTCAATGGCTTGCGTCGCGCTTCCGACATGCGGGCTCGCCATGGCCGAAGCAGAGCGGTATCTGCCGAAGCTGATTGATAAGATTGAAGACATTGTTGACGAAAACGGGCTGCGGGATGAAGAAATCACCATCCGTATGACCGGGTGCCCGAATGGCTGCGCCCGCCATGCGCTCGGCGAAATCGGATTTATCGGAAAGGCGCCCGGAAAATATAATATGTATTTAGGAGCGGCGTTTGACGGCAGCCGTTTGAGCAAAATGTACCGGGAAAATATCGGTGAAGAGGAAATTCTGAATGAGCTTCGCACCATTCTCCCGCGCTACGCGAAAGAGCGTGAGGAAGGCGAACACTTCGGCGATTTCGTCATCCGCGCCGGCATCATTAAAGCGACGACAGACGGCACGAATTTTCACGAATAAGATGAGCTCTTAAAACCAAGGATAGAGACACACTGGCGGTGCGTTCTCTATCCTTTACTAAGCAGCATAAACGCTGCCCCGCGTCATGAAACAGATGACGCAGCTTGCGAAAAAGCCTGTTTTCAGAGAAAACAGGCTTTTTCTTTTTCCGGAAAAAATGTAGCTGAAGGCAAAAAAAGTTCGCCGTGAGCGCGTTATGAGAAATTTTAAATAAAAACGGGTAAAATAAAAGGAGAATGGTTGCGTGCGGAAAATATATTGAATCTGCCCGATCATCGGCTCCGGCCTTTGACAAGGGCAGAGAACAGGCAATAATGATATGATGCAGCAGATGAAGGAGGTCAGCTTTGGACATATTTTTAGTCGTACTCGTACTTTTAACCATTATCGCGATCTCAAATATCGTAAATCGGTTTGTCCCCTTTATCCCGGTGCCTCTGATTCAGGTGGCGCTCGGTATCATTGCGGCGTCATTTCCGCAGGGGCTTCATTTTGAACTGAATACTGAATTGTTTTTTGTTTTGTTTATCGCGCCGCTGCTTTTTAACGATGGAAAACGGACGCCGCGTGCGGAACTTTGGAATTTAAGAGCGCCGATTCTGCTGCTTGCGCTCGGGCTTGTGTTTGCCACGGTAATTGTCGGCGGTTACACGATTCATTGGATGATTCCGAGCATTCCGCTGGCCGCCGCGTTCGGGCTGGCGGCGATACTGTCACCGACTGACGTTGTCGCGGTCAGCGCGCTGTCAGGGCGTGTGAAGATGCCAAAAGGCATTCTGCGTCTCCTTGAAGGAGAAGGGCTGATGAATGACGCATCCGGCCTGGTCGCTTTTAAATTTGCGATTGCGGCTGCCGTGACGGGCGCATTTTCGCTGGCGCAAGCCGCGTTCAGTTTCGTTCTGATTTCAGCCGGCGGTTTACTAAGCGGTGTCGTCATTTCTTTTTTGATTATCCGTTTCCGGCTGTTTATGCGGCGCCTCGGCATGCAGGATGTCACGATGCATATGCTGATTCAAATTCTGACGCCGTTCGTCATCTATCTCGCGGCTGAAGAAATCGGCGTTTCCGGCATTTTAGCGGTTGTGGCCGGCGGCATCACGCATGCGGTGGAGCAGGACCGTCTTGAATCAACGATGGTCAAACTGCAAATCGTCTCTTCAAGTACGTGGAATATTATTTTGTTCATTCTGAACGGTCTTGTTTTCGTTATTTTAGGTGCGCAAATACCGGATGTGGTTTCCGTCATCTTTAATGATACCGCGTTTAACAATATGATGGTCATCGGGTACATTATCGTCATTACGCTGACGTTAATGATTCTCAGGTTTTTGTGGGTGCTGTTTTTTTGGAACGGCAAGTGGTTTTTTAACAAGGATCAGAGCATTTATAAACCCGGCCTGCGCTCGACCCTGCTGATTTCGGTTTCAGGCGTCAGGGGAGCGGTCACGCTTGCGGGTTCCTTTTCCATTCCTTACGTGCTCTCTGACGGCTCACCGTTTCCTGAACGGAATTTGATTCTCTTTTTAGCCGCGGGCGTTATTTTGTGCACATTGGTGCTGGCGACAATCGTTCTGCCGATTTTGACAGATAAGCCGGAAGACAATGTGAAAGAAAAGAAAGTCAAATTGCTGACAGCGAGACGGAAGCTGATAAAGGCTGCCTTAACCGCCATTAAAGAAAATATGAATGAGTCAAACAAAACGGCTTCTTTTGCGGTCATTGCCGAATACAATGAGAAAATGAAAAATCTCAGGTTTCAGCAGTTCACCGTCAAAAACCGCACGAAAAAAGATGAGCGGAAAGTCCGCGCCCAAGGGATTCAGGCAGAACAGGAAGAATTGCTGCGGCTGATTGAGCGGGGCGACATACCGGAAGAAACGGCTGACAGCCTTCAGGAACGGTTTGATGAACTGGAAGTGCTTTATACGAACCCGTTTAAAGTCGGCTTATCTAAGAAAAAGCTGAAACGCCTGATGTACTGGATCTTTTTCGGCGAACATAAAAAGCCGGAAATGTCGATTTTAAATGAAGAAGGCCTCATTCGCTCCACAAGGGTTAAAACGGCAAAAGCGGCCATTGAAAGCCTGAAAAAACACATGACTGAAGAAAATAAAGATGTGACGCTTGCCGTCATTTCCTTTTACAATCACTTGATTTTTAGGCTGGGGCACTCGTATCATGAACAGAGTCCGAGCCGCCGTTTTGAAAATCAAAAACTCGAAATCAAACTGCGGGCCGTGCAGGCCATCCGCAACGAAATCCAAACATTATTCGAAGAGCGGGAAATTTCCCGCGACATGTCGCATGAGCTTCGCCAATACATCAATGATGTGGAAGCGGCCATGCTTGACGGAGATGAATAAAAAAAGTCCGGCATCTGTTCGCCGGACTTTTTTAGATTACGGACGATGGAATTCGACGTGATCGCCGTCGCGGTCAAACCAGCCTCTGAAGGCCCAGTTGATCCAGCCGCCATCTCCTTTGTTGGTGAAGCTTCCGTCTTCAAACACCCAAATGCCGTACGTGATGCCGTCATAAACGGCGGAACCGTAAAACTGAACGCCGTTAAAATGATCTTCATATTCCTGGCTTAAATTAAACACCATGACATTATATTTTTGTCCGGAAGCGTAGAATGAAGATTCCATTAAGTTTTTGACGAAGCCGTCACGGTTTTGCGCCGACTTAATCGCGTCAGCAATCGAATTGCCGATGCCGAGCAGGTCAACGTCAATGTTTAATCCGACATCTTTTGTTGAGACATCTGATGTTTGCTGAGCCATGTTTTGAGGGGCCGGGTTTTCTTTTGCGGATACAAAGGACAGAGGAGTCAGAGACAAAGCGGCGCCAAGGGCAACGGACATCGGGATACGCATACGTTTCATATGATTTCCTCCTTCAATTGTGTGGTGGCTACAGTAGCGATTTACCCGGACAGTTACCCGATTAACCGTAATTTTTGAAAAATAGGAAAATAATAACGTCAGTGGTGCTTGGGCACTAAAGATGGTTTTTGTGATAACGATGAGCGTATAATTGGTTTCTTACGGCGGAAATGTGAGATAATAATAACCGTTTACATAATGACTAGAAAGGATGGTTCAACGTGGCAAAAAGCTTAAAAGATACTGTAAAGCTTCATAATGGCGTTGAAATGCCGTGGTTCGGCCTTGGCGTCTTCAAGGTGGAAAACGGAAGCGTAGCGGCGGACTCCGTCGAAGCGGCAATCAGAAACGGCTACCGCAGCATTGATACGGCGGCTATTTATAAAAATGAAGAGGGTGTCGGCGAAGGCATCAGAGCTGCGGGCGTTGCCAGAGAAGAGCTGTTCATCACGTCAAAAGTGTGGAATGAAGATCAAGGATACGAAACGACACTTGACGCGTTTGAGAAAAGCCTTGAGCGCCTCGGCCTCGATTACCTCGACCTTTACCTGATTCACTGGCCGGGCAAGGATAAATATAAAGACACATGGCGCGCTCTTGAAAAGCTGTACAAAGACGGAAAAATCCGCGCCATCGGCGTCAGCAACTTCCAAGTGCATCATTTAGAAGAACTGCTGAAAGATGCTGAAATCAAGCCGATGGTCAACCAGATTGAATTCCACCCGCGCCTGACTCAAAAAGAAGTAAGAGATTTCTGCAAAGCGCAGGGCATTCAAGTGGAAGCGTGGTCTCCATTGATGCAGGGACAGCTCCTCGATAACGAAGTGCTGTCACAAATTGCGGAAAAACATAACAAATCGGTTGCTCAAGTGATTTTGCGCTGGGATCTTCAGAACGAAGTCGTTACCATTCCGAAATCAATTAAAGAGCACCGCATCATAGAAAATGCCGATATTTTTGATTTCGAACTGTCACAGGAAGAAATGGAAAAGATCAGCGCATTGAACAAAGACGAGCGTGTCGGCCCGAATCCGGACGAGCTTCTGTTCTAAGAAAAAACAGCCCTTTACGGGGCTGTTTTTCTTTACATAAATGTCTGTGTCTGACGTTTTACGCTGAACCTGTATGCGGCTATTAATAACAGGGCGGCGGCGAAGGCTCCCAAAATGATGATGTTCAGCGTCAGGCTTTGGAGCGTGCGGCCGTGCTGCAATTGATCGACCGTATCAAGCACCCAGCGCTGAGGCAGAAATTCGGCGATTGTCTGCACTGTTTTCGGCATAATATTGCCCGGAAAAAAGCAGCCGGCGAGCAAGCATGTCGGTACAACGATCAAGTTCAAAAGCGCCGATGCCGAAGAGCTGCTGTTGGAAAAACCGACGGCAATAAAGGCGATCCCGATTGCGCTTAATGCAAACAGCATCATCAGGACGAACAGCTGCCACAGCGGGAATGACGGATGAATATGAAAAGCGGCGCCCATAAAGAGAACGGCGAATATAATTTGGACGGCCATGATAATGATATTCACTGCCGCATTCGCCAATACATACTGCTTTGACGTGATCGGCGTTGACAGAAGCCTGTAGTACGTCCTGTTTTCTCTCTCTTTAATCATCAGTTCCGTCAGGTTGCCGGCGGAATAGAGCATAATGATAATGAGATACCCGATGACTGAGTAAGTCATTTCTTTATGGTTCGAAGTATCTTTCAAAACAGCGGACTCCGTTTGAATCGGAGAATGCTTGAAATCGGCGTACATCGCCTGAAAGGCTTTCTCGTCTCCGCCGGAAGATTTGCCGATTGAGGCGGCGCTGTTCATATAATTGTACAAATAAGAGCTGACATATCCGGTGACCTGGGCGCCCTTCAGCGAGGTCATGCCGATGTGAGACGGTTTCCCGTCTTTTACGCTTTGGGAGAAGCCTTTTTCAAACGTAATGAGCGCCTCCATTTTTCCTGAAGCGATCTTTGATGAGGCGGACGCATCCGTTTCCTCCGAAATCTTCACATGATCCAGTCCTTTTAAAAACGTGACCGTATCCTGTGCCACTTCTCCGCCGTCCTGATCGAGAATGCCGATATTGAGCGTTTCGGCTCCGCCGTTGGCATTGGTCATGAAGGAGAGGAAGACGCCGATCAGCGGAGCCCCGATATAAAGAATGAGCTGTTTTTTGCTTTTTGTAATTCCTTTGAGAGTGTGTGCAAACAGCCACCAGAAGTTTTTCATATTACAGTCCCTCCCGTCTTTGAAACGTAAATGCGGCGATCAGCAAAAAGAGTGCCGCCAATGCTGTATTTAAACCGAGTGCAGGCCATGCCGCTGATACATCATTTGCGTAAATGATGTTGTTAATCGCCTTATTGATCCAGGATAAGGGCGACAGGGCGGAAATCCCCCCTCCTTCATATTTGTAATAGGCGCCGCCGATAATGGACATCACCTGCACGATGATGACGGTGATTAATCTGGCGCTTTCGGGTTTTCTGGTCAAATAGCTCAGGCTGAGCCCGAAGCTGACGGCCAAAAGAATTTCAGAAACGAGAATCAACAGCACAAGTCCCATGTGGCTGCCCCAGTTCGCTTTCAAGATAAATTTGCTGAAGGCGACAACGGCAAGAATCGTCAGAACATTCACAGCCAAAATGCCGAGCATCTTTCCAAGAAAGATATCGCTTTTCCGGAGCGGGGCGGCGATCAGGCGATCCGCGGTGTGCCGTATTCTTTCCCCGCGGAATAAGGAGCTTGCAAAAATCGAGGCGTACAGCCCGATCATCGTCGTCATGGATATCGCGTAAAAATCTTTCGCCTTCGGTTCTTTTGCTTTGTGTAAAGACGTCTGCTTCATATAATCGCTTTTGATTTGTCCGGCGGAAGGTGGCTTATGCGCCTTGTAAGCGGCGGCGCCTGCTTTGTATTGATTGGTAAAAGCGGTCAGCATGCCTTGGACGATCGTGCCGTTGATGCCGCTCCGGTCATTTGTATAGACTTGAAAACCGGTGTTTTTTACAGTGACGAAAGCATCCGCCTGATTTTCACGAACCTCGTTTTTGCCTTTTGCCTCCGTGTCCGCTTTTTGAAAATAGACATGCTCTTTTTTGGCGTTTTTCATAAACTCAGTAAAGTAATGAGAAAGTGTGCCGTTTGATTGATCCGTATATACGACCTTGATGTTCCCGACCGTCACCTCTGAATCAAAGGCGTTTGATAATGTCGCGGTAAAAATCAGCATGAAGACGATCGGAAAAGCAAGCATGAAAATAAAAGTCCGTCTGTCGCGGAAACTGATTTTGATTTCTTTCCCGGCGATGTGCAGAATATTCATTTGCAATCCTCCTTTCAATAGGGTCAGTCGCGCAGGCTTCTGCCTGTCAGCGTGAGAAATACCGTTTCTAAGTCAGGTGCCTGTTCCTGCAAGGAGCGGATTTCAATGCCTTTGTCCATGAAGTACCGGATCAGGCGGTTTAAATTGTTGACCCCTGTGTCAGAGCTGATTTTCACGCTGTTTTCTTCCAGTGCGGCGGCTCTGACGCCGGGCAGCTCCTGAATATCGCCGAGGCTGATGCCGTTTCCGGATGACAGCTCAATCACGACGTCCTTCGTGTCGGTAATGATGGAAGTCAGCTGTTCTTTTGTGCCTTCTGCGATGACTTTTCCGTGGTCGATGATGGCGATGCGCGTGCATATTTCTTCCACTTCCTCCATGTAGTGGCTCGTGTAAATGATCGTGCAGCCCATTTCATTGAGCTTTTTCACTGATTGCAGAATATAATTTCTTGATTGCGGATCAATGCCGACCGTCGGTTCATCCATGATGATCAGTTTCGGCCGGTGGGCAAGGGCGCAGGCGATATTAAGCCGGCGTTTCATTCCCCCGGAAAAATGCTTCGGCAAATATTTGTGTTTATCGCTCAAGCCGACGAATGTCAGGGCTTCCTCGACCCGTTCTTTCAGAGCCGCCCCTCTCAGGCCGTACAGACCTGCGAAGAACTTCACATTTTCATAGGCGTTTAATTCCTCGTAAATCGCGAGGTCCTGAGGGACGATGCCGATATTCATTTTCGTTGCTTTGCTATATTTGAAAATATCTTTTCCGAGAAACAGAATGTCTCCGCCTGAAGGTTTTAAAAGACCTGAGATCATATTGATCGTCGTGCTTTTTCCGGCTCCGTTTGCGCCGAGAAACCCGAAAATCTCACCTTCTTTTACGGCAAGCGACATCTGGTCAACGGCGGCATAATCACCGAATTTCTTACTCAGCTGTTTGAGCTCCAAAATGTTCATGTTTCCACCTCTATGTCTTATGATGCTCTTATTATAAAAAAAAGAATGAACGGCCGTTAGTGCAGCTGTTCATTCCTTTGACATGAGAATCTTCATATTTTTCACATGAAAACATTCACTTATTCAACCGGAAGCAATGTCGTGACGGAAAAACCGGCCGTGCCGTCAAAAATAACGGTTCCGTGCAGGACGGCCGCCCGTTCTTCCATACCGAGCATGCCGAGGCCTTTTTTAAAGCGGACAGCGCCGTTTCCGTTATCTTTCACTTCCGCTTTCACGGCTTTATTCAGCACATGGATATCAATGAAAATCTGCGTGGCATCGGCGTATTTCATCGCATTGGTTAAAGCTTCGGTTACGTTTTCCTGAATGACTCTCCAATGCATTTGCGTCAGCCTGTCCAAATCGCCTTGATGCGTAAACGGAACCGGCATCCCGTTTTTGGCCGAAAATTCATCAATAAACGTTCTTAATCTGTGAATGCCCATTTGTTCAGCGGGCGGTTTCATATTTTTCAGCGTTATGCGGATATCCTCTATGCCCTCTTTGGAAATGGTAATGGCGTTTTGGAGCAGTTCAGCCGCTTTGTCCGGATGGGAGCCGAGCATCCGCTTCGCCGCTTCCATCTGAATGAGCGCGCCGGTCATGGAATGGCCGATTTTGTCATGGATGGCTTGGGACAATCTGTTTCTTTCCTCGAGTTTGCCGGTGTACTCCGATTGTTTGATATATTCTGTGCTGCTGTGCAGCTGTTTCGTCAGTTTTTCAATGCTTGAGCGCATGCTGTCCGACTGTTCTTCATATTTCTTCAGCCGATTGCCGGACCGGGCGGCCAAAACGAAAATCGCCAGACAGAACAAGGTTATGACGATATAAGTCGGAAGGTCGCCGTACGGGATAAATAAAAACGGCAAAAACACGAGCAGGCAGAACACATAGCGGTGAACCGGATATTCGGCAAGAACCGCAAAAATGGCGGGCGGCAAAAGAAACAGAAACGCCGGATGGCCTAAGGCGGAAAGCCAAGCGGTCAATGCCAGCGTCATGAGGGTGATCCCGCGCCTCCAAGCGGGCGGCCTGATCATGCAGACCGCGATGCCCAAAGACAGATAAAGCAGCAGAAACAAGACGGCGTACGGCGTGTAAGGGCGGTCTGCCGATACGAACAAAAAAGCCGTATAAAAAATGGCGATCAGTCTGCTCATCAGCATCCAAAAATCCATACCGTTCAACGCCCGTTATCCACCTTCCCGGTGATATAAAAAATGGCAATCTGCGTTCTGTGCTCAAGCCCCGTTTTCCCTAAAATAGATGAAATATAATTGGCCGTCGTCCCTTCAGAAATGAAAAGCTGTTTTGAAATTTCCCTGTTCGACAGTCCTTTCGCAATAAGCGACATGATGCTGAGCTCTCTTTCAGTAAACTGGCTTTCATCAATCTGATGCGCGGCTTCCGCCGGCCGGAAAAGGCTGTCTTTTATTTTGTCCAGCACGGTGTCCTGAAGAATGCTGTGCCCGTTGAAAACGCTTTTGATCGCATCGCGGATCCGTTCCGGTTCGGTGTTTTTTAATAAATATCCTTTCGCGCCGTTTTTAACTGCTTCTAAAATATACTCATCGTCGTCAAATGTCGTCAGGATCATCGGCTTCGTATCCGTTTCCTCAGCGATCCGTTTTGCGGCTTCGACGCCGTTCATCACCGGCATGCGGACGTCCAGCAAGGCGATATCGACGGGGTTGTGCTTACAATACTCTGCCGCCTCGAGTCCGTTTTCCAACGTTGCCGATACAGTAAATTCCTCATATGTATGCAAAATGATTTTCATTCCTTCTCTGATGAAAGAATTATCATCCGCGATAATGACATTAATCTTCATAGCCGCACCCTTTGTGTGTTTTTGTTTCATTATATACCATCCGATTTTAAATCAAAAAGCCTCCCGGCGAAAGGTGCGCGGAAGGCAGATCGGTCAAGCGGGCTTTTTCAATTGGATGAAAAACAGCATCAGAAAAGAAATGATCACAATACAGATCACCCACACCCAGGCGAGTGTTTCATTGCCGGAGTCCATCGCGACGTAAATCGCCGTTGGCAGCGTTTGGGTGACGCCGGGAATATTTCCCGCAAACATTAAAGTCGCCCCGAATTCACCTAGCGCCCTTGCAATACTGAGAATGCTTCCGGTCAAGAGGGAGGGAAAGGCAAGCGGGACGGAAATACGGGTGAACACCTGCCACCTGCCGGCTCCGTCTACTTTCGCCGCTCCCTCGATGTCAGCATCAACCGCGGCGAAGCCGGTTTTAGCGGACTGATACATAAGCGGGAAGGCGACAATGGCCGAAGCGATCACCGCGGCCGACCACGTGAAAATGACGGGCTGGTGAAAAATCCGCTCAATCGCCCGGCCGATAAAGCTGTGTTTCCCGAAAATGATAATGAGAATGAAGCCGACAACGGTAGGCGGAAGAACGAGCGGGAGCATAAACAGGGTCTCCACAGCCGTTTTTCCGGGAAATCGCGCTTTCGCCATCCAGGCGCCGGCAAGCGTTCCGAGAATGATGACGGCGATGCCCGATGCCAAAGCCACCTCAAACGACAGTACGACGGGAGTGAAAAACTCCGAAGCCGTAATGTTACTTGGCAGTAAATCCATATTTCTTAAACACTTTCATCGCTTCATCTGACTGCAGATACTGATAAAACGCTTCTGCTTCTTTACGGTGCTTTGTATCCTTAACGATACCGACAGGATACACGATCGGATCGTGCGTTTTCGCCGGCGCTTCATCGGTGATTTTCACTTTTTTCGAAATCAGCGCGTCTGTTTTATAGACAAGCCCGGCATCGACATTTCCGGTTTCAACATAAGAAAGCACCTGGCGGACGTCTTTTGCATAGACGGCTTTATCTTTTACCTTGTCCCACAGGGATAATGCCGTCAATGACTGTTTGGCGTATTGTCCGGCCGGAACGGATTCAGGCGTGCCGAGCGCGATTTTTTCCGTGCTGTCTTTTTTCAGGTCATTCAGATGTGTCAGGTGTGCGCTGTTTTTCTCAGGCACGATCATGACGAGATCATTTTTCAAAAGATCCGTGCTGTCCTTTTTGTCGATATCTCCGTCATGAACGAGCTTTTCGAATTTATCTTCGGCTGCCGAGAAGAATAAATCAGCTCCCGCACCTTGTGAAATTTGTTTTTGCAATGTGCCTGATGATCCGAAGTTGTCTTGAATGGTTACGTTTGAATGTGATTTTTCGTAGTTGGTCTGGATTTCTTCAAGTGCATCCTGAGCGCTGGCTGCTGCAGAAACGGTCAGCGTGACGTTTTCGTTTTGTCCGCCTTTGGACGATTGTCCGGAAGAGCAGCCCGCAGTTGCGAGGAAAACGGCCATAGCCGCAGTTGTGAGTAGTGTCGCTTTCTTTTTCAACATTGTGCACCCCTTATAGCTAAATATCATTAGATCAAACTAATTATAACGCAATTGTACGTGATGGTGCGGTTTTTTTTCAATATCTGAACAGTTATAATAAAAACGGAGCGTGATAATATGACAGAAGCCACTTCCTATACAATAGAAGAAGTTGCGGGCCTTTTGAAGGTCTCCAAACTGACAGTATATGATTTGATAAAAAAAGGACTCATTCCGGCGTACAGGGTCGGAAGACAGATGAGGGTCGATGAAGAGGACTTAAAACAATATAAAGCAAACATGAGAATGTCAAAAAAGCCATCCGCAGCAGAAGCGCCTGACCCGTCACGCGGGCGGGAGCCGGAAAAAAGGCAGTCTGTTATCATCAGCGGGCAGGATGTGTCGATGGACCTCCTCAGCAAACAGCTGGAACAAACAATACAGGCGGCTCCGCTCCGCAAGTACAGCGGCAGTTTGAACAGCCTGATCGAGATGTACCGCGGGGCCTGTGACATCGTCAGTCTGCATTTATACGATGGGGAGACGGGGCAGTATAACATCCCGTATGTGAAGCGCATTCTTTCAGGGGAGCCGTTTGCGCTTTTTCATGTCGTGCTGCGGCAGGCCGGATTATATGTGAAAAAGGGCAATCCGCTGAACATTCAGGGCTTTCAGGACATGAGCCGAAAGGATGTCCGCATCGTCAATCGCGAAAAAGGATCAGGCGCGAGGGTGCTGCTGGATGAACAGCTCAGATCATTCGGCATCACGCCGTCTGATGTCGCCGGATATCATGACATTGTCACGGATCATCTGTCAGCGGCTTCACAAGTATCAAGCGGAAAGGCGGATATCGGAGTCGGGTCGCTGCATGCGGCGCATATGGCAGGCACGGACTTTATCCCGGTGATCAGTGAGCAGTACGATGTGGTCGTCTTAAAACAAAACCGGGAGCTTGTTCAAAGCGTGCGGGACATTCTTAATTCTGAGGAATTCAAGTCTCAGCTTTCTCAATTATCCGGATATGATACGAAAATGACAGGACGGCTCATATATGAAACATGAAAAATCCCTCCATATAACGGAGGGATTTTTTTATTGTTTATAAAACCGCAGCAGGTCGCCGTTTAATATTTTATCGGAAAGCATCAGCTCTTGTTCCGCTTTTTCTTTCTCATCGCTGCACGCGCTCATGTCAGAAAGCGGTTCACCCGTTTTACGGCTGTAACACGTATTTTTCGTATAAATATGGTCATCCGTGATAAAGCTGCCGTTTCTCAGCACCGCAAACGGAGTCCGCTCTCCGGAAAACAGATCATTGCCGAACTGAATGCTGCCTTTCGTTTCAATGCCGAGCAGGTGAAGCAGCGTCGGCCTTACATCAACCTGTCCCGCGGCGGAAGCAATCGTTTCCGGCGCACGGTCGGTCACCCCGGGAATATGAATGATAAACGGCACGCGCTGAAGCTGAACCGTATCAAACGGAGTGATTTCCTCTTTTCCTAAGAATTCGGCAAGTCCTTGATTATGGGCTTCGGATATACCGTAATGATCTCCCATCAGGACGATCATCGCGTTGTCATACAGCCCTTCTTTTTTCAGCTTCTTGAAAAAGTGTTTCAGAGCCTCATCTTCATAGCGGACCGTCGTCACATAGCGGTTTAATAACTCGCTGCTTGTGTCCGGTTCCTCAATGAGCCGATCCTGTTGATCAATTTCAAAAGGGAAATGGTTGGTCAAAGTCAGCAGGCTTGCGTAAAACGGCTGCGGAAGCTTCTTTAATTTTTCTGCTGACTGTTCGAGAAACTCCTTATCCTTCAGGCCCCAGCCTGTTGAATTTTCCTGTGTCACCTTAAATTCATCCGCGTCGAAAAAACGGTCGATTCCGAATGCCCCGTACATCTCATCCCGGTTCCAAAAGGCTTTATGATTGGCATGCAGAACGGCTGAATAGTATTGATGATCTTTTAACATATGGTACATCGTATTGAACCGGTGGCCGCTTTTTGTAAAAAAAACGGCGCCGCTTGAAGACGGATACAGCGAATTCGCAGTAATGAATTCTGAATCTGATGTTTTTCCCTGTTCAGTCTGCTGATAAAAATGAGTGAAGTCATAACTTTTTTTTCGCAGTTTGTTTAAAAACGGGGTAATCTCCCGTCCGCTGACCCGCTCATCCATTACAAAACGCTGTGTTGATTCGAGCGTAACAAAAATCACATTGCGACCCTTTGCAAGCCCGAATTTTGAATCGGACGGCCTGCTGTAGCCGGCTTGAGTGTAATTCGCGACCGCCGCAAGGCTGTCTTCATCGGCAAACGCTTTAGCCCCTGCATTCAGCGTCTGCGAAATGGTGTCATACAAATGAAAGTGGAACAGGCCGATTCCTTTTACGAGCGCTTCACGATCAAAAGGGTGCTTGAACAGCTTCGGCTGCTCGGCCTCAGACAGCGCAAGGTTGCACAGCATGAGGCCGGCTGATGCCCACGCATACGCTTTAACGGTACGGGCGCCCGCTTTTCCTTTATCGGCTTTATGCCTTTTTCCAAGATAAAACAAAATCGCAATATCCAAAAATAAAGCGATATAAAGCGGGTGAAACAGCTCTTGGACGCTGCTTCCCATATCACCCATATTGCTTGCCTGAAACAAAACCGGTATGGTGATAAAATCAATATAAAACCCGTAAAACACCGTATTCGCGATTAAAATTCCCGTCAGCATCACATTTGCCGAAAGCAGAAAGATCCGCTGTTTTTTTTCCGTCAGCAAGAGGGCGATGCCGAACAGCGGCACAATGAAGCTCAGCGGATTAATAAGGAGCAGACATTCCTCAAGAACCGAATTGTTCTGCAGACCGAAACCGAGCTTATACACGGCATAGGTTTTCATCCACATGAACAGGATGGACAGGCATAAAAACCGATGATTGCTGAAAAAGGTTTTCTTCATATGTATGACTCCTCACCCTAAAAGCGAAAAGACGCTTTTTGTTTAAGAGATGCGGCCGTGAACCAGTTCGTATAAATAATAGCAGGATACAATCGTTAAGCCGGCCAGCACAAGCTGCTCCGAAAAGCTCCCCGTTCTCATATAAAGGGGAAGACGGAAGCGGATGGCGGACGGAAACAGCAGTTTAATGCCGTTGACGGTCCATGCGTCAAGTACAAGATGGCTTGCCATTCCGATCATCAGTCCGGCGGAAATGCTCGGATTCGGAATATAGGTTGCCGTAATGAAAAACATAATAAGCATAAACAGCAGGCTGTGTGTAAACGTTCTGTGCCCGAACACCGTGCTTACGACTTTGGACAGAACGGGCAGCGTCCTGCCGATTTTGCTTTTCGTATGGCATATGTCGGGAATCAGCGCCCCGAGGGCACCCGCTGAGGTCATAAGGACCGGATCATACCCGTAATAATACGCAATTGCGGAACAAGAAGCGATGCCTCCCATGATGTGTGTTTTTCCTGTCATTTTTCGCTTCTCCTTTTTATTTTTGCCAAAATCCCCTGAATTACAAATATATCAAGAGAATGCATGTTTGATCAACAAACTTTACCTGTTCCGCCAAAAGGAAGGAGACGCGGATTCCGCATATTCTGCCGCGGAAAAAGACACATTATAGGTGTACCTATATTTGATAAAGAGGTGATACAGATGGCTTTCTTTAACAAAGAAAAAGGAAAAAACAGCGATAAAAACAAAAACGTCATTCAAGGCGCGCTTGACGACGCCAGTGCAGCTCTGAAAGACGATCCGCTTCAAGAAGCTGTTCAAAAGAAAAAAAACAACCGCTGACCATATAAGACGGGTAGGGCGAACGCTCTATCCGTTTTCCATCTAATATTTCCCTTTGACAGATCTTTTTATCTCTGATAACCTCTGAGTAGAATTGAATGATAAAAATCCTCACTCTTTCTCGGTGAGGTAGAGGTTGCGCTTGATGATGAGTCGCACATGCCAGGCTGATAAGGGGCCGCAAAACATGTGTTAAAGGCATCAGCGCCGAAGTGTAAAGAAAGCCGATCCTTCTTTATGCTGGGACTGTATCTGAATAAGTGCAGGACTGCCGCGTGCTTTTTCGCGGAGGGCTATCCGGAGATCAAGGGTGTGTGTGTTTCTTTAAGCATGGACTTTTGTTCAGGCTTTTTTTGCGTGTAAATATGGTCTCGGGGTCTGGTCCGTACGAATGAACAACCAGGAGGTACAGGAATGGAACAGACGAAAAAATGGGGTTTTTGGTTATTAACGGCGTTTGTCGTAGGAAATATGGTAGGCTCGGGCATCTTTTCGCTCCCGAGTACGCTCGCAAAAATCGCGAGCCCGTTCGGCGCCACATCGGCATGGCTTTTAACGGGAGCCGGTGTGTTAATGATCGCGCTGGTCTTCGGCCACTTATCCATCCGCAAGCCTGAGCTGACGGCGGGGCCGCAAAGCTATGCGCGTGCGCTGTTCAGCGATCGGAAAAAAGGGAATGCTGCGGGCTTCACGATGGTGTGGGGCTACTGGGTGGCGAGCTGGATCAGCAACGTGGCGATCATCACGAGCCTTGCCGGATATTTAACATCATTTTTCCCGATTTTAACGGATAAGCGTGAAATGTTTTCGATCGGCGGTCAGGCGGTTACGCTCGGCCAGCTGCTGACGTTTGCCGTATGTACGGTTTTATTATGGGGCACTCACACGATCCTCGTCACCAGCATTAACGGTGCGAGTAAATTAAATTTCGTCACGACGTTTTCAAAAGTATTAGGATTTATCTTCTTTATCATTGCAGGTTTGTTTGTATTTCAAACGTCGTTTTTCGATCATTTTTATTTTCCTGTTCAAACAGGTCCTCACACGGTTGAGGGAATCGGCGGACAGATCCACAATGCGGCGATTTCAACATTATGGGCGTTCGTCGGAATTGAATCGGCAGTCATTTTATCCGGGCGCGCCCGTTCGCAGCGCGACGTGAAACGCGCCACCATTACCGGATTATTGATCGCGCTTGGCATCTATATCATCGTGACATTGATTACGATGGGCGTGCTTCCGCATGGTAAGCTTGTCGGCTCGGAAAAACCGTTTGTTGACGTATTGTACGCGATCGTCGGCGGCGCGGGAAGCGTCATCATGGCGATTCTGGCAATTTTGTGTCTGTTCGGAACGATGCTCGGCTGGATTCTTCTCGGTTCTGAAGTTCCGTATCAAGCGGCGAAATCAGGAGACTTTCCCGCTGCTTTTGCAAAAACGAATAAACAGGGAAGCCCGGTTGTGTCGTTAATCGTAACGAACGTAATGTCACAGATCTTTATCTTTTCGGTTATTTCCCGGACGATCAGTGACGCGTTTACGTTTTTAACGACGGCGGCGACGCTCGCTTATCTGATTCCGTATCTCGTGTCAGCGTTTTACAGCCTGAAGCTCATTTTTACGGGTGAAACGTATGACGAGATAAAGGGTTCAAGAGTAAGAGACGGTATCATCGCCATCCTTGCCTGCATTTATTCTTTTTACGTCATTATTACCGGAACGGCCGATTTAACGACCTTTATTCTCGGTATCGGGCTGTTTTTCGTCGGTTTGCTGTTATATCCTTTCGTCTCAAAGAAATTTGCAAACAACAGACCATCGGTATGACAAAAAGACATCTCACGTCTGTGAGATGTCTTTTTTTGTTTGCGGCAGCGGATTACTTTTTGACGGCGTGTATATAATGAATGGTCTCAAATGCGGTTAAATGGTCAGTGCGTCCGCTGAAAAAACGGTCATTGACGTCCGCCGGAGATACATGTTCATAAATAAGCAGACCTGATGATTCTAATATTTTTTCGATTTCTTTATAACTGAAACACGATAACATCGGTTTTCCGCCTGCTGCAGCCATTTTCACCATGTTTTCCACTCTGTTTGACAGTCCTCTTTCTTCAAAGAGCGACTCATCTGCATAATCAAACACGATAGAGCTTCCCGGCGGGACTTCGGCAAATAATTGTGTGAGCAGGCGTGCGAGATGCTCTTTCGTAAGGTAGTATGACACACCGAGCAGGCTGAAAAAGGTTTTTTGGCGTGAAAAACCTTCCTGATACAGACGGCTGAAAGAAAGCGAAGCGGCGAAGTCCATCGGTACAAAATGAAGAAAATGCGAAATGTCGAGATTCAGATGTTTCAATCTGTTTATTTTGTCTTCCTGTGAAGCGGGATGATCAATTTCAAATATGTCTAAGACGTTTGTCATCTCAGGATGCCTGAAACAGAAAGTATCGAGCCCCGCGCCAAGGATAACATACTGTTTGGCCCCGAGCTTCACTTCATTCAAAAGCACTTCTTCACAATATGCGGCACGGGCTAACGGTGTAGGAGACAGCTGTACTTGAGTCACCCATTTTAAGATGTCATCCGGTTGGCCTTGAAGCCTCTGTGCCATGTCTTTACTGAAAAATGATATACCTTGAATCAGATGATCGCGGATGTCCGAATGCTCTTTTTCGGAAATCAGATCTTGTGCCATAAAATCATCAAATATCACCGGGGTGTCGTATTTACTGTGGTACGCCCTTCCGAAAGAGGACAGCAGGGAAGTCATACTCGCCTTGTTTTCTTTCATATAAAGATCCTCCGTTATTTTCATCAATCTCCGGCCGGGAGAATCTTATTATACATGTTGATCCAAAAATGTAAATTATAGCATAAATGATTTTTTTGTCAAGTTTTAAGCGTAATAAAAAGCCGCTGTGACAGCGGCTTCGGGGTTACTTCGTTAAGCTTTTTGTGATGTAGTCGAGCTGGCCTTCAAGTGAGATCGGGTCTGAGAAATAGAAGCCGATCGGATCAATGCGGTAGACATGGTTTTGTTTGACGGCATCGAGGTTCTTCCAGATTGAGCTGTCAAGCACGCCTTTGTCGTCACCGCCGGCCTGCCATGGCCCCATAAAGATGTAGTCTCCCGCGAAGTCAGGCAGTTTCTCGAGTGAAATGCTGGCGTAGCCCGGCCCTTGATTAATGGCTTTTTCCTGCGTCAGTTTTGTGGCCTTCAGCCCGAGTTTGTCATAAATGATGCTTCCGCCGCGGCCGAAGTCTTTACCGAATACATAGATGTCTTTTCCGTTTGTCTGCATGATGGAGATGGTTTTTGAGCCGACCGCTTTTTGAACCTTTGTTTTAGCGGCAGCGGTTTTTTTATCCCATTCAGCCAGCCATTTGTCTGCTTTATCTTCAGTGCCTGTCATTTTCGCAAACTCTTTGAATTGATCAATGTTGCTGAGCTTGTCATATTTAATGGCGATTGTCGGCGCGATTTTTTCCAGTTTTTCAATATCGGCGCCTTGTGTCGTCCAGACAACGATTAAATCCGGCTTTAAGTCAATGATTTTTTCAACGGACGTGCCGTCGCCGATGTTTGTGACACCTTTTGTTTTCCCTTTGTAATAAGGGTTTTTAAATACGTTTTGCGGCGCGCCGACAACATTGATGCCGAGCTGTTTAAAGTCGCCGTAGTAGCCGTCAGCCATGACGACGACCCGTTTCGGGTGCTTCGGAATTTTAATATTGCCGTTTTCGGCTTTATACGTGATGGTTTCTTCTTTTTCAGAAGAACCTTTTGTGTCTGAAGAATTGCCGCATGCGGCCAAAGCGGCGATGAGCAGCATGGCAATCAGCGCTGCGCCGATTTTCTTGTATGTATGGAACATCTGACATTCCTTCTTTCATAAAAATTAGTGATAAAGAGAATCATTATCAGTGTGATTATATCACTGCTTTCATAGAGAAGCACGCTCTTTTTTAAGAAAAACTTTCTTTTTTTATATGAAATTAGGTCTATTAAAAGAGAAGATAAAAGTGCTATACTGAAACAAGTCATTGATAATCATTATCATTACCATTCTTGTGTTGAGAAAGGAAGAACGAGTGTTGGGTCTATTGAAAAAGAAACAGACAATGACGGCTCAAGGGGCATCGGGGAGTGAAATTCAGTGGACGGCGCGTTCATTCAGAGCGGCTGTGCTGCTGTGTGCCGGTATTGCGGTTTTATTGATCGGCGCGGCTCTGTCTGTTTCCATCGGAGCTGCCGATATTCATCTGCGGACGGTGTGGGATGCTCTCTTTCACTTTCAGCCGCAAAATACATCTCATCAAATCATACGCGATCTGAGGCTGCCGAGAACCGCCGCCGCCGCGCTCGTCGGGGCTTTTTTAGCTGTGTCCGGAGCGATTATGCAGGGGCTGACGCGGAACCCGCTTGCTGAGCCTTCCATTATGGGCGTGACGTCGGGGTCAGGATTTGCGATCGCATTGGCATTTGCTTTTTTTCCGGGTCTGTCTGCGGCGGGACTTGTTTTGTGGTCCTTTGCGGGAGCGGGAATCGGAGCGCTTATTGTGTTTGGCATCGGCCTGTTTTCAAAAGGCGGTCTGACACCGGTGAAGCTCGCGCTGGCCGGTACGGCAGTCGGCTATTTCTTAACGGGGCTTTCAAGCGCGATTGCGATCCGTTTTGATGTCGCCCAGGATGTGAAGTTCTGGTATGCCGGAGGAGTCGCTTCCGTCAAATGGGAAGGCGTGCAGCTGCTGTTGGCGGCCGGGGTTATCGGACTATTGCTGGCATTTCTGATTGCGCGCTCAGTGACGGTGCTGAGCTTGGGTGAGGAACTGGCCAAAGGGCTCGGGCAGTACACATCGCTTGTGAAAGTAATCGGAATGTTTGTCGTTGTCCTCTTGACGGGGGCTTCAGTCTCAGTCGCCGGAGCCATTTCTTTTATCGGCTTGGTGATTCCGCATATCACCCGATTTTTAGTCGGGGTAGATTACAGGTGGATCATTCCCTGTTCGGCGGTATTCGGCGCCGTTCTGTTAGTCTTCAGTGATATTGCCGCAAGACTCGTCAATGCGCCGTTTGAAACACCGGTCGGCGCTTTAACCGCCCTTATCGGCGTTCCCTTTTTCTTTTATTTGGCGCGCAGGGAAAGGAGAGGGCTGTAATGAATGTAAAATCGAAAAAACCGCTGGCGGTCATGGCCGTTACGTTTGTGCTCATATGCATCGTCTTTTTTATCAGCTTAAACATGGGTGTGATCCGGATTGCGCCACTTGATACGATGCGTGTCTTTTTCGGACAGGGGGATGCCCGGGATCAGCTCGTTTTATTTGAATTCAGACTGCCGCGCATGGTGCTGTCATTGCTTGTCGGCGCAGGAATCGCGGTTTCAGGCGCGATTTTTCAAAGCGTGTCTCAAAATGACTTGGCGGAGCCGGGCATTCTCGGTATTAACGCCGGGGCGTCTTTGGCGGTCGTTCTGTTTATCTTCTTTTTCCAAGGGTCAGCTGTTGATCTAAGCATGGCCAGTACATGGCTGCTTCCGGTGAGCGCTTTGGCGGGGGCTTTTCTGGCTGCGCTGCTCATCTATGTGCTGGCTTGGAAAAAAGGCGTTTCACCTGTCCGGCTCGTTTTGGTCGGGATCGGCGTCAATGCGGGGTTTAATGCGCTTCTCTTGATTTTTCAGCTGAAAATGGACCCGCGGGATTTCATGCAGGCGCTTGTATGGATTTCCGGTTCGATTTGGAACGCCAATTGGAAAATGGTGCTGTCCATTTTGCCGTGGCTGCTGGTTCTTTTACCGTTCAGCCTCTATAAAGCCAGGTATTTAAATGTGCTCCAGCTCGGTGATCAGCTGGCGGCGGGGCTTGGCACCAAGGTTGAAAAGGAGCGGCGCGTTCTGCTGTTGTCCGCCGTTGCCCTGACCGCGTCATGTGTTGCGGCAGCCGGCGGAATCGCTTTTCTCGGACTCATTGCGCCGCATTTGGCCAGAAGGCTTACCGGGCCGCGCCACCAGACGCTTATCCCGGTTTCAGCTTTGATCGGAGCATTTTTATTTCTGCTTGCCGATACGCTGGCGAGAAATGTGCTAGCACCGTCCGAAGTTCCCGTCGGCCTGGTGATTTCCGTGCTCGGAGCGCCGTATTTTGTATATTTGCTGATGAAAACGAAATAGAGGAAGGAGACTGCCGCGATGAACTCATTATCGGCGGAACAGCTTACTGTCGGTTATGGCGACCGTTTGATAGCGAAAGAATTGGATATCGCCATCCCGAAAGGAAAAATTACAACGCTGATCGGTCCGAACGGCTGCGGAAAATCGACGGTTCTCAAAACGATGTCAAGAATCATGAAACCGAAATCCGGCGCCGTCTATTTAAACGGACAGGCGATCATGCAAAAATCCACGAAGGACATCGCCAAGGAAATGGCAATTCTTCCGCAGACGCCTGAAGCGCCGAGCGGGCTGACGGTGTACGAACTTGTTTCTTACGGCAGGTTTCCGCATCAGTCCGGAATGGGCCGCTTGAGTGATAAAGACCGTGACATGATCAAATGGGCGCTTGAAGAGACGGGGATGGCCGAATTTTATGACCGGCCGATCGAAGCGCTTTCCGGGGGGCAGCGGCAGCGTGTGTGGATCGCCATGGCGCTCGCTCAAGAAACGGAGCTGCTGCTTCTTGATGAACCGACCACTTATTTAGATCTCGCCCATCAGCTTGAAATTTTGCAGCTGCTGGACAAATTAAACAAGGAGCAGGGCCGCACCATTTTAATGGTCATTCACGATCTGAACCATGCCGCCCGTTTTTCCCATTACATGATCGCCCTGAAAAAAGGGCGCGTCATCAAGGAAGGAACGGCGGAGGAAGTCATGACTCCCGGTATATTGGAAGATGTGTTTCAAATTGACGCACAGATTGTAAAAGATCCGCGCACGAACAAACCGGTCTGCTTAACCTACGATTTAATCCGGCATGAAAACGCAACGGTAAGATGAAAAAAAAACGCAGAGCCATTCCGGCCTGCGTTTTTTAGTGCGCCCGGGGCTGCTTTTGTCCGGAGACGCATTTATCCAAAACGAAAAAAACCCCTGCCACAATCAGCTCCTCCGTCGTTGACAGCCAAATCTTTTCAATCAGTTTATCCGTCGTATACGCAGTCATCCAGAGGAACAGCAGCTGAACGGTGCCGGCTAAAAGGAGAAAAGGCAGCCTGCCCGTCCCAAAAAAGGTAAAGCTATGTATCATCAGCCGCTCAAGCGGTTCAAAACATAAACCGAGAAGAATAAAAAGCACGGAAAAAAGCAGGACGTACGCCATCGATCCGTAGCTCGTCCCGGCTAATGAAAATACGGCCATCATCACGATGAAATACCCGAATAATACAGCAGCGGCTGCCAGGGCATACCGGAGCACCTGAAGAAAAAACATTTTCGTCCCGTTTTGATTGATCATCTGTTCAGCTCCTTTTCACACAGAGGAGACTTGCAGAGACGGAACTCTGCAAGTCGGGTGTGTATCTTCAGCATTTCTTTTTGACGACAGGGTGTTTCTCTTTCGAAAGAATATCCGTAAAGTCTTTGCCCAGATCCAGATGCTGCTGGACGAATTTCTCAGGAAGCATGGCAAGCCATTGGTTCAGGGACACATCGGCATAGTGGTCATCCTTGAAGATTTCCAGGAAGACGAGCGGCTCATCCCCCAAATTCTCCACATAGTGGCCCATTGCGAACGGGACGTAACCGACATCCCCGGCCTGATAGTTAAATGTTCTTGCATGGCCGTCCGATGCAAAAACCGTCATCCGCCCTTTACCGGAAATATAATACTGCCATTCATGCGTATTCGGATGCCAGTGCAGCTCTCTCATTGCGCCCGGTTCGACCACGACAAGCGCTGAAGCGATCGTTTTGGACACTTTGAAGTTTGTGGAATCCGCGATATATACTTTGCCGCCGTCCGTCTCAGCAGTCGGACCTTCATCGAGCAGGCGGTAAGTGAACGGATAAGGCACTTCGCCGTTCGGGCCTTCCACAATGTCGTCTTTCAGCTTCCCGGGAACCGGCTCTTCAAAGATGTATTTTTCTTTCCGAGGCAGGCCGGCGAGGTCTTTTTCTGAAACCCCGAAATTGTTGGCGATGACATCAAGCGGCGTGTGGGCAAGCCAGTCAGTCACTTGGAATGTGCTGTTTTCTGAGAAGGAACCGTCATCAAAAACCAAGAGGAATTCACAGCCTTCTTTCAGCGCCTGAATGGAGTGCGGCAGGCCTGACGGGAAGTACCACAGATCTCCTTCCTTCACGTCATCGATAAAACTGCGTCCCTGTTCATCAACGATCGTGACCCGCGCTTTGCCCGTCAGCATATATGCCCATTCGGCTTCTTTATGCCAGTGCAGTTCACGGATGGCGCCCGGTTTTAAACGCATGTTGACAGATGCCAGATTTTCAGAAATCGGCAGCTCGCGAACGGTTACCTCACGCGCGTACCCGCCCTTTTCCAGCCGGTTATGCACATCTGAGAAAGAGAATTTCATATTATCCACTGTGCCGTGATCCGTTTCCGGCGGCGTCAGCATATCCGGATTTTGGCGGTCTCTTTCGAGGTTGCGCGGAATCGTGACGGTCGCTCCTTTGTCTCCTCTGATCGGCTGCGGGATATTGCAGTTGTTTTCTTTTGACATGTAAATCGTCTCCTCTCAAGCTTTGTTTTTTCAGAAAGAGAATGTGAAAGGCCTTTCGTTTTCCCTTCTGCTTTGTTAAGTGATGCGTTCCGATGAAAAGTCAACTTCGTGTGAAAATTAATTTTTCATTTTCTGATCTTTCAGTTCCGTCATCAGTTCGATCAGGGCGTCAAACTTCTTCTCAAACCGTGTGAGAAGATACATGGCAATCAGAGCCGGAAAGCCGAGATTGCCGATCTGTCTGACCGCTTCTTCTATAAAAACCTGATCCATTGTCAGCCACCTCCTGACTTGACCTGCAGTCATGTATATAAGTGAAAGAAAGAGCGGCTCCTGTAAACCTGATATCCCGGTTGAGGGTCTTTTTTTTGTTCCGGCAAATCCGGGACATAAGGAATGCGGAATCTTAGTCGGAAAGGAGTAGTTTACTTTTTTTTGCTTTCTTTCATTTAATTTAAATAGGGGGCGGTTTTATGGACTATCAAGTTCTTTTACGGTCAAAATGCAAGGAAATTATGAAACATCCGATCGTTAAACATTTTTTAAGTGACCCAAAGCATTACGAGAAATTTAAAAATGTGCTGGAACATTCAGACGAGAAGGATGCAAAATCATTGGACGACCATTTTAAACAGTTTTATAAGGAAATCCGGATCATCAAATATATGAACTCTATGATCCGGATTTTCTCCATCGATTTTGACAAGCGCATCCGTAAAAATCAGAATCGCTATCCGCTGACGGTGGATCAGCCGGAGGGAGGTGAAGCGCTTCCCTATGAAATGGGAAAAGACGCGTATGAAGAGTTTCTGCGGAAGCAGGGAGATTTGAGCCAGCATGTCCAAAACCGTGATTTATACGAAGCGCTTCAGACGTTAACCGATAAACAAAAAAGCGTGCTGACGAATATTTATCTTCACGGAGCGACGATGAAAGAGATTGCCGAGTCGCTGGGTGAATCACGGCAGAACATTTCCAATATTCATAAAAAAGGGCTCGACAATCTCAGAAAGCAGCTGGACAAGCAAAAAAAGGGGGAAAATAAGCAGTGAACGGGCCATTTGACTTCAACAAAGAGAACACAGATACCGACGAAATGGAACTTTTGATTTCACGTTTTTCGCCAATGATAAAAAAAAAACTGAGCAATACATCATACCAGGAAAGAGAAGACCTTGAACAAGAATTGAAGATTAAAATAGTTGAAAAAGCGGACATGCTGTTATGCCAGGAAGTGCCGGGTTTTTGGGAATTTATTCTTCATCTTATAAATGGAAGCTCCTGACAAAAACGGCGGAATGATGGATATTCCGCTCTGACAACGTGGGAAAAACGAGAAGAGATGTCCGTCTCGTTTTTCTTTTCTGTTTCCCCGCAAGACCTCCGCACTAAAAAGGTACCAAATCTTATCCATATAATGATATGATGAAAAAAACAAAGAGAAAGGAACGTCCAAGGTGGAAAATGCGTCAATTTTAATTGTAGACGATGAGAAGGCGATCGTTGATATGGTCAAACGCGTTCTCGTCAAAGAAGGCTATCACAACATTAAGACAGCCGGAAGCGCTGAGGAAGCGATTGAGTTTGTTAAACATGAAACCGCGGATCTGCTCGTGCTGGATGTGATGATGGAAGGCATGTCCGGTTTTGAAGCATGCACCGAAATCCGGAATTATACCGACGCTCCGATCTTTTTTCTGACTGCCCGTTCTTCTGATGCGGATAAGCTGTCAGGATTTGCATTGGGAGCTGACGATTATATAACAAAGCCGTTTAATCCGCTCGAATTGGCGGCGCGGATCAGAGCGACGTTAAAAAGAACCTATAAGCGCGAAGAGAAAGCGGCGGTAAAAACGTATTCATACAGCCATTTTTCCTATTCGCCGCAAAACGCCGAGCTGATCGTCGGGGGCGAGCCCGTCAGCTGCTCCGCACAGCTTCTGCAATTGCTTCAATATTTCTGTGAACACCCTGATGTGGTGCTCTCAAAAGATCAGATCTATGAAAAAGTGTGGGGATATCCGTCTTACGGCGATAACAACACCGTCATGGTGCATATCCGCAAGCTCAGAGAAAAGATTGAAAAAGACCCCAGCAATCCGTCTTATATTGTAACGGTGCGCGGCCTCGGCTATCGGTTTATTCCCGATCAAGGAGAAAAAGGAACCCGCTCATGAGAATGCGCGGAAAATTTCTGCTCCACTTTTTCGGACAGCTTCTGCTTGTCATCCTGCTGATGTCCGTTTTGGCCGTCGCTTCTTTCTTCTATTTGGATTGGCGTTTCAGCGAAGCGGAAGCCAATGCGGGACTGACCAAAGCGACGGCAGACTCGTTTGAAGCGTGGCTTGATAAAAACGAAGACGGCACATGGGATGTCGATGAATTTTTAAAGATGTCGGTCAGAAAGCAGAAGGGCTGGCTGCAGATCATTAATGACAAAGAAAAAACGGACTACGCATACAGAGTGCCGAAAGACGTCCCGAGCCATTACAGCAGAAAAGACCTCTTATCCATTTACCAGTACCGGAATTTTGACAACTACAAGCTGAATTACTGGACGGTCACGATAAATGATGAGACCTATTTGATTCTGTTCGGCTGGAAATCCGCCAGTGAGCAGCTTCTCACTTACATCGAATCACAGGAGCCATCCCTCGCTTCCCTTTCTCAATATAAAAAAAGCACGGTTGATTATATTAAACGGGAAAAAGGGGCGGTCTACCTTCTCGAAAACAGCGGCAGACTGCTCGGGGATATCAACAGCACGAAAAAAGAACGGAACACCGTCAATGAGCTTGAATTGCTGAAATACAGTTCCAAGCCGTGGAATTACAAACGGGAAATTTCTTTTAAAAGACTCGATAAAACGAAATGGATGGTCGCGTCGGTGCCGAACCCCGTGTACATCCCCGATCACGAGTTTAACAAATCATTTTTGAGAAATGTGATGAAAACCCTCTTCCTCTTGATCGGAATCTTAGTATTTATGATCTGCATCCTGACCATCTGGTACTCTTTCCGTTTCGGCTGGCCGCTGTTTCATACCATCAAATGGCTTGTCAATTTATCAAAGGGCCGGCTTGAAGAGCCGAAGAACCGCAAAGGACAGCCGGTCAGCAAAAACAAAAAAGGCAAAACAAAACAGCCGTTCCGCTTTTTCGCCGAGATTTTCGAATCGATGGATCAGCTGACCGACACGCTGAAGCGGGATAAGAAAAACAGAGAAAAAATCCAGGCGACAAGGGAAGAATGGATCGCCGGGCTGAGCCATGACTTAAAAACCCCGCTGAGCACGATTTACGGCTACAGCATGATGCTTGAATCGAAGCAATACGACTGGACACCGGAAGAAGTCAAAGAAATGGGGCAGATCGTCCGGGAAAAATCAGAATATATGTCTAAGCTGATTGAGGACTTAAACTTAACATACCGCCTCAAAAACGCGGCCCTCCCGATCGAACGGCGGCTGATCAACGTCGTGCCGTTTATCAGAAACGTCACGAACGATTTCACGAAAAACACGTTCTCGGAAGGCTATGACATCGCCTTTGAAACCAAAAAGGAAGACATTCTTTTCGCCATTGATGAAGCGTGGTTCCGCCGTATTCTGGAGAATCTGCTGGCAAACGCGGTTAAGCATAATAAGAAGGGGACCGCCATTCGGGTGGTGCTTGAGGAATCAGCCGAACAGCTCATTCTGAAGGTGAAAGATAACGGAAGAGGAATGGACGATGAAACGATTCACCAGCTGTTTAACCGTTATTACCGGGGAACGAATACGAAGGGGCCGTCAGAAGGAACGGGACTCGGGCTCGCTATTGCCAAAGAGCTGGTTCACCTTCATAACGGAACCATCCATGTCAACAGCAGAATCAGCGCCGGAACGGTGATTACGATTCTTTTTAAAAAAGATTGAGTTTGGACGCCGCTTTGTCGGGAATAACAATAGAAGACTGACAAGCAAAAGAGGTGTTCACATATGGAAGCAGCATTACGAGCAGATACGAGAGCAGTTATCGGAGAAGGCCCTTTATGGGACAAGGATAAGGAATGCCTGTACTGGGTGGATATACTGGGCAGCCAGCTCCATATCTTCACTCCGGCTGACGGAATCAACCGTTCCGTTAAATTCAAGTCATTTGTCACGGCTCTGGCCTTGTATTCAAAGGAAGAGCTGGTGATGACGATGAAAGACGGGTTTTACCTGTACAATCTGCGGGAAGACACATTGACGAAGATGAAGCAGCCGAAAGACATGCGGGAAGATATCCGTTTCAATGACGCAAAATGCGACCCGTCCGGCAGATTATGGGCGGGAACGACGAGCATGGAAGGCAAAGAAGAGGAGGCTTCGCTGTACCGTCTGAATACGGACGGCAGCCTTGCCAAAATAAAAGACCAGGTCTCCACCTCGAACGGTTTGGATTGGGATCGGGACCGAAACCTGATGTACTATATTGATACTCCGACGCAGGAAATCGTCTGTTATGCATATGATCCTGAAACCGGAGCCGTATCAGATCCGAAAACGGTCTACCGCTTTCCGGAGTCGCAAGGATCTCCCGACGGAATGACCATTGACCGTGACGGAATGCTGTGGGTGGCTTTGTTCGGAGGCGGCCGCGCCGTCCGGATTGATCCGTTTTTGCATAAGGAAATTGCATCTATCGAAGTTCCGGCGAAATACGTCACCTGCTGCGCGTTCGGAGGCAGCAATTTGAACACGTTATACATTACGACCGCGACGGAAAAATTGACGGAAGCCGAAAGACTTGAGCAGCCGCATGCGGGCGGCCTGTTTTCAGCAGAGCTTGAGACGGGCGGCTGGGAGCCGGTTCCGTTTGCAGGCATGATGTAAAAAAAAGCCCTGGCATATGGGGAAGTTCCCCTTGTGCCGGGCTTTTTTGTGTTAAATGGAGCGGATGATGCCGCCTTCAACCCGCTGTGCGGTGCCGTTAATGGCAGAAGCAGCTGATGAAGCGAGAAATACAATCGTATTGGCGACTTCTTCCGGGGTTGCATAGCGCTGAATCAAAGATGTCGGTTCATTCACTTTAAAATAATCCCGGACGAAGCTGTCCGTGTCTTCTCCGGCAGCCTTTGCGGCTCCTTCCATGTAAGAAGCGACGCCTTCGGTCCATGTCGGCCCCGGCAGCACGGAGTTGACCGTGACATTCGTGCCTTTCGTCATTTCCGCCATTCCCCGGGACAAGCTGATTAACGCCGTTTTCGTCATTGAATACGGAATCATTTGCGCAAGCGGTTTGACACCGGCTTCACTGGAGATGTTCAAAATCCGTCCGCTGTTTCTTTCAAGCATTTGCGGCAGAAAACGCCGGCACAGGCGCACGGCGCTCATAACATTCACTTCAAAATACCGAGTCCATTCGTCATCAGACACCTCAGCGAAGTCCTTTACTTCAAAAAAACCGAGATTATTGACGAGAATATCGACTTCCCCGATTCCGCCGGCGCGCTTGATCAGGTCATCCGCCTCATCCTGACGCGATAAATCAGCGGCGATGCCGTGAACCGTTCCGTAAGCGGAAAGCTCCTCAACCGTCCGTTCCACGGTTTCTTTTTTTCTTCCGTTTACAATCACCTCGGCGCCTTCAGCTAAAAAGCTTTTTGCCGCGGCTTTTCCGATCCCTGAAGTTGATCCTGTAATCAACACGAGCTTTCGTTCAAGCTGTAATTCCATGCTAATCCTCCTTTTTACACCATTGTGTAACAGTATACATGATGAATTTTAGTGTGTACGAACAATTTGCTTTCATGCAAAAAGGCCGGATATACAAGCCTTAAAGACTTATAGTATAATTACTGCGAAAAAAGGATACGAATGTCAAAGAGACAATCGTTTACCATAATCAGGGGGAGTTAAAAGAATGAAGAAGATCACTGCCGTCTGGGCGGCGCTCTTGGTCACCGCCTTTGTGATCGCCGGCTGTTCCGGCGCACAGGAAGAAGGAAGCGCGGCCAAACAAAAAGCCGTCTCAACCGAAGCATTCCCGGTAACCATTAAGGATGCCGCGAACGAAAAAGTAACCATAAAGCAGGCACCGGAAAAAATCGTTTCCCTCATGCCGAGCAATACGGAAATTACATACGCGCTCGGACTGGGAGATAAGGTCGCAGGCGTCACGACAAATGATACATATCCGAAAGAAGCCGTAAAAAAACCGAAAGTCGGAGATATGAATGTGAACGCTGAAAAAGTCATCGCGCTGAAGCCGGATCTCGTGCTTGCCCACGCGTCCTCTATGTCCGCTTCCGCCGATGCGATGAAGCAGCTGAAAGATGCGGGCATCACCGTCTTAACGGTCAATGATGCGCAATCGTTCCAAGATGTGTACAAATCAATCAGCATGATCGGAAAAGCGGCCGGCAAAGAAAAGCAGGCGGATCAGCTGATCCAATCGATGAAATCCGACCTTACCGGCATAGAAAAGAAAGCGGCGGCCATTTCTGAAAAAGACGAAAAGAAAGTATTCGTCGAAGTGTCTCCTGACGGCTACACGACGGGGAAAGGCACGTTTATGAACGAAATGCTTGAAGATATACATGCGAAAAACGCCGCCGTCAGCCAGACCGGCTGGGTGCAGCTGACGGATGAAGCGATTGTCAAAATGAATCCGGACGTCATCATTACGACAGACGGCGTAAAGGCCGCTGAAGTGGAAAAACGCGCCGGCTGGGGTGCCGTCAATGCGGTCAAACACCACAATGTCTATTCTGTTGATCCTGACCTTGTCACACGCTCAGGCCCGCGCCTTGTCAAAGGGGTCGAGAAGCTTGCAGAAAGCGTTTATCCTGAAACGTTTAAAAAGTAACCGCCCGCTGGCCTACACGGTCAGCCTGCTGTTTTTAGCCGTTTGTACGGCACTCGGCATTTCAATCGGCAGTCTGCATATTCCTTTATCCGACGTTTTTTGGATCGGGATCGGCCGGACATCCTCTGTTGATCCCATGAATGTAAATATTATGATCAATATCCGCCTGCCGAGAGTCGTTCTGGCCGCTCTTGTCGGAGCCGCGCTATCCATTGCGGGGGCGGCGTTTCAGGGACTTCTGAAAAATCCGCTCGCCGACCCTTATACACTCGGGGTATCTTCGGGAGCCTCGGCGGGAGCCGTTATCACCTTGTTTTTCGGCATTCAGATTCCCGTCATCGGCCGGTTCACACTTCCGGTTGTCAGCATCGCCGCTGCCATTGCGGTTATGGCGGCGGTTCTGTTTTTCAGCCGCCTCGTTCATGCGTCGATGTCGGTTTCGACGCTCATTTTGACAGGCATCATTATGAATTCTTTTCTCGGGGCTCTCATTTCGCTTGTGATTGCTTTAACGGGAAATGATCTGCTCCCGATTGTCCGCTGGCTGTTGGGAAGCGTGTCAATGAGGGGCTGGGGCTATGTCGCGCTGTTTCTGCCTTTTTTTCTGGCCGGGACGGCGCTTCTGCTTATCAATGGCAGAGAATTAAACATTATGACTTATGGAGAAGAAAAGGCAAAGCTGTTAGGCGTCAGTACGGGAAAAAGAAAACTGCTGATGATCGCCGCCGGATCTCTGTTGACGGGAGGAGCGGTTGCCGTCTCGGGGACGATCGGGTTTGTCGGCCTTGTCATTCCCCACGTGACACGGCTTTTGTGGGGGACGGATCATCGCCATTTACTGCCGCTGTCAGCATTGACGGGCGCCGGGTTTCTCATTTTGGCGGATTTGTTTTCCCGCACCGTTATTGAGCCTGTCGAATTGCCGATCGGCATTATGACGGCTTTGGCGGGAGCGCCTGTGTTTGCCTTGATTCTGCTTCGCCAGCATCATGGAGGGAAACGCTTATGATCAGGGTGAGCAGCCTGTCCGGCGGGTACGGAGGCCGGATGATTGTAGAAGATGTCAGTTTTACCGCCGGAAAAGGTGAATTTGTCGGCATACTCGGTCCGAACGGCTCGGGAAAAACAACGCTGATGAAATTGCTGACGGGAATGCTCTCTCCGTCAAAGGGCGAGGTGCTCGTCGCAGGCAGGCCCGCGGGCAGATACAAGCCGCGGGAGCTTGCGAAAATTATGGCCGTTTTGCCGCAGCATACGGAGCAAGCTTTTACATTTACCGTTAAGGAAACGGTGTCCTTCGGCAGATACCCGTATCAAAAAGGACTCTTCAGACAGATGGATCAACATGACGAAGACATTGTCCGGGAAGCAATGGAAATGACGGGCATCGACCGATATGCACAGCAATCCGTCCGCAATCTGAGCGGAGGGGAGCGGCAGCGCGTCTATCTGGCGCAGGCGCTGGCTCAGCAGCCTGAGGTGCTGTGTCTGGATGAGCCGACGACCTTTCTTGATCTCAAATATCAAAAAGACCTGCTTGATACGGTGAAGCGGCTGACGAGAGAAAGAGGCCTGACGGTCATCAGTATTTTTCACGACCTCAACGCCGCAAGCCAATATTGTGATCAGCTCCTGATGATGAAAGACGGACGCGCTTTTCCGAAGCAGCCGCCGGATCAGGCTTTGAAAAAAGAGACGATTGAAGACATTTACGGCATTACCGTCAGCGCTGTTGCCCGGCAATCGTCGCCGAAACCGCTGATCGCTTTCATGCCGGAAGCGCGGGAGGAAAGAGAGCCCGCCGGCGTTCCGTTCGCCTCTCTGATAAACAAAAGCGGAAATACCGTAACGCTTCATACAGAACGGCCGTTCAGAATGCTGTCAACCGCATCTGACGGCCCGGGCTTTTCGTGGAGCCGCCGGCTTTCCGGCTCGGCGGCAGCTGGTTTGATCTGCCGTACGTTTGATTCGGTTACGATAGCCGTGACTGCGCAGTATACCGTTTGGGTGCTGATCAGCGGACGTTTATCGGAACAGGGATTTGTTCGGCTGTTAACGGCAGCGGCTGAAGCGAGAATGCAGGCTCTTTCCGGCAGACAGGCAAAAGGCGACATTGCCATTTGTGCCTTGCAGACAGGAGAGGCAATGGACGTCCCTCACGCGGAAAGAGCCGTCAGAAGAGAAACCGCGGTATGTGTAAAAGCGGCGGAAGAAGGAGGAATACAACAATGAAGCTGTATACGAAAACCGGCGATAAAGGACAGACAAGCCTGATCGGCGGCAGAACGGATAAAGACAGTCTGCGGGTTGAAAGCTACGGGACGATCGATGAGCTGAACAGCTTTATCGGGCTTGCGCTTGCGGAGCTAGCCGATTGTGAGAATTGCGGTGATGTGAAAGCCGAACTCCGAAACATTCAGCATGAGCTGTTTGACTGCGGCGGCGACTTGGCGACGGTCACTGAACATAGAAGCTATACATTAAGAGAGACATCTATTTCCGCATTGGAAGACTGCATAGACCGTTACACGGCTGAAGCGCCCCCGCTTGAGAAATTTATTCTTCCGGGCGGGCATAAGGCGGCTGCTCAGCTTCATATCGCGCGGACCGTCACAAGACGGGCTGAGCGTCTCGTCGTGAAACTGGGCAAAACAGAAGAGATAAACGATACGGTGATGCGTTACTTGAACCGCCTGTCTGATTATTTTTTCGCGGCGGCAAGAGCAGTTAACGCAAGACAGTGCGTTCAGGATATAGAGTATGAAAGAAGCGCCGCGGTATTCCGTGATGATGAATAACGTTTTGTTCAGCCGGCAGCAGCAAGCCGGCTGTTTTTTTATAGAGATATCCATCAATTGAACCTTTATTGACAGAAGGAAAATGTATCTTATGCATTATTGACTGAAAAATTAAAAAATGAGATATTATAAGAAACATTGTAAAATAATGGGGGATTTGATAGATGGATACATATAATAAGAGCGAGAGCATCTGGAATAAAAATTTCACCCTTCTGTTTATCTCGAGGCTTGTTAAATTGTCGGGCGACGGTTTTGCCTTTAATTCCATTCTGTGGTTTTTGATTTTTGACGGGGAAGGCGCGATCGGTACGTCCCTGCTCATTGCGGTCACGTTCCTTCCGGAGGCGATGCTGGCGCCGATTACCGGGCCTTTTATGAAGCAGCATACGCTGAAGTTCTGGATGTATTTCTCCGATCTCACGCGCGCGGCGGTCGTGTTGATCATTCCGGTCTGTTACTTTAACGGTTTTTCTCCTTTATGGTTTGTCATGCTTCTCATGATTTTGCATTCAGCCACGGGAGCCGCTTATAATCCTGCATCTATCTCATTAATCCCCAATATTGTCGGAGAAAACAGCCTGCAGAAAGCGAATGCGGTCATCCAGTCATCAGGCCAGATCGTCAGACTTGCCGCCATTACGCTGAGCGGGGTGTTCTTAACATTTATCAGTCCCGCTTATTCTTTGTTTATCGCTCTTATATTCTATCTTCTATCAGGTTTTCTCGTACTCTTTATGTCATACCAAGTCCAGCATGCCAAAGAGGATACCGTCGCCGTCAGACAGCGCGGGACGTATGTCGGAAGGCTCAAACGGGGTTTCGTTCTTGTCAGGAAACACCAGATTTTATACCCGCTCGCCATCTATTGTATCTTCATGAATTTTGCGGCCGCTCCGTGGGAGGCGCTCTCTGCCGTTTATGTCGCCGAAGATTTAAACATGCCGCCGATCATCTACTCGCTTTTGAAAGCGACAGGCACGGGCGGAGCCTTTTTAATGGGTTTTATTTTGGCTAAGGTGAAGGTGAACAAATACGGTCTCCTGTTTGTGTCAGCGGGAATCATAGAAGGGGCGGCATTTTTCATCACCGGCCTCAACACTTTTCTGCCGCTCGTCTTCCTCGCCGCGTTTGCGTTCGGATCTGCCGTCAGCGCGATTAATGTGCCGGAATATACGATTATTCAGACGTCTGTGGACCATGATGATCAGCCGCAAGTCTATGCCGTCATCCATATGATCTCAAACATATCCATTCCGCTCGGCGCGGTTCTTTGCGGATACGCGGCTAACGCCTTCGGTCCCGGAAAAGTCATTGCCGCCGGCGGTCTCGTTGAAGTCCTGTCCGGTCTCGGAATATTGCTCTTTACGAAGCTGGCCAAAGCTGAACGCTCAGATCTCATCAGGGAAAAAGAAGCGAGCATCAGAATATAGATTTTTCGTGAAACGCCCTGCGCCGTCCGGTGCAGCGGCGTTTTTTTATGCGAAGGTCCGGGGGGTTATACGACTCCGGTCTGATATGAAAATCAATCTCTGACTCGTTTTGCCGGCCGCGGGATTTGTTTATAGTAAAGACAAGGAAAACGAAAGGAGGATCTGCATGAATATAAATGTAAAAACGGCAGGCGGCTTTCTGCTGATTGTGTTCGGACTTTCTGTCTTTTTCGGAGGAGGCCATTTCGCATTTATCATCCCGCTGGCGATCGGAGGCCTGATGCTTTACTGGGGAATCAAACGTTTTTCAAAAGGCCGGGCGGTATCGGGTATCATCGCGGGCTTCATCGGAGCTATGATTCTCGTCGGTTCTCTTCCATTTATCGTTGCCATCGGACTGGCTGGCGCCATGGTGTATTTCGGGTGGAAGATGATGAAGCAGGGCGGCTCAGACACCGCTTCCCGCCAGTATGAACCGGAAGCGGCATCACCGGGCTATCAATCCGGATTTGACTCTGAATGGGAAGAATTTCTGAAGAAAAAATAAGGAGGAAGACAAAATGGTCTTAAAAAGAATAAGAAATATGTTCGTCGCATCTGTTAACGAAGGGCTTGATAAATTAGAAAATCCGAAAGTCATGCTGAATCAATATGTGCGTGATATGGAAAGTGACATTGCTAAGGCGAAACAAACGATTGTCAAACAGCACACGATCGTCCATCAGTTTAAGAAAAAACAGGAAGACGCTTCCGAAACGGCGGCAAAACGGAAAAACCAGGCTCAGCTTGCTTTTGACGCCGGGGAAGAGGAGCTTGCGAAAAAGGCGCTGACTGAAATGAAATACCTTGAGGGAAAAGCGGCCGAACATGAAAAAGCGTATGAGCAGGCGAAAACACAGCTGGCAGAGCTGAAAGAGCAGCTGGAAACTTTAGAAACGCGCCTCCGCGACGTAAAGGATAAAAAACAGGCGCTCATCGCCCGCGCCAACGCGGCAAAAGCGAAGGAACATATGAACGCTTCTTTCGACAAAATTGACAGTGAAAGCGCCTACAGAGAGTTTCTTCGAATGGAAAGCCGCATTGAAGAAATGGAAGTCCGCGTCAAATACGGCACTTCAGCTGAGGCGAACACAGAATACAGCCGCTCCCAATATTCAGACGAGGTGGAAGCTGAGATTGAAAAAATGCGCTCGCTTTCTCTGGAGAAAACAGAGCATCAAAAAGCGGCTCATGAATAATGTGCACAAGGGAAGATCGGCGCTTTTACGCCTCTTCCCTATACGCACGTATCAATTCTCCGGCTTTTCCTTTATAATAAAATGAATGAAAAAGGATGGAACGTAATGAAGCGTAAGATGGCCAAAGGACTGATGGCGGCGTCCGTTCTGATCTGCTGTCTGTTTTTGGTGAAAGAAGTGTTTGCCGGGCGTTTTTTTCCGCTGTACGAAACAGAAGCGGAATCGGCAAGCATACCGCCGCGTGCCGTCAACAGCCTGTCGGTTTCATCGGAACAGACGGATGTAAAAATCATCGCGGAAGCGCGGAATGATATCGCGGCAAACATGGCGGGACCGGCGGGGAAAATGTTTGTCCAAAGCAGGGGAAAAACCCTCAATCTCAAAGCGAAGGAGAAAGGGTTCCAATTTCTGAATCTCTTTCAGCGTCCTCTGCTGATTGTCCGCATTCCGTATGATTATCATCGGGACATTACCGTCCATACGTCAAGCGGCACCATTGCCGTTGACGGAAACAAGGGGCTGTCTCTTGCGCACCTCGGCGTCCGTTCTGTAAGCGGGAATATGTCGCTGAAGCACGTGAAGACGGATGTGTTTGAAGCGAAAGGGCTGTCGGGCAACCTCACAGCATCAGGCCTTGCGGCGAAAACGGGGGATATCCGCTTATCCTCCGGACATGTCGGGCTTCAACATGCGGCGGGCGCCCTTGACGTGCGGGTCGCTTCCGGCAGTGTCGACGCCTCGCTTGAGATGGCGGATGCTCCCGTATCCGTCAGGCTTGCGAGCGGCAGCGCAGCGATCAGCCTGCCGAAAGACGGAAGTTTTACGGTGAACGCCGAGACGGCAAGCGGAAGGATTCAGCCGTCTTATTCCTTTGAGAAAACGAGTAAGGACGGCGGGGCATTCACCGGTATGAAGGGCAGCGGCGCCAGGCCGATTGATATAAAAGTGACGAGCGGCAATATTGCACTGCAATAGTCAAGGAAAGGAGGGGCAGGCAGCTGATGGCAAAAAAACAGATTCTCGGACTTATCATCGCCTTATTAGGCGTCAGCATGTTTTTGCGTATTATCGGCATCGGCGACTTCTTGTTTTGGCCGCTCTTTTTTCTGATCACAGGCTATATTTTTAATAAATATTCCCGCGGCTGGCTCGGCTCCGTCCTGTATATCTTCGCCGCTTTTTTATTTTTGAGGAACCTGTTCAGCGCCACCTTTAACCTGTTCGGCTATGCCTTCGCCGCCTTTCTCATATACGCGGGCTACAGGCTCCTGAAAGGAAAGCGCGTGTATGAACATAAAGAGAAGAAAATCAATCTTGAAAAAGAAGAGCAGCCAAAGCCTTCCGCCCAGACGGAAAGCAGACAGCCGGACCTCCGCAGCTTTTTTATCGGCGAGCTCCGGATGATGAAGGACCCGTTTGAGCTGAATGATTTAAATGTTTCCGGATTCATCGGCGATGTGAAAATTGATTTGTCAAAAGCGATGATTCCCGAAGGAGAAAGCACGATGACCATCAGCGGTGTCATCGGCAATGTCGATGTGTACGTCCCGCCGGATATCGAAGTGTCCGTCAGTTCATCGGCTTTTATCGGCGATATGAACCTGCTCGGCTCTAAGAAAAGCGGCATGAGCCCGAATCTTTATAAAGTATCGTCTGAGTACGGCGACTCGCCGCGGCGGATTAAAATTTCAATTTCTTTATTCATCGGCGATGTGGATGTGAAGTATTTATGAGGAAAAAATTACTCGCCAATATTCAGTGGCGCGCCATGCGGATGACTGCGGGGCTCAGTCTGCTCCTTTGTGCGGTGTTTATTACGCTGATGCTGCTGTATTACGGGCTTGACCCGATGCTGCTGTTTTCTTCCGGCTGGTTCGGTATTCCGTTTGTGGTCATCCTGCTTCTGGCGTCTCTTTCGGCCGGATTGATTTCCGGTTATGTATACGGCGGCCGCCTGAAAACAAGAATGGATACACTGATTGAAGCGGTTTTGAAATTTGAAAACGGCAATTTCGCTTATCGGGTGCCGCCGCTCGGCGATGATGAAATCGGCCTGGCGGCAGATCAGCTTAACGAAATGGCCAAGCGGGTCGAGCTCCAGGTCACATCGCTGCAAAAGCTCTCCAACGAGCGGGCGGAATGGCAGGATCAAATGAAAAAATCGGTCATCACTGAAGAACGCCAGCGGCTGGCGCGCGATCTGCACGATGCCGTCAGCCAGCAGCTCTTTGCCATTTCTATGATGACATCCGCCGTCTTAGAGCAGGTGAAAGATGCGGATGACAAAATCGTCAAACGGATTCGCATGGTTGAACATATGGCGGGGGAAGCGCAAAACGAGATGAGAGCGCTGCTATTGCATCTGCGGCCCGTCACTTTAGAAGGAAAAGGCTTAAAAGAAGGGCTGATTGAGCTGTTAAAAGAGTTCAAAGCGAAGCAGCCGCTGGATATTGAGTGGGACATCAGCGATACGGGTGTGTCAAAAGGTGTTGAAGACCATCTGTTCCGCATCGTGCAGGAGGCGCTTTCCAACGTTTTCAGACATTCAAAGGCGACCAAGGTCACCGTCAGGCTGGGCGCGAAACATCAAAAGCTGCAGCTTAAAGTCATTGATAACGGGGCGGGTTTTACGATGGATCAAGTGAAAGCATCCTCATACGGGCTGCATTCCATCAAGGAAAGAGCGAGTGAAATCGGCGGCATAGCGGAAATTATCTCCGTGAAGGGAAAAGGCACGCAGATCGACGTGAAAGTCCCGATTTATCAGAAAACAAAAGGAGAGAACGACAGTGATTCGAGTGTTACTGATTGATGATCATGAGATGGTCAGGATGGGTCTGGCCGCATTTTTAGAAGCACAGCCGGACATTGAAGTCGCCGGTGAAGCATCAGACGGGCAGCAGGGCGTCGATCTGGCCGCAGAGCTTTTGCCGGATGTGATTTTAATGGACCTTGTCATGGACGGCATGGACGGCATCGAAGCGACAAAACAGATCTGCGCGAAACTCAATGACCCGAAAATCATCGTGCTGACGAGCTTTATTGATGACGACAAAGTGTATCCGGTGATCGAAGCGGGAGCGCTCAGCTATTTGCTGAAAACGTCCAAGGCGGCAGAAATAGCAGAAGCCATCAGAGCGGCTGCCAAGGGTGAACCGAAGCTTGAGTCGAAAGTGGCGGGAAAAGTGCTGTCAAGGCTGCGCCATTCAGAGAATCAGCTTCCGCATGAAACGCTGACGAAAAGAGAACTGGAAATCCTCTGTCTCGTCGCGGAAGGCAAGACGAATAAAGAGATTGGTGAAGAGTTGTTCATTACGATTAAAACGGTGAAAACCCACATTACGAATATATTGTCAAAGCTTGATGTCAGTGACCGCACGCAGGCAGCCGTATATGCCCACCGCAATCATCTCGTGACATAAGAAAAGGAGAGCGGCGCCGGCACACTCTCCCGAGGGACGGGGTCATTGGGACATTCCCTTTGTTCCGAAATCTCTGATGGCGACTTTGACTTTGTATTCAATATCCGATTCACTGAAGTGATGATCCCAGTCAGAGGATATCTTTTTCCATTTATCAGGATAATGAATCCGGACTTGATCGCCTAACCCGGTAATATCCACTTTCAACTCATGCTGCATGTAATCAATGAATGCCATAACATCTGAATGAATGCTGCGTTTTACCGCGTTTTTGATTTCATTTATATAGGACTCCTTGAAAGAATCTTCTTTCGGATTCCAATCCTCAGACAGACGGCCTTCAACAAACCGGGTGACGATAAACTTGAATTTTCCGTTTTTATATTGGGTTTTTACATTATATTTGCTGGAAAATACCTCGAAAGATAAATAATAATTGTCATGCTTTGCAAACGTGACGCCTCCCTTTACCGTGCCTGTGAACAGGTTCATATTCTGGACTTGTAAAGGCGTTAAATTCGCATACCAGAATTTATTTTTAATAATGGTAGCGCCCCAGATTTCCAGTCTGCTGCCCACTTTGCGCACTTGAGGAAGGGCAAAGGTTTCGCCCTTGGCGATTTTCTCTGATATTTCCCCCAATGTCACGGGCTCCATCATTCGGATGGTGACCGAATTATTCTCCGTTAAGTCATAGATCGTATTTGACGCAGGTTCTCCCTGGTCACTGATATTGAAAATATCTTTCGTTTTATCCGGCACCGTCATCACATTGCAGCTTCTTCTCGTACCGTTGTCTCTGATAAATTGGTTCATCAATGCGTCAAGCGGAATGTCATCCTTTAACAGCGCTTCGGAAAACAGCATGATACGCAAGTGCTGGGAGAAGGCGGGGTGATTTTTTAACGATGCCGTTCTTAATGCTTGATGGACGGTTTCCCCCGGAGTGGAAGTCACCTTTGTCGTGTCACCTGACGACGACTGCTGGGCACTTGCTTTTTGCGGAACCAGAATCTGCTGTGTCACTTCCACATTTTCTTCCGCGGGTTTATCGAGCCCGACTCCGATAACGAGGCTCAAGTCTTCTAAATTGCGGCTGTCCCAGCACCCGGCCAAAAGCAATGTGCAAAATATGATTACGATGTATTTCTTCATTGCGCTTTTTTCACCTTCCTTTTCACAGCGACGACTGCAAACATCAGTAAAGGCAGCAAAAAGAAAACCAAGAAGATATAGCCGAGAATATCACTGAACAGCATCAGCTTGTTTCCGTCTTTTGGCAACAATGATCCGAAGAATGTCGCGATGCCTACGAAGATGATGCCTTTTTTCTGTTTCAGCCCGAAAATTTTATGAAGAGCTGATGTCGCGAAATATCCGTATGATACATAGGTGGCGAAAAACTGGATGATCCAGACAACAAGCAAAAAGGACTCGAACCTTTCAATAAAAAGCCCTTTGATTTCAAATGATTGAAAGAGCGCGATCGTTGGCCAGATCATTGTTTTGACATCCTGGGTGGTTAAGGCGCCGACGACGAGAACGTAGGTAATGATGTATAAAATAATCGGGATGCCAAAGCCTATGGCCGACATGCGGAATGTGTGCTTTTTATTTTTGAGGTACTCGGGGAGAAACAGCATAATCTCAATTCCCAAGAAGGAAACAGAAACGACGGTCAAGGAAGCCATAACGGGAGAAAATCCCTGCCCGAGCACCGGCCGCAGGTTGTCCAGATCAAATATTTTAAAGCTGAAAGAAAACACCACCAGCAAAATAATGATCGTAATCGTTAAATAGAAAGGAAAGAGCCTGCCGATATCGCTCATGCCGCCGATAATTAAATAAACGGAACAGGCGATAAAGATAAACAGTGTGACCGGCACGGGCGTTCTTTCCAATAAAAAGAACTTGACCATTTCCGCCATCGCCCGGGCTTCGAAGCTGGCGACTCCTATAAAATAGAGACAGATCATCAGATTGACGATATTTCCCGCCCATTTGCCGAGTCCTTCATTCATATAATCAAATAATGATCCGTACTGATGCTTTTTCATAATGAGCGTATTGAGATAAATCAAAAAGATAAAGATGACGCCTTCCAGACATAACGCGATCCAGCCGTCCGGCGAATTTGCCCTGGATGACAGCGCCCGCGGCATGGTGAGGAGCCCCGCGCCGAGCATCGTGTTTGCAATCAATGCTGTCCCTTGATAGCTTGTAAGCTTATTGTGAGTTGTTTTCTGGCTCATTTACGTTTTTCGCCTCTTTTGGTTGATTTTTAATAGGGAGACGGAGAATAGAGTCGTTTGCGTTTTTTAAGCTGAAAAATCCATTCGGCGAGAAATACGGAGAACCGAAGCTTCGCTGTCTCGATAAATGAGTGTAGATCGCCAGCATAAATAAAATCATGCCGTACAGCCCGAAAGCTGCCGCGGTAAACATCGAAATAAAACGGAGCACACGGAACGACAGACCCATCCCGTATTGCGGCACCGTAAATGAAGCGAGCGCGACAATGCTGACCACGATGACCATGATGGAGCTGACAATATTCGCTTCAACGGCCGCCTGGCCGATGACGACTCCGCCCACCAATCCGATCGTCTGGCCGAGCGGGCTGGGAAGCCTCAAGCCCGCTTCCCTCAGCAGCTCGATTGTAATTTCCATTACCATCGCTTCAATGATAGGCGGGAAGGGGACGTTTTCTCTGTTCGCCGCGATGGTGACTGCAAGCGACGTCGGCAGCAGCCCTTGGTGAAACGAAACGAGGGCGATATAAATGGACGAAAAAAACAGCGTGATAAAAATAGACGTAAACCTGAGCGCCCGGATGAGCGAGGCGGAAATCCACCGTTCATAATAATCATCGGGAGACTGCATTAAAATTCCTAAAGAAGCCGGAACCACCAGCGCAAACGGCGAGTTGTCGACAAGGATGGCGACGCGGCCGTTGAACAAGGCGGAAGACACTTTATCAGGCCGTTCCGTATTTTGTATTTGCGGAAAGGGCGAATACTTATTATCCTCAATAAGCTCCTCAAGCGTTCCGGAATCCTGGATGTCATCCATATTCACTTTGCTGAGACGCTTTACAACATCGCTGACGACAGACGGGTCCGCCTTATCATCTATGTACATGACCGTGGCGTATTTTAACTTATTTTCTCCGATCGGAACCTTTTTCGTTTTCAGCTTCGGATGGTTCGTGCGCTGCCTGATCATGGCGACGTTTGTATCAGAATCTTCTATGAAGGCGACTTTCGGACCTCTTACGACCTTTTCGGATGTGGGTTCATTCACGCTTCTTTTTTCTCTTTTTCCCGTGGACAAAATGTATACGCTGTCAAGTCCGTTAATAAACACGGCGCATTTTCCCCGCAGAATGGAGATGACGGCTTCCTTCGACGTAAAGACGGGACGGGCGTCGATCTTATCAAGACGTTTCGTCACCGTATCCAGCGTCAGAGTGTCTTCCTCCCGAAGCAGCGTTTCCATCGCCTCTTTTATTTTGTCTTCGTCGTTCATTTCACTCAGATACATATAATAAAAAACAAGCCCGTTCGGAAGCATCTTTTTATTTTGAACCAGGTCATCATTCTGCTCTACGTGGGGAAGCACCAGTGCCAGGTTAACGTGTATGTATTCCTTGAATTCCGATTGCGCCATCGACAGTCACCCGCCTTCCAATCCTTAATTGAGGTTATCTTTTCCTGTTAAAAAAATGATATACTATGATAAAGTATTTAATGGTACAAGTTTTTTTATGAAAGCGGAGGAGAGATGTGGCACAAGTCAGACTGGCAGGGAATGCCGAAGAAATTGAACAGCTCATCAAATCATTTGAAGCGCATTACGAAGTGGCTTACACGTCGAAAGAATACCGTAAAACAAATCCGAAGTATAAATACTCTAAGGATTCGCGCGTCTATCTTGAGCTGAAATTAAAAACGGCCAAGGCCGAAAAATAAAAAGGGTTTCATCTGTTACTGGCGAATAATACTCAGGGTGAAGCAACTGTTATGGAGGGATACATAAATGGACTACAGAATTGAAAAAGACACCATGGGAGAAGTTAAAGTTCCGGCAGATAAATTTTGGGGCGCTCAGACACAGCGCAGCAAGGAGAACTTCAAAATCGGTTCAGAAAAAATGCCTCAGCGTGTTGTGAAGGCGTTTGCAATATTGAAAAGAAGCACAGCGATCGCCAACGAACGCCTCGGCAACTTAGAGTCTGAAAAAGCCCAGGCGATTGCCGCTGTATGTGACGATGTTTTAAACGGCAAATACGACGATAACTTTCCGCTCGTTGTCTGGCAGACGGGAAGCGGCACGCAAAGCAACATGAACATGAATGAAGTGGTGGCCAACCGCGCAACTGCTTTATTGAAAGAAAAAAATTCCGAGCTGAAGATTCATCCGAATGACGACGTCAACCGCAGCCAAAGCTCAAACGATACATTCCCGACGGCGATGCACGTTGCGGCGGTTCTTGCCGTATATGAGCAGCTCGTTCCGGCGCTTGATCAGCTGCGCGCGACGCTTGATGAAAAAGCGAAAGCTTATCAGGATATTGTGAAAATCGGACGCACGCATTTGCAGGACGCCACTCCGCTGACGCTCGGACAGGAAATCAGCGGCTGGGTATACATGCTTGACCGTTCGAAAGAAATGATTCTTGAGTCAACGGAAAAAATCCGCGCGCTTGCCATCGGAGGCACGGCAGTCGGCACGGGAATCAACGCCCATCCGCAGTTCGGTGAATACGTCGCGGAAGAAATCACAAAAGTAACGGGGCAGACATTCAAAAGTTCGCCTAACAAATTCCACGCGCTCACAAGCCATGATGAAATCACTCACGTTCACGGCGCGTTAAAAGCATTGGCTGCCGACCTGATGAAGATTGCCAACGATGTCAGATGGCTGGCTAGCGGCCCGCGCTGCGGAATCGGCGAAATCGTCATTCCTGAAAATGAGCCGGGAAGCTCTATCATGCCGGGCAAAGTCAACCCGACGCAAAGTGAGGCGCTGACAATGATCGCCGCGCAAGTGATGGGAAATGACGCGACAATCGGATTTGCGGCCAGCCAAGGAAACTTCGAGCTGAATGTCTTCAAACCGGTTATTATTTATAACTTCCTGCAGACCGTGCAGCTGCTCAGTGACGGAATGAATTCCTTCCATGACAAATGCGCTGTCGGTATTGAGCCGAACCAAGAGACGATTCAGGAAAATCTCTCTAACTCATTAATGCTTGTTACGGCGCTTAACCCGCACATCGGTTATGAAAACGCCGCGAAAATCGCCAAGCTTGCCCACAAAGAAGGCCTGACACTGAAAGAAGCGGCATTACAGCTGAACCTTCTGACAGAAGAACAATTTAATGAAATGGTGCGTCCGGAAGATATGGTGCACCCGAAAGCATAAAAGAAAGAACGGCTGCAGTCATTGCGGCCGTTCTTCTAAATAAACTGCTGTTTCAGTAAAAATCTGAGCTGTTCTGCATCTTCAGCCAGCAGGTCGGATTCCTTCAAATTCAAAATCATTCCTTTGATGATTGCCGGTTTCGGTGACTTTTTCTTCATTTCCGCTTCCAGAATATCCAAGCTCTCGGTGAATTCAGATGCTTCCGCCTTGTCCATCGTGCCGATGCGCGTGCGGAGGGTCTGCAAGATCGATTGACTTAAAGGATCGGGCTGCCCGTTATGAAGGGGCCCAAACAGTGAGCTTGCCTCATCAAGAGAAATAAATGCTTCATCATGTCTGTCCGCCATTCCGTTTACGATGTCATCAATTCTGTGAATCACGGTATTTGCCAGAAGCGAAGGCTGTACGGACCGGCCGGTCAGAATCAGATACTCAAGATACATCTGACTGATTCCTTCTATTAAAAAACAAAGCTCGGCTGTGTAGGGTTCAGCTTTTTCTCCGTAAACAGCAAGAAGACTGTCGATATGAAACTGCAGGATCGACCGGCGGATTCTCTTTCCGCACTGCGCCGCTTCTTCGGTATAAGGAAGTGAACCGTCTTTCATCTGCATGGTAATAAAATCCTGATGGGCGAGAATCGATTCGTAAAACACAGCAAGCTGTTTTTGGTAAGCGGCTCTCGGACTGTCACCCTCCGTTTGGATCGTCGTGATTCGGGTAAACGTTTTATCATAGTAGTAATTCAGCATGGATAGGAGCAGTGCTTCTTTGGAAGGAAAGTAAAGATAAAAAGCGCCTTTTGAGATTTTGCATTCATCGGCGATTTCCTGAACCGATGTAGATTTGTACCCTTTTCGGGCAAACAGTTTGATTGCTGCTTCAATGATCAGCTTTTCTTTTTCCTTCAATGGTTCCACCCTTTCGGAGCCAGGAGGCTGGCTTGTGCTTCTCATGTATGACTATATGGTCATATTGATATTCCGTAAATTTAACCTGATTGTAACTTGTTTTTTTGTTTTGTTTTATTTATATTATAAAGTGAGCTGACCGAATGGTCAAAGTTCTGGCGAAAGGGTGAATCTGAAAATGAAAGAATTAGATGAAATGATCAGCCGCTTGCGAAACAGAGGAATTAAAGTCGAAAAGGTGAAATATCCGAAAAAGACAATTTGTGAAAAGAAATGGGTTCATCAATGCCAAAAACCGCTGAAAGCAAACTACAGAGATTTTAACGGCTATTCCTTCACATAAAAAAAGACTGCAATGAAACACTACAGTCTACTTTGGTACGATAATTCGGTAAATTACACCCGATTGGCCATTTTCAATTGAAATTGATGCTTTATGCAGGGTTAAAATCCGTTTTACGATGCTGAGTCCTATGCCGAACTCGCCTTTCTTCCCTTTATTAAAAGGCTCGTACAAGCTGGATAGCATCTCATCCTCAATCGGAGGCCCGTCATTTTTAACCGTCATGACAATCTGCTGCTGATTTTGGCTGATCCGAATGTGAATCGCCGTTTCTGCATAGCGGATTTGATTTTCGAGAATGTTTTCAAGAAGTTTGCTCCATTGTTCCGGATCACCGGGCATCATTAATGCATCTTCTGTATCAACGGTCCACGATAATTCCTTCCGGGCCCATTTGAGCCGTTCAATGACTTCTTCCGTGACCTTCACAATGTCAAATGTCTCATGGTGCACCCGCTGCTTCATTAAATAATCAAGCTTCGTTAAATATAATAAATCCTTAATTTTCTTCTCAAGTTTTTCTGCTTCGCCTTCAATGACATCAATTGTGGTTTCCAGATCCCCCTTAGGAAAAATCCCGTCCTTTATTGATTGAGTATAGCCCCTTATCACCATGACAGGCGTTTTTAAATCATGAGAGATATTTTGCAGGAGCGTTCTTTCCGTTTCATCCTTTTGTACCAGCTTGCTCCGCATGTCTTCAATGGTATGGCCTAATTTTCCGATTTCGTCTTTTCTGTCGACGATGACCGGATCATCCCAATCCTGTTTTGAAATCCGTTTGACATGCTTCTCTAAGGAAACGAGCGGGCGCGAGAGATATTTGGCAAGCCAAATCGCCGGAATCCAGCTTAACAAAATCACGCCGGCAATGATAAAGAGCAGCTGCTTGAACAGGGTGAATGCCAGATCATCACGATAGGAATCAAGGGCGTAAGACAGCATCATCGCATCCTGGCCGTTAATGGTGAGGCCTTTTTTAATGACGAAAAATACTTTTTCACCGCTGATGTCCGCGCTGTATCGTTTCGTGACGCTGTGCTGGCGGCCCGCGAGCTTGTACACCTTATGGATAAAGGAAGAAGAAAAGTAGTTCAAGTCTTTGTCACTGGCCGATTCCTCCCGTTCCGGCAGAAGAACGTGCTGAACGGATCGGAAAGTCGTCGGCGCGGTCGCATCCTCGCTGTAATATCCCCGCTCGATCGATCCGGGCAGCCGGTACTCCGTCAGTACATGCTGTTCATTTTCAATGGTCGTATACGTTTCATCCGTGAAAAAATTACGCAGCGTATTTGAGAACAGCACGAGCAGCAGAATCGAAATGGCTAAGAGGATGCCTGAGATGACCACCCATATTTGAAAAGCAAGCGGCTTATTTTTCATGACGTCATCATCCTGTAGCCGAATCCGTAAATGGTTTCAACCTTTAACTCCGGCATTTTTTTCCGCAGCCTCCGCACAAGATCATCGACCACCCGGTCAGTGCCGAAATAATCATGGCCCCATATTTTCAGCAGAATATCTTCCCTGGAAAAGGGGTGTCCTTTATGGTGAAGAAATAAAAGCAGCAGATCAAATTCCTTAGACGTCAAATTGACCAGGCTGCCGGTTTCATCATAAACCTCTCGGGCATCTTCGATCACATTGTAGGAAGAAACGGTGATGCCGGTTTTCTTTGCGGCGGGCTGTTCTTTATACACGAGCTCCAGCAGCTTCTGAACCCGTATAATAAGCTCTCTCGGCAAAAAAGGCTTGGCGATATAATCATTGCTTCCAAGCTCTAACCCGAGGACTCTGTCAATATCGGCATCCCGCGCGGAAATGAAAATGACCGGCACATCGGGATCTTTTTCTTTTATTTCTTTTATCAATGTATAGCCGTCCGTATCCGGAAGCATGATGTCAAGAATCCACAAGTGGGGAGACGGCTGCATCTGCTTTCTGGCATCTTCGCCTTTTGTGAAAGATGTAATGTTCCAGCCTTCATTCTCTAAATATTTTGTGAGCAGTTCATTCAGGTTATCCTCATCTTCAACTAGATAAATGGTGTATGACAAGGCATTTCACATCCTTTCAACGTCATTATACTAGTTTTAACATACTCAAGCCGCATTTTCATAATTTCACATATTCTTTTCATTTTTATCCCACAATGTTTGTTTATGATGTGTATAAGGGAAGAAAGGAAGAAAAAAAGCGGGGAAGATAACATGTTCAAACACATTTTGTTTTGGAGCTTTGCTTTTCTCCTTATTATTGGGACAATAGAACTTGTACATGCGATGAATATGTAATCGATAGAATGAAAACATGCTGAAGGAGTGTGCGTGAATATGAACGATCATCGAGATGACGGCAGAAGCCGCGATCAGTCAGATCTTTCACATACGGAACAAAACAGAAATGAACAGCAGCAGATCAGCCATCAGGAGCCCGAGCTGCTTGAAGGGACCGTCTCGAAAGAACCGGAAAACGAGACGGCTGCCGGTACGGAATTTGAAAAAACGGCTGCCGTGAAAAAAGAAAAAAAACGGAGAGCCGCTTGGCTGAGCCCGATTTTAGGCGGCATTATCGGCGGAGGCCTCGTGCTTGGCATTGTGCCGAACCTGCCGGGTGAGCAGCATAAGACAGAAGCCGTTTCTGATACGAAACAAGTTCAGTCTTCGAATTTTACGTCAACGCCTTTGAAAAATACCTCAAGCGTAGCGGATATGGTGGAAGAATTGGAGCCCGCGATTGTCGGAGTGTCCAACTACCAAGCTTCGCAAAGCAGCCAGTTCGGACTTGACGGCGGTTCAAGCTCTGAAACGGAAAGCGGCACGGGGTCAGGCGTCATCTTCAAAAAAGACGGCGAAAAAGCGTACATCATTACAAACAATCATGTCGTAGAAGGGGCGAACAAACTGTCGGTCACTCTTTACAATGGGAAAACCGAAACGGCAAAGCTTGTCGGAAAGGATGCCATCAGTGACTTGGCTGTATTGGAAATCAGCTCGTCCAATGTCAAAAAAGCGGCCAGCTTCGGGGATTCCTCCAAGCTCCGCATTGCCGATAAAGTGATTGCCATCGGCAACCCGCTCGGCCAGCAGTTTTCCGGCACCGTCACACAAGGTGTCATCAGCGGGCTGAACAGAACGGTGGACGCCGATACATCCCAAGGCACGGTGGAAATGAACGTGATTCAGACGGATGCGGCGATTAACCCCGGAAACAGCGGCGGCCCGTTAATCAACTCAAGCGGCCAGGTCATCGGGATCAACAGCATGAAAGTCAGTGAAAACGGCGTGGAGTCACTCGGCTTTGCCATTCCGAGCAATGATGTAGAACCGATAGTCGACCAGCTGCTTGCAAAAGGAAAAGTCGAGCGCCCGTTTTTAGGTGTGCAGATGATTGACATGGCGCAAGTGCCGGAAACCTATCAGGAAAACACGCTCGGACTGTTCGGCGACCAGCTGTCTAAGGGTGTTTACGTAAAAGAAGTGCAATCCGGCTCACCGGCTGCGAAAGCGGGCATCAAATCAAATGACGTCATTGTACAACTGAACGGCAAAGATGTCGACAGCAGCGCCGATATCAGACAGATCTTATATAACCAGCTGAAAATCGGCGATAAAACGACTGTTCAAGTGCTCAGAAGCGGAAGCAAAAAGACGCTGAACGTCACATTAACGAAACAAACTGAAAGCGCAAGCTGAACGCAAAAAAAAGCTGAACCTTCAACTGAGGTTCAGCTTTTTTCGTCATTCTCCTAAGTAGGCTGACAGCATCCACACATGCTTGTCCGCTTCTTCAACTAATCCGACAAACAGGTCGGCAGTTGACGGGTCATTTTGTTCCTCTGCGATGCCGATGACAAATTTTGATTCGCGGCTGATTTGTTTATAGTCTTGAATCAGTGATTTCACCATTTCAGAAGCCGTTTTTTCCTGACCTTCATCCGTAATGGAAGCTTGTTCAAGGTAAGTGTGCAAAGTCGCCGCAGGCTGTCCGCCGATGGCCAGAAGACGCTCTGCGATGGCGTCCGCCGTTTCCGCCGCTTCGTTATACAGTTCTTCAAATTTTTCATGAAGCGTAAAGAAGTGAGGCCCTTTTACATACCAATGGAAGCGGTGCAGTTTAGAGTAAAGGATAAACCAGTTTGATAATTGTGTGTTCATTGATTTCTCAACAAGAGTTTCAGTTTTTTTCGCGTTTTGTGTATTCATATTCATCGTCCTCCCTGTGATCTGTTAATTTAATTATATCACTTATCAAATAAAAATCAATACTAAATTATAATTATTATAATTTAGTTTAAGTGAACAGCTTTTTCTTTATAATCGATTCCCAAGCGGACCACGGAAAGAGTGAGCGGAAAGCCAATGTCAGCTTAACGCCCCTGCCGATCGGATACCGCAGTTTCTTCAGCCGTTTCCTTTGTGCCAATTGATAAATCAGCTCCGCTACGTCATCAGGATCGCCGCTTTTGGATGCGTTGGCTTTGAAGTAAGCTTCAAGGGGCTGATAAAAGCGATAATAAGGCGAGTCTTTGCCGGGCGCCGTAATATGGCTGGAGAGAGACGTCTCCCAAATAGACGTTTTATAGGAGCCCGGTTCTATTAAAGCGGCATCAATTCCTATAGGCAGAAGCTCGAGGCGCAGACACTCTGTAAACCCTTCAACCGCGAACTTGGAAGAGACATACGGAGATAGAGCCGGGAAACCGGTCAGTCCGCTGATACTGCTGATATTGAAGATTTTCGCCCCGCCATGTTTCCGCATATAAGGCAGCACGGTTTTTGTGACGTGAATCAGACCGAATACATTTGTTTCATACTGCTGTCTGTAATGTTCCATCAGCACATCTTCAATAAACCCTCCGTACGCAGTGCCGGCGTTATTGACAAGCAGGTCAATCGGTCCGAAACCGCTGATGGTGTTCCCGAAGTCAGACACCGACTGCTCATTTGTCACATCTAAAGAAACGACCGTAATATGTTCGGATGCACCCGCTTGAGCGGCGGCCTCTTTCAGTATTACAGCTTTCTCCGGCTGTCTGGCTGTTGCGATGACGTGATAAGACCGGGCGAGCTTCAGCGCTGTCAGCATCCCGAATCCGCTCGTCGCACCGGTTACAATGGCAACTTTTCTGTTCATCTTATAATCCTCCCCGTTTGTTCTTATCTCATAGTGTATAACATCTCGCGGAAAGAAGGAGAAATCGTTCGGAAATATGTCAGAATTGTTTTATAATGGAGTCAGCTTCGGATAGAAAGGGGTAAAGAAAAGATGGCATTAGAGGGATTGAAGGAAACATGGGATTTAAACTCCATTTTTGAGGGCGGGAGCCGGTCGGAAGAGTTTCAGCAATACATACAAGAGCTCAAAAAGCATCTAAGCGCTTTTCAACATACGGTTGAAGCATTTACAGTTCCGACGCACGCGGATGAAAGCCGGGAGCTGATCAATCTGATTGATAGGTTTGAACGGTCAGCGATCATGATCAGGCAGGCGGGAGCGTTCGTCGGCTGTCTTCAGGCTCAGAACACTCATGATCAGAAAGCGAATGAATGGAGAGCGCGGATCAATCAGCTGAGCAGTGATTTTAAATCCGCTCTGGTCACCCTTGACGATACACTTGCCCGGATTGACGAGCGGGTCTGGGAGGAGCTCCTGCAAAAACCGGAACTTCAGGATCTCACATATGTTTTAAATGAGAGAAGAGACCGGGTCAGAGAGAAGCTCAGCGCTTCAGAAGAAAGGCTGATTGAAGGCCTGGCCGTTGACGGCTATCACGCATGGGGCGACCTGTATAATGCGGCTGTCGGCAGAATGAAGATTCCGTTTGAGGATAAAGAGCTGTCGGTCGGCCAAGCGGAAAATATGATGGCGCACCCGGATCGCCGCATCAGACGTCAAGTGTTCAAAGAGCTTAATGAAGCCTGGAAAGGAGAAGAGGAGCTTTTCAGCAGCACGCTGAACCATCTGGCCGGCTTCCGCACGGAAATCTATAAAGCGCGGGGCTGGAAAAGCGCTTTGGAAGAGCCGCTTGCGATCAATCGGATGAAAAAAGAAACGCTGGATGTCATGTGGCAGGTCATTACCGATCATAAAAAGCCTTTTGCCGAATACCTGAATCGAAAGGCGTCTCTTTTAGGGCTTGAGCGGCTGAACTGGTATGATGTGGGCGCGCCGATCGGCGAGGCTTCGAAAGAATACACATATGATGAAGCGGCTAATCTGATCGTCAGCCAATTTTCGACGTTTGGCAAAAAGCTGTCCGCATTCACGGAAAAAGCGTTCCGCGATCGGTGGATAGAAGCGGAAGACCGCAGCGGCAAACGGGTCGGCGGTTTCTGCACCAGCTTTCCCGACAGCGGAGAATCCCGGATTTTTATGACGTTTTCCGGAAGCGCTTCGAACGTATCGACGCTGGCGCATGAGCTTGGTCACGCGTTTCATCAGGAGGCCATGCTCCAAGTGCGGCAGCTGAACAGAGCCTACGCTATGAATGTAGCTGAAACAGCCTCGACCTTTGCGGAAATGATCGTCGCCGACGCCGCTTTGAAACAAGCGGAGACAAAGGATGAAAAGGTGTTCTTGCTTGAAGATAAAATTCAAAGAAGCGTAGCCATGTTTATGAATATTCATGCGAGATTTTTATTTGAAACGCGTTTTTATGAAGAGCGCAAGCAGGGCGTCGTTCCGGCTGAGAAACTGAATGAACTGATGGAAGCGGCGCAGAAAGAAGCATTTTGCGATTCATTAGGGGAATACCACCCTCATTTCTGGGCATCAAAACTGCATTTTCATATTACGGGAGTGCCGTTCTACAATTTTCCGTACACGTTCGGTTATTTATTTTCGCTTGGAATATATGCAAGAGCTCTTCGGGAAAAAGCGGATTTTGAAGAAAAATATATCGCGCTTTTGTGTGACACGGCTTCGATGACCGTTGAGGATTTGGCGATGAAGCACCTTGGAGCGGATCTCACGGAACGGTCGTTTTGGGAAGACGCGGTCCGCCTTGCTGTACAGGATGTGCAGGAATTTTTAGAGCTGACTGAATGATAATCTGGAGATGAACCGGCCGGAGCTGTTACCGCTCCGGTTCTTTTTTGTTCCGTGAATGACAGCCGCCTCCCTTGGAAATACCTAAAAACGATCGGAATGGAATGGGAGTGAATCGCATGAAATGGATCAGAACGGCGGGCGTTTTATGTCTTACGCTGATGCTGATTGCCGGCTGCCGATTGAATGAAGAAAAACGGGAAGCGGAACAAGACAGCACACCTGTGTCATCCGAGAAGCCGGTTCCTTACAGCAGCTTTTCCCTGCGCGTCAGCTACGGAGCCGGAGAGCATAACCGCTATGAAGGTTTGTATGAAAGAAAAAGCGGTCATGAAAAGGCGGACATCCGGGACAAGCTCTCAGGGGTTCACAGAGAGGGCGAGGAAGCGCTTGACGAAATGAAGATGATCCTCGGAGAACTTGCCGTAAACGGCCGGATGCAGGAAAGCGAGGTCGTCCGGCAGGTGCTTTCGGCTTTTAATTTGGACAGCCGCTATGATCATTTTTATCTGAAACTGAAAAAGAACGATGGAGAAATGACGGAAATAAAAAAATAACCGCCGCCCGCTGCTTTTTTGCCCAAAACTAATTGATAATGATATTCAGAGTCATTAATTTCTGTTACAATATAATCATGATCTCACGTTGAATGTTTAGGCAATTTGTTTATATACATAGTGTTGGGAAACTCAAAAAAGGAGCGGTTAGCGGTATGAGTGCAATTTCTACAGAGACGCTGAGCTTAGGGTACGGAGAGACTGTTATCATTGACGAATTGGATGTCGCGATTCCAAAAGGCGAAATCACTGTATTGATCGGAAGCAACGGCTGCGGAAAATCGACGCTTTTACGTTCATTGGCCCGGCTGATGAAACCGAGGGGCGGTTCTGTGCTTTTAGAAGGAAAAGCCATCGCTAAGCTTCCGACGAAGGAAGTGGCAAGAGAGCTCGCTATTTTGCCGCAGAGTCCGTCAGCTCCCGAAGGCCTGACGGTGCATCAGCTTGTGAAGCAGGGAAGATACCCTTATCAAAGCTGGCTGAAGCAATGGTCCAAAGAGGACGAAGACGCAGTCACAAAAGCGCTAAAAGCGACGAAGCTTGAGGAAATGGCCGACCGTCCTGTGGATTCCTTGTCAGGCGGACAGCGCCAGCGTGCATGGATTGCGATGACACTCGCTCAGGATACGGATATCATTCTGCTTGACGAGCCGACAACTTATCTCGACATGACGCATCAAATTGAAATTCTTGATTTGCTGTTTGAATTAAATGAAAAAGAAAAACGCACAATCGTCATGGTGCTGCACGATCTCAATCTGGCATGCCGTTATGCCCATTATCTGGTCGCCATTAAGGATAAACAGATTTACGCAGAGGGCCGTCCCGAAGAAGTCATCACTTGCGAGCTTGTACAGCAGGTCTTTGCAATGAACTGTCAGGTAACGCAAGATCCGCTGTTCGGCACGCCGCTTTGCATTCCGCACGGACGCGGCAGATGTATCGTGCAGGAAGCGGCCCTCACCGCCCGATTGTCATAATCATGAAAAAGGGAAGGAAACGGTATGGAAGAAAAACTGCAGCAGCAGCTGGACGGCCTGCTTGAGAAATACACGGAACTATTGCTTGGCGAAACAAACCCGGATGTAAAGGAAGAAGTCAGGCAGTGGATTTTGTATACACATATCGCAAAAAGCATGCCGCCGCTCGTCAAACATTGGAACCAATCCTACCCGGACGCCAAAGAGGGCATCAAAGCTGCGATACAGCACATTAAACAGCTCAATGAAGCTCACAGAAAAAAACAATAAAAAGCTTTCGGCATCAAAGAGAGGTGCCGGAAGCTTTTTTTGCTGAAACGGAATCAATAAAGGCGCCGTTCAATCCATAGCGAAGAACTTTAATGTAACTAACGCACCGTTTGTTTACTTGCTGAACCAAGAAAAAAGGACCGCCGCAGCAATCCCTTACTCTTTCCTATATATCACATTTCCTTTCGGATACGTAATAACTCTTCAAATGCTTTTATATTTGTATCAAAATTGGGCACTGTTTGAGATTCCTCGGCACATTTGACTTGTGCTACAGCCAAATCATTAAAAGGTGTTGAAATTCCAGTACCTTCTGCCATTTTGGGAATAACTCCATTAATATAATCAATTTCAGTTTTGCGTTTTTTCTCAAGATCCTGAAGCATACTTGCTCTTAAAAGCCTGGATGGTTCCATGGCTGCCCTAAATGTTTGGATCCGTTCAGGAATCTCATTTTCACTTTTTAATTCCAAAGATTCTAAATCAAGGCCGCCCATTTTCGCAAATTTGACACCATTGGCGTGTCCAACCTTAATCGTCTCATCTGCGATATGAACTGCGCTGACAATGCCGATTTCATGGTCAAGAATATCACCGTATTCTCCGTTTAATGCTGCCGATAAACCACTGAATGCATTATTGATAAGTAATTTTGACCACTTCGTTCCAACTAAATTATCGGAAATATGTGTTCCGCCGATAAGGTCTAAAACCGATTTAATACGCTGGATTCTTTCTGTTGTTTCACCATTTAATTCTCCAATTTGAAAAGCGTACTCTTTAAATTGAGTATACTCAGTTGTAAGTCTGGATACGCCTGGTTCAATAAACGTAGCACCAAATTCAACAGAACCTGCAATAACACGTTCACCACCAACGATCGAAGCAACTTTCTGTTCAGGTATACCGTTTTGCAAGGAACATACTACACTATCATCCTTTAAAAAAGGCAGTAACTCTTTAAGAATGGAGTCATTATATAATTGTTTCGTCAGGAGCAATATGAAATCATACTTGCCTGACTTGTTTTCAGGGGTAATGGCTTTTACCTTTGCCTGAAATGCCGTTGTACCAACTACTTTAGCACCTATTTGATTTAAAGTATCTACATGTTCTTTGTATGAATCAATTAATTCGACATCCATTCCGCCAGCAGACAGATATGCTCCAACTATGGTTCCTAAAGAACCTGCTCCTAAAATTGCAATTCTCATTGTAAACGTCTCCTTATTTTTCCTCTAAGTAGTTATAAACCGGCTGTGCTGCATTTAAGGTTAAATCCGTAATAATATGAGATGCTGAAACGACTTCTAATACAGGCAAATCTGCAAGAGGCGCCAGAGCATGTTCAAATAATTGAAGCCGCGCCGGTCCAGACCAGGCACCTTTAACTTCTATATTCGTTATTTGCGTGCGCACCAAATCGCAAACCCTTAAATCACCATTGTAATCAGTAGCAATCTTAACCATAAAATTAGGTCGGCAAATTTCCCTTTTCGCTTTTTCCTTGTCCATTTCGAAATGTTTATATCCCATAGTCGCAGCTGCCACACGAAGACTGCCATAATCTAATGTGCCAACGAGAGTATCAGAGTCTATATACAGCTTAGGGGCGCCCAATTTCTTTGGATATGCAGTAAGTTCCCGTCCGCTTGCAATAGCCGGGAAATTGTCTACATACATAGAGTGTACATAATCTCCTTCTTCACCATTAAAGCTGACAGGGATGACTTGTCCTGCCTCTGTATAGGCACCAAGTCCGGAAACATCGGGCATCCGCATCACTTCGAATTTCACTAAAGGTTCAGTAATTTCAAGAGGTTCCGGCACTGCCGCACGCAAAGCTTTTTCATCCGTTCGGTAAATAATATTTAAATATTCACGGTTAACAAATTTATAATTTGGGATAGGATAAGCAGGAGCCGTTAGCGGTGTATTTAAATTTTTTGCTATATCTTTCACATCAATTTTCATTGCATGACACCCTTTCCTTTTCTTTAACTATGCTATTATCTTACATCCGCATTTACATTTAATCTAATACATAATAAGGTATATATATATTTATTGAAATAAATAAGGAGGATGCAGACAGATGGAATTGCTGCAGCTAAAATACTTTCAGACAGTTGCCTATACTGAGCATATTTCTAAAGCAGCAGAACAATTAAAGATTGCCCAGCCTTCTTTAAGTCTCACTATAAAAAGACTTGAGAATGAACTGGGAACAGCTTTGTTTGAGAGAAAAGGCAGAAATATTAAGCTGAGTTCATCAGGGAAAATTCTTTTAAAACATGTAAACAGGATTTTTACTGAGATTGAAAATGCACAAACGGAAATTCAATTGGAGGAACATCAAATGTCTGACACCATCAGAATATCTATTTCTAATCCGAGATTCCTTGCAGGACTGATGAGTGAATATATCAACCGCTCCCCTCAATCAAAAATTCTCCAAGCCATCGGAGTTAAAAGCGGGATCCTAACAAGTTTAAAAAAAGGGGACATTGATTTAGGAATAACAGGTCATCCGATTCAAGATGAAGAGATAGAAAGTTGTATGCTGGTAAATGAAGATATTGTTCTGGCTTTGCCCTCAAACCACCGATTTACGGGTAAAACCGAAATTTCTTTACGTCTTGTCGCCGATGAACCATTTATTACCCTTGCTAATAATGAAGAGTATAGCGGTTTTACAGCCTCGCTTTGTGAGAAAGCCGGTTTCACCCCAAATATTGCATTTGAGGCGGATTCTCATTTACTGGCCGAGATTATAAAGCTGGATCAGGGGGTGGCGTTGCTTCCTATTTCGGTTTGCAGAACATTGGGGCTGAATTTTATAAAAGTGACTGATCACTCTGCTTCATATCCAGTCGGCTTATCTTGGATGAAACATAAGCTGTTATCTTCTTCGGTAAGAAATTTTCGTGACTTTATTTTGTCGTACTATAAAGATAACTATGAAATGTTTAAGGTTTATTAAATAATTTTCACCCCCCCGATTTCCAATGAGGCGGAAGACTGGTCATTCGGAAACGGAGAGGCCCAGATGATATAAAAAAATCCCGCGGCATCCGCGGGATTTTTCTTTGTTAAACGGCTTTCGCCTTTTCTTCTTGTTTGCCTGTCTTTTTGTTTGTCAGCGTAATTGATTTAACAAACAGCGTGAGGATCAATCCGGCAGCGATAAAGGCCAGGCCTGTGAAAAACACGCTGTGAAGCGAATCCATCAGTGACGTTTTCAAAACCGGCACGATATGGGAAGAAAATGCGGCCGGGATCTGCTTAATCGATTCCTGACTGAACAAGGATTGAAGCAGCCCTTCAGGATTTTTGTCAATCATACCTTTAAACTGGGCGGCAAAGGCACTTGCCTGTTTCGGGAGTGAGTCTAAGTAAGGCACCAGTCTGTCGGTTAAAAGGCTTCCTGATCTGGCATTCATGACAGCGCCGAGCACCGTAATGCCGAACGTTCCCCCGATCATCCGGAAAAATTGGCTTGATGAAGTCACAACGCCCAGCTCTTCTTTTGAAAACGTTTCTTGCAGAGCGAGTGTGAGAAGCGGCATGACGAGCCCCATTCCCAGACCGATCACGGCCATATAGCACGTAGCCGCGAGCTTGCTTGTATCCAGCTGTAAGGTCGTTAATAAGAAGAAGCCGACGGCCATGATCAGCATGCCGATCATGATTTGCGGTTTAATACCGATCTTATAAACCAGCTGGCCTCCGATAATACTTGTGATAATCATAGATACCATCATCGGCGTCATAATCGTGCCTGACGCGGTGGCGCTGACTCCGATAATTCCCTGCATAAAGAAAGGAACGAACGTAACGGCGCCGAACATGCCGATACTCATGAAAAAGCCGATCAGATTCAGTACGGTAAACGTTCTGTTTTTAAACAGGTACATCGGCAGAATCGGTTCTTTTGCTTTGATTTCAGCGAAAATGAATCCGACAATCCCGGCAAGCGCAAGCGCAAAGAGACCGAGAATCTGCCAAGAGCCCCATGCGTAATCCTTTCCTCCGAAGCTGAGCGCGAGAAGGAGGCTGACGATTCCGACGATCATTGTGAAAATGCCGGCAATGTCAAAGTTAATCGGCCCAGTCTGTTTTCTGCCCTGAAGTCCTCTTGCGATAAAGATCACGGCTAAGATTCCGACAGGCAGGTTGATATAGAAAACCCATTTCCAATTTAATGAGTCAACAATCCAGCCCCCGATTTGCGGGCCGATAACGGAAGCAAGCCCGTAAATCGCCCCGAAAAGCCCTTGGAACTTGGCACGCTGTTTCCCTGTGAACAAATCCCCGATGACGATCATGGCCATCGGCATCATGACACCGCCGCCGATTCCCTGAAGTCCGCGGAAAATAATCAGTTCCGTCATGTTGCTGGCCATTCCGCACAGTGCGGAAGCTCCCATAAAAATCAATAAACCTGACACATAGACGACGCGGCGCCCCAATAAATCTGCAAGTTTCCCCGCAATCGGAACGATCGTCGTCGAAGTTAAAAGATATGCCGTGGTCAGCCAGGTCATCATGCTTAATCCCCCGAGGTCACCCACGATTTTAGGAATCGCCGTTCCTACGATGGTGCCGTCAAGGGCTGAGAAAAACATGGCGATGATTAAGCCTGTTATTAATAATGTGCGTTTTGGATCTTTCTTTTCAATGCTCATGTTTCGGCAGCTCCTCTTTCTATTCGTTTTCTTTTTGATCAGCCGCGTATTTCTCGGCGGCTTCCGCTACTTTGCGGATGATGTTCACGGACTGAATCAGTTCATCGTCAGTCAGAACGGACAGGTTACGCGCCAGTATCGCTTTCCGTCCTTCCACAACATCTTCGAATTTTGTTTCGCCTTTTTTGGTGAGGCTGATGTCGATGACGCGTCTGTCCTGCTGGTTATGTTTGCGGACGATAAGTCCTTTTTGTTCGAGGCGGTCTGCCATCAGCGTCACTGCGCTCGGCTTTACCTCCATGCGTTCCGCAATTTCGGAAACTTTGCAGCTCCCGTGTTTTTTCAGGCTGGCTAAAACAAATAATTGGGCAGGCGTCACCTCGTGTTTTGCCATGCTTTCCACCATTTCAGGCTGTATGTTTTGCAGCAGCGTCTGAAGAGATTTCTGGATGTCAGACACATATTGATCCGCGTTTTTCATAACTCCTCCTCATCTTGTTCCTCGAGAAAATAATTAACATTAGTTAAATATAAATAAGGATTAATGATAAGTCAATCTTTTTGTGCAAAAATAAAAAAGGATTGATGCTTGGCGAAAACATCAAATCCTTCTTCGTTTTACTGCTGGTAGGGAGACTGCTGCTGAATGGTCTGCCGGAACTTCTGATACGATTGCTGAAGCTTTTGGGTATCGGCTGCTTCAATGGAATACCAGCCATTTTGAAACATCACATCGTATAATCTTCTTTGCGCTTTTTGTGACTCATCGAAAATCGCCTGAATATCTTGATAAAGAGACTCGTGGCTGAACTCGTGCAGGGCTGTGCAATATGAAGCCGTGATGTATTTTTCCGTCGTCAGCAGCTCATTGACCAAGTCTCTGTCATTCATTTGCGCCGTATTGGGCACGGGCGTTTGTGGATTCGTGATTTTTTGATTTTGCTGTTCCATGTATTGTCCTCCTATTGCATGTAGCCTGTTGTTGTCTGTCCGCCTTGATCGGGGTTCAAGCGGCCCAATATGTGCTTATAATGCTTCTCATGCATCCGGCCGATCTGATCAAGCTCTTGTTTTAACGTCTGATTCTGGCAGTGTTCCGCCATAAAATGCGCTTTTTTCATGGCAAGCAGATTCCAGTTCAGCATGTCCTCAAGATACAAATGGTCTTTCGTTGAGATGACGGCAGGCGGCAAGTTTCCGTGCTGCTCTTGGTTGTTCATATAAACGCCTCCTTCAATTCTGTTCTTTTTAGCTTTCTCTGCGATCGGGATTTCATACAGATAAATTAAAATAACCACGATTTGCAGGAGAGACATCAATATTTACAATAAAAAAAGACACTATCAGAAGAAAAAACCTTCGGATAATGTCTGTTCATGTTAACAGTTCGATATATGCGAAAGTCAGCAGCGGCACTAGGATTGGACTTCAGCTGCCGGTTTATTGTCTAGATCAGTGCCGGCTTTTCTTTCAGTTATTTTTATTTTTGGTAAAAGAAAAGCAGAAAATACTCCGGCAATTAATAGTATAAGCCCTGCGAAAAATACACTGCGAAGAGAGTCCATTAACGCTGTCTTCATTATCGGTATGATGTGCTTTGCTATAGAATGCGGAAATTGTTCGAATGAACCAGAACTGAATAGCCTCTGTAGCAGGACTTGAGGATTGCTGCTGATCAAGTCTTTGAGATGAGCTGCTAATGCGTTTTCTTGTTTTGGAAAATTGTCTAAAAAAGGAACTAATTTATCGGTTAATATATTTCCTGACTTGGCATTCATCACTGCTCCCAGAATCGTAATTCCAAACGTACCTCCGATAGAGCGGAAAAATTGGCTTGACGAAGTAACCACGCCGAGCGTTTCTTTAGAGAAACTCTCTTGAAGTGCCAGAGTAATAATGGGCATAACAAGGCCCATACCGAAGCCGATGATAGCTACATAAGTAGTTGCAGTTAATTTGCTGGTGTCAGCTTCTAATGTGGATAATAAAAAATAGGCAAAGGATATGATTGCCATCCCCGTGATAATCTGCGCTTTAATGCCGATTTTAAAGACCAGCTGCCCGCCTATAATACTGGAGATAATCATTGCGACCATCATCGGCATCATGATTGTCCCGGACTCTGATGCACTCATGCCGATTATTCCTTGCATGAAGAAAGGGACGAAGGTGATTGCTGCAAACATCCCAATACTCATAAAGAACCCTATTAAATTTAAGAAGATAAAAGTTCTGCTTTTTAGAAGATGTATAGGCAGAATTGGTTCTGCAGCTTTTTTTTCTGCAAATACAAAACTAATAATACTTATAGTGGCCAAAGCTAACAGACAAAATGTCTGCCATGATAACCAGTCAAATTCTTTTCCGCCGAAACTGAGTGTAAGCAGCAAACAGACTACACCCGTAATCATTGTAAACATCCCGATGAAGTCAAAATGAATCGGACCCGTGTATTTTCTGGCCTGCAATCCCATCGCAATAAAGAACACAGCTACCATTCCCACGGGTAAATTGATAAAAAATACCCAATGCCAGCTGAAAGAATCTACAATCCATCCCCCAATTTGCGGACCGATTACAGAAGCAAGAGCGTAAATACCGCCAAATACGCCTTGAAATCTGGCACGCTGTTTGCCTGTGAATAAATCTCCAATGACAATCATAGCCATCGGCATCATAATGCCTCCGCCAAGACCTTGTAAACCTCGAAACACAATTAATTCTTTCATGTTATCAGCCAGGCCGCACAGTGAAGAGCCAATCATGAATATAATCAGCCCGGCCACATATACTGCCCGGCGCCCTAATAGATCTGCAAGTTTTCCAGCGATCGGAACGATGGAGGTAGATGTTAATAGGTAGGCCGTAGTCAGCCAAGTCATCATGCTCAGGCCGCCGAGATCTCCTACAATCTTAGGCATAACCGTTCCTACGATTGTTCCGTCCAGAGCAGAAAAAAACATAGCTATAATAAGTCCAATTAATAAAAGTGTACGTTTAGATTTTCCTGTTGAATCCAATTGAAGGTTCCCTCTTTTCATATGTTTCGAGCTTAGTGATTCTTCAAAATAAGGTGAATGGATAACTCAGGCAGGTCCCTTCTTTAAATTCCGTTAGGGAAGAGATCTTTAAAGATGAAGGATCGTAAAGCTATTAGAAAGAAATAATAATGCTTTGGAGGTATGTTTGTGAGGCAAAGATAAATTCAGCAGAATTATCATTTTGAAATTCTGCTTTTCCTTCTTAATAGATACGTTCAATAAACTGAATTATCAATTTTAAATATAAGCCATTGTAAATTATAAATCAATTATCTTTTAAGGAATATTTTCAAATTATAAGGGGATAAAGAAATATAAATTATAAGTTTTTTTGGGCGAAATGTAACGAAGAAGCGGAATTATAGCTCGAAAACTCAATTGAAGAAGTAGTGATTTTTATTGATCCTTTTTGTGACTCATTAAAACCGTTTGAATATCTTGATAATATAATACATTGCTTTGACATCAGAGTCTGTATGGATATATGAATGATATCTTGGCAATCTGCATGGCTTTTGTGTTTTAGCTTTCTCTGCGACCGGAAATTCATACACGAATAAAAGAAAAAGGAGGGAGTTCATCCTTGCTGCGGAGCATATGTTTATTTTTGTCGAAAAATAAAATGCTTACAAAATTCGCCCAGGCTTACGGAATCCGCTTCGGTGCGGGAAGGTTCGTTGCAGGGGAAACGCTCACGGAAGCTGTGAAAACGGTAAAGCGGCTGAACCAAAAAGGGCTGTCGGCTTCGATTGATTATCTAGGTGAATATGCGGGTTCAGAGAAGGATGCGAAAAGGACGGCGGAAGAATGTAAAAAAGCAATCAGGGCGATTGCCGAGAATCAACTGGATTGTGAGCTGTCGCTGAAATTAACATCCATCGGTCTGGATATTTCCGAGGAACTCGCGGAACAGCATGTCAGAGACATATTGACGGAGGCAAAAGAACGCGGCGTGCCTGTAACGATTGATATGGAGGACTATTCAAGATGCGGCCGTACGCTTGAGCTGTATAAGCGGTGCAAGCCGGATTTTCCGATGCTCGGCACCGTCATTCAGGCTTATTTGTACCGCGCAGCTGAAGACATCAGCGGTCTGATGCCATATAAGCCGCGGCTCAGGCTTGTAAAAGGCGCTTATAAAGAACCGGCGGCCGTTGCGTTCCCTGATAAAAAAGCAACCGATCTTCATTTTCAGCAGCTGATTAAGCTGCAGCTTTTGAGCGGCCATGAAACGGCGGTGGCAACACATGATGATGACATCATTTCTTATACGAAAACACTCATCAGCGAGCATCAGATTCCACGGGAGCAGTTTGAATTCCAAATGCTGTACGGCATCAGAACGGAGCGCCAGAAGGAGCTTGCCGAAGAAGGATACAGGATGAGGGTGTATGTCCCGTACGGAACCGATTGGTACGGGTACTTGATGAGAAGAATTGCCGAGCGCCCGGCAAATGCGGCGTTTGTGCTGAAAGGGATCTTCAAAAAATAACGGCTGCTCCAAAAAGCAGCCGCAGTATGTTATTCCATGTTGTCTTTTTTATATTGCTGATTTTGGCTCGTCCGTTTGCCGCCGCCGTATTTTTGCTTCGGTCCCGCATTTCCTTTCATGCTGGCCGCGCTCACTGCGGCAGAAGACGGATCTTTTCTCCCTCGCACCATTCCCTTCACCTCCGGGTTTAAGTTTCCCGCCCGCGCCATGGAACATGCGGAAGCCGAAAAATTTAAAAAAATTCCATATTTGCTATTGAAGTCATCCTGAAAATCTTTTAAGATGAAAGAAGAAAAGGGTTTCATTTTTTTTGCCGAAAAAATGAATGACTATTCATTCAAAGTTCAAGGGGGATGACTCATGCACAAGTTTATAAAGAAAGCAGCCGTTCTCGGATCAGGCGTCATGGGATCCGGAATTGCCGCGCACTTGGCTAACATCGGAATTCCCGTCCTGCTGCTTGATATTGTGCCAAACGAGCTGACAAAGGATGAGATGAAAAAAGGGCTGACATTAGAAAGCCCGGAGGTCCGCAGCAGACTGAGCCGATCGGCCATGCAAAAGCTGCTGAAGCAAAAACCGGCGCCGCTGACTTCGGCTGCCAATCTCGACTATATAACGGCGGGGAATTTGGAAGATGACGCAGCTCAATTGAAGGATGCTGATTGGATTATTGAAGTCGTCGTCGAAAATCTTGACGTAAAAAAACAGATTTTCTCACTCGTTGATGAATACCGGAAACCGGGAAGCATCGTGTCGAGCAATACGTCCGGTATCTCCGTCACAAAAATGGCGGAAGGCCGTTCTGCCGATTTTAAGGCTCATTTCTTAGGAACCCATTTCTTTAATCCGGCCCGCTACTTGAAGCTTCTGGAAATCATTCCGATTCAGGAAACAGATCCTGACGTGCTGGAGTTTATGACTTCATTTGCAGAAAACACGCTTGGGAAAGGTGTCGTCATAGCAAAAGACACGCCAAACTTTATCGCCAACCGCATCGGTACGTACGGCCTGCTGGTCACGGTAAGAGAAATGCTTTCTTCCGGCTGCCGCATCGGCGAGGTGGACACGGTGACCGGACCTTTGATCGGCAGACCGAAAAGCGCGACCTTCAGAACCCTTGACGTTGTGGGGCTTGATACTTTCGCTCATGTGGCAAAAAACGTATATGATAAAGCCGACGGCGCTGAAAAAGACATGTTTAAGCTTCCTGAATTTATGAATGACATGCTGAAAAACAATTGGCTGGGCAGCAAATCCGGCCAAGGTTTTTACAAAAAAGAAGGTAAAACAATATATGAACTCGATCCGCTGACCATGACATACGGTGAGCGCTCGAAAATGAAGACGCCCGCTTTAGAAGCCGCCAAACAGGCAAAGGGTGCCAAAGGCAAAATGAAAGCGCTTGTATATTCCGATGACCGCGCCGGACGCCTGCTTTGGAATATCACATCGCAAACACTCTTATACTCAGCCCGGCTTTTAGGTGAGATCGCTGATGATATAAAAGCGATTGACGACGCCATGAAATGGGGCTTCGGATGGGAGCTCGGACCGTTTGAGATGTGGGATGCCATCGGCGTCAGAAAATCAGCGGAGCGGCTCGAAGAAGAAGGCGCAGCACTCCCCGGCTGGGTGAAAGAAATGCTTGATCAGGGTCATGAAACATTTTATATGAAGGAAAACGGAACACAATTTTATTATTCAGACGGCCAATACAGGGCTGTGAAAGAAAATCCGAAACGGATCAGCCTGCAGACGTTAAAAGAAACAAAAGGCGTTATCACTAAAAACAGCGGTGCAAGTCTGATTGATCTCGGCGATGATGTCGCGCTGCTGGAATTTCATACGAAAAGCAACGCGATCGGCTTAGACATTATTCAGATGATTGACAATGCGCTTGAGGAAACGGAGCGGAATTATAAAGGTCTTGTCATCGGAAACCAAGGCAGACATTTCTGCGCGGGAGCAAACCTTGCGATGATTTTAATGGAAGCCCAGGATGATAACTTCATGGAAGTCGATTTTGTCATCCGCCGTTTTCAGCAGACGATGCTGAACATCAAATACAGCGCTAAACCCGTTGTAGCGGCGCCATTCGGGATGACACTCGGCGGCGGCACGGAAGTCTGTCTCCCGGCTGCACGCGTTCAGGCGGCGAGCGAATCGTATATGGGTCTCGTTGAAACCGGCGTCGGCCTTATTCCGGGCGGCGGAGGAAACAAAGAGCTGTACATGAATTATTTGGACGGCGGAAGTGAACTCATGGACGCAGCGATTAAAACCTTCGAAACAATCGCGCTTGCCAAGGTGTCCGGTTCGGCACACGAAGCCCGTGACATGAAGATTTTGTCCGCGGCAGACCGTATCAGCATGAATCAGGATCACCTGCTGCACGATGCGAAACAGCTGGCTGCTTCCTTATATGACAGCGGATACCGTCCGCCTGCCCGCAAAAAAGTGAAAGTCACCGGAGAAACCGGCTGTGCGGCATTACTGCTCGGAGCAGACCAAATGAGACGGTCGGGTTATTTATCCGATCACGATATGAAGATTGCGAAGAAGCTGGCCCATGTCATTGCCGGCGGAAGAGTCCCGTTCGGCACGGAGGTTTCAGAAGAATATTTACTCGAGATTGAAAGAGAAGCCTTTTTAAGCCTCGCTGGCGAGGCGAAATCTCAAGCGAGAATGCAGCATATGCTCGTCAAAGGCAAACCTTTACGGAACTAGGAGGGTGTTTATGAGAGAAGCAGTCATTGTGGCCGGTGCGAGAACCCCGGTCGGTAAAGCGAAAAAAGGATCGCTTGCAGCCGTTCGTCCTGATGATTTAGGCGCGCTTTGTGTAAAAGAAACGCTGAAACGGGCAGGCGGCTATGAAGGAAATATCGATGACTTAATTATCGGATGTGCAACACCTGAAGCCGAACAAGGATTAAATATGGCGCGGAATATCGGTGCGCTGGCGGGGCTTCCTCATACGGTGCCGGCCATTACGGTGAACCGCTACTGCTCTTCCGGGCTCCAATCCATTGCTTACGGTGCTGAAAAAATTATGATCGGCGCGGGTGACACCGTCATTGCGGGCGGTGCGGAATCCATGTCGCAAGTTCCGATGATGGGGCATGTGACACGGCCGAATATCGCTTTGGCGGAGCATGCGCCTGAGTATTATATGAGCATGGGGCACACAGCGGAGCAGGTCGCCGAAACGTACGGGGTATCCAGAGAAGACCAGGATGCATTTGCAGTCCGCAGCCATCAGAATGCCGCAAAAGCCCTTAAGGAAGGGAAATTCAATGACGAAATCGTGCCGGTTGAAGTATCGCTGACAGAAGTCGGTGATGACCATAAGCCGCGGAAAAAACAATTTACCTTTTCTCAGGATGAAGGCGTTCGTCCCGGCACGTCGGCTGACGTCTTGGCGAAGCTCCGCCCGGCTTTTTCAAAAACGGGAACCGTGACGGCCGGGAACTCTTCACAAACAAGTGACGGCGCGGCGGCTGTCATGCTGATGGATCGCGAAAAAGCATCGTCGCTCGGATTGGCCCCGCTTGTCAAATTCCGTTCCTTTGCCGTAGGCGGCGTTCCCCCTGAGGTAATGGGAATCGGTCCGATTGAAGCCATTCCGCGGGCACTCAAGCTTGCCGGACTCGAATTACAGGATATCGGGCTTTTTGAATTGAATGAGGCCTTTGCTTCACAGGCCATTCAAGTCATCAGATCGCTCGGGATAGATGAAGAAAAGGTGAACGTCAACGGAGGCGCCATCGCGCTCGGACATCCGCTCGGCTGCACGGGGACGAAGCTGACCCTGTCACTCATTCATGAAATGAAACGGAGAAACGAGCAATTCGGCGTTGTGACGATGTGCATCGGAGGCGGCATGGGCGCTGCCGGCGTATTTGAACTCATTTAAAAAAAGGGGGAAATGAACATGAAACAGGAAACGGTCAACGTCAAAAAAGGCGGCAGCTTTCTGATTGAAGAGACGGGATATGATCAAATATTCACTCCGGAGGACTTTACAGACGAACATAAAATGATCGGCAAAACGACAGAAGACTATGTCGTAAACGATGTGCTTCCTTATATCGATGAAATTGAAAACCATCAGTTTGAGCATTCGGTCAGACTGCTGAGAAAAGCCGGAGATCTCGGCCTCCTCGGAGCAGACGTGCCTGAAGAGTACGGCGGAATCGGCCTGGATAAAATCAGTTCGGCCTTCATTACGGAAAAGTTTTCACGTGCCGGCAGCTTTTCGCTATCTTACGGCGCTCACGTCGGGATCGGTTCATTGCCGATCGTGTTCTTCGGAACGGAAGAACAGAAAAAAACCTATTTGCCGGACTTGGCTTCAGGACAAAGAATCGCGGCATACGCCTTAACTGAGCCCGGTTCAGGTTCAGATGCCCTCGGCGCGAAAACGACGGCTGTTTTGAATGAAGCGGGCACACACTATATTCTTAACGGAGAAAAGCAATGGATTACAAACTCCGCCTTTGCAGATGTCTTTGTCGTCTACGCTAAAGTGGACGGAGATAAGTTTTCCGCATTTATCGTAGAAAAGAACTATCCGGGCGTATCAACGGGACCGGAAGAGAAAAAAATGGGGATTAAGGGTTCATCGACAAGAACGCTGATTTTAGATCAGGCGGAAGTCCCGAAAGAAAATCTTCTCGGCGAAATCGGAAAAGGCCATGTCATCGCCTTTAATATCCTGAATATCGGACGCTACAAGCTTGCCGTCGGCACAATCGGCGCTTCAAAACGGGTGATTGAGCTGTCTGCCGCTTATGCAAACCAGCGCCGGCAATTTAAAACGCCGATCTCAAGCTTCACGCTCACTCAGGAAAAGCTTGCGACGATGTCAGCGCGGCTTTACGCCATGGAGAGCTCTGTATACAGAACAGTGGGCTTATTCGAAGATAATATGAGCAGACTGACGGAAGAGGAGCAAAAAGACGGACGCGAAGTCGCGAAGTCCATCGCCGAGTACGCGATTGAATGCTCGCTCAACAAAATGTGCGGTTCTGAAACGCTTGATTACATTGCCGACGAAGGGGTTCAAATTCACGGCGGTTACGGATTTATGCAGGAATATGAAGTGGAGCGCGCCTATCGCGACTCAAGAATCAACAGGATTTTTGAAGGCACAAATGAAATCAACCGCCTGATCGTAACGAGCACGTTTCTGAAAAAAGCCGTAAAAGGTCAGCTGCCGCTCTTTGAAAAAGCAAAAGCGCTCCAAGAAGAACTCATGATGCTGATGCCTGAAGAGCCGGGCTCAGAACCTCTTGAACAGGAAAAATACATTGTCAGACAGGCGAAAAAGATCGCCCTCTTGACAGCGGGTCTCGCGGCGCAGAAATACGGCAAAGAGATTGAAGGCGAGCAGGAAATCATGGTGAACATTGCCGATATTGTCAGCGCGCTGTATGCTTTGGAATCTGCCGTCCTCAGAACGGAAAAAGCAATTGCGGCGGACGGTGCCGAAAAAGCCGCGCAGAAGCTGTTATATACGGAAATCTTTGCCCAGGAAGCCCTTCAGAACATTGAAGCGCACGCCAAAGAATCACTGATCGCCATGGAGGAAGGAGATTCCCTCCGCATGATGCTTTCCGTGCTGCGCAAACTGACGCGCCTGACGCCGAAAAACCTCATTCAGAAAAAACGTGAAGCGGCAGCAGCCGTCTTCCGTGAAGAAAAATATACAGTCTGATCACATGCTGAAAGCGCTCCTTCATCAGGGGCGCTTTTTCATGAAGCAACGTTATAGGTTTTTACAAGTGATTGTGTTAAAATAACGACGATCATTTACAAGGGGTGAAGAAGATGTCGTTAAATTTTTACTGGTACCCTAAATGCGGAACGTGCCGTAATGCGAAAAAATGGCTGGAAGACCGCGGTAAGGAAATAAACGAAATACATATCGCGGAGGAAACTCCGTCGAAAGAAGAAATTAAAGACCTCTATGAAAAGAGCGGTCTTGAGCTCAAAAAGTTTTTCAACACGAGCGGAATGAAATACCGCGAGCTGAACTTAAAGGAAAAACTGTACCATATGTCAGAGGATGAACAGCTCGAACTTCTGGCATCAGACGGTATGCTCCTGAAACGCCCGATTACGACAGACGGCGAAAAAGTCACTGTCGGCTTTAAAGAAGACCAATTCGAAAAATATTGGATGTAATGCCAGGTTCAAAGAATTATGGTATCTTCTTATTATAAGAAAAAAATGGAGGGATTTAGATGAGCACACCGAAAGATATGCGTTATTCCAAAGAGCACGAATGGGTCAAAGTTGAGGACGGAAAAGCCCGTATCGGGATTACACATTTCGCGCAAGCCGAACTTGGCGACATCGTATTTGTCGAGCTTCCGGAAGTCGGCGCCGAAATTAAAGCGGACGAGCCATTCGGCAGCGTGGAATCCGTCAAAACCGTATCCGAACTGTACGCACCGATTAACGGAACGGTGACGGAAGTGAACGAAGACCTTGATGACAGTCCTGAATTCGTAAACGAGTCTCCGTATGAAAAAGCGTGGATGATCGTCGTGGAACCGGCTGATGCTGAAGAAATCGAAAACCTCATGACTTCTGAGCAATATGACGAAATGACACAGGAAGACTGATCGGATAGCAAAGGAGCCATTTGGACACTCTATCTGTAACGGGAGGTGTCTAAAATGGCTTTTGATAAACAAAAGGTCGATGTGACGGAGAACGTCACGGGCCGCTTTCAAAACGGCCGGTTTTCCTTGTTTCATGAAAATGAAGCCATCGGCGAGATGACAGGCATGGACCAGTACGAGCTCAAACAGGGCTTTTCATTTGAAAATCAAAAATTTTATAAAACAGCCGATGTCATAAACGGCAGCGATCCGAAATATGTCGATTGCGATTATGAGAATGGCTGGTGTTAACAGTTGGCGGTGAATTTCACTGCCTTCTTTTTCAATCTGACGCTAAAACAATCGGCAGGTGACGCGCTTATGTACAACGGAGATGAAAAGGTCATTATCGTAGAAGGAAAATCTGATAAAATCAAAGTCAGTGAAGTGCTCATCGAACCCGCGGAAATCGTCTGTACAAACGGGACGATCGGCCAAACCGAACTGGAAGAGTTGGCGGACCGCCTGTTTGACAGAGACGTCTATATTTTAACGGACGCAGATGACTCCGGAGAAAAATTAAGAAAACAGCTGAAACGGGAGCTTCCCGAAGCGCGCCATATTTATATAGACAGAACATACAGGCAAGTCGAGTCGTGCCCGGGCCATCATCTCGCATCTGTGCTGATCAGAGCCGGCTTTGATGCTGACACTGTATTTTTGAAAAAGAACGACCTGAGGTGGTAATCATGAAAGAACTCCAAGAAAATGAACTCGAATCGATTCAGGATGACGTTTATCTCCTGTATTTGTACACCCCGTTTTGCGGCACATGCCAGCTGGCGTCCAAAATGCTTACTGTCGTCGAAGAAATGCTGCCCGGCGCCGCCTTCTATAAAAACAACGTGAATTATTCCCCCGCATTCGCCAAAGCCTATCAGATTGAAAGCGTTCCGTGCTTTTTGCTGTTTAAAGGCGGAGAGCTTGTTGAGAAAGGATACGCCTTCCGCTCCGTTTCCTATTTATATGAGCTGATTAAACAAAAAACATCGCAAACGTTCCCGATGTGACAATATTTACAGGAAAATGTCGTGCGGTTTATAAAGGGTTCTGTCCGTTAAAAAGAGAAAGTGTATGTATGGCCATTAAAACGGGAGGTTATACGAGTGGAGAAAATAGAAGTTTCAGAGAATGACGGACAGCATCTGTTTTTGAAACCGCTATTAAACGCCTCAACGCTGCTGATTACATTCCAAGGAGAAACAGAAGCCTTAACGGTCTCAATTAACGGACAGGGAGAAATGAGAAAAACGTCGGCTTCAAAGGAGAAATCTAATTTGACCTTTTACGGAAACCAGACGGAAATCATCCATCTCCTGCATGGTGATGTCTCTTTGCAAAAGCTTATCCAAAGCGGAAAACTCAAAGTGAAAGGATCATTCAGAGCTCTGCTGAAGCTGGAGGCCATCCTCTGGCTGACAAACGGATTTTTTCAGGCGATCAGTAAACGGCCGTAACTGCCAATCTACTATGTGACAATAGCTTCCAATATTTATTTTATTGACTTTTTATCATTCGCCGTGCTATTCTACAGTAAGAATTTCCGGACGAAAATACGATATGTTTTCTCTTATCAAGAGAGGTGGAGGGAAGTGCCCTATGAAGCCCGGCAACCATCAACAATGTTGAAATGGTGCCAATTCACTCGAAGCGGTCTGCTTTGAAAGATGAGAGAAAGGCCTTTTTCAATAAGCCTTTCTGCTCATTTTTGCAGAAAGGCTTTTCTTTTGCGGAGAAACCCGGAAGATTTCTTAGAATAGTGTAAGGCGGGTGATTGCTTTGATCCATCTTCAAAATGTTTCAAAAATTTACAAAGCGAAGCATGGGGATGTCAATGCTGTCCAAGATGTCACTCTTGATATCAAAAAGGGCGAAATATTTGGAATTATAGGATATAGCGGAGCTGGTAAAAGTTCCTTAATCCGTCTCCTGAACGGCCTTGAAAAGCCGACGTCGGGAACCGTGGAAGTCGCGGGGACGGAATTAAATAAAGTAAGCAGCCGCGGGCTGAGAAAAGCGCGCCAGGAAATCAGCATGATCTTCCAGCATTTTAACCTTTTGTGGTCGCGCACCGTCCGGGAGAATATTATGTTCCCGCTGGAAATCGCCGGCGTAAAAAAAAGCGAACGGGTCCGCCGCGCTGATGAATTGATTAAACTGGTCGGATTAGAGGGGAAAGAAAAATCTTATCCGTCGCAGCTGAGCGGCGGTCAAAAGCAGCGTGTCGGCATCGCCCGGGCGCTCGCTAATAATCCGAAAGTCCTTCTGTGCGATGAAGCGACATCAGCGCTCGATCCGCAGACGACCGATTCAATTTTGGATCTTTTATCCGATATAAACGACAGACTCGGTCTGACGATCGTGCTCATTACCCATGAAATGCACGTCATCCGAAAAATCTGCAACAGAGTCGCCGTCATGGAAAACGGGAAAGTCGTTGAAGAAGGCGAAGTACTCCAAGTTTTCAGAAACCCGCGCGAACCGATGACCAAGCGTTTCGTTCAGCAGGTGACAGAACCGGAGGAGACGAAAGAAACCATCCAGCATTTTCTGCAGGAAACAGCGACAGGGAAAACGATTCAGCTTTCATTTGTCGGGCAGGCCGCCGAGCAGCCCCTCATTACGGAAATGATCCGAAACTTTGATGTGGACGTCAATATTCTGCAGGGGAAAATTTCACAGACGAAGGACGGAGCTTACGGTTCATTATTCATTCATATTGACGGTCAGGAAAAAGAAGTAGAAAACGTGATCCGGTTCATCAAAGACAAACAGGTAGAAGCAGAGGTGATCACAAATGTTTGAAAAATGGTTCCCGAACGTTGATATAACCGAGCTGTGGACGGCCACATATGAGACCCTTTATATGACGGTCATCGCTTTAGTTTTTTCATTTATCATCGGAGCGATTCTCGGTCTTCTGCTCTTTTTAACGGGCAAGGGAAGCTTATGGGAAAATAAAATCATTAACACCGTGATTGCGGCGGTCGTTAATATTTTCAGGTCTATTCCGTTTCTTATTTTAATTATTCTGCTTCTCGGCTTTACTAAGATTCTGGTCGGATCGATTTTAGGACCGAATGCCGCATTGCCGGCGCTGATTATCGGCTCCGCGCCGTTTTACGCCCGTCTTGCGGAAATTGCGCTCCGGGAAGTCGATAAAGGAGTCATCGAAGCTGCCAGATCAATGGGAGCAAAGACATCGACGATTATCTTCAAAGTGCTGATTCCTGAATCAATGCCTGCGTTAATTTCAGGCATCACCGTGACGGCCATCGCCCTGATCGGATCTACCGCCATTGCCGGCGCCATCGGTTCAGGCGGACTCGGAAACCTTGCATATGTAGAAGGCTACCAGTCCAATAATACGGATGTAACGTTTGTAGCGACAGTATTTATACTCATCATCGTCTTTATCATTCAGATTATCGGTGATGTAATTACAAATATAATAGACAAAAGATAAGGGAGGATTTACATTGAAAAAGATTGTATTAAGTGCGCTGCTGCTTGTGTTCGCGGGAGTTTTAGCCGCCTGCGGATCAAACGGCTCGAATAAAAAGGAAATCGTTGTCGCCGCGACAAAAACACCGCATGCTGAAATCTTAAAAGAAGCGGAACCGCTCTTGAAGGAAAAAGGCTACACATTAAAAGTAAAAGTGCTGAACGATTACAAAATGTACAACAAAGCGTTAGCTGATAATGAAGTGGATGCGAACTACTTCCAGCACGTTCCTTACCTTGAACAGGAAATGAAAGAAAATAAAGATTACAAACTCGTGAATGCCGGAGCCGTTCACCTTGAGCCATTCGGAGTTTACACGAAAAAATACAAATCACTGAAAGACCTGCCTAAAGGCGCGACCATCATCATGACTAACAATGTCGCTGAACAAGGCCGTATGCTGGCGATGCTTGAAAAAGCCGGACTGATCACACTTGATCCGAAGGTAAAAACGATTGAAGCGACTACGAAAAACATTACGAAAAACCCGAAAAACCTGACATTCAAAAAAATCGCCCCTGAATTAACGGCGAAAGCATATAATGAAGAAGAAGGCGATGCAGTCTTCATTAACGTCAACTATGCGATTCAAAACAAACTGAATCCGTTAAAAGATGCGATTCAAGTGGAATCAACGAAAAACAACCCGTACGCAAACATCATCGCCGTACGCAAAGGTGACGAAAAATCAGAGAAAATCAAAGCGCTTATGGAAGTGCTTCACTCTAAGAAAATCAAAGACTTTATTGAGAAAAAATACGACGGAGCCGTGCTTCCCGTATCTGAATAAAGCGAAAACCCCGGATGAATCATCCGGGGTTTTTTTTCGGGTATTAATCGGAGAACTGTCCATAATAAAAAGGAAGGTTAACGATTGGAGGGAATGGCAGTGGCTCAATACCAGGATAACGGAAAAAGCGTGCATGACGCATTGAAACAATATAAAGAAGGTTTAGGCATATTCGAGCAAAAAATGCCGATGATGGGGCGGAAGTTTAATGAATTTACTGAGCAGTGTTTCTCAGCAGATTCATTAACTGAAAAAGAGAAACAATTAATCGCTCTGGGCATCAGCATCAGCGCTCAAGATGAATTTTGCATGATTTATCATACGAAGGGCTGCCTTGACCAAGGGGCCACAGAAGAAAACATCCTTGAGGTCATCAGCGTCGCGGCGGCATTCGGGGGCGGCGCGGCTCTCAGTCAGGGAGTGACCCTCGTGCAGCAGTGTATTCAGGAATTCGGACATACGACGCATTAGAATGAGCAATCGTGTGAATACCGTTTTTCAGATAAAGCGAGCGCCGGTTTCCGGCACATTCGAAAGGATTCAGGGGCACACCCTCTTTGGCCGGAGCAGCGGATCATTGTTACAATAGAAACAAATATATGAAGGGATTGATTCATTATCTGCACCAGCCACGAGAGACTGGACCTTGACTATACGCCTGAAATGGAAAAAGCGATGCAGAAGTCACACGGCATCGGCTACGAGGAATACGGACGGCGTCTTTCAAAAAGGATGGAAGTCGAACGGCAGAGGGAGCTTGAATATCAAAAAAGCAAGTTCCTCGCAGCGCAGCTTAATGAGAAAATCGGTCAGTAAAAAAGGGTGGATTTCCGCCCTTTTTCTGTTTCAAACAGCTTTAATTACGCCTTGATCTTTGATAAACTTTAGGAATGTTCCGGGTAATATAAAAAGTTGTATTTACTTTTCATTTGTTATAAAATTAGAATGAGAATAAATTGAGAATAATGATTATATATTTTGGAGGTATAGATATGGCTGCTTCAACATTAACGATCAAGGATCTTCACGTTGAAATCGAAGGAAAAGAGATCTTAAAAGGTGTAAACCTTGAAATAAAAGGCGGCGAATTCCACGCTGTCATGGGGCCGAACGGTACCGGTAAATCCACGCTCTCAGCAGCGATTATGGGACACCCGAAATACGAAGTTACAAAAGGCAGCATCACGCTTGACGGCAAAGATGTACTGGAAATGGAAGTGGACGAGCGCGCTCAGGCGGGTCTTTTCCTTGCGATGCAGTACCCAAGCGAAATCAGCGGTGTGACAAATGCCGATTTCCTTCGCTCTGCGATTAACGCACGCCGTGAAGAAGGCGATGAAATTTCTCTTATGAAATTCATCCGCAAAATGGACGAAAACATGGAGTTCCTTGAAATGGACCCTGAAATGGCGCAGCGTTACCTGAACGAAGGTTTCTCAGGCGGGGAGAAAAAACGCAACGAAATCCTTCAGCTTATGATGATCGAGCCGAAAATCGCCATTCTTGACGAGATCGATTCAGGTCTTGATATCGATGCGCTTAAAGTCGTTTCTAAAGGAATCAACAAAATGCGCAGCGAAAACTTCGGCTGCTTAATGATCACTCACTACCAGCGCCTTCTGAACTACATCACGCCTGATGTCGTTCACGTTATGATGCAGGGACGCGTAGTGAAATCCGGCGGCGCGGAGCTTGCACAGCGCCTTGAAGCGGAAGGTTATGACTGGATTAAACAGGAACTAGGCATTGAAGACGAAACTGTAGGCCAAGAAGCGTAAGCGTTAGGGGGATAATCATGACATTGGAAACGAAACTATCCGTAGATCAGGAATATGTCAAAGGCTTTTCCGAAAAGCATCAAGAACCTGCCTGGCTGAAAAACCTGCGCTTACAGGCTCTTGAAAAAGCTGAAGATCTGCCGCTGCCTAAGCCTGATAAAACAAAAATCACAAATTGGAACTTTACAAAGTTCAACAAGCATACAGTAGAAAACGCGCCGCTTGCTTCTTTAGAAGATTTAGCTGATGAAGCAAAAGCGCTGATCGATATCGAAAACGAAGACAAAACGTTATATGTGCAGCGTGATCAAACGCCTGCTTTCCTTTCTCTTTCCAAAGAACTGAAAGACAAAGGCGTTATTTTCACGGACATCTTAACGGCTGCCCGTGAGCACAGCGACCTCGTTGAGAAATACTTCATGAAAGACGGCGTAAAGGTCGACGAGCATAAACTGACTGCGCTTCATGCGGCATTAATGAACGGCGGGGCATTCCTTTATGTTCCTAAAAACGTTCAGGTGGAGACGCCTGTTCAGGCCGTTTACGTTCATGAAAGCAATGACACGGCATTGTTCAACCACGTGCTGATCGTCGCTGAAGACCACAGCTCCGTCACTTACGTTGAGAACTACATCAGCACGGTGAATCCGAAAGAAGCGGTATTCAACATTATCAGTGAAGTGGTCACAGGTGATAATGCCAGCGTGACGTACGGCGCCGTTGACAACCTGTCAGCAGGTGTCACAACATACGTCAACCGCCGCGGAGCCGCGCGCGGACGAGACAGCAAAATCGAGTGGGCGCTCGGACTGATGAACGACGGCGACACGATTTCTGAAAACACGACAAACCTCTACGGAGACGGCACATACGGCGATACGAAAACCGTAGTTGTCGGAAGAGGAGAACAGACGGAAAACTTTACGACGCAGATCATCCACTTCGGTAAGGCTTCTGAAGGCTATATCCTGAAGCACGGAGTCATGAAAGATGCCGCATCTTCCATCTTTAACGGAATCGGCAAAATCGAGCACGGCGCGTCTAAAGCAAACGCTGAACAGGAATCCCGCGTCCTGATGCTGAGTGAAAAAGCACGCGGAGATGCAAACCCGATTCTCTTAATTGATGAAGACGATGTAACTGCAGGACATGCGGCATCTGTCGGCCGTGTGGATCCGATCCAGCTTTACTACTTAATGAGCCGCGGAATTCCGAAAGAAGAAGCGGAGCGCTTAGTCATTTACGGATTCCTTGCTCCGGTGGTAAAAGAGCTTCCGATTGAAGGAGTTAAGAAACAGCTCGTCTCCGTCATCGAAAGGAAAGTAAAATAATGAATATCACCGATATTCGTGAACAGTTCCCGATCCTTCATCAGCAAGTGAACGGACATGACCTCGTGTACCTTGACAGTGCGGCGACTTCCCAGAAGCCGCGTGCTGTCATTGAAGCAGTGGATCAGTATTACAGCAAATACAATTCCAATGTTCACAGAGGCGTTCATACTCTTGGCACGAGAGCGACAGACGGCTATGAAGGTGCGCGTGAAAAAGTCCGTAAGTTTATCAATGCGAAGTCAATGGCTGAGGTCATTTTCACAAAAGGCACGACAACTTCACTGAATATGGTGGCGCTGAGCTATGCCCGCGCCAGCTTAAAACCCGGTGATGAAGTGGTCATCACCCAAATGGAGCATCATGCGAATATCATTCCGTGGCAGCAGGCAGTAAAAGCAACCGGCGCGACTTTAAAATATATCCCGATGCAGGAAGACGGCACGCTTTCGCTGGACGACGTCCGGCAGACTGTCACAAGCCATACGAAGATCGTGGCAGTCGCTCATGTGTCAAACGTGCTCGGCACGATCAACCCGATTAAAGAGATCGCCAAAATCGCTCATGACAATGGCGCTGTCATCGTGGTGGACGGGGCGCAGAGCACACCGCACATGAAAATTGACGTTCAGGACCTGGATTGCGACTTCTTCGCGCTTTCTTCCCATAAAATGTGCGGCCCGACGGGAATCGGCGTGCTGTACGGCAAGAAAGAACTGCTTGAGAATATGGAGCCGGCCGAATTTGGCGGCGAAATGATCGACTTTGTAGGGCTTTATGAATCAACTTGGAAAGAGCTTCCGTGGAAATTTGAAGCAGGCACGCCGATTATCGCAGGTGCGATCGGATTGGGAGCCGCGATTGATTTTCTTGAAGAGATCGGACTCGACGAGATTTCCCGGCATGAGCATAAGCTTGCAGCCTATGCGCTTGACCGTTTCGAGCAGCTGGACGGCGTGACGGTATACGGTCCGAAAGAGCGGGCGGGACTTGTGACATTTAATCTTGATGAGGTTCACCCTCATGATGTCGCGACTGTCCTCGATGCTGAGGGCATTGCGGTCAGAGCCGGCCATCATTGCGCCCAGCCGCTCATGAAATGGCTGGATGTATCTGCTACTGCGAGAGCGAGTTTTTATCTGTATAATACAGAGGAAGAGATCGATAAGCTCGCGGAAGCCCTCCAAAAGACAAAGGAGTACTTTACAAATGTCTTTTAATGCAAATTTAGATACATTATACAGACAAGTGATCATGGATCATTACAAAAATCCGCGCAACAAAGGGGTTTTGGATGACAGCATCGTCGTCGATATGAACAACCCGACTTGCGGCGACCGGATCCGACTGACAATGAAGCTTGACGGCGATACCGTTCAGGAAGCGAAGTTTGAAGGGGAAGGCTGTTCTATCTCCATGGCTTCAGCTTCCATGATGACGCAGGCGATTAAAGGAAAAGATATTGATACCGCCCTTTCCATGTCTAAGATTTTCTCAGACATGATGCAAGGGAAAGAGTATGACGACTCAATAGATCTCGGGGATATTGAAGCCCTTCAAGGCGTTTCGAAATTCCCGGCCCGGATTAAATGTGCCACCCTTTCATGGAAAGCACTTGAAAAAGGAGTCGCTGGCGAAAAAGGCGGCAATTAAAAGATTGGAGTGAAAATGGATGGCTAAAAAAATGCCTGAAATTGGTGAATACAAGTACGGTTTTCACGATAAGGACGTTTCCATTTTCCGTTCAGAGCGCGGATTGACAAAAGAAATCGTAGAAGAAATTTCACGCATGAAAGAAGAGCCTCAATGGATGCTTGATTTCCGCCTGAAATCTCTTGAGCATTTCTACAACATGCCGATGCCGCAGTGGGGCGGGGATTTAAACTCTTTAAACTTTGACGAAATTACGTATTACGTAAAGCCGTCTGAGCGTTCAGAGCGTTCTTGGGATGAAGTGCCTGAGGAAATTAAACAGACATTTGACAAACTCGGTATTCCTGAAGCTGAGCAAAAATACCTTGCCGGTGTTTCTGCACAGTACGAATCCGAAGTTGTGTACCACAATATGAAAGAAGATCTTGAAGCGCAAGGCATTGTCTTCAAAGACACAGACAGCGCGCTGAAAGAAAATGAAGACATTTTCCGCGAGCACTGGGCGAAAGTCATTCCGCCGACTGATAACAAGTTTGCGGCGCTGAACTCAGCTGTTTGGTCCGGCGGATCTTTCATCTACGTGCCTAAAGGCGTGAAGGTTGAAACACCGCTTCAAGCTTACTTCCGCATCAACTCTGAAAACATGGGTCAGTTCGAACGTACGCTGATCATCGTTGACGAAGAAGCAAGCGTTCATTACGTAGAGGGCTGTACGGCTCCTGTGTACACAACAAACTCGCTTCACAGCGCGGTTGTTGAAATCATCGTCAAAAAAGGCGGCTACTGCCGTTATACAACAATTCAAAACTGGGCGAACAACGTTTACAACTTAGTAACGAAACGTACGGTTTGTGAAGAAAACGCGACGATGGAATGGGTTGACGGAAACATCGGTTCTAAATTAACGATGAAATATCCGGCTGTCATTCTGAAAGGTGAAGGCGCGCGCGGCATGACGCTTTCTATCGCTCTTGCGGGCAAAGGACAGCATCAGGACGCAGGTGCGAAAATGATTCACCTTGCACCGAATACGTCATCCACAATCGTATCAAAATCGATTTCGAAACAAGGCGGAAAAGTAACATACCGCGGTATCGTCCACTTCGGACGAAAAGCGGACGGCGCCCGTTCAAACATCGAGTGTGATACGCTCATTATGGATAATAAATCAACTTCTGATACAATCCCTTACAATGAAATCCTGAACGACAACATTTCATTGGAGCACGAAGCGAAAGTATCAAAAGTTTCTGAAGAACAGCTTTTCTACTTGATGAGCCGCGGTATTTCTGAAGAAGAAGCAACAGAAATGATCGTTATGGGCTTCATCGAGCCATTCACAAAAGAACTTCCGATGGAATACGCAGTTGAAATGAACCGTTTGATTAAGTTCGAAATGGAAGGCTCCATCGGTTAATAGTAAAACCCCGCCATATGGCGGGGTTTTTTTGTTTATTGAATAGTGAAATTTCCGTATTCGCTTGACCGGACATGAATCGGCCCGTTTAAATTGTAGTTCTTCTCTTTGACAATATCGCGGAAAACGTCGACACGGGCAACCGATTCTCTCCATTCATCCTGGGTGTCCTCATCTGACGGATTCATCAGATCGTCATAGCGTACATCCAAGAATTTATTGAGCCATTTCTTCTCGTCCGTTCCGTCTTTCGGTGACCCGCCCATTTTTTTGTTCGTGCGTTTAATCAGGGCATAAAAGGAGTCTGGATCATCACCGTCGCCATGCTGAATCACCGTATCGTACATCACCGCTTTGGCCAAGGCCGTTTTCAGTCCGGCATTTTCTGAACGTTTCATCGCCGGCTGATAATACAAGCTGTCGTTTACCTTATCCTGGGCAGCGCGGAAGGCTTTATCATTGCCAAGTGAGCGCCAGGCAGAAGCGAATCCTTTCAGATTGCTGATGTCATCGCTTTCGTCCTTCGCAAGACGACGCAATTCAGGCAAATACTTTTTCAATTTGTTATTCGGCACCGCTTTCGTATATACTTCGACTACTTCCAGCGCATCTCCGGTAGCCGTCGTAAAGCCGGCCCGCCCGCAAGTGTAACCTCTTCCGTCATCCAACGCTTCAACATATCCGTATTGGATTTCCGTCTTTCCGTTTTCAAAAATGCTGGTCAGCTGTTCCGCCCGGCGCTTCTGATCCTTATTCAGCCCGGCCGCAAAAACCGTACCGCTCATCATTAGGGTGAAAAACATGGTGAAAATAAGAGATGAAACCGCCGTCTTCTTCCAAAAACCTGCTTTTTTCTTCAAACTGATTTTCATTGCCATACCCCTTTCATATGTAAGTTACGCACTCAGTATACATGAGGGGGTGATTTTTTTGTTGAAAACACAAGAATTTGTCAATATTTTGAATCTTAAGCCCTATCCGGCGCTTCATAAAAAGAACGCACCTTCACCAGACAGACAATCCCGTTCTCGCATCATTCTCATCTGTAACATAGTCAACGCGGTGAAACCCGCATTGTACAGCCTGCTGAAAAGGGCTTCGAGCATGTCCGGATCTTTGCAATATAACGTTACATACGAGCAATCTGCGATGAGAAGCACAAGTTTACAGGAACTATCCAAATATTCCTCATACGTATTGATTTCCGTTACCATCCCGCTCGGGAAAGCTTTCAATTCAGCAAAAATCATATAATAAGGGTTTCCTTTCAGACGATGACGGAGTTCTTGACCCTGAATGATGCGCTGATTTTGCGTAAACAGGTCTGTATCGGTGTCTTCTTTGAATTCAGTATACGCCTCTCCATCACCGATAAACCACGTATAGGAAGAGATGGGGAACGGTTGTAATATATCTGCCGCAAACCGTCCGAATTGATTTGGGATGTTAAATGTAATGCCGCGTTTCACATGGTCGTATCTCCTTTCGGCTTTTGAATATTATGGTATAATAGTTGGATAAATATTGAAAGGACTTGACAGTATGACAACACGATACGGAATTGATGCGCCTTATGGAGCGTTTGGATTTATCTTTCTTGCGCTCCTTTATGCTGCAGCCACGTTATGCGGTATGATTCCTCCTTACTGGGGCTGGCTGACGGGCACCTTGTTTTTATTGCTCGGTCTTTGGATGCTCTTGTATTCAACGGCCATTAAACTTTCACACCGCCATCGCATTCTTGCGCTTTCCGGTTTAAGGCCGGACATGAAAGTGCTTGATATTGGGACGGGACGGGGGCTGCTAGCCATCGCCGCGGCTCAAAAAGGCGCTGACGTCTCAGCGATTGACAAATGGTCAAGCTGGGATCTGGGCGGAAACGGGAGAGACGCATTTGAAAAGAACAGACGGGCAGAAGGAGCGCCGGAAATTGATTTGTATGACGGACTCGCGCAAGCCATGCCGTTTCCTGATAAAACGTTTGACCTTGTCATTTCACATTTTGTCGTACATAACATTTCAGGCAGAAAAGAGAGGGAACGGGCGATCACGGAAATGGTGAGGGTGCTGAAGCCTGGCGGCACATTGGCCGTGTCAGATATAAAAAATACATCACAATACAGAGCAATTCTTGAGGAAAACGGCTTTCAGACAAGAACGTATTCCTTTTATTATACGTTTCCGTTTTCGAAACTTATCATTGCCGTCAGGACTCCGGTAGGAACCGGGCGCTCTATTTGTTAAAATAAATAAGACAAAACAGATAGAAAAGGTGTTACACATGAAGTCTTATATGATTATCGGAGCCGGCATTCTCGGTGCGTCCGCGGCTTATCATCTCGCAAAGGCCGGTGCGGATGTAACGGTCTTTGACAGGAAACACCCGGGGCAGGCGACTGACGCCGCGGCAGGGATCGTCTGCCCGTGGCTGTCGCAGCGCCGCAACCAGGCATGGTATGCGATCGCAAAAGGCGGAGCCCGCTATTATAACCAATTGATACAGCAGCTTGAAGCTGACGGAGAAACGGACACCGGCTATCAAAAGGTCGGTGCCGTCAGTCTCCATACGGATGAAAAAAAGCTCAGCCAAATGGAGGAAAGAGCTTATAAAAGAAGAGAGGACGCTCCTGAAATCGGTGACATTACAAGACTGACTCCGGCAGAAACGAAGGCGCTGTTCCCCGCGCTGTCGGAGGAATACGGGGCGGTTCATGTCAGCGGCGCGGCCCGGGTGAACGGGAGGGCGCTTCGTAAGGCGCTGTTAAACGCGGCCGTTAATCACGGCGCGGCTGTTTACAATGAAGAAGCGTCAATATTGACAGAGGACGGTGCCGTTATCGGTGTGAAAACCGCAGAACGCACGCTTACTGCCGGCCAGGTTCTCGTAACGGCCGGCGCTTGGGCGAGAGAGCTGCTTGAACCGCTCGGCATCCGTTTTTCAGTATCATACCAAAAGGCACAGATCGTTCATTTAGAGCTTCAGGGAGAGGATACGGGCGGCTGGCCCGTCGTCATGCCCCCAAACGATCAATACATTCTCGCCTTTGACAGCGGCAGAATCATAGCGGGCGCGACTCATGAAAACGATACCGGCATGGATTTGCGGGTGACGGCCGGCGGCCTCCGCGAGATTTTTGACAAAGCATTAACTGTGGCGCCGGGGCTTTCAGACAGTACTGTGATAGAGACAAGAGTCGGTTTCAGGCCGTTTACTCCCGGTTTTCTTCCCGTCATCGGCAAAGTGCCGAATATCAGCGGACTCCTCGTTGCCAACGGGCTGGGCGCCTCAGGGCTGACGAGCGGGCCGTATCTGGGGGCGGAACTGGCGAAACTCGCACTCGGCCAGCAGACGGAAATTGATTTGAGCCTTTATGATCCGGCCGGGGCGCTTGAATAAAAAATAGCTTTTGGCGCATTCTTATGATAGGATGGAGCTTTAATGAATAAGAGGACGTGACCCATTTTGATAAAAATAAACCTTCCTGCTCCTGATGTAACGATTACGGAACGGCAGCAGTCACCGTCGGAAAATGAACCGGCGATTAAAGCGATTTACGGTTTCATTGATTTTCACCGAATTCCGAGAGACAAAGGCGGCATCTTTATGTTTTATAACATTCATGATGAACTGCTGTTTGTCGGGAAAGCCCGTAAATTAAGACAAAGAATCAAAAAGCATTTTGAAGACAATGTGTCGCCTGTTAAACATCACAGGGACGAAGTGTATAAAATTGAAGTATGTGTCGTCAATGATCCGATGGAAAGGGAGATTTACGAAACGTACGCGATCAATACCCTTCAGTCGAAATACAACATTGAGAAAGTATTTTATAAATAAGAAAAACCGGAGCTTAAGGGCTCCGGTTTTCTTTATGTTTACAGTGCCAGCCACATCACTGCAATATGCACGATCAGCAGACAGTAAACGACGAGGAACAGCTGAACGACCTTTTTTCTGAATAACATGCAGATCATCATGAGCACAGGAAAAATCAGGACGCCGGCCGTTTTATTGATTGATGTATTCGGACGGTTCGACACGTCATAGTGAATGGCCATATCAGCAGGAAGAAACGGATAAAACACAATCGACAGAATAAAGGCGAGAACCACAGCTCCCCACAGCACCTTATCATTCATCAAAAACATATGAACACTCCCTTTTTTACCTATAATAGTATTTTAGTGTGAAAAAGTTCATTTTTCAGTATTTATTTGATGGCTGTGTGCTGTATGGGTATTTTTAAACGCGGCGGCCGCCATTGAGACGATCGCTCTTGCGGTAGCGGCCATCATTTTGACAGTAGCAAGCGTTGACGAAGATTCCGATTTAGGAAAAGAGCAGCTCATCGCTAATGTCGTTGACCGCATTAACGCACAGCACTGAGGATGAAGAAAGAAAACGCTAAGGAGACGAACCTTAGCGTTTTTTTGATTGAAGCATCTGTTTTAAATATGCTTCTGAATCAAAGCCGAGTTCCTCGTCGGCTTCTTTTTTCAGTTCAAGCTGAAGTCGCACATACGTGTCATATTTCGGGCTGAGCTTTTGAAGTAGATTGCTGAAAGGCGATCCTTCCTTCAGCGCGGGCAGATCAGAAGCGGATTCTCCGATCTTGATCAGGCTTTCTCTGTACTCTTCATCTGTCTCCACTCTTTTCACAAGCTGAATGATGATGTTTTTATGAGTGTCCCAAGTGGCGGGGTCTCTCTCCAAAATCCGCTCGATAAATTGGTCATGCTGGACTTTGTGCTGCTGGAGCTGAGCCGGGTCCTCCTTACCGACCAGCTGCATCATCGGGTGTGCAGCCGGAACTTCTTCCATATCATCCAATACTTTAATAAGCTTTGCCCATATCGTTTTTTTCTCATCTGTATCAATAGAAAAGTCGAGGAACGGTTCAAACAGCGCGGCGATAAATTCTCCGAAATCTCCCGGGAACAGTTTTTTCAGCTGAAGTCCCATATACTTCGGTTCATCTATTTTGACCTCGCCGATATCATGCAGAATTGAATCGACATTTTCCGCATCTTCCACGCGCTTGATCAGCATTTCAGTCAGTTTCCGTTCCTGCTCAAGCTCTTCAATCTGCCGGCTGAGCTTTTGATGCTGCTGGCGCAGTATATCATGCAGACTGCTGCCCTCTAAGAGGAACGCTTTAATATCGCTTACAGACAGTGCCAGCATTCGGAGGGCGGCAATCATTTTCAGCGTATTCACGTTCTGAGCGGAATACTCACGGTATCCGTTATCAGGGTTTTTGCTGACGTTGATTAAACCTTCCTGCTCATAATATTTGATGGCTTTTTTCGTGAGACCCGTCTGCCTGGCTGCTTCTTTTATATTCATTCTGAATCACTCCCTGCTTTTCATTCTAAACGTGTCTCTAAGGGTCAGGTCAAGAGAGGGCGGGAAATTAGCCGGGTTTATTCTATATATTAGAAATTTCAGAAAATATGATTGACAACGCACCTTTGTTGCGATTAATATAACGTTATATAATGTTATATAACATTATATAATAAAACACTGAGGAGTGAAGGATTTGAGTCAAACTGCCGCACAAGTGAATCACAAGGTTCAGGCTTTCTTGGATGATCTGAAAGGAAAAACGATTGACCACGTCTTTTTCGTCGCTTGCGGGGGTTCTTCAGCCATTATGTATCCGAGCAAGTACGTGTTTGACAGAGAGGCGAAAGCCATCAGCTCTGATCTCTACAGTTCAAATGAATTTATTCAGCGCAATCCCATTCAGCTCGGAGAGAACTCTCTGGTGATTTTATGTTCTCAGTCAGGCAATACGCCGGAAACGGTGAAAGCCGCCGGTTTCGCCAGAAAAAAAGGCGCGCTTACGATTGCAATGACCTTTGAGCCTGATTCGCCGTTAGCGAAAGAAGCCGAATATGTCGCGGTGTATGACTGGGGTGAGAACGCACAAGCGATAAATACGAATTACGGGGTTCTGTATCAAATCGTGTTCGGCGCTTTACACGTGCTGGAAAACCATCCCGCGTTTGAGCAGGCGATCGACGGACTCAATAAACTCCAGACCGTATATGACAAAGCGCTTAAACAAGAAGCGGATCACGCAAAGGCATTCGCGAAAGCCCACGAAAAAGAAGATATCATTTACACGATGGCAAGCGGTGCGAACTACGGCGTCGCTTACTCCTACAGCATCTGCATTCTCATGGAAATGCAATGGATTCATTCCCACGCCATTCATGCCGGAGAATATTTTCACGGACCGTTCGAAATCATTGATGAATCCGTTCCATTTATTATCCTGCTCGGCTTAGACGAAACAAGACCCCTTGAAGAGCGGGCGCTTTCCTTCTCAAAAAGATACGGCAAAAAACTGACTGTGCTTGATGCGGCAGCATATGATTTTTCCGGAATTGACGATTCTGTAAAAGGCTACCTGGCTCCTCTCGTATTAAACCGGGTGCTCAGAAGCTATGCGGATGCGCTGGCGGAAGCAAGGAACCATCCGTTAAGCCAGCGGCGTTACATGTGGAAAGTCGAATATTAAGAACGCGCATTATATTTCACCGGACTATAATGATATATAACGTTATAGTCCGGTGACAAAGGAGGAAAAGCATCTGAAAAAGCTCATCTGCCTGTTCGTTCTGTTAGCTGTATGTCTGTCAGCCGCCGCCTGTTCAAGCCAAAGCAGTTCCTCTGACGGAAAAGTGACCCTGAAGTTTTTTCACAGGTGGCCGAAGGAGCCGGAAAAAAGCTATTTTGAAGAAGCGGTCAAAGATTTTGAAGCCGCTCATCCGGATATTCATATCCAAACGGAAGCGGTCTTAAACGATTCTTATAAAGACAAGGTGAAAGTCATGCTCGGAACAACGAGCCCCCCTGATATTTTCTTTTCATGGAGCGACCGGTTTGCTTATAAATTCATCAAAGGAGATAAAGCCCTCGATCTGTCGTCTTACTATCAGCAGGATAAAGATTGGTCCTCACAGCTTGTGCAGTCACAAATCAAACCCTTTACGCATGACGGAAAACAGTACGGTGTTCCGTGGCAAATGGACGCTAAATCATTCTTTTATAATAAGGACATTTTTAATGCATTACATTTGAAGCCCCCGGCGACATGGGATGAACTGATCACAGTCTGTGAGAAATTGAAAGAGAACGGATATATTCCGATCAGTTTCGGCACAAAAGCGCCTTGGACCATTTCTCATTATATCGGGACGCTGAACCAGCGTATGGTGGATGAGAAAACGCGGGCGAAGGATTACAGCCCGGAAACCGGGGAGTTTACGGACGAAGGCTATGTCAAAGCGCTTGAAAAGCTTCAGGAACTTCTGCCGTACTTTACAAAGCACGTGAACTCCGTTGATCACGAATACGTGCGCCAGCAGTTTACGAGCGGCAAAGCGGCGATGATTTATGCGGAAACGGCAGAAATTAAGCTCGTCGAACCGGTCAATCTGGGCTTGTTTCCTTTCCCGAAAATCAGCGGCGAAAAGGGATCTCCCCGTGCACTGACCGGATCTCCCGAAGGATTTATGATTTCCTCAAAAACGAAGCACCCGAAAGAAGCCATGGAATTTCTTCAGTTTTTAACCTCGAAAAAAATGGGAGAGAAGCTGATAAAAGACGTCGGTAAATACAGCGCGGTTCAGGGAACGGCGACAGAAAACAATTCCACCCCGATCCAGCGCGAAGCCGTGCAGGATATCGTCCGCGCCGAAACAATGGTGCCGTGGTTTGATATGGATGTTGACGTTGAAATCGCCGATGTGTATGCGGCAGGCGTTCAGCAGATGCTCGGCGGCACAATGACACCGCGCGAGGTGATGAATTCCGTGCAGAAAGCGGCGCGTCAGGTCAAAGCGTCATCTGAATAGAACAGATTTCTTTGGAGAAAGGAGATGAGGATTTCCTTGGTCAGCCGAAAACGTTTCATTCCGTATCTGTTTCTCGCGCCCGCGCTGGTTTTTCTGCTGTTCGTTTACATTCCGATTATTGAGAATGTGTTTTTCAGTCTGTTTGAATGGAGCTCATTTCAACCCGAAAAGACGTTTATCGGTTTGAAAAATTATATTGACCTGTTCCACGATCCCGTGTTTTTTACAGCACTCCGCAACAATGTGCTGTATGCGGTCATATCGCTGATTTGCCAGGTTGGCGGCGGCTTAATTCTGGCGGCCGTGCTGGAAGACAGATTGGTAAGAAAATGGTCGCCGTTTTTCCGTACGGTATTTTTTCTTCCGGTCGTCATTTCCATGACCGTCATTGCGCTGTTGTTTGATTTTATTTATAACCCGGAAATCGGGCTTTTGAATCAGCTGCTGGAAGCCGTCGGACTTGATGAACTGACCCGGGCGTGGCTGGGCGATGAAAACACCGCTATGCTGTCTGTCATTTTTGTGTCTCAATGGCAGTCTGTCGGTTACATTGCCATGCTGTACATTGTCTCGATTCAGAGCATTCCCGCTGAATTATATGAATCGGCGCAGCTGGACGGAGCCGGAAAAATCCAGCAGTTTTTTCACATTACGGTGCCGCAGACGAAAGAAATGTCGTTTGTTGCCGTGGTGATGACGCTGACCGGCGCATTTACCGTATTTAATGAACCGTATATTCTGACCGGCGGAGGGCCGGGCAATGCTTCAGAAGTGCTGAGCACATTTTTGTATAAGAGCGCTTTTACAAAGGATATGATGGGCTACGCTTCTGCGATCGCGACGGTGGTGCTTTTGCTGACGCTTGCTCTGTCGCTTATTCAGATGAAATTCTTTAAGACCGGAAAGGAGGAGTAGGCCGATGCTTCCTGAAAAGACGGACTTGCGTCATGCCCGTCAGGCCGTCAGAACAGGCGGAAAACCGAGAAAATGGTATGTCGGGGAAACGTCTGTGTGGCTGTTTCTCTTTATCTACCTCATTGCTGTTGCTTATCCGCTGTTATGGATGGCGGTCAGCGCCTTTAAAAGCTCGGATGAGATTTTTGAGCACAGCTGGTCGCTGCCCTCTGTCTGGCATCCCGAAAACTTCGTATCCGCATGGAACCAAGGGATTTCCGCTTATTTTATGAACAGCGTCATTGTGACCGTGCTGACTTGTCTCATCACCGTATTTGTGAGTGCCTGGGCGGCATACGGGCTGGCCCGTTTTCAATTTAAAGGAAAAGGGTTTGTGCTGATCATTTGTCTTGGCGGCTTGATGCTGACGCCGCAGGTCAGTCTTGTGCCGCTGTACTCCATTATCCAGTCATTGGGACTGTACAATACGTATTGGGCATTGATTCTTCCGTACGCAGCCTACCGTATTCCGTTTACCGTGATTCTGATCCGTTCCTATTTTTTGTCGATTTCCAAAGAGCTTGAGGAAGCGGCCTATCTGGATGGATGTACAAGTTTCGGAATATTTTTCAGAATATTCTTACCTATGAGCGTGCCGATTCTGGTGACATCAGGCATTTTGACGGCTTACCATACATGGAATGAGTTTATGTTTGCGATTATTTTTATCGATGATGAAAATTTACGTACGATTCCGGCCGGGCTGATGCAGTTCAGAGATGCGCTGCAGACGGATTGGGGCGTGCTGCTGGCCGGGCTGACGATTTCTGCTGCTCCGATTATCGCGCTGTTTTTATTAATGCAGAGATATTTTATCCGCGGCATTGCAGCGGGAAGCGTGAAAGGATAAGGGGGATGAAAAGATGAAACTGATAGCGGCCGGAGATAATGTAGTAGATTATTATCAGGATCAGGAGACGTTTTACCCGGGCGGAAATGCGTTAAATGTAGCCGTGCTTGCCCGGCGCTTAGGCCACGAAACTTCTTATATCGGGATTCTCGGCAGTGATGAAGCGGCGGATCACGTATTGAATGTGCTGAAACTGGAGAAGGTGAATGCCGATCTGATCCGCCGGGCATACGGAGAAAATGGGATGGCGGTCGTCACGCTTGATGAAAGAGGGGACAGGATATTTGCCGGATCAAATAAAGGCGGCGTGCAATCGCGTCTGACGCTCGCTTTTCAGGAGAATGACATCTCATTTATCGCCGGACATGATCTGCTGCATACGAGCGTATACAGCAGGATAGAACGTGACCTTCCGATGCTGAGCGGCCATGTGCCGATTTCCTTTGACTTCTCTGTAAAACGTGACGAAGCCTATTTAGAAGCGGTCTGTCCGTACGTGACGTATGCGTTTTTTTCCGGGAGTGATTTGAGTGAAAGTGAATGTGTGCGGCTTGCCGAAAAAGCCCGCGGTTTCGGAGCGAAAATCGTTTGTCTGACAAGGGGAGAACATGGCGCGGTGTTATCGGATGGGGAACGCGTCTATCATCAGCCGGTGGTAAGAGCTGATATCATAGATACATTGGGGGCGGGTGATTCTTTTATCGCCGGGTTTCTTACCGATTTCTACGAACATCAGGATATTCGGCGAGCGCTTACTGCGGCCGCCGGGACGGCTGCCAAAACATGCGGGGGGTTCGGAGCGTTCGGTTACGGGCATCCCTACAGGCCGGACGGCGGGAAAAGCAGTGAAAAAACGAGAATACGATAAGCATTGTCTCGTTTTTTATACTTGTTACGCATAGGGGCTGTTAATGGTAAACGTGACGCGGTCGGTATGCATTAAAAACAGCGAACTGTATATCGGCTGTTCTTTTGACATAAAAGCGGTTTTGTCAATTTCAAAAAGCGCATCCCCGATATCACAAGCCAGATAGCGGCTTTCTTCCTGCTTGGCGTATACGACATTTAACAGTTTCGTATTATGGGTGGGCACCACCTGATAGTGCTGTTTCAAAATGTCATGCATCGACACGCCGCCTTTAATATGCTTGCCGATGTCGGGAAATAAACTGAGCGGATAGTGGGCGATTTCGAATGAGAGCGGCTGGTCGTCGTGAAATAAAATGCGTTTTAATTCAAGAACGGGACTTTCGGAAGCGACGCGAAGTTTTTGAGCGATGGATTTAGGCGCTTCAATGATTTCATGGGAAAGGATCTGGTGTTTCGGTTTTTTTCCCGTTGATTCCATAAATTCAGAGTAGCCGTTGACCGCGATGAGCTCCCGCTTCAGTTTAGGGCTTTTAACGAACGTTCCCTTTCCCTGCTGCCGGACGAGCCAGCCTTCTTCCACAAGATCAAGGATGGCCTTCCTGACTGTTATGCGGCTGACGTTGTACGTTTCGCACAGCTCATTTTCAGTCGGCAGTTTTACGGACGGCGAATAAACGCCCTTCTTGATATCGTCCGCGATAATTTGTTTCAGCTGAATATATAAAGGTTTCGAGCTCCCGTTATTTAACAATGGGACGGACCTCCTTTGTCAAGTAGTAGTACTATTATATGTATTATGACGTTATAATACAAATTTGCTTTTCATTTATGAATCTGTCAGAAACCCCGAACATTTTTAACATAACAGAAAGATGTGGCGGTTTCCAGTATTGGAGGAGGTTTCGAATGGCATCATTAACATTTGACCATATCAAAAAAACATACGGCGCCCAATCGGCGGCAGTGAAGGATTTTCACTTAGATGTAAAGGATGAGGAGCTGCTGGTGCTTGTCGGTCCCTCCGGCTGCGGCAAATCTACGACACTCAGAATGATTGCCGGACTGGAGAGCATTTCTGAAGGGAAGCTTTATATCGATGGAGACGCGGTGAACGATCTGCCCCCGAAGGATCGTGATATCGCAATGGTTTTTCAGAATTACGCGCTGTATCCCCACATGACGGTGTTTGATAATATGGCGTTCGGTTTGAAGCTCAGAAAGCTGCCGAAAAAAGAAATCGCAGAGCGAGTCCGGACGGCCGCTGATATTTTGGAAATCGGGCATCTGCTCAAGCGGAAACCGAAGGCTCTTTCAGGCGGACAGCGGCAGCGGGTTGCGCTCGGCCGGTCGATCGTGCGGGAGCCGAAAGTGTTTCTGATGGACGAGCCGCTTTCCAACTTAGATGCGAAACTGCGTGTGACGATGCGCGCCGAAATCAGCAAGCTCCATCAGCGTTTGAAAGCGACCATCGTTTATGTGACGCATGATCAGACGGAAGCGATGACAATGGGTGACCGGATTGTCGTCATGAATGAAGGAAATATTCAGCAGGCCGCAAGCCCCCATGAGATTTATCATTATCCGGCGAATATGTTTGTGGCGGGTTTTATCGGTTCTCCGAGTATGAATTTTATAAAAGGCGTCATAGAAGAAAGTCACGGGCAATGGTATTTTGCCGGTTCGTCCGTTCGTCTGCCCATTCCTAAAGAAAAAGCGGCCGTTCTTGTGCAGAAAGGATACAGCGGTCAGGAGATGACTGCGGGGCTGCGTCCGGAGCATTTGACGCTTGCCGGACAATCAGAGCACCCGCCTGAAGCGGTGTGCCGCGCTGTGGCGGAAATATGTGAGAACTTAGGCGCGGAGATGTACGTTCATGCGGTGAGCGGAGATGACCGCATGACGATCCGCCTTGACGGCGCTTCAGAGGTGAAACCCGGCGATGCCATTCTGCTTGCGGTCAATATGAACCGGGCCGTGTTTTTTGATGCCGACACTGAAAACGCCGTATATTGAAAAAGGGAGCCTGATGATCGGGGCTCCCTTATCACTTCTTAAGATACGATTACCAGATTTCGTCCGCCCATTCCGGGTGGTCGATAAACGGATTGCGGTTATGCTGATAGTCTTCGTAAATGATTTCGTTCCGCCGTTTTTCCTTACTGTCGACGGGGTCTTGTTTATTCCATTTGAGCAAAACGGACAGTTTTCCCATGTAAGGAGCTGAGCCGTTTCCGGTTTTATCATTCAGCTCAAGGTCGGGATACCCGTCGCCGCCTTCATAACGCACCGCCATGTAAAACAGCATGCGGGCGACGTCTCCTTTGACCTCATCGCGCGGCTCCCAGGAATCACCGTCATAATAATTGCCCGGCGCTTTCGGGTATTCTGAGCCGCCGTTATCAAAATCCATGTTTCCTCTGGCGCTGTTCACCTGGACGTCTGCAGGGCGCAGATGATGAATGTCCGTCCCGGGGCCGGCAGCTGTTCCGAAGTTTCCGTGTGACTTTGCCCACACGTGTTCACGGTTCCAGTCCCCGACGCTGCCGCCGTTTTTACTTTTGGCCCGTGATTCCTGGGTGTAGAGCAAGATGACATTGTTCGGGTTTGCCGGATCTTCGTCAGTTTCCTTCAATGCATTCCATACTTGGCTGTAAGACAGCTTTGTATGTCCGCTGATGATGCGGTGCAGGGCGCTCTTTAAGGCTGTTCCGCTTTTTCCGGAAGCTTCTTTGTAATATGTCTCCGTATCCGCAGACGGAGTGATGACAGCTGAGGAAGTTTGCGGAAAAAGAGTTGTGCCGCCGGCAGTTGAAACCGCCAGCCGGCTGTACAGATTCGTGTCAGCCGGCGCGCCCGCAGAGGCTGACGGCGCGGTCCAACCCAAAATGAAAAACAGGCAGACAATCGGCAGAAACCAAAGTTTTTTTGTCATGACTTGCCCTCCTTTACCTCTATTATCCAAAAAATAAATCTAATATTCTATCTTTTTTGAAAAATGGTTCCTTCGGCTTATGGGACAGAGGGGCGGTTTCTTGGTCAAAGTATCCGGAAAATCATTGATTTTTTGGAAGATATGATAATGAACTCGTTATGCGCTCCTTCTATAATGAAGATCATCTTGTCAGTTTTTCAGTTTAAAAGGAGGGCGTGTATGGAACATCAGCAGCTTTCGACGGCGAATATCGGGATTTCCGATGACATACAATGGCTGTCTCAATTCGGCGCTTCCGCTTCCGGCGGAGTGACGAGGCTTTTATATACGAAAGAATGGATGGACGCCCAGCTTGCCGTCAAAAAGAAAATGGAGGCGTTCGGGCTGGAAACGGCATTTGACGATGTCGGTAACGTGTTCGGCCGTCTGAGCGGCACAGAATCGCCTGATGAGGTGATTCTGACCGGATCGCATATTGACACCGTTATTGACGGCGGCAAATATGACGGTGCGTTCGGCGTGCTGGCGGGCATGCTGGCGATCCGGCATTTGCATGAGACGTGCGGGCGTCCGAAAAAAACGCTGGAGGCTGTGTCGCTCTGTGAAGAGGAAGGGAGCCGTTTTCCCATCACCTATTGGGGCTCAGGCAATATCACCGGTGCTTTCTCGCTTTCAGATGCGGAAACGCCGAAAGACGCGTCCGGCATTTCTCTGAAAGAAGCCATGCGGCAGAACGGCTTCGGTGCAGGCCGTTATCCGGCGCCGCTGCGCACTGATATTAGTGCCTTTCTGGAAATTCATATAGAACAGGGGCAAACGCTTGAACGATCGGGAAAGGATATCGGGATTGTCACCGGGATTGCCGGACAGAGACGCTATACCGTTACGCTTGACGGTGAATGCAACCATGCGGGGACCACTTCAATGAAATGGCGGAAAGATCCGCTCGCGGCGGGAAGCAGCATCATCCATGAACTCATGCTCTCAGCGGAAAGACAGCCGGAAGAGCTCCGCCTGACGTGCGGGAAAATGACGGTTGAGCCGAATATGGCGAATGTCATTCCGGGCCGTATCCAGTTTTCCGTTGATATTCGCCATCAGCAGGAAGACGTGCTGGCAGCCTTCCGTCAGAAACTGGTGTCGATTATTGAAAACATCAGCCGCAGCAAAGGAGTCAGACCCTTTATTGATGAATATATGAGGATAGAGCCGGTTCAAATGGATCAGACACTGACACGAACCGCAGCAGAGGCTGCAAAAGAGCAGGGGGCGGACCCGGAGAAGATCGTAAGCGGAGCGGGACATGACGCCCAGATGCTCGGCAGAACCTTTCCGGCCTGCATGCTGTTTGTGCCGAGCAGTGGCGGGATCAGCCACTCGCCGCTTGAATTCACACCCGCACATCAGCTTGAAACCGGCGTCCTTACGCTGGCGAATGTATTACATAAACTTGCCTATTAACGTAAAGGGGGAATCGGCGTGCCGACCAGAAAAGAATTGTGCATTCCGCAAAGAACGATTATGACACCGGGACCGACTGAAGCTGAACCGAGAGTGCTGAGGGCGATGGGCGCTCCGATCCTCGGCCAGTTTGACCCGGCATTTACCGGCATCATGAACGAAACGATGCAAATGCTCCGTGAATTGTTTCAAACGGAAAACCGCTGGGCCTATCCGATTGACGGCACATCAAGAGCGGGGATTGAGGCTGTTCTCGCAAGTTTGATAGAACCTGGCGACAGCGTGCTCGTTCCGATATACGGACGCTTCGGACACCTGCTGACTGAAATCGCCGAGCGGTACGGAGCGGACGTTCATACGATCGAGTGTGAATGGGGAACGGTCTTCCGGCCTGAAGAGATTATCGGCGAGATGAAAAAGATTTCCCCGAAAATCGTCGCTATGGTGCACGGAGAAACATCAACGGGGCGGATTCATCCGCTGAAAGAAATCGGGGAAGCGTGCCGCGCCCAAGATGCACTCTTTATCGTGGATGCCGTGGCCACGATTGGCGGATGCGCCGTAAAAACGGATGAATGGAAGATTGACGCAGTCATCGGGGGAACGCAAAAATGCCTATCGGTCCCTTCCGGAATGGCGCCGATTACTTATAATGACCGGACGGCCGCTGTCATTGCCGCGCGTAAAAAGGTAGAACGTGGCATTGCAACGGCAGCTGACGGTAAAATGCTGTCCGGTCATCGGCCGGTTACGAGCAACTATTTTGATCTGAGCCAGCTCGAAGATTATTGGAGTGAAAGAAGGCTGAATCACCATACAGAAGCGACAGCAATGCTTTATGCGCTGCGGGAGGGTGTGCGCCTTGTCCTGGAAGAAGGACTTGAAGAACGGTTCCGCAGACATCAGGGCCATGAAAAAGCGCTTACGGCGGGACTTGCAGCGATGGGCCTTGATTTATTCGGCGATCCGGAGGCGAAGCTGCCTGTCGTCACATGTGTGAAGATTCCGCCGGAAGCAGACGGCGAATCGATCAGGAGTATGCTTTTGTCTCAATTCGGAATTGAAATCGCCAGCTCGTTCGGTCCGCTGCAGGGGAAAATTTGGAGAATCGGAACGATGGGCTACAGCTGCAGAAAGGAAAATGTGCTGTTTGTGCTGGCTGGACTTGAAGCGGTTCTGATCAGACACGGAGTTGCAGTTAAAGCCGGGGAAGCGCTGCAGGCGGCCCTTAACATATATGATCTGCCGGCTGAAACCGGTGTGCTGTCATGAGATATGAAAACGAGATTGAAATCATCTGGACTTTTTTCCCTTTTCCCCGTTATACTGAATGGTATAAAAAATGACAAATATGGAATGATCATCTGTTTGTCTGGGGAGAAGGTAAGAAATCATGGCGTACATGGGGCGATTGTCAATTTTAATGCTGAATATGTTTATTGCGATGCTTGGGATCGGATTGATTATTCCGATTATGCCCGCATATATTACCGAATTCGGAGCGACGGGGAGCACGATGGGTCTGCTTGTTGCGGCGGCGGGGCTTACACAGCTTTTATTTGCGCCTATTGCCGGGGAAATAACCGACAAATACGGACGGCGGAAACTGATTATTTTCGGCATTGCCGCCTTTGCCGTGTCACAATTGATCTTCGCCTTTGCCGGAAGCCTGTGGCAATTGTTCGCATCCCGCCTTTTGGGCGGAATGGGCGCGGCGTTTTTAATGCCGTCAATGTTCGCTTACATTGCGGATATTACGACCGAGGAAGAACGCGGGAAAGGAATGGGGCTGTTCAGCGCGGCGATGACGCTCGGTGTCGTCATCGGGCCCGGTGTCGGCGGTTATTTGGTTCATTACGGCATGTCTGTGCCGTTCATCGTGTCCGCAAGTCTCGCCTGCTTTTCAACCGTTCTTTCATTTTTCTTTCTGCCCGAAACGCTTGGGCGTGAAAAGCAGCTGGAAGCCCGGTCAAAAACGGAAAAACGTGAGCATCTGTTTAAGCAAATGTCACGCGCGCTCAAATCGCCGTTCGCGTTTATGCTGATTCTGGTTTTTGTGCTGAACTTCGGAATTATGAACTTTGAATCCGTTTTTGGCCTTTACGTTGACCATAAACACGGATTTAAAGCCTCTGATATTGCTTTTATTATTACGGCTGCGGGTCTCATCGGCGTGTTTGTGCAGGCGGTCGGCGTCAGTTATCTCGTCCGCAGGTTCGGGGAAAAGCGCGTCATTAACGTGACGTTGATCGGGGCTGCTGCAGGACTTGTGTGGTGCCGGTTTGCGGGTTCATATTGGGCCGTTTTTGCCGCGGCAATCTTTTTCCTCACGCTGACATCGCTGCTCCGGCCGGCCGTTAATACGATGCTGTCGAAGCTCGCCGGTGACCAGCAGGGGTTTGCCGGCGGGATGAACACCTCATTCATCAGCTTAGCGAATATCGCCGGGCCGTCGGCCGCCGGTTTTCTCTTTGATGTAAATATGGAATTTCCGTATATGCTGGGAGCGGCCATTCTCGCCATCAGTTTTCTGGCCGCGCTTGGCTGGGGCAAAAAGACACAGACCCGGCCGTTCACGCAGCAAGGATAAGAATCAAAAGCCTCCGGGTATCCGGAGGCTTTTTGCTGATTGTCGTTTATTCTGCGGCTGTCTGCATCTCTGAAATTGCAGAGATGCGCATAGAGGGAAAATCATATAGCAAAAACAGTTGTTCCGTATGCTCAAGCATGGCGCGAATGGAAACCGGAACAGGTGTAGATAAAGTAAAACCAGCTTTATCGCTTGACGAGTCTGACGAATTTGATCTGCCGGAAGTTGATCAAAAAAGAAGGCAGTCAGGCAGGGACAACATTGAGCGGCGTAAATGCTGAGAAGGAAAAAGCAGGGTTTTGGAACTTGCTGTTTCGTATGCAGGGGGAGAGCATTCTGATAAAACGGGTCATTGAAATAATACGAACTGTTCAGAAGGGGGCGATTGGTGACAACAAGGAGAGGTTATCTTATAAAACCTCTCACGGAAGATGTTGTGTCGGTTCTCCTGTACGAATTTTGCAGATTAAAACCCGCAATTAGGCCAACACACAATTATGCAAGAGACAATCATCTAAAAAGGGTGTCGGTAAGTACAATATGGTGTACGGAAAAGGAGTTGAAAATGTTGTATTATTACCCGTCATTCCATTTGTATCAGCGGCAAGAATTTAATTATTATCCATGGGCCCATCAATTGACTCATTCAGGGGGCTCCCCCTATGTTTCCGCGCGCCCTCCTTTTTATAATTCCCCATGTTACAGAGAGTGCATAAGAAGCGGAGCGGATAGTTATTTCTGCTGCTATATCTGCGGTTTCTGTTAAAAAGAAAGACTTATAGAAGTAAGTGATCTTTCCAGGATGACAGTGAGACCATTATCCAGACAGCCATTAGCCAACACACGAAGCTTTATTACGGTTCACGGAGGGGAAGCGCCCCTCCTTTTTCAGAAATTTTATAAAATCCCCTTGCGCGGCCTGTCAGAAGCGGTTTTTGGTCTTGGTGTGTTCGACTGTTGGTGTTGACGAAGAATTCAAGATACCAGGAAGCAGCGAAACCTCTATGTATCCGCGAGACACAGCTGAGGAAAAAGAAAAAATTCGGAGAGAAGCCTTAGCAAACATGGAATAAAATAGTATGATTTCCTCATTACATTTGGAATGAGGGAATTAAATGAACTGGTTAGAATTCATATCATCTATTCTTAAAAACTTAGCTTGGCCAGTGGTGATTTTAATTGCGGCTCTAAAGCTGAAGGAGCCGCTATCAAAAATGATTAGTACCTTGGCGAAAATAAAGTATAAAGACTGGGAATTTGAGTTTTTGTTAGATAAGAAGCTAGATCAAATTACCGTTCTGGCAACTCAATCTGATGAAGATTCAGATGTTGAGGAATTGTACAGTAAGCAAAAAGGTGAGAATCTGATAGATCAAACGCCTCTAACTGGTTACAAACCTCCTATTGGACTTGATACTTCTATAGCACTTATAAGAGAATCAAAGGTGTTAGATGCTAGAATTCATGATATATATGAAAAAGTAAAAAAAGGTGAAGGTATCGGTAATGAATCAACGGAATTGAAAATTAAATATTTGGTTAGCGAAAAAGTCCTTAGTGAACAGCTAGCTAAATCAATTAGATTGGCAAAACAAGCACCCTTTGATTTTACCTATATGAAAGTAATGCCTGATTTCCTAATCAATAAATATAGAAATAACCTAAAATATTTATCAGAACAGCTGAGGTCAATTTATTACGATCTGGAGTCTTCCAATTAAGGAAGGCTTTTTATTTTGAAAGGATGTGAACACATTCCAGAGAACTGGTAAACGCAAAAACCACACATGTTTCTTAGGTAGACAAGGCTGCTCATCAAAAGCAGCCTCTTTTTTATGAAATCAGAAAAGCAACCTGACTTTCAAAAGGAAGTAAAGATCCTTGCGAAAGAAGCAGACGCACAAAAACTTGTTTACGGTATCGTTTATGAGCCGGACACAGTGGATGCTCACGAGGATTTCATGACAGCTGCAGAAATTGAGAAGGTCGCTCACGGCTTCCTGAAAGGATACTCGTCAGGATTTTGGTGGCAGCATTTTTTGAGGATTTAGCTGAATGTTCTCCCTTAAATAAGATGCGGGAGAACACCCGCATCCTGGTCTATGGCTAAATTTTAACCGATCAGCCGCTGCATTCTCAGCGCGAGCCGCAGGCGCATCGTCGTCTCCGGATCTTTTAAGCTTTTGCCGAGCAGTTCCTCGCATTTTTCTAAACGATAGATCACCGTATTTCGATGGACGTACAGGCGCTTAGCCGTTTCTGAAATCTGGCAGTGGGTCTCCAGGTAAACAGACAGTGTATGAAGCAGGCTCTGGTCCTCCTTTTGCCGATCGGCCAGGCTTTGGAGGGTGGCTTCGTAAAACTTCTTCACATCTTCCGCCGGAAGCAGGCGGAGCAGCTCCGGCACGTCTTTGGCATGATAGATTTGAATAAACTCCGCGCTTCTGGACAAATGCCCGGATGAAATGGCGTCTGAAGCTTCAGTAAAAGCGTCAGGGACATCGATCAGCTTTTGGCATATGTTTGAGATGCCGAAGGAGACAGTCCGTTTAAACTGCGTCCGGACCTGTTTCTGAAACTGCTCCAAAAAGCTGATGACAGACGCGTGCATTTCATTCCAGCTGTCTGTCGCTTCAATTAAAAGAATACCGACATTTCCTTTAATAAAGAGATGAGGGGGAAACGGAAAGGATGACAGCTCCCCTTCAAGCAGATCAAATACATGATCGGAAACGAGCTGATTTTCGGTAAAGCTGATCGTTTTCTCATTTCGGTCGAGTTTTCCGCAAATGCACATGTATTTCTGATCCCAGCGAAGCCGGAATTCTTTGGCGCGGCTTTTGATTTCTTCATGGCCGGTAAACGAGCGGTCGATGAAATTGCTGAAAAATTCATTGCGCGCCCGTCTGCCGAATTGTTTGACGGCATTTTCTTTCAGCAGTTCAAAGGAAATGACGTTGGCCGCCTGTTCAATTGTCAAAATCATGCCTTTATCAGCGGTCTGCACCAGCTCCGGAATCACCAGATAACCGCAGTTTTTTTCAACATTCAGAATCGGCAGGACAGAATACGCCTTTCTGTCGGAGAGCATGGAAAAGCAGGTGAAATAAGGACCGGAAAAGGAATAACAGATGTTTTTCAATAAAGACGTGTCAATGGGTATGCTGTGGGACGATGATAAGAGTTTTGTATGCTGATCCAAAAGCAGCACGGGAAGCCGGAGGATGTCTGAGAGCTTCTTAAGCAGGGATTGCAGCCCTTTGCCGCTCATGATGTGGTTTGTAAATTTTTTATGGGCGTAAATGGCCTGCTGCAGCTCATTTGAACGCATATCAAGAATATGGCTCAGTGTAGCATTGACGATATCTCCCAGCCTGATGTCTTCCGGAAGCTCAATAATCGGAAATTCATACCGGTCGGCAAGCTCCGCGGCATCTTTCGGAATGACATTAAGATAGCGCTTCGTTTTGATCCCCAGTCCCGCGCATCCCCGTTTTGCCATGAGGCGGATTAAATCTTTCAACAGCTGCGGGCGGTCCTTCAAGTGGTAAGCCGTCGTGACGAGCAATTCGTTTTTATGTAAAAAATCAGCGATGTCCGGCGCATCCATCATGTTGACGTGCTGCACCTCCCTCCAGCCGCCGGATCTGCCTGCGATTAATGCGGCCCGCTCATAAGCGGGAATCTTCATCACATCATAAATATTCATCAGTCAATCTCCTTTCAGGTTCTAAAGACAACCATTGGTTAATATGAATAAAAATCATCAAAAATTATAGCGGTTTTGCTGATGTATTACGATCATAGTAGCAGTAAACTGGCAATCATAGACGCATGTTGTGATAAAAACTGACAGAAAATCGTCATCCTTACAGGGAGGAAGATAAAATGGCCTATGACGTAATTGTAAAGGGTGCGAAAGCTGTGCGAAAAGGCGGGACAGAGCGGGCCGATATCGCCGTCAAGGACGGGAAAATTGCATTGATCGAGCCCGGCATTGACGAAAACGCGGAACAAGTGGTGCAGGCAGACGGCATGTATGTGTTTCCGGGCGCGGTCGATTGTCACGTGCATTTCAATGAACCCGGACGCGAAGAATGGGAAGGCATTGAAACCGGCTCAAACATGCTTGCTGCCGGCGGCTGTACGGCTTATTTTGACATGCCGCTTAACTGCATTCCTTCGACGGTAACTGCTGAAAACCTGCTGGCAAAGGCGGAAATCGCCGAACGGAAGTCAGCGGTTGATTTTGCGCTTTGGGGCGGTTTGATGCCCGGGTATACCGAATATATCCGGCCGATGGCAGAAGCGGGGGCAATCGGGTTTAAAGCGTTTCTGTCTAAATCGGGAACGGATGAATTTCAATCAGCCGATGAACGGACTCTTTTAAAGGGAATGAAGGAAATCGCGGCGTGCGGCAGGATTTTGGCCCTGCACGCAGAAAGCGACGCCCTCACCCGATTCCTTGAAGCCGAGTACGCGCTCCAAGGGAAAATTGATGCCTGCGCTTACGCTTCCTCCCGTCCGGAAGAAGCCGAATGCGAGGCTGTGCAGCGGGCGATTGAATATGCAAGAGCGACGGGATGCGCGCTTCATTTTGTACATATCAGCACGAAACGGGCCGTGCTCTCCATTCAGAAGGCGAAAAAAGACGGATTGGATGTCACCGTTGAAACATGTCCGCACTACTTATTATTCAGCTTTGAAGACTTCCTCAAAAAAGGGGCGGCCGCCAAATGCGCTCCGCCGCTCCGCTCAGAGGCTGATAAAGAGGAATTGATCGGGGTTTTGGCTGAGGGCCTGATTGATATGGTGTCTTCGGATCATTCTCCCTGTCATCCGGCTTTGAAACGCGAGGATAATATGTTCCTGTCGTGGGGCGGGATCAGCGGAGGCCAATTTACGCTTCTCGGCATGATTCAATTAGCGATCGATCATGGGATTCCGTTTGAACATGTGGCCCGATGGACGGCAGAAGCACCTGCCAAACGTTTCGGTTTAACGAATAAAGGCCGGCTTGAAGAAGGATTTGACGCTGATTTTGCCATTGTCCGGCCGGAACCTTTTACCGTCACAAAAGAAACGATGTTTTCCAAACATAAGCAAAGCCTGTATGAAGGCCGCACCTTTCCATACCGAATTGCTGCGACCTACAGCAAGGGGCGCTGTGTGTACCAGGATGGCGGTCGTAAGCAGAGGGGGGCTTTCGGAACATTTCTGAAGCCTTCTGAAATAAAAGAGCCGATTCTCTGATGAGAATCGGCTTTTTTTGTCGTTTGGAGAGCGGGTCTCGTGGTATCTTTTTATAAAAAGGAGTAAAACACATTGTATGATCAAATCTTGAACATATTAACGGCATCCTGGTCGCGCAAGACCAGTACAAAATGGACGGAAGATTGCCCGGCCACAGGCCAGTGCGGCGTGACGGCTTTAGTCATCCAAGATGTTTACGGCGGTGACATTCTCAAAACAAAAACCGGCACAAGCTGGCATTTTTATAATCGAATAGACGGGGAGATATATGATTTCACGAGCAGTCAGTTTTCAGAGCCGATCGTCTATCAGCACATTCTTTCTTCCAGAGATGAGGCATTTTCGGACACCAATGAACATCAGTACCGTTACCTGAAAAGTGCATTCAGAAAAAACATGGAAACGGAAAGAGAAAAACACCTGTGATAAACTAGAATGAGAGGTGAAGGATTGTGATTTATATCGGACTGACGGGGTGGGGGGATCATGACAGCATCTATCCGCCTAAAACAGCGGGCCCGCAAAAACTGCAGGCGTATTCCTCCCATTTTCCCATCGTTGAGCTGGACGCGAGCTTTTACGCGATACAGCCCGCCCGCAATAACGAAAGATGGGTCAAAGAGACGCCGGAATCTTTTCAATTTGTCATTAAGGCATATCAAGGAATGACGGGTCATCAGCGCGGCGATATTCCCTTTGAATCGAAGGAAGAAATGTTTGAGGCGTTTAAGCTGTCATTATCGCCGTATATAGAGCATGGAAAGCTTGCCATGGTGCTGTTCCAATTCCCGCCGTGGTTTGACTGTAAGAAAGAAAACGTCGCATATTTAAGATGGTGCAGGCAGCAGATGGGCGATATCCCGTGCGCGCTTGAATTCCGCAACCGGTCTTGGTTTTCCCCGCCATTTTACGAACAGACGCTTTCCTTTATGAAGGAGGAAGGCTGGATTCACAGCATATGTGACGAGCCGCAAATCGGCGAGGGCAGCATTCCGACCGTCCTGAAAGCAACGGATGAAGAAAAAACGCTTGTCCGTTTTCACGGACGGAACAAGCAGGGCTGGATCAAACCTGACGGCGGACAAAACTGGCGTGAGGTCAGATATTTATACCGCTATAACAAACAGGAGCTCAAAGATTGGAAAAACAATCTTCAGGAGCTGAAAAAGCAGTCGCGCAATCTGTATGTGCTCTTCAACAATAACTCAGGCGGAGACGCGGCCGATAACGGGCTTGAGATGCTTGAAATGTTAAATATCTCATATACCGGGCTTGCTCCGAAGCAGCTCGACCTATTCAGCTAGAAAAGAGGTTTCAAGACACATGTCTTATCTTATTTTGATTATATTGGGATTTATCGCGGGAACGGTCGGCAGCCTGATCGGGCTTGGGGGAGGAATTATCATCGTGCCGGCGATGCTCTATTTAAGCACGATGACCCCGTTTTTCCATGACGTAACACCGCAGACTGCCATCGGCACGTCCCTTTTGGTGATTATTTTTACGGGCCTGTCGTCAACTCTGGCCTATATGAAATATAAAACCGTTGACTACAAAAGCGGACTGATCTTTTTTATCGGTTCCGGCCCGGGAAGCATCATCGGCGCGTATTTGTCTAAACTTTTTAATGCGCATACGTTTTCCGTCTGGTTCGGACTTTTTATGATTTTGATTTCTATTACATTAATGCTGAAGGCGAAAGCAAAACCGGTCAATAAAGCGCATAAAGGCATGATCCGGACATATGAGGATGAAACGGGTGAGCTTTATACATATTCGTACCGTATTTTTACCGGTATCGCCATTGCCTTTTTCGTCGGTTTATTGGGCGGTCTTTTCGGCATCGGCGGCGGCTCTCTTATGGTTCCGGCCATGATGCTGTTATTTTTGTTCCCGCCGAAAGTGGCTGTGGCGACGTCAATGCTCATCATTTTCTTATCCTCCGTGACGGGTTCCGTGTCACATATCGCAGAGGGCCATGTCAATTGGCTGTATGCGCTGTGCCTCGTTCCGGGCGCGTGGTTCGGCGGCAAAATGGGCGCGTGGGTCAATAAGCGGGTGCAGACGAAAACGATCGTGCTTTTCATGCGGGTCGTCTTGATTTTGATCGGCTGTGAATTGATTTATCAAGGGATATTCAGCTAAAAGGTAGGAGAGATGGTATGTTAGAGAAACTCCGTTTATATCATACGAATGATTTGCACAGCCATTTCGAAAATTGGCCGAAAATCGTACATTATATTGAGCAGAAGAGAAAAGAGCATGAAAAAAACGGGGAGGAAACACTCGTATTCGACATCGGCGATCATATGGACCGATTCCAAATGATAACGGAAGCGACCTTCGGCAAAGCGAATGTCGACTTGTTAAACCGTCTTGAGATTGATGCGGCTGCCGTCGGGAATAATGAAGGGATTACGCTGCCTCATGATGAGCTGGCGGATTTATATACTCATGCCGCGTTTCCCGTCATTGTGTCCAACCTGTTTGACGCGGACGGACAGCGCCCGGAATGGGCCGAGCCCTACGTGATCAAAACGCTGAAAAACGGGATGACCGCCGGCATACTAGGCGTCACGGTGCCGTATTATCCCGTCTATCAGAAACTCGGCTGGACGGTGACGGATGCGGAAAAAAGCATTCAAGAATCACTTGACGATATCAAGGGTAAAGCGGACATCATCATTCTGCTTTCTCATTTAGGCCTGATCGATGACCGGGCCGCAGCGGAAAAATTTCCCGACATCGATGTCATTCTTGAATCACATACGCACCACCTTCTTGAGGACGGACAGGATATAAACGGCGTATTGCTTGCATGTGCGGAGAAATACGGGAACTATGTCGGCTGTGTCGAGCTGACGATAGAAAGTGAATCACGAACCATTGTCAGCAAACAGGCATCTGTACAGAAAATGGCTGATTGGCACGGGGAATCTGAAGATACGGCGGCTTTTCTGAAAGAGAAAGAACGGGAAGCGGAAAACCTGCTCTCCGTACAAGTCGCCAATCTGAATGAAGAAGCCGGCGTGAAGTGGTTTGAGGAATCGCCGCTCCCGCTTCTATTAGCCGAAGCGCTGAAAAGCTGGTGCGGCTGTGAAGTCAGCATGGTGAATTCAGGCGTCATTTTGGGGCCTTTACAGAAGGGGCCTGTCACAAAACTTGACTTGCACCGCATCTGCCCTCATCCGATCAATCCGGTCGCCGTTCGTCTTTCAGGCAGGGAACTCCGGGAAACAATCAGCCAGGCAGCCTCGGAACAAATGGAGCAGCTGCGGATTAAAGGCCTCGGCTTCCGCGGGGAAGTGATGGGCAGGATGGTATATGCCGGAGCGGAGGCAGAGGCCGGCATCCTTGAAGACGGTGTGACGCATCTCCTCAATGTGAAAGTGAACGGAGAAGAGGTGGATCCGGAGCGGATATACTCGGTTGCCGTTCTCGACATGTTTACACTCGGAAAGCTGTTCCCTTACATCCGCGATTCAAAAGAAAAACAATATTTTATGCCGGAGTTTTTAAGGGATCTGCTCGCCTGGAAGCTCGCGCGGCAAGCGTAATGTCAAATATCCGCCGGCCGTTCCATCTCACCCGAATGAAGGTAAGCGGGACTTTTTAAGAGCAAAAATAAAATACTATGTCCCCTCTTACAAGCATACATTGTGATATGTAAGGGGGGATTTTTCTTGCCTAGATACCGGAGCGCTCTTCGCAAGAGAGGGCCTTTGCCTTTTCGATATGTGCTTCTTCTGTCGTTTGCTTTTTTTATCATATCGACGGTCATCAGCCTCTGGATGATCAACTCCTCAATCAAACCGGTGCTGATGAACATAGGAGAAATGGAAACCAAACGGGTGGCGACAGAGGTCATTACGGAATCCATTGAAGAATACATGTCTCACAGCGACAATGTGAAAGATATGGTCGATATGAAAACGGATGAAAACGGAAAAGTCACAACGATGGATTTTAATACACAAATGGTCAACAGCATGAAGGCGAAAGTGACAAAGCAGCTTCAGGCTCATTTGAAGGAAGCGGAGTCGAACAATAAGCAGCATGAAACGGAAAAAGGCGCGAAAACGGCCGATGAAATTATGATTAACATCCCTTTAGGGCAGGTCACGGGAAACAGCGTTCTCGGAAATCTGGGGCCGAAAATCCCCGTGCGCTTTAACCTGATCGGTGATGCGTTAACTGATGTGAAAACAAAAATAAAGCCGTACGGCATTAACAATGCCCTGATCGATATCAGTATTTTTGTGGAAATTAAAGTGAAGGTCATTATTCCGTTTGCCAGTAAGACATCAGTCGTCACAAATAATATTCCGGTCTCCATTAAAGCGATTCAAGGAGAGGTGCCGCAGTTTTATAACGGAAGCGGCGGATCAGGTGTGACGCCTTCTGTCCAGCTGCCGAGTGAAAAACAGAAGAAAGATAAATAAAAACACACAGCCGCAATCTTTCCTGGCGGCTGTGTGTTTACTTTTTCCTGCGGATTTCTTTTCGCTCCCATGCCCTTAAATGGGGATACGGGTCAAAAGACCATTCCGATCTGCCGTTATCTTTATACATCCCGTAGTGAAGATGCGGCGGAAATTTTCCCGCGGTGCCCGGCGGTCCGTATCCGGAACTGCCGACAGAGCCGATCACCTCTCCGGGTTTGACGATCTGGCCTTTATGCACACCTTTTGCAAAGCCGTTCAGGTGAGCGAAGTAGTGATACGTGTTATTGATATCCCTGATGCCGATTCTCCAGCCGCCGAAACGGTTCCAGCCCTTCATTTCAACAATACCGTAGCAGGTCGATCTGACGGGGAGTCCGTAATGAGCGAACAGATCCGTTCCTTCGTGAATCCGGCGCCCGCCGAAACCCCGTGCGGCGCCCCATGTGCTGCGGTAGCTGTAATCCGTCTTCACGGGAAGCGGAAAAGCGTGCTCTCCGAGATCAAGGCGGCCGAACGTTTTAAACAGTGTCATGAATTCGGTGATAATGCCGACCGTCTGATCACGGCGGTAATAATTCCAGAGGCCGATGCGGATATGGTCAAGATCCGTTCCGAATCCCGCTAAATACTGTGCAAATGTATAAAGGATATCCTCATCATTGCTGACCTCGGCTTTTCCGTCGCCGTCGCCGTCCAGGCCGATCCCGTCAAATACTTTAATGCTGAGGGGCGCCTCGTCCTTAGGATTTGGATTTTCAGGCCCGCTCCACAAATGATCCGGAATATAAATGCTGATGATTCCCGCTTTTTCCGGCAGATCCTTTCGGTTCGAGCGGACATTTTCTTCATATTGATCAACCGCCGCAAGCACATACCAAGGAATCTGCGTGACTGCTTCGGCTTTGCGGTACAACTGCATCCGTTCACCGTAAACAGGAGCCGATTGTTCTTTCCCGCTTGCAGCCGGACAGAAAACTGATAAAAGGAGAAGAGCAGATAACAGAACTTTCACAACATGATCTCCTTTCAGGATTAATACAACTAGTTTGCGGCAACAATCCGAGAAAATGTAAGTAATTCTCTTCCCTTGTCGAGAAATTTTTCCTATGTTAAAGTGACTATTGAATAGAAATCTGCAAGTTTTATATCCATCGTGAAATAGAAATTTTTCGCACACGAACATGAATAAAGGGATAATGGAGATGATGGGGAAATGGCAAAGAAAGACGAGCATCTGAGAAAGCCGGAATGGCTCAAAATAAAGCTGAACACGAATGAAAACTATACGGGTCTGAAAAAATTAATGCGTGAAAATAATCTGCATACCGTATGTGAAGAAGCAAAATGCCCGAACATCCATGAATGCTGGGCTGTCAGACGTACGGCGACGTTCATGATTCTCGGTTCCGTCTGTACGAGAGCATGCCGCTTCTGCGCTGTCAAAACGGGTCTGCCGACTGAGCTGGATCTGCAGGAACCGGAACGCGTAGCTGATTCGGTTGCACTGATGAACTTAAAGCACGCCGTCATCACGGCCGTGGCGCGTGATGATCAGAAAGACGGCGGAGCAGGCGTCTTTGCGGAAACGGTCCGGGCGATCCGCAGAAAAAGCCCGTTCACGACAATTGAAGTGCTGCCATCCGATATGGGCGGAAATTACGACAACCTGAAAACATTAATGGATACCCGTCCTGATATTCTGAACCACAACATTGAAACCGTCCGCCGCCTGACACCGAGAGTCCGGGCCCGCGCAACATATGACCGTTCTTTGGAATTCTTGCGCCGTGCGAAAGAAATGCAGCCTGACATCCCGACGAAATCAAGCATTATGATCGGTCTCGGCGAAACGAAGGAAGAAATTATTGAAGTGATGGACGACCTGCTTGCGAACAATGTCGACATCATGGCGATCGGCCAATACCTGCAGCCGTCGAAAAAACATTTAAAAGTCCAAAAATATTATCATCCGGACGAATTTGCCGAACTGAAAGAAATCGCGATGCAAAAAGGCTTCAGCCACTGTGAAGCAGGCCCGCTTGTCCGTTCTTCCTATCATGCGGATGAACAAGTGAACGAAGCGTCTAAAAAACGCCAGGCCCAAGCATAAGATAAGCCGAAAAAACCCAAAACGCCGCAGGTTTTGGGTTTTTTGTGATGGAGCCGTCTGTGCAGGGAAAAAGTCATTCTTGAATAAGGATCGTCAGAACCGCTACACTGGATATAAAAGGGGAAAATTTTTCCGTCCGTCCGAACCGTCTCATTTTGCAATTGATGGACAGAAGTCAATGAATTATGATAGTAAAGAGTGATAAAAGAGGTGAAGACATGATTCTTATTCAAAATGCCGAGTTTGAACTCGTACACGATTTTAAAAACGGCTTTAATGAAGAAGCGTTCAAAGCCCGCTATTCGGACATATTAAATAAATATGATTACATTGTGGGAGACTGGGGATACAGTCAGCTGCGGCTCAAAGGCTTCTTTGATGACCAGAATCAAAAAGCAACCTTTGAAACGAAAATCAGCACATTGGACGAATACATTTACGAATACTGCAATTTCGGCTGCGCGTATTTTGTTTTAAAACGAATCAGAAAATAATTGATGCAGAAGGGGATGCTGTCACGTGTATTTTGTTGACAGAAATAATATCGAACAAACACTCCGTTTTTTTGAGACCCAGCTGGCGCTGTTTGACAGCACGCCTGCATGGCAGAGCGAAATCGAAAAAAGAGCGCTTGAGCGGATCAGCCATCTTATGATCGAATGCATTCTCGATGTCGGAAATGATATGATTGACGGCTTTATCATGCGCGATCCGGGGAGTTATGACGACATCATGGATATTCTGACGGATGAAAAGGTGGTAGCTGAGGATGAAGCGAATAAGCTCAAGCAGCTGATCTCTTCCAGAAAGCGGCTTGTTCAGGAATATCAGCAAGCCGATCATCAGGAGCTGTTTACGCTGATCACGTCAAACAGGGACGTGCTGAAAGCCTTTCCGGCCCGTGTAAGAACCTACCTGGAAACAGAATTAGGGCCTGTTTCCGCATTTAAATAACAACGAGTGAGAAAATCCACAGGAGTGTTGAGTATGAAGGATTATAAAGGATATTTGATAGATTTGGACGGCACAATGTACAACGGGACGGAAAAAATCGAAGAAGCGTGTGAATTCGTGAGAACGCTTAAAGCGCGCGGCATTCCGTATTTATTCGTGACGAACAATTCTTCCCGGACGCCGAAGCAGGTGGCGGACAAGCTGATGAGCTTTGACATTCCGGCATCTGAAGAGCAGGTCTTCACGACGAGCATGGCGACTGCACAGCATATCGCCCAGCAGAAAAAAGACGCGTCGGTGTATGTGATCGGCGAAGAAGGCATCCGCCAGGCCATTGAAGAAAACGGGCTGAGCTTCGGAGAAGAAAACGCGGACTTTGTCGTTGTGGGAATCGACCGCGGCATTACATATGAAAAGTTGGCAACGGGATGCCTTGCGATCAGAAACGGCGCCCGGTTCATTTCAACAAACGGCGACGTCGCCATTCCGACTGAAAGAGGGCTTTTACCAGGGAACGGTTCGCTCACATCCGTCTTGACGGTGTCAACGGGCGTTGAGCCTGTCTTTATCGGCAAGCCTGAATCCATTATTATGGAACAGGCGATGCGTGTGCTCGGAACGGATATTTCCGAAACACTCATGGTCGGCGATAACTATGCAACGGATATTATGGCCGGCATCAATGCGGGCATGGATACGCTGCTGGTTCATACCGGAGTGACAAAGCGTGAGCATATGGCAGATTACGACCGGAAGCCGACATATGCGATTGACTCTTTAACCGAATGGATTGAACATCTATAAAAAAAAGGGACGGCCATGACGGCCGTCCTTATTCTGTATTTCTGGCGCTGTGGGCAAGCCGGCTTGAAGCCGCTGCTGCGATTGCGCCGACGATATCATCAAGAAACGTATGGCATTCCCCCGTAGATTTATCATTTAACCGCCCGAGAATGCCGGGTTTTTCTTTGTCAATGTAGCCGTAATTCGTAAAGCCGATTGAGCCGTATATATTCACGATAGAGAAGGCGAGCACCTCGTCAACCCCATACAGGCTTTCATCAATCGCCAGAATGGTCTGAAGCGGTTCAGACAGCTTTTTTTGTTCGGCGAGCACATCTAATTCTATTCCCGTTAAAATGGCGTTTTGCACCTCGCGTTTTGCGATGACACGGTTCACATTGAGCCTGCATACTTCCATCGTCAAATCAGGATGATATTTTTTCTGAAGGAAATACACCAGCTCGGCAATATCGTCCGTCTCAACCCCCCGTTCTTTTAAACGCGCTCTGGCGACAGCTTCCACCTGATTCAGTTGTTCCTTTTCTGACATTTGCTTCACCCAATCTTTTTTTACTAGTTTATACAACACCCTTCCGATGTGTACGATGTTTCTCCACTTGATTCAAAGGATTACAATATGTATTCATAATTCCGCCGGCGTATGACTACGATGTGAATAGCTCTAATTTTTCAGGCAGGTGATTATGATGAAAAGCATCATTAAAGAAAAGTACGGCATCCACGTCAGACAGCTTTCCGTTTATCAGAAATACCAATGCTTCCAGACGCCTAATTCCTTCTTTCTTATTATTCCCGTTTCCGGGTTTTCGCAATCAGAGCTGACGGAGCTTTACTACATGAGTCAGTATTTACAAGAACAAAGTGACCCATACGTTTCAGTGTTTATCTTTACGAAGGAAGGAGAACTGACCTTTGAGGACGAAGGCAAAACGTATGCGCTCTTAAAAGCGCCGATCCCCGTCGCAAACCGGTCGTTCTCTGTCGGAGGGGAGCTTGCCGAATTTCACAGAAAAGGGCGGGGTTTTCCGTACGAAGTGAAAGAAGCGGGCAGGATCGGCCAATGGAAGGACTTATGGGGAAAACGGGTGGATCAGCTGGAATCATTCTGGATGCAGAAAATTCATATGTCTCCGCTTGAACCGTTCGAAAAGAAAATGATCGAAGCATTTCCTTATTATTCAGGCTTAGCGGAAAATGCGATTCAATATTTAGTGGATACGGAGCTGGATGACAATCCCGGCGCAGAAGACTCGGGGACAATCTGCCATCAGCGGATGGAACGGGATACCTGGTCGGAGGAATCATTGATCCGCATTCCGGGAGATTGGGTATTCGACCATGCCGCCCGTGATATTGCGGAATATATGCGCAGCACATATTTGTATCATCGTGACGACTTGCTTAACGAAGGGTTTTTGTTTTTGCAGGAATATGAGCAAGTTACGCCGTTATCCTCCTTTTCCAAGCGCCTGTTTTACAGCCGCCTGCTGTTTCCGCTTCATTTCTTTGAGACGGTGGAGAGCTATTACATTTCTCATGATTCTGAAAAACAGTTTTACGAAGAGCAGCTTGACTACATTCTTGCCGACTGCACCCGCTATGAACAGTTTTTACAGACATGTCACGACATGATGAATGTCAGGTCGGCGCAGGTTTTTGTCCCGCCTGTGGCGTGGCTCGGAAAAGGAATCAGTTCGTAAGAAAATATAACGTAAAAATATTTAGAAAATAAGGAATCTTGTCATATCAATGTGTTAAGCGTTTTCATGGCCGTAGAAACAATATTCAGCCGCTTGTCAAAACAAATACGGGCTTATATAATATTTGTAACTTAAATGTCTGTGAAGGGTTAACAATTGTCCTTTTCTAGTGGACAAAAGGAAGAAAGGTGGAGTTTCTCTTTGGAAGCGATTCGTATTGGACTGTTAGGACTGGGAACCGTGGGAAGCGGAGTCGTCAAAATTATACAAGATCATCAGGATAAGCTTATGCACCAGGTCGGCTGTCCGGTGACGATTAAAAAAGTGCTGGTTAAAGATATTGATAAAAAACGAGACGCAGACCTGCCGAAAGAAGTGCTGACGACAGAAGTCTATGATGTGATCGATGACCCTGAGGTCGACGTGATTATTGAAGTCATCGGCGGTGTTGAACAGACGAAGCAATATCTTCTTGATGCCTTGAAAGCGAAAAAACATGTTGTGACCGCAAATAAAGATCTGATCGCCGTATACGGGTCAGAGCTTTTAGCCGCCGCAAAGGAAAATGGCTGTGACTTGTATTACGAAGCGAGTGTCGCCGGCGGAATCCCGATTTTACGCACGCTCGAAGAAGGCCTTTCCTCTGACCGGATCACAAAAATGATGGGAATCGTCAACGGAACGACGAACTTCATCTTAACGAAAATGATTAAAGAAAAAAGCCCGTATGAAGAAGTGCTGAAGGAAGCGCAGGATCTCGGATTCGCGGAAGCGGACCCGACCGCCGATGTAGAAGGACTCGATGCCGCACGCAAGATGGCGATTTTAGCCCGTCTCGGCTTCTCTATGAACGTCGATCTGGACGATGTCAAGGTAAAAGGAATTTCCCGGATTACGGATGAAGACATCAGCTTCAGCAAACGGCTCGGCTATACGATGAAGCTGATCGGCATCGCCCAGCGTGATGACAATAAAATCGAAGTCAGCGTTCAGCCGACACTGCTCCCGGATCATCATCCGCTCTCTGCCGTGCATAACGAGTTTAATGCCGTTTACGTGTACGGAGAAGCCGTAGGCGAAACGATGTTTTACGGCCCCGGAGCCGGAAGCATGCCGACTGCGACATCAGTCGTTTCCGATCTGGTCGCGGTCATGAAAAACATGCGTCTCGGCGTAAACGGAAACAGCTTTGTCGCCCCGCAATTTGAAAGAAATCTGAAGCAGCCGTCTGATATCTACGCCCAGCAGTTTTTAAGAATTCATGTCAAAGACCAGGTGGGCTCTTTTTCAAAAATCACATCGGCCTTCTCAGAGCGCGGCGTCAGCTTTGAAAAAATTCTGCAGCTGCCGATCAAAGGACATGACGATCTCGCGGAAATCGTCATCGTCACGCATCATACATCGGAAGAAGATTTCAGTGACATTCTGCAAAACTTAAATGATCTAGAAGTTGTACAAGAAGTAAAAAGCACATATCGTGTAGAAGGGAACGGTTGGAGCTAATGTGGAAAGGACTCATCCATCAATATAAAGAATTTCTGCCGGTGACGGATCGGACGCCGGCCCTGACATTGCATGAAGGCAACACGCCGCTGATTCACCTCCCGAAGCTTTCTGAAAAGCTCGGAATTGAACTGCATGTGAAAACAGAGGGCGTTAATCCGACGGGATCCTTTAAAGACCGCGGCATGGTCATGGCGGTCGCCAAAGCGAAAGAAGAAGGCAATGATACCATCATGTGCGCCTCAACAGGCAACACATCCGCTGCGGCTGCCGCATACGCGGCGAGAGCCGGCATGAAATGCATCGTCATCATCCCGGACGGGAAAATCGCCTTCGGAAAGCTTGCGCAGGCCGTCATGTACGGTGCGGAAATCATCGCGATTGACGGAAACTTTGACGACGCGCTGGCCATCGTCCGGTCGATTTGTGAAAAATCACCGATTGCATTAGTGAATTCAGTAAACCCTTACCGGATTGAAGGGCAAAAAACAGCGGCCTTTGAAGTATGCGAACAGCTCGGCGAAGCGCCGGACATTCTGGCGATCCCGGTAGGAAATGCCGGGAATATCACGGCCTACTGGAAAGGGTTCAAAGAATATCATGAGAAAAACGGCACCGGACTTCCGAAGATGCGCGGTTTTGAAGCGGAAGGTTCTGCGGCTATCGTCCGCGGCGAAGTCATTAAAAATCCAGAAACCGTTGCGACGGCAATCCGGATCGGGAATCCCGCCAGCTGGGACAAAGCCGTGCTCGCTGCGGAAGAATCAGCCGGAAAAATTGATGAAGTCACAGATGGAGAAATCCTTCACGCTTATCAGCTGATTGCCCGTGAAGAAGGCGTATTTGCCGAGCCGGGCTCCTGTGCATCCATCGCCGGTGTTTTAAAACAGGTGAAATCCGGTGAAATTCCAAAAGGAAGCAAGGTTGTCGCAGTCTTGACCGGAAACGGCCTGAAAGATCCGAATACGGCTGTGGACGTATCTGACATAAAACCGATCACGCTGCCGACAGATGAGGACAGTATTCTGGAATACTTAAATGGAGCGGCGCGTGTATGAATGAGGCGGAGATGCTGTTTTCCATTACGGTTCCGGGAAGCACCGCCAACTTAGGACCTGGGTTTGATTCCATCGGAATGGCGCTCAGCAGATATTTGAAGCTTTCGGTTTTCCGAAACGATGAATGGCAGTTCTCGGCGGAAACCGAAACTGTCGCGGGCATCCCTCAAGGAACGGACAACCTCATCTACCAAGTCGCCAAACGGACGGCTGACCGCTATCAGAAAGAGCTGCCGCCCGCCCATGTCAAAGTTTGGAGTGACATCCCCCTTGCGCGGGGTCTCGGAAGCAGCGCGGCCGCTATCGTCGCCGCCATTGAGCTTGCGGATGAGTTATGCGGCCTGCAGCTGTCGGAAAGCGACAAGCTGCACTTAGCCAGTCTTGAAGAGGGGCACCCTGATAATGCCGCTGCTTCCCTTGCAGGAGGGCTTGTAATCGGCCTTCACGAAGAAGATGAAACACATATCGTGCGTGTTGCCGAAGCGGATATCGATGTTGTGGCAGTGATTCCGTTTTACGAAGTTCTGACCAGGGACGCAAGAGACGTGCTCCCGAAAGAGCTGCCGTACCGACGCGCCGTTAAAGCAAGCGCCGTCAGCAACCTTCTCGTTGCTGCGATCATGTCAAATGACTGGGCGCTCGCCGGGAAAATGATGAGAAAAGACATCCTCCATCAGCCGTACCGCGCCATGCTTGTTCCTGAGCTTTCAAAGGTGGAACACGCGGCCGAAATGAAAGGCGCTTACGGAACGGCGCTGAGCGGAGCGGGACCGACGATTCTTGTCCTGATTGAAAAAGGAAAGGGAGAAGAGCTGAGAAAACAGCTTTCTGAGCATTTCCCTCACTGTGAGATTGCGGCGCTTACCGTCCCGTCAGAAGGAAGCGTAATTGAACGGAATCCTTTAGAACAGGTGAAAAGTGTATAATGATAAAAAAGCGTTCTTCCCATCAGAGAAGGACGTTTTCTTTTTCTGGAGAAGGATTTTTATTTAGGGAAGCGAAATAAAAAAGAAAAGGAGGAGAAACGATTTGAAAAAACTCATAACCGAGGAGGACATTGCGTCTCTCGTATCCGTGACAGACCCGCAATATGCCCCTGACGGCAGAAGAGCCGCTTACGTCCGGACAACAGTCAATCATAAGCGGGATTCCTATTCCTCAGCTATTATGGTATATGACACAGAATCCGGCATCTCAAACCCGTGGACTTTCGGGGACGATAAACATACAAGTCCGCGGTGGTCGCCTGACGGTCGGCGCCTCGCCTTTGTTTCTGACAGGGAGGACGGCATCCCTCAGCTGTACATCATCGACGCTGCCGGCGGAGAGGCGGAACAGGCTGCCGATATTCCTTGGGGCGTATCAGATCCGATATGGGCGCCCGACGGCAGATCCGTGCTTGTGTCCGTCAGTCTGACATCAGCGGAGCGCGCCGATGAGAAAGAAAAAAAGAAGCATGACGAGTATGAGCCGGTTGAGATTCAATCATTAACATATAAACGTGACGGGAAGGGCCTGCTGAACGGAAGCCGGACACAGCTTGTGCTGATTCATCTTGAAACGGGGGAGATTCAGCAGCTGACAGATCATGAAGCTGATCATTATGGCGCGGCCTTTTCACCGGATGGCAGGCAGCTTGCGTTTACCGCCAATTTATGCGAGCCGGGTGACGCCGGAAAGCCGAGCGATGTCTATCTGATGAATCTGGCGGACGGAAGCCTGAAGCAGATTACGCCGCACCGCGGTTCTTTCGGTTCCTGCGTGTTTTCACCGGACGGTTCTTATATCGCGATGCTGGGCCATGAGAATGAATTTCGCAATGCGACTTTAGAGAAAGCGTGGCTGTACGACGTGAAAACTGAGCGGCTGTCCTGCCTGACCGACATGCTGGATGTTCATTTGAGCGATGCGCTGATTGCGGATTCAATCATAGGAGGAGTGACGCCCCGGCCGGTATGGACAAACGACGGGCAGGGCTTTTACGTTCTCGGGAGCGAGCAGGGAAGCACCGGTATTTATTATATCTCGATTGACGGCCTCGTATATCCGATCCGATTAGAAGAAGAGTACGTGAACGGTTTTGCTTTTCATCCTGATCAGAAAAGCTGTATCGCTGTCATTGCCAAACCCGCACAGCCTTCCGAGCTTTACAGCATTTCACTTGAAAATGGGGAAGAGAGGCAATTGACATTTTACAATGATCGGTTTATAGAGGAGCGTATCATATCCGTGCCGGAAAAGCTGCAATATGAAACAAAGGACGGGCTGACGGTAAACGGCTGGTTTTTAAAGCCTGCCGTTTTTGAAGAGGATCAAACATATCCCCTCATTCTATACATACACGGCGGGCCTCACATGATGTACGGCCATACGTATTTTCACGAATTCCAAGTGCTGGCCGCACAAGGATATGCTGTCGTGTATGTCAACCCGAGAGGAAGCCACGGCTACGGACAGGATTTTGTCAATCGTGTCAGGGGTGATTACGGAGGCGGAGATTACCGTGATGTCATGCAGGCGGTGGATGAAGCCGTTCAGGCGTATCCGTTTTTAGACAGCGGCCGTCTCGGTGTGACGGGCGGAAGCTACGGAGGGTTTATGACGAATTGGATTGTCGGACAGACAGGCCGTTTTAAAGCAGCCGTCACGCAGCGCTCCATTTCAAATTGGTTCAGCTTCCACGGTGTCAGCGATATCGGCTTCTTTTTTACCGACTGGCAGCTCGGACATGATTTGTTTGAGGAAGCGGATAAGCTTTGGGATCGTTCTCCTGTAAAATATGCATCCCGCGTTTCGACGCCGCTTTTGATCCTGCACGGTGAGCGAGATGACCGCTGTCCGATAGAGCAGGCGGAGCAGCTCTTTACCGCGTTGAAGAAACTGAACAAAACGACGTCGTTCATCCGATTTCCGAAAGCTACGCATGAGCTGTCGAGAAGCGGCCATCCCGAACAGCGGATGAAACGCATCCGTTATATTTGTTCATGGTTTGATGACTATTTGTAAAAATAAAAAAACCAGGCTGTCATGCAGCCTGGTTTTATAATTAAAATACTTGTTCTACTTCAACGACACCCGGTACTTCTTCAAGAAGGGCGCGTTCAATTCCGGCTTTCAGCGTAATCGTTGAACTTGGGCAGCTGCCGCATGCGCCAAGGAGGCGAAGCTTTACAATGCCTTCGTCTACATCAACAAGCTCACAGTCACCGCCGTCACGAAGCAGAAACGGACGTAATTTATCCAATACTTCCTGTACTTGCTCTTTCATTTCAACCTCAGTCATGAGATTCGCTCCTTTCATATACATAAAACCATTATATTCACAGTAACGGTAAAAATCTAATGTTTGGTTTGCAAAGCTGCTTTCTCCATTATAGCATATTTAAACTTGAACATAAAAACCGTTTTTTATACAAAAGCTGCCCCGTCCTTTGTATACTGGTGTAAAGGGGATGATATACATGACAAAGCCGGTTACGCTCAGTGTTTACGGCGCTGAAACGCTTTGCGCAAGCTGCGTGAATATGCCGAGCGCCAAAGATACGTTTGAATGGCTGGAGGCGGCGCTGAAACGGAAATACCCGGAGCAGCCTTTTAACATGCGGTATATTGATATTGAGGCACCGCCTCAGCAAAAGGAGACAGAAGAGCTTGCGGAGCGCATCAAGAACGATGAATTTTTCTATCCGCTCGTGCTGGTGGAGGATGTCATTGTGGGGGAAGGGAATCCGCATTTAAAAGATATATATGAAGAAATGGAAAAGCGCGGCTATGTTGCGGGCTCTTAAAAATGGCCGCTGATCGCAATCAGCGGCTTTTTTCTTATCAGCCGTTATGATGCTTGTACATCCATAAAAGGCCTGATTTTAATAAACGGGGCACACGCCCGATGAGCGGACGGTCGTTGACAAGACCGAAGCCCGCTTTTTTTCCGAGTGAACCGAGGACGCCTTTCAGCTTAAATTGCGGCATTGTTTCCGGCAGCTCTTCATTGTTCCAGCGTTTCAGGAGGATCTGCACAATTTGTTCCGCCTGCGCTTCAGCCAGCTGGGCGCTCGGCGCATGCGGCAGGCTCGCGCAATCACCGACGACGTAAACATGCTCATCGCCCGGAAGGTTGTGATGCGGTGTTAAAACGATGCGGCCTTGCGGGTCTTTTTCAGCATCCAGTTCTCTGACGGCTTTATTCGGCTGAATTCCCGCCGTCCACACGATGGCATCGGCCGGTATTCCTTCATCATGATTATAAACGATGCCGTCTTCCACTTTTGTAATATTCGCATTGTTGATAATGGTGACGCCGTGTTCTTCAAACCATTTCTGAACGTACTTGCTGAGTCTTTTCGGAAAGCTTGATAAAATCAGGTCGCCCCGGTCAAATAACATAATCTTCAGATCGTCACGGCTCTCTCTTAATTCACTGGCAAGCTCCACGCCGCTTAATCCCGCTCCGACGATAGCGACAGATGCATTGGCGCCGAGGTTGTTCAGCTTTTGATAGGCTTCGCGTGACTGATCAATGGTCTGAATGCTGTAAGTATGTTCCGGCGCGCCGGGCACGTTATGATACTTATCCTCACAGCCCAGTCCGATCACCGCGTCATCGTAAGAAATCGGTTCGCGGTCATGAAACAGAACCTGTTTGTTTTTCGTGTCGATGGAAGCCACCTCACCGTACTGAACATCCAGATTCGGATGCTCAGGAAAAGACACCCTGATATGATGATCAGAAATCGTGCCGGCTGCGAGCGCATAATATTCTGTTTTTAAGCAGTGATACGGGTTTCTGTCAATCAGCGTGATGGATACATCTGACGGAAGCTGGTTCGGCAGTAAGCGGTGCAGCACCCGCATGTTTCCGTAACCCCCGCCGATCAAGACCAATTTTTTCATAATGATTCCCCTTTTGCCCGAAAAATATGGTAGTCAATATTGTTACAAAATAACGAACTATGTAAAATAACATCTAGAATTATATCGAATTTGATCTAAAACCACAATAATAGTTTTAAAATAACCTACAAATTGACCGGAAAACACGCAATAGTAAAACCTTTAACCCGAATTAATATGTTACGATAACATTGAGCGTGAAACCGGATCTTTGACGAATAGAGGAAATTCCGTTAGGATAAGGTACATATGTGAGGTGAAACCGCATGAATCCGATGATTGAATTCTGTGTCAGCAATTTAGCGCGCGGTTCCCAGGAAGCACTTGAGATCTTAGAGAAGGATCCGAACTTGGACGTGCTTGAGTACGGCTGTTTAAGCTACTGCGGAAAATGCATGGAGTCCCTGTTCGCCCTGGTTAACGGCGAAGTGGTCACGGGGGGCACGCCTGCTGAGTTGGTTGACAACATATATACATTCATAGAAGAAAATCCGATGTTTTAATCAGAGGCTCCGAACGGGGTCTCTTTTTTATTGCGCCCGGGTTTTGGCAAAATAAAAAATTTGTAGACAGCAAAAATAAATATTGTTATCTTAATAAAGACTTTTTTTAAATAAAATTTTAGAGGTGGATTCATTGAATATCGTTTGGGGGCTGCTCGGGGCAGTTGCTATATTAGCCATTGCTTTTTTGTTATCAGAGAAGAAAAGCAAAATTAACCTGCGAACCGTCATTGTCGGTTTATGTTTACAAATGGCCTTCGGATTCATCGTATTAAAGTGGGACGCCGGCCGGGCCGTATTTTTATGGTTCTCAAGCCGTGTGCAGCTTCTCATTGATTATGCGAACGAAGGCATCAGCTTTATTTTTGGCCCGCTGTTAAAAGTGGGCAGCAGCCCGGCTTTCGCGCTGAGCGTTCTGCCGGTCATTATCTTTTTCTCAGCGCTGATTGCCGTTTTGTATCACTTGAAAATCATGCAGCTCATCTTTCGCGTCATCGGAGGCGGACTGTCAAAACTTCTTGGGACAAGCAGAACGGAATCGCTTGCGGCGGCTGCGAATATTTTTGTCGGACAGTCTGAATCACCGCTTGCCATTAAACCGCTGATTGCGGGATTGACCCGTTCCGAGCTGTTTACGATTATGACGAGCGGCCTTTCGGCTGTAGCGGGTTCTACGCTTTTCGGTTACGCCCTGTTAGGCATTCCGATTGAATATCTGCTGGCGGCCAGCTTTATGGCGGCTCCCGCCGGTCTCGTGTTCGGAAAAATGTTAATACCTGAAACAGAAAAAACGCAGACGATAAAAGGCGATTTTAATATGGACGAAGAAGGCGAAGGCGCCGCTAATGTGATTGATGCAGCGGCAAAAGGCGCGTCCACGGGCCTTCAGATTGCTCTGAATGTCGGCGCCATGCTTCTTGCGTTTGTCGCGCTCATCGCCGTAGTGAACGGAATTCTCGGCGGAATCGGCGGCTGGTTCGGTTTCAAACATATTACATTAGAATCCATTCTCGGTTACGTGTTTTCACCGATCGCATTTGTAATCGGCGTTCCTTGGCATGAGGCGCTCGGAGCGGGAAGCTATATCGGACAGAAACTTGTGCTGAATGAGTTTGTCGCTTATTCAAACTTCGGTCCGCATATTGCGGACTTTTCTAAAAAAACGTCTACGATTATCAGCTTTGCGCTGTGCGGATTTGCCAACTTCTCTTCGATTGCGATTATGCTCGGCACACTGGGCGGTTTGGCCCCAAGCCGCCGTTCGGACATTGCGCGCCTCGGATTAAGAGCGGTTATTGCGGGAACACTCGCAAACCTTCTCAGCGCGGCGATTGCCGGCATGTTTATTTAGTAAACGATAAAAGCTCCCTGCATATGCAGGGAGCTTTTATGTATGAAAAACGGGGGATATTTGTATTGTGTCCGAGGGGAAGAGCTTTTATACTAAGTAAAAGAAAAAAAGTTGGAGGCCGATATGAATTCATTCCGTTTTACCAAGATGCACGGTCTTGGAAACAGTTATATATATGTAAATCAATTTGAAGAACAGCTGCCGGAAGAACGGCTGGCTGAGATTGCCGTTAAAGTGTCCAGCATTCACACGGGCATCGGCTCTGACGGAATGATCCTCATCTGTCCGTCAGAAAAAGCGCCGGTCAAAATGCGGATTTTTAATAATGACGGCTCAGAAGGGAAAAATTGCGGCAACGGCCTTCGCTGTGTGGCAAAGTATGCATACGAACATAAGCTGACAGAAGAAACGTCCTTTTTCATTGAGACGCTTTCAGGCCTTGTGAAAGCAGATATTACGGAAGAAAACGGGATTGTGCGTGAAGTCGCCGTCGATATGGGCGAACCGCGCCTCACCAAAAAAGAGCTGCCGATGCACGGCAATGAAGATGAACGGACGATCGATGAAACCTTTGTTTTTGGAGAAACGGAGCTTTCCGGAACAGCCGTATCAATGGGAAACCCCCATATTGTTTTTCCGGTTGCGGATATTAATCAAGCGCCTCTTACAACGCTCGGTCCCGTCATTGAAAAAGACCCGAGATTTCCGGAAGGCGTCAATGTCGAATTTGTGGAAACCGTCAGCGCCGATGAACTTCATTTCCGCGTATGGGAACGCGGCTCCGGCATTACACAGGCTTGCGGAACGGGCGCCTGTGCGGCGGCTGTTGCATCCGTATTGAACGGTGTTTCCGAACGAAACCGGGATATCACCGTTCATTTAGCGGGGGGCGATCTTGTGATTAATTGGCAGGACAACGGGCACGTGCTGATGACGGGACCCGCCGAAACCGTATGCAGCGGCGTCTATTATTTGTAAACAGCTCGTTTGAGAAATACGCTCCTCAAGGTTTATAATAGATATCAGCATCCGTTTTTAAAAAAGGAGGTCTACCTATGAGTGTTCCAGTAACTATTACTGAAGCAGCGGCTTTGCATATAAAAGATATGATGAAAGAGCATGAAGAAGAAAACGCGTTTCTCCGTGTGGGCGTAAAAGGCGGCGGCTGCAGCGGCCTGTCTTACGGAATGGGATTTGAGCACGAAAAAGGCGAAAAAGACAGCATGTTTGAACAGCACGGAATCACCGTTTTGGTTGACAGCGAAAGCCTTGATATTATGACCGGCACGATCATTGACTTCAAACAGTCCATGATGGGCGGCGGTTTCACCATTGACAACCCGAATGCCATCGCTTCCTGCGGCTGCGGATCTTCTTTCCGCACGGCCAAAAACGCCGGCACGCCGGAAGAGTGCTAAGGGTCAGCCCGCCATTCTCAGGATGAAAAAATAGGACGTCTTTCTTTTCGATGGCGCTTGCACCATTGTTAAAAAAGGCGTTTATCTGTTTAATAAAAGCAAAACCCGCTCAACAGAAGCGGGTTTTGCTTTTTCAAAGAGGTTATTCAATTGTATGTTTCATCGCATTGTACATATTTGCCGTATGTTCATCGGCTTTATCCCGGGACATGCGCAGCCGTTCCGCTGAAGAACCGTATCCGATTTCTAGTTTGCCCTCTTTCAGTCCTTTAAAAATCCCATCAGCGAATTCATCCAGCGGTTCTCCTTGAGTATGCAGCCCTGCTCCGCCTAAATCTGTATTCACCGCCGGAGGCGCAACTTCAATCACTTCTACAGATGAATCAGAAAGCTGATGTCTCAGACTCATTGTAAATGAATGAAGCGCCGCTTTCGTTGCTGAATAGATCGGTGCAATGGCAAGCGGTGTAAAAGCCAATCCCGAAGAGACGTTAATGACAGCCGCATCTTCTTTTCCGGCAAAAAACGGAGCGAACAGCATAGACAGGTGGAAGGGAGCTTCAATGTTCGTTGTGATTTCTTTATTAAAATAGTCCCAATTGTCCTTCGCATCCGCTTTCAGCACATGAAAACGATGTTGAATCCCCGCGTTGTTTACTAACACATTCACTTCCGGATAATTTTCTTTCACCCAATCAAACAGTGATACACGTTCAGATGGAATGCTCAAATCACTGACATAGGTAATAAGATCCGGGAATGTTTCCTTTGCTTTTTGAAGAGCGTGCTCACGCCGTCCGGTCACGATGACTTTATTTCCCGCTTTTAAAAACCGTTCTGCGAAAGCCAATCCTATTCCGGCATTTCCGCCTGTGATCAGTATTGTATTTCCCGTCAGTTTCATATTAACTCCTCTTTTCCGATTGTTTTTACTTCAACAAACTTACGTCTCTTGAACAGAGCTTTTGATATAAGCCTTTGTCATTGACGACATTTCATCCAGTACTGACCGCTTGTGTCTCCTCATCATGTCAAGCCGGAGTTTAATAGGACTCTCTCCTTCAATTACCCAATCAATATATTGCTTAAAGCCTTTGATGGTCATGCGGGTATTTTTTAAACAAATCACGATTTCAAGGAGCGGCATTTGATCTTCTGAAAATAACCGCCGTCTGGCTTCATCACGTTCAATCAGCGGCAGCAGTCCCTTTTTTTCATAATAACGTAACGTTGATTCTGTCATATTACACTTTGCTGCTGCTTCACGAATTGAACAACATGTCTTCGAAAGACCTCCAACAGTATTTTTTCCTTGTCACTGGGTGATGATACGACTTAAACCATGTTTTAAGTCAATAAAAAAAATGTGATGAATTCAGACATATGTCACAAAAGGAAATGGGCAGATTTTCAATAGGTTTAGGAGTGACGGCCTTCACAAAAATCCTCAAATCAACGGTTCAAATCATACTATTTGCAAATTCGGAAAAAAATAAAGGGTATATAGAATCAAAAAATCTGAAAGATGTGCTCTTAGTCAACACGTTCTAAAGTCATATTTTTCGAAAGGATATTGATTTTTTGATAGGAATAAACTAAATTGTAAAAGTATAGAATAGTTAATTTATTTTGTAAGAAAAGGATGATAATATGATAGGTCAATTGAGCAATAAAAAAATATTTTTAAGTTCTTTTTTCATCATTTTGATCTGTTCATTACTCTTCCAATTCAGTATTTCCGATAAAGTTCTGCAGTCGTATTATTCTTCCGTCGGAGAAAGTACCTACGATATCGGGGAGAAAAGTGTTCGTACGATTGTCATGTTTCTGCAAGGGTTTATGATCTTTACAACTTTTGTGGAAATTCTGATAGGCGGATTTCTGTTATTCGTTGCCGCTTTTATTCTCGGTACAAAAAAACCGAAAAAAATATATTTGCTTCTATATACACTGACTTCTTTAATTTCGGCATTTAAAATGTTGATTCTTTCAGTTGTTAACTACTTAACGGCTGATTCCTCGCTTATATATTCTGCCGGCGGCACCAGCTTGAGTCTGCAGCTGCTGGATCCATTTCTGCTCATATCAATTGCGGCTCTTTATGCTGCCGCAGGAAAACTGACCGATCTCAGTAAAGGCAAGAGAATCATTTTGACTGGATGTTTTGTTTTATTAAAACTCTTTACTATTTTCTTTAATTATTTTATGGCGGATAAAATTTAGCTCGGGAGAGAGTCAATTAAGCTGAATTTTATTATAAATTAAAAAAACAGAGTAGGGAGATGTTATGATGAACTTAGTAAAATCTAATAAAAAGTCTTTCATTTTGTTTGGCGCGGCTCTTGCTGCAGCAACATTGGTTTATGCACTATTATTAACGGGAACTGAATTAAACGTGGCGGCGGCTCATGCATTCTCAGCCAATGCTGAATTAGCTTCGACTCTGGGCATCTCTACAGCAGCAGCTAAAAAAGCAATTGATATTATTGATGCGGCATCAACAATTGCTTCTATCATTTCTCTCATCGGTATCGTTACAGGCGCAGGCGCGATTTCTTATGCAATCGTTGCAACAGCAAAAACAATGATTAAGAAATACGGCAAAAAATACGCAGCTGCTTGGTAAAATCGACCAATAAATAATTGCTCTTTTTGTACAAGCTGCAAAAAGAGCCTCTCTCCCAAATACATATGTAAGGATTGAAAGTATGATAGTCAAACAAATTGCGGCTCTTATCAAATATAATACCCTGTCATCGTTTCGAAAAAGAAAGGAAGATTGGGGCATTCCTCAACTCAACAGCAAACTGCTGTCTGCCATTATTATTTCTCTGTTATGTTTATATCTCGTTTTCCTGGGATGCGGTGTTGTATTCGGGACAAAACTGATTCAGCTGCCCCTCAGCGCATGGGGGCAATTTGTTTTAATCGCCGTTTCACTTGAGCAGCTTTTTTGGGCTGCCGGCTTCTTTAAAGAACATCACAATGCCTTTCTGCTGGATACGCGCAAGGTCATTCATCAATTAAAAAAGGTGCGTTTTTTACAGCTGTTTTCTGTTTTTGCCGGCCAGGCGATCAAAAAAACCATTTTCGTATGGTATCTTTTTGTTTTTCCGGTCTTTTTGTTTTTATCAAGCGCAGGCATGACCGGGTCTGCGGCGATCATCGTATTTTTCTTGGGCTTCGTTTATTTTCTTCTCAATTTATTTTTATCTATGCTGTTTTCTTATGTTGTTTATCTTCTTACAAATATATGGAGCAAATTGTTTTACTTGAAAATCCTGAAAGGCATTTTATTCAGCGTCAGCCTGCTGGTTCCGCTTGCAGTCGGGTATGCCGTTTATCTTCTCGTGTTTGGGGAGTATACCGCAAAGGATATTTCAAGCTTTACGGAGTCACCGGCTTTCCGGAACATCCTCATGAATACGCCGTATGTATGGTTAGCATTCCGCTCACATTCCGTGCTCGTTTTCGCTGCGGTGTTTGCGGCCGCCGTCCTTTTAACGGCGGGGATGTTTAAACTGTGGTCGGCCACGCTGAAGAAAATGGACCTTATTCCTTATATGTTTTTGACAAACGCTGATTTTGCGCCAAAGCTGAAATTATATAGAAATAACAAAATATTTCATGCCGTTTTTCAAAAGGATCTGCTGTTTTTATCGAGAATTGACGGGTTTTTTATCAGGAACTTCGGCAGTATGCTGTATTTGTTCATGCTGTTTTTAGGTTTTTGTATTCCGCTTCTATCGCATCACTTTATCGGGTATTCGGCAGCCGCCATCGTGTCTGCGGCGGTTATCATTGCGAACTTTTCGTATCAGCTCGTCGGAGATGCGCTCAAAACAGTATTATCAGTTGACGGGGAAATAAAAAATCAGCATCTGTTTCACCGGAATATCAAACATGCGTGGCAGCTGGTGTTTCCGAAAGTATGTATTTATAATCTCGCCGCTCTTATCTATTCGTTCATCATTACCATTTTGATTACGGTGTTTTTTCCGTCTTCCGCGGCGCTGACGATTTACCTGTTTATTGTGTTTTTATGTTCGGGTTTTTTATACAGTCTTGTCCAGATTTCAAGCACCGCCCTGTATCCTAAGAAAAACTGGGAGCATCTGTACGAAATTGGAGAAGCGGGGAAAGCAAAGACGTATAACAACTTATACAGTTCTTTCATTTTCATTGTGTCGCTTCAAATCGCTGCGATCACGTCGTATTTTATCTATAAAAAGCCGGAACTTGAAACGATGCTTATTCATTCTGCATCAGGTATTTTTGTCCTGTTCACACTATTAAACTATGGAGTCATGTTTCTGTTTCTTCGCAGAATCAATATGGCGGAAAGGTTTGCGAACAATGATTAAATTAGTGAATATACAAAAAAACTATAGTGAAAAACAGGTATTGAAAGATATTTCGTTTGAGGTGAAAAAAGGCTCAATCTATGCTTTGCTGGGGACTAATGGAGTCGGGAAAACAACGACTTTGAAAATCATTTCGGGCCTGCTTAAACCGACTTCAGGCCGCGTCATGATTGACGGCAAGGAACTGGATTCAGAAGAGGGGGGGCAAATATCGGCTGATATCGGTTTTGTGCCCGACCATGCCTTTTTGTATGATTATTTAACGGGAGTCGAATACTTGCGCTTTACAGCGGAGATGTTTCAAGTTCCGTCTCAGCGGACAAATGATTATATAAAGAATATGTTGGAGACGCTGAAGCTTTCTCAAGACGGAAATCAGCTGATTAAAACTTATTCACATGGAATGAAACAAAAATTATCAATTGCGGCAGCGCTCATTCATCAGCCAAAGATATTAATTCTTGACGAGCCGCTGACGGGCATTGATTTAATCAGCGGTAAAACGATACGGACGTTATTAAAGGAGTACGTCAAGCAGGGAAATACAGTCCTGTTATCGACTCACCTGCTGGAGCTGGCGCATTCGCTGTGCGATACGATCGGTATTATACATGAAGGCGTTTTTGCGGCGGAGTATCAGTCATCCGAGCATTCATTAGAAGAGATTGAAGAATTGGCTGAGCGTATCTATACATGATGAACCGCATGTTGCCGGCAATCAGAACGTCCGCCATTCCGTTAACCGCGTCAGTGCTGTTTTTTTCAGGCGGTGTGATCGCTGCGTTTTTTTCCGATCACTTTGTTTCATCAGCGTCTTACAACGGCTCGTCAGGCGCGGTTGAACTGCTGAAAAACAATGCAATCGCTTGTCTGTTTTTAGCCGCGGGTTTTTTTACCTTTGGGTTGACCTCAATCTTTTATTTATTCACCAACGGGTTTATTTTAAGCGGCTCTATTATAGAAAATCTGCATAGCGGGGTTCCTTTTTATCAGATTTTTTTACTGCTAATTCCTCATGGTATATTTGAAGTTCCTGCGTTATTATTAAGTGGCGCCATTGGTTTTAAGGGCGTTGAATTGGTCATCAGGCTGTGTTTTTCTAAGGAAAAAAAGATAATGGCTTCAATGTTCAGGCATATTGGAATATTGGTGCTGCTTATTATTTGTCTGCTGATCGCCGCTGCCGTTATTGAAGCTTACATCACACCAATTTTTAAGTAAAAGGGGCAGAAATCATATGAGAAGTAAATTATCATTAATCGGTGTGCCGATTGTTATGATTATCGGTTATATCATTTCTTTATCCTTTGAGTGGCTGTTTCCTGTTCTTACTTTTGGGGTGGCAGGACTATATCTCTTTATATTTGCTCCGGTGCAAAATAAATTCATTCGTTACATCTTTTTGTTTATTTTTGTGATTAATCTGTTAGCCAGTGCCGCTCTTTATTTCGGTATTTAATAAAAAAATGACATTCAATATGAGTGTCATTTTTTTTTATCTTCGAGCGGCTCTGCTGCGTGTTAAAATCTGTCGCCGTTGAAAATAGAGTTTTTTACGATGACATAGTCGACATTACGGATGGCTTCGAGTGTATTGCCGCCGGCGTAAGAGATGGAAGATTGCAGATCCTGCTCCATTTCAACCAGCGTGTCCCGCAAAGACCCTTTATGTTCGACATGCATTTTTTTGCCCTCGACGTTTTTCTTTTCGCCTTTTTGAAATTCAGAAGCGGAGCCGAAATATTCTTTGTACAGCTTTCCGTCGATTTCGATCGTTTGTCCCGGTGATTCTTCGTGGCCGGCGAATAATGATCCGATCATGACCATAGACGCGCCGAATCGGATGGATTTCGCGATATCGCCGTGCGTGCGGATGCCGCCGTCAGCAATGATCGGTTTGCTCGCCGCTTTTGCGCACCAGCGAAGCGCGGCTAATTGCCACCCGCCGGTTCCGAAGCCGGTTTTAATTTTTGTGATGCAGACTTTCCCGGGGCCGATTCCCACTTTTGTCGCGTCAGCGCCCGCGCGTTCCAGCTCTCTTACGGCTTCAGGCGTCCCGACGTTCCCTGCAATGACAAAGCTTTCCGGGACATGTTCTTTAATAAATTCAATCATGCTGATCACGGCATTGGAATGGCCGTGCGCGATATCAATGGTAATATAATCCGGCACCAGCTCCTGTTCTTTCAGCTCCCGGATGAATTCATAGTCATTTTCCTTCACGCCGACACTGATGGAAGAAATCAGTCCGCGCGCTTTCATATCCCGGACAAAAGCCAGACGTTTTTCCGGCTCGAAGCGGTGCATGATATAAAAATACCCGTTTTCCGCGAGCCAGGCCGCGATGTTTTCATCTATAATCGTCTGCATGTTGGCCGGTACGACCGGAAGTTTAAACGTGTGTCCGCCCAACGTAACTGATGTATCACATTCAGATCGGCTTTCAACAATGCATTTTTCAGGAATCAGCTGAATATCTTCGTAATCAAATACATTTTCCATATATAACACCCCTAAAAGCGAATAATATAATTAAATAAAATTAAAATGTTCGTCTTTTTATAATGTACTTTGTTTTGTCAGGAATGTCAAATGATTTCATGCTGCCTCATATGCGGTCAGCTTGTCATCCATTTGCAGTTTGGTTATCATAGTAGTATTGGTTGTTGTAAGACATTTGTTACGATAGATAGATTTGCAGAAGAAGGGAGGGGCCGGTATGGAACAAAAACAGCCCGGGCACAGTCCGAAAGCCCAGAAAATTCAGGACCGGATTATTTTAGGCACGATTTGGGTCGTGTCGGCGCTTGTCATTGCGCTCGTTGTCGGAACCGTCATGAATTATATTTGGATGTTTAAATAAAAAAGAGTCTGTGCCGGTATGACACAGACTCTTTTTTATATTATTTTTCAAACATGCTTGTAGAATGCAGTGGCTGGACGCGCGCTTTCGGGTCCATGTAAGCCTTCGCGTTGTTCACGGCTGTCGGAGCTTCGCCGAAACCGCTGGCGATCAGCTTGACTTTGCCTTCATATGTGCAGATATCTCCGGCGGCAAAGAAGCCTTCAATATTCGTTTCCATCGTGCTTTTGACGACGATGGAATTTTTCTCGATGTCAAGGCCCCAGTTTTTAATCGGGCCGAGAGAAGAAACAAAGCCGTAGTTTACGATCAGGTCATCAATTTCAATGATTTCTTTACGGTCGCCTTTCACTTCTTCGAGAACGAGCTGTTCGATCCGGTCTTCACCGACAAGTTCAGCGGGAACAAACGGTGTCAGCACGTTGACTTTAGAATTATGCAGGTTTTCGACACTGTGCTCATGCGCGCGGAATTTATCACGGCGGTGGATGATGCTGACTTCTTTGGCAATCGGCTCAAGCATGAGCGCCCAGTCAACAGCGGAATCGCCGCCGCCCAGAACGGCAACGCGTCTGCCTGCGAATTGATTGAGGTCGTCAATGAAGTAGTGCAGGTTTTTGCCTTCATATTGTTCCGCTGATTCCAGCTCAAGCTTTCTCGGCTTAAATGCGCCGTTTCCCGCGGTGATAATGACCGTTTTTGAATAATGCGTTTCTGAATTCGTGACAAGCTTAAACACACCGTCCGCCTGTTTTTCAACAGATTCAACGGCCTGCTCTAAGCAGATGGTCTGATCGAACTTTGCCATTTGCTCTTTTAAGTTGTTCACAAGTTCCTGGGCGCGGATTTTCGGGAATCCGGCTACATCATAAATATATTTTTCAGGGTACAGCGCGCTGAGCTGGCCGCCAAGCTGAGGCAGGCTCTCGATGATTTTGACGCTCGCCTGTCTCATTCCCCCGTAAAAAGCGGTAAACAGGCCGACCGGGCCGCCGCCGATGACCGTAATATCATAAACCTTTGAATCCTCTTGCATACCAAATTGCCTCCTAATTGAAAATTGTTATTAATTATAACATACAATTTGAAAGGATGACGAGGCCGAAAACCGCCCGGCCGCTTCATTCTTGAAAAAAATTGCGGCCGCCGCTAAGATGGGGACAAATTCCAATCTGTTTTTTCCTGAATGTTTTCCGATTCTTCCGGATAGTATGGTGATATGCAGACATGTGCGGTTTTCTAAAAAATTTTATATTTCATTTCATAAAATCCCGCCAATAAGCTGAAGCTAATACAAATGTTGATTTGATTATGCGTCTAACAGCAAAAAAAAGAAGGTGGATGTGATGGCATTGAATAAACCCAAAATCGTGGTTTTAGGTGCAGGTTATGGTGGATTAATGACAGTAACAAGGCTTCCGAAGCATATCGGGGCAAATGACGCCGACATTACTTTGGTCAATAAACACAATTATCATTATGAAACGACATGGATGCATGAAGCGAGCGCAGGAACGCTGCATCATGACCGCTGCAGATATCAAATAAAAGATGTAATCAATGAATCACGGGTTAAATTTGTGCAGGATACCGTAAAAGCGATAGATGTGCAAAATAAAAAGGTGACGCTTTCACAAGGGGACATCCCTTATGATTATCTCGTCATCGGGCTTGGCGCCGTCCCTGAAACATTCGGGATTAAAGGTTTAAAAGAATTCGCTTTTCCGATCGCGAATATTAATACGTCGCGCCAGCTGAAAGACCATATTGAGCTCCAATTTGCGACATACAATACGGAGGCCGAAAAACGCCCTGACCGCTTAACCATCGTTGTCGGCGGAGCGGGCTTTACGGGAATTGAATTTCTCGGTGAACTTGCGAACCGCAAGCCGGAGTTATGCAGATATTATGATATAGATGAAAGTCTCGTCCGGATCGTCTGTGTCGAGGCCGCCCCGACGGTTTTGCCGGGATTTGATCCGGAGCTTGTCGATTACGCCGTTCAATACCTTGAGAGCAAAGGCGTTGAATTTAAAATCGGCACCGCGGTTCAAGAATGCCGCGCAGACGGTGTCACAGTCGGCAAGAAAGATGAAGAGCCGGAAGAAATCAAATCGCAGACCGTTGTCTGGGCCGCGGGTGTGCGCGGACATCCGATCGTGGAGGAAGCGGGTTTTGAAAATATGCGCGGCCGTGTCAAAGTCAACCCTGATCTTCGGGCGCCGGGACATGATGACGTTTTTATTCTCGGCGACAGCTCGCTCTTTATCAATGAAGAGACGGAACGGCCGTACCCGCCGACTGCTCAGATCGCGATGCAGCAAGGAGAAACGGTCGCCAAAAATCTGGGCGGTTTGATTAAAGGAGGCCAGCTTGAAGAGTTCAAGCCTGACATTAAAGGAACGGTCGCCTCCCTCGGTGAGCATAACGCCGTCGGAGTCGTATACGGCAGGAAGCTCAAAGGAACGCCGGCGTCCTTTATGAAAAAGGTCATTGATAACCGCTCGCTCTTTATGATCGGCGGGCTGGGCCTGACGCTGAAAAAAGGGAAGTTTAAATTCTTCTGAAAACCCGCAGCCGCGGGTTTTCTCTTCTTTTAAAAAAGAGCGCTATAAAAAGCATGTAAAAGAAAAAAATGAATGTTTCCGCTTACATGAGTTGTTATGTTACATATTCTGACTTGTTGCTTGACAAGTAAATATGATATATTATCAGAAAATTAAGAAAAAAGGGTGATCCGCATGAAAACGACAGCAAAAAGCACGGCTGCGTGTCCGTTCTGCTCAGGTAAAGGGTATTTTCAATTGCTTCTTGGCGGCTCCGAAACATGTCCCTCCTGCCAGGGAAGCGGCAAAGAGAGACGCTGATTTTTCCAGACGTTGACTTTTTTACCGCCCCCGAGGTACACTGAAAGTGCTGTAGGGGGTGGATGTTTGTGATTAGTTTGCCGGTTGTCCTGATCTCAATCGTACTATTTTTTGTACTGTTTTTCGGCATAGGCTTTCTGTTGAACATGCTGCTTAGAATGTCGTGGATTATGGCTGTTGTCTATCCGATTGTATGCCTTTTCATTATCAGCAATAAAAAGATGATCAGTTACGTGCAGGCGCCGGGGGAATCCTTTCAAAGCCTGTTTCAGCGCATCATGTCATTAGCGGTTGCGGATGTCGTGATTTTGGCGGGCGGACTGGCGGGAGCCATCATGTCAGGCATTGCCATAAAGGCGCTCAGAAAAAGAGGATATCAAATGTTTTAAGCCGCTTTCTTATTCAAGAAAGCTTTTTTTGTGTCGCGGCGCTTTTGTATAGCACCTCACCGAGTTGGGAACAATGACTCGGAGGAGAGTGATTTCAGATTGACGATAATCAGACGCGTATTCATGATCGTGCTCTTTTTGGGCGCATGCCATGCGACATACTTTTCCATAACCGGTGTTGAAGCAAAGGATCTGACAAATTGGATGACGGAACATCGCGGCGCCGTTTTGAAAAACATCGGCACTCCGTTTCAATCCTTACAGAATCAGCCGGAAAAGAAGGCATCAGGCAGGGTAAAGCCGCTGGAAGAAGCTTTTGACTGGGAACGCTATCCGTCACAAAAGGTGACGGCCACCGGTTATACCGCCGGAGCGGAATCTACCGGAAAATCTCCGGGTCACCCGCAGTACGGAATTACATATTCAGGTGTGAAGGTCAAACGCGATTTATATTCAACTGTTGCGGCCGATCCGTCTGTTTTCCCGATCGGGACGATTCTGTTTATACCGAATTACGGTTACGGGGTTGTCGCCGATACCGGCTCAAAAATTAAAGGCAGCCGCCTTGACCTCTACTTTGACACCGTCAAGGACGTCTATAACAATTGGGGCAAAAAAACACTTGAGGTCTACATTATTAAAAAAGGGAACGGCACAGTGACCGAGGACGAACTTGTAAAGCTGAACGAAACAAAGTCGCTGCAAGTGTTCAGAAATCAATACAAAACGGTAAAAGAATAAAAACGCTTCAGCATCCGCTGAAGCGTTTTTACATAAAGAAATAATCTAAAATCAATGTCAGCACAATACCGGTGACGCCGCCGAAGAACACTTCAATCGGCTGATGGCCGAGCAGTTCTTTCAGTTTCTTCTGTTTTTCTTTCTCTTCCGCTTTCTGAAAGTCCTTCGCTTCGCTGACAAACCGATTAAAGTCGATGACCAGTTTATTAATGACTGTCGCCTGTTCACCCGCATGCCGCCTGACACCTGTAGCATCGAACATCGTAATGACGGCGAAAATCGCGGCGACTGCAAACAGGGGCGAGTCCAGTCCCTGTTCCAAAGCGATTCCGGTTGACAGCGCGGTGACGGCGGCGGAATGGGAGCTCGGCATGCCGCCGGTGCTCGTCACAAGAGACCAGTCAAGTTTTTTGGATACGATAAATTGAATAGGCACTTTTACAACTTGGGCAAAAATAATGGCGGCAAAACTCGCCAGTAAAGGAAAATTCATAAGTACATCCATATGCGACATCCTTTCTGTATCTGCTGATTCCGATCGTATCGAAAAACTGCAGAAAACGCCCTTAGTTTGGTAAAATAAAATCAATGAAAAATGTTTTTTCATTATACCACTTTACATAACAAATACCCACATAAGGAGTGTGTACTCATGTTTTATGCATCTGATCAACTGCGGCATCCCGAAACACTGGTCATCGGTCTTTTTCAAAAAAGCACGCTGAACGGATTTACGAAGGAATTGGATGATAAATTAGACGGTCATCTGACCCAGCTGTTAAAGGATGGTGATGTGTCCGCCAAACGCAATCGTGTATCAAAAGTATACCCTCCGGCTGCGACCGGTATGAAACGTATTTATTTTATCGGCCTGGGAAGAGAAGCGGATTATTCGTTTGAAGATACGAAAGAATGCTTTGCACGAGTATTTCAGCAGATTCATCAAGATAAAAAACAGGAAGTATCCGTGTTGCTCGATACATTCGTCTCCGGGGAAGTGCCTGCCGCCGATGCCGCTCATGCGCTTTCGGAAAGCTGTCTGCTTGCGGTTTATGAGGTGCAGGATTATAAACATAAATCGAATGAGCCGGATCAGGAACTGAAATCAGTCTGCGCCGTGACCGAAGAAGACCTGAGGGAAGTGCAGGCCGGCCTGAACGTCGGCGCGGCATACGGCCAAGGGACGAATTCAGCCCGCACGCTTGTGAATATGCCGGGTAATATGCTGACGGCCACTGATTTGGCGTCATATGCCGCTGAGCTTGCGGCAAAATACGATTTCGAGTGTGAAATTTTAGAAAAAGATGAAATGGAAGAGCTCGGCATGGGCGGGCTGCTTGCCGTTAACAAAGGCTCATCCGAACCGCCGAAAATGATCGTTCTGAAGTATCAGGGCAAAGATCAGTGGGAAGACGTCATCGGCCTGGTCGGTAAAGGAATTACCTTTGATACGGGCGGATATTCAATTAAGCCGAAAACCGGCATCGTCGGCATGAAAAGCGATATGGGAGGGGCCGCCTCGGTATTGGGCGCAATGGAAATTATCGGCGAACTCCGGCCTGAACAAAACGTGCTCGCCGTCATACCGTCTACGGACAACATGATTTCGTCCGATGCTATGAAGCCGGATGACGTCATCGTTTCGCTCAGCGGAAAAACCATTGAGATCCTGAACACCGATGCGGAAGGGCGTCTCGTGCTTGCCGACGGCATCACATACGCCAAGCAGCACGGAGCCTCTGTCCTTGTAGACGTCGCAACGTTAACGGGCGGTGTCATTGTCGCCTTAGGGAACGAAATGACGGGCGCCATGACCAATCACGCCGCTTTTTATGAACAGGTGGCGGAATCGGCGAAAGAATCCGGCGAGCCGATCTGGCAGCTTCCGATTACAGAAAAGGATAAAAAACGGGTGAGAAACAGTCAGATGGCTGATTTGAACAATTCTCCGGGAAGAGAAGGCCACGCGATTATGGCGGGGGCATTCCTTGGTGAATTCGCGGAAAACACGCCGTGGGTTCATCTCGATATTGCGGGAACCGCGACGGCGAATAAAGCGACATGCTTCGGCCCTGCCGGCGCAACAGGCGTCATGGCAAGGACGTTGGCTGTTTTGACTGAGCGGTTTACGCCCGAAAGATAACAGCATCCCGCTGCCTTGATGCAGCGGGTTTTTTGATTTCCAAAATCTTTAGTTGACTAAAGCGCGGAATGTATGTTAACTTTAATTATCTACTACATTAGCAAACTAAAGGATTTTTGGAGGGACTCATCAATGAATGCTGTTGTTGTCGCAGTATTGCTTATGCTCGTCTTAAGCCTGCTGCGTGTCAATATTATTATAGCTTTAATGATCGGCGCGCTTGCCGGCGGGCTGACCGGCGGCTTAGGCCTCGGAGAGACGGTGAAGGCTTTTACGGACGGTCTCGGCGGAAATGCCACCGTCGCGGTCAGCTACGCGCTGCTCGGAGCATTTGCCGCGGCGCTGACGAAGACGGGGCTTCCCGATGCAATGGTGGAAGCGTCTGTCAAACTAATCGGAAAAAAGGAAGATTCGCGGAAAAAAGCACTGTCAAAAGTGTTAATCGTACTGGTTATTTTAATCATATCCTGTTTCTCGCAAAACGTGGTGCCCGTTCACATTGCGTTTATTCCGGTATTGATTCCGCCGCTTTTAAAGATATTTAACGAACTTGAAATAGACCGCAGGCTGATCGCGTGTGTGATGACATTCGGACTGACTGCGCCGTATATCGTTCTGCCTGTCGGATTCGGACAGATTTTCCAGGGGATGCTGAGAGATAATATGGCGTCCGCCGGTTTAAAGGTGCCGCTCAGTGATATCCCGTATGCTTTAATCATCCCGACGGCCGGGATGGCGGTCGGTTTAATTTTAGCCGTCATCGTCTTCCGGAAACCGAAGAAATATGAGACGAAGGAGATTGCCGGACTATCGTCTTCTCCTTATACGAAAAAAAGCATTGCCATCGCCCTGATCTCCATTGCCGTGTCGCTTGCCGTTCAGCTCTATCTGTCACAAGTGCTCGGAGTGGAAGGTATGATCATGGGCGCGCTTGCCGGCTTGTTTACGCTGTTTATCAGCGGAGTCATGAAGCGCAATGAAGCGGATAAGCTGATCACGGACGGTATGATTCTGATGGCTTTTATCGGGTTTGTCATGCTTGTTGCGGCCGGTTTTTCAAATGTATTGAATAAAACAGGCGATGTGGCTTCCTTGGTCAAAGCATCAACAGGCTTTATCGGTCACAGTCAATCAGTAGGCGCGCTCCTGATGCTGGTGGTCGGTTTATTAATCACGATGGGAATCGGATCATCATTTGCAACCGTACCCGTCATTACGACCATATTCGTTCCGCTGTGCGCTCAGCTCGGATTCAGCCCGATGGCGACGATCGCCGTAATCGGAGCGGCCGCCGCGGTCGGTGATGCGGGTTCTCCTGCAAGCGACAGTACGCTCGGGCCGACGTCAGGCCTCAGCGCCGACGGACAGCACCACCACATTTGGGATACGTGCGTACCGACATTTATTTTCTATAACATCCCGCTTGTGATATTCGGCTGGATTGCCGCGCTTGTCCTGTAAAAAAAGGCTCCCGGAAAGGGGAGCCTTTTTGTATGCTGAGAACATCTTACGCCGGATTTCTGCTGAACCCCGTCGCTTTATGAATAGACCTGTATACGGCAGGCGCGATTGATGCCAATAACAGTGCTAAAACGATATCTTTTATGAAAAACCATATCATGTAAAACCAGGCCATTCCGTAGCTGATCGGAGCATGAAGCCATAATTTCAGCGCAATATACGTATAGGTCGTGCCAATGATATAAATGACGGCGGTACCGATCAAAGAGGCCCATGCATAATGCAGGCGGCCGGGTTTTTTTGTTTTTTCCAGCAGCCATCCGGCTGCAAATGCCGCCGGGATGTAAGCGAGAATAAACCCGCCGCTCTTTCCGATAAACGGCGCAAAGCCTGCTGAGAATTGAGCGAAAACAGGCGCCCCCGCAAGTCCGGCCAATGCGTATACCGTCATTGCAATGGCTGCCCGTCTGGCGCCGAGAAGCATCGCGGCTAACAGACAAAAGAAAGGCTGCAGCGATAACGGAATTCCCGCAACTTGCAAAAAAGGAGCCATTGATGTAATGTTGGCGCCGACGGCCATCAGGGCGGCAAACATGCCGATAAGCGCCATATCGCCCGCGCGAAGGTTGCGTTGTTTCATTTGTTTTTCCCCCTTACACTTGTACCAGATTAGCGTAATCGAAGGGTGATTGATTGTCAACAAAGATTTAATAAAGGTTTACTAAATGGAGGGAGCCATATGTTTTTCGGGAAAACGAAGCAAACAAAACAGTCGGAACGGATTCCGCCAAATCAAAATGTCACAACGAAGTTTCCCGTGCTTCACGCCGGAAATGTTCCTTATTATGAAGATATGTCAAAATGGAATCTGCAAGTGTACGGGCTTGTTGACCGTCCTATGCTGTTAAGCTTTAAAGATATCAAAGCCTTTCCGGAAGCCGAAGTGAAAAATGATATTCATTGCGTCACGGGCTGGTCCCGTCTTGATAATATCTGGCAGGGAATACGCGCCAAAGACATCGCTGAGAAAGCGGGTGTGCACAAAGAAGCGGGATTCGTCATTCTGCACGCTGAAGAGGGCTGGACGGCCAACCTGCCGCTTTCTGATTTTACGCGGGAAACATCCCTGCTGGCATATGCGCATAACGGCGAGCCGTTAACGCCAGAGCACGGCTATCCGCTCAGAGGCGTTTTCCCCCATCTTTATTTCTGGAAAAGCGCAAAATGGCTGCGCGGCATTCAGTTTACAAAGGAAAACCACCCCGGCTTTTGGGAGAAAAACGGCTACCATATGAGGGGAGATCCATGGAAGAATGAGCGCTTTACATGGGATTAAGCCCCTATCCCTATATAGTTCTTAGGTACCTTATTAAAATAAGGTGCTTTTTTTATATCAAAAATCCATTGACTTTGTTTGGCAAAAAACCTATTATTTGAGGTGTCTTTTGATATTGAAAATCATTATCAATAAGGATAGATAAAGCAATTGCCACAAAGGGGATGAACACATAATGGACGGAAAACAAATAAACCGGGGGTTCGCGCCGGCCGGCCGATACGCAGTTCCGGGCACAGAAGTAAAAGAAATGCGCTCAAAAGGAGGCCGTACGTATCGTATCTTTGTCTCTTTTCCTCAGGAAGAACCGCCTGCCTCCGGCTTCCCCGTCATCTACCTGCTTGATGCAAATTCCGTGTTCGGCACAATGGCCGAAGCTTTGCGGGTGCAAAGCCGGCGGCCTGAAAAAACAGGCGTTGTTCCGGCGGTGATTGTCGGAATCGGCTACCCGACAGATCAGCCGTTTTCCGCCGAACGGCACAGTGATTTTACGATGCCGCTTTCTGAATCAGAACTGCCGGTGCATCCACGCGGCGCGGCATGGCCCGAACAGGGAGGGGCGGAAGCGTTTCTGGAGTTTATAGAAGAAGAAGTAAAGCCCGCGATGGAGCGGGATTATCCGATCGACAGAGACAGGCAGACGATTTTCGGCCATTCGCTGGGCGGTCTTTTTGTGCTGCAAGTGCTTTTGACGAGGCCGGACATGTTCCAGACCTATGTTGCGGGAAGTCCGTCAATTCATTGGAACAAGCGTTTTATTCAGGAAAACGCAGAACGTTTGTCAGACCGGCTCTCTGCGGAAAATCTTCAAGTCAGTGTATTGCTGGCTGCGGGAGAAATTGAAAAAACACATAAAAGCAGAATCCCGCAGCACGCAGAGGCGCTGTACTCTTTATTATCCGGATTTGAAGATGATGGAGTCCGTGCTGAATACAGCGAGTTTGAAGGAGAGGGCCATATTTCTGTTCTGCCCGTTTTAATCAGCAGAGCCCTGCGTTTCTGCCTGAATCCGGGAGGGCCGCATACCCCGTATTCTCCCGCATGAGAAAAAACAGGCCCTTCGAACTAAATGCGGCTGATTCTAATTTTCTAATTGACTGCGTGTTTTGATTTGGATATGATTGTCTTGAATCATAATTGATAATGATAATCATTATCAATATAGAAAGGGAATGATAATATGGACGCATTGGGAATGAAAGGGAAAACGGCCGTTGTCACCGGCGCCGCTCAAGGCATCGGAGAAGCAACAGCGCTTGCCCTTGCTGAACAAGGCGTAAATGTGGCAGCTATAGATACAAATGAAGACCTGCTTCCCGGGCTAACTGACAGACTTCGGCAAAAAGGCGTGCAGGCGCAGGGGTTTGCCGCAGATGTATCTGACAGTGCGGCTGTCAATGATATCATCGCTGCCGTTGAACGTGACATGGGGCCTATTGAAATATTGGCGAACGTTGCGGGCGTGCTGCGGCCGGGTCCGGTGCAATCCCTCAGTGATGAAGATTGGGATCAAACATTTTCTGTTAATACGACCGGCGTATTTCATGTATCGCGGGCTGTCAGCCGGTACATGATGGAGCGTCAAAAAGGCGCCATCATAACGGTCGGTTCGAATGCAGCCGGCGTTCCGCGTGCTTCCATGGCAGCTTATGCGGCGTCGAAAGCGGCTGCCGCCATGTTTACGAAATGCCTCGGACTGGAGCTTGCGGCCTATCATATCCGCTGCAACATCGTATCTCCCGGTTCAACGGAAACCGACATGCAGCGGGCGCTGTGGCGGGATGAAAACGGAGCACAGGACGTTATCAGAGGTTCGCTTGATACATATAAAACGGGAATTCCGCTTCAAAAGCTGGCAAAGCCTTCTGATATTGCAAATGCCGTTTTGTTTCTGGCCTCTGAACAGGCAAGCCATATCACGATGCATGATTTATGCGTTGATGGCGGCGCTACTTTAGGCGTTTGATGTAACGAAAAGGAGGGACAAACATGACAAATCAACCTGTATTGACGGAAGTGGCTGCAAAAAAGGTGCTGGATACTTACAAGCCCGGGGCGTTCTTTTTAGCTTCCCCGAAAAGGACGATGCTCGCGGAAGGTTTGTTTGCAAAAGTGCCGGATGCAGACGCGGAGAATCAGCTGGATTCACTGCCTGAACGTGTGAGACAGACGCTTCTTGAGGCAAAGCAAGCCGGCATCAAACATCCGATTGCGGCCGGCGCCATTCCTTTTGACGGAAGAAAAGCTTCCCGGCTTTTTGTACCGAAGATTGTCCATACGGCAGGCCCGCTTTCGTTTGCGGAATCTTCCGCAGAAAAGCCGCAATCCAATACATATGACATCCGTCCCGTTCCGGAGCCTGAGGGCTTTATGAGCGGTGTGGAACAAGGCGTATTCAACATTACGGACGGTCCGCTCAGCAAAATCGTGCTGTCAAGGACGCTTCATCTGACCGCTGAAAAGGATATCGACATTCCTCAGGCCGTCAAGCATTTGGCGCAGCACAACCCGCGCGGCTATACATTCGCTGCGGATGTGACGGGAACGTCAGAAACAAGAAAAACGCTTTTCGGCGCAAGTCCTGAACTGCTGCTGTCCAAAAACGGAACATCGATTCTGTCCAATCCGCTGGCAGGTTCCAGACCTCGCAGCACAGATCCCGCCGAGGATCAGAGAAGAGCGGAAGAACTGCTGCAATCAGCAAAAGATCTGCATGAACATGCCGTAGTCGTGGCCGCCGTGGCCGCCGCCCTAAAACCGTTCTGCCGTGTGCTTGATGTGCCGGAAAAACCGTCACTCATTAAAACTGAGGCGATGTGGCACCTGTCCACCGAGGTAAAGGGAGAGCTTAGTGATCCGTCAACGACATCGCTTGAGCTGGCCATTGCTCTTCATCCGACGCCCGCTGTATGCGGAACGCCGACGGATGCGGCGAGAGAAGCGATTCAGGATATAGAGCCGTTTGACCGCAATTTCTACACGGGAATGGCGGGCTGGTGTGATGCTGAAGGTGACGGAGAATGGATTATCGCACTTCGCTGCGCCGAAGCGGAAACAAGGTCTCTCCGGCTCTTTGCGGGTGCCGGGATTGTCGCCGGATCAAAGCCGCAGGACGAACTGGACGAGACATCGGCGAAATTCCGCACCATGCTCCGGGCGATGGGGCTTTACCAAGATGAGTTGTAAAAAAGGAGGGGACGGATCGTGCTGACTGGATTTACGCCATGGCCGGAAGAATGGGCTGACAAATACCGAAAAGACGGCTGCTGGAAGGGTGAGACGTTCGGAGGAATGCTGAAAGAGCGCGCGGCTTTATACGGAAATCAAACTGCCGTGACGTGTAAAGATGTACATTGGACCTATAAAGAATTAGATGAAAGGGCCGATCGTTTAGCGGCGGGGCTGCATAAGCTCGGAATTCAAAAGGAAGACCGCGTTGTCGTTCAGCTGCCGAATATCGCTGAGTTTTTTGAAGTGATTTTCGCGCTGTTCCGACTCGGAGCACTGCCCGTTTTCGCGCTGCCTTCTCATAGAAGCAGTGAGATTACGTATTTCTGCGAGTTTGCAGAGGCGAAAGCATACATCATTCCTGATATGCATTCAGGTTTTGATTACAGGGCGCTTGCCAGACAGGTGAAAGACAAACTTCCGGATTTGGCGCATGTCATTGTGGCCGGCGAAGCTGAAGAGTTTCAGGAACTGAGCAGCCTGCATAGAGAGCCTGTTCAGCTGGAAGAGGTAAGCCCGGCGGAAGTCGCTTTTTTACAGCTTTCAGGAGGCAGTACGGGGCTGTCCAAGCTGATTCCGCGAACACACGACGATTACATATACAGTTTGCGCCTCAGCGCGGAAATATGCGGCTTGGATCATCACAGCGTTTATTTGGCCGCTCTGCCGACAGCGCATAATTATCCGCTCAGCTCGCCGGGTGTGCTGGGAACTTTATATGCCGGAGGCCGTGTTGTTCTGTCACCGACGCCGAGTCCGGATGACTGCTTCCCGTTAATTGAAAAAGAACGTGTCACGATTACAGCGCTCGTCCCGCCGCTTGCGATGGTGTGGATGGACGCATCCGGTTCGCGAAGTGATGATTTATCAAGCCTTCAAGTGCTGCAGGTGGGAGGCGCCAAATTCAGTGCTGAGGCGGCCCGCCGCGTAAAGAGCGCTTTCGGATGCACCCTTCAGCAGGTTTTCGGAATGGCGGAAGGATTGGTGAATTATACGAGACTGGATGATCCTGAAGAGATCATTGTCAATACGCAAGGCAGACCGATGTCACCTTTTGATGAGGTAAGGGTTTTAGACGATGACGGGCGGGATGTCGCCCCCGGAGAAGCGGGACATTTGTTTACACGCGGCCCTTACACGATTCGCGGGTATTATAAAGCGCCTGAACATAATGAAAGATCATTCACAGCCGACGGATTTTATCAGACCGGCGATATCGTCAAACTGACGGCGGACGGCTATATCATCGTCGAAGGACGTGCGAAAGATCAAATCAATCGGGGCGGCGAAAAGATTGCCGCTGAAGAGGTGGAAAATCACCTTCTGGCCCATCCTGCCGTTCATGATGCGGCCATGGTTTCAATGCCGGATGACTTTCTCGGAGAGCGGTCCTGTGTGTTCGTCATTCCGAAAGGAGAAGCGCCGAAACCGGGAGAGCTGAAAGCGTTTTTACGGGAGCGCGGGCTGGCGGCATATAAAATTCCCGACCGGGTTGAATTTATCGCTTCTTTCCCGAAAACCGGCGTCGGCAAGGTCAGCAAAAAGGACCTTCGCGAAACGATCGCCCAAAAATTGAAGCCTTCTGAAATCAAACAATCTTAAAAAAGGAAGTGTTTACATTGGCTATACCGTCTATTCCCGCATATGCGCTGCCGACAGCGTCAGATATGCCTGAAAATAAAGTATCGTGGACGCTGAACCCGAAACGCGCGGTGCTTCTGATCCATGACATGCAGAATTATTTCGTCGATGCTTTTGAGAAAGGGAAGGCTCCGATCACGGAGGCGGCTCAGAATATCAAGAAAATAAAAGAGCAATGCAAAGCGCTCGGCATTCCGGTGGTGTACACCGCGCAGCCGGGCAGCCAAGACCCGGCGGACCGCGCGCTGCTGACGGATTTTTGGGGACCGGGGCTGAAAAGCGGGCCTTATGAAGAAAAGGTCATTCCGGAGCTTGCCCCGGATGATCAGGACATTGTCCTCACAAAGTGGAGATACAGCGCGTTTAAACGGACGAATCTCCTTGACATCATGCGTGAAAGCGGCAGAGACCAGCTCATGATTACGGGAATTTATGCACACATCGGCTGTCTCGTCACAGCCTGTGAAGCATTTATGGATGATATCCAAAGCTTCTTTATCGGAGACGCCGTTGCTGATTTTTCTTCAGAAAAACATAAGATGGCCATCGAATATGCGTCTCAGCGCTGCGCTTACACGGCTTTGACAAACGAAGTGCTGGAGCTGCTGGGCGGCGCGCCGGTTTCTGAAGGAGAAGGGAAGACTTCCGCCGTATTGACAAAAGACCGGGTGCGGGAACAAATTGCGGCGATTCTTCAAGAATCACCGTCTGATATTCCGGATCATGAAGACCTGCTGGACAGAGGCCTTGATTCCGTCAGAATCATGAGCCTTGTCGAACAATGGCGCCGTGACGGAGCTGAAGTGACGTTTGTTGAACTGGCGGAGAACCCGACGCTTGAAGAGTGGTGGAGACTTCTTTCTTCCCGATCTCAAAAAGTCTTGCCGAACGCAGATTATTTATAAAGGGAGAGAATAGAATGCATGATACACAACAGCTGCCTCTGACAGGCGCACAGGCCGGTATCTGGTTTGCGCAGCAGCTTGATCCTGATAATCCGATTTACAATACAGGCGAGTATGTTGAGATAAACGGCGCGATCGATGTGAACATATTTAAAACAGCTTTCGAACGTGTGCTGACGGAAGCCGTGTCATTACACGCCCGCTTCGAAGAGGGAGCAGACGGGCCGAAGCAGATCATCAATCCTCCATTTGAAGCTGCGATCGATGTCATAGATGTGAGTTCAGAAGCTGATCCGAAGCAGGCCGCACTCAGACTCATGCAGACAGATTTGGCTGAGCCCGTTGATATGGCGGCCGGGCCTTTGTTCCGCGACATTTTATTTCAGGCGGGACCGGAACGTTTTTTCTGGTATCAGCGCATTCACCACATTGTGATAGACGGCTACGGTTTTTCACTGCTGGCACGGCGTACGGCGCAAATGTACACCGCAATACGGGAAGGACGTCCGGATAACGGGCGCTCCTTCGGCTCTTTGGAGGAACTGGTAAAAGAAGATCAAGAATACCGTGCGTCTGATCAATTCCTGAAAGATCGGGAATTTTGGATGGAGAAATTTGCCGATGAACCTGATGTCGTCAGTTTGGCAGAAAGAGCGCCGAGAACGTCAACAAGCTTTCGGAGAAGCACGGCTTATCTTTCTGAAACGGCTTTGCAGCATGTAAAAGCGATTCCGAACTGGCATGAAGCCGTCACAGCCGCAGCGGCGGTATATGTCCACCGGATGACAAACGCAGGGGATATCGTGCTCGGTTTACCGATGATGGGACGGATCGGCTCAATTTCACTGAATATTCCGAGTATGGTCATGAATCTTCTGCCTTTGCGGCTTTCTCTCCGCCCGGATATGAATTTTCATGAGGCCGTCAGCCAAGTGGCAAAAGAAATCCGAAACATCCGGCGCCATCAGAAATACCGCCATGAAGACATGCGCCGCGATCTTAAATTGCTCGGAGAAAACCGCAGGCTGTTCGGCCCGCAAGTTAATGTGATGCCGTTTGACTACGCGCTTGATTTCGCCGGAGCGCCAGGCACCGTCCATAACTTATCAGCCGGGCCCGTTGATGATTTGTCAATTAACGTTTACGACAGAGCGGACGGAAGCGGAATGCGTGTGGACTTTGATGCGAATCCGGAAGTGTACAGCGCCGAAGATATTGAAAACCATCAAAAACGATTCCTGCTTCTGCTGAAATCCGCTGTGAAAGACCAGACACAAAAAATCGGCACACTCAACCTTCTGCCTGAAAGTGAACGTCTCTGCGTACTGGAAAGCTGGAATGACACGCGCAAGGCCGAGAAGCAGAAAAGTCTGCCGGAGCTGTTTTACGAACAGGCCGTAAAAACACCGGACCGGCCGGCAATCATCACCGAAAACGAAGAGCTCAGCTATGCCGAATTGAACAAGCGCGCGAACCAGCTTGCCGGCATGCTAAAGGAAAAGGGGCTCGGACCGGAACAATTTGCCGCTTTGCTGCTTCCGCGGTCACAGGAGTTGGCCGTGAGCATGCTGGCCGTTTTGAAAACGGGAGCCGCATACCTGCCGCTTGATCCTGATTTTCCTTCTGAGCGGATCACATACATGCTCAAAGATGCACACCCTGCATGCCTGATTACAACGATGGAATTATCCGGCCGCATGCCGGAAGACAGTGATGCAAAAAGGATCATTCTCGATGACCCGGATACGGTAAAAACCGTTGCCGCTCAAAATGCTGACTGTTCCGATCAGGCGGAATGTTCGCCTTTGCACCCCGCTTATGTCATATATACATCGGGTTCAACGGGCAAACCGAAAGGCGTAGTCGTGACATTAAAAAGCGTAAGCAATTTCCTCTTATCCATGCGGGAAATGTTCCCGCTCGGCGCACAAGACCGCCTGCTTGCCGTTACGACTGCGGCGTTTGATATTTCCGGACTTGAGCTCTTCCTTCCGCTCATCAGCGGGGCGGGGTGCGTCATCGCACGTAAAGAGACGATTCAGGAACCGCGGGCGCTTGCGAACATGATTCACTCATACGGTATTTCAATCATGCAGGCAACGCCGACATTGTGGCATTCATTAGTCACCAATGAACCTGATTCCCTCCGGGCGCTGCAGGTGCTTGTCGGAGGTGAGGCGCTTCCGAACGCGCTTATGCATGCTCTGCTTGAATCAGGCTGTACGGTGACGAATCTGTACGGGCCGACTGAAACAACAATCTGGTCGGCCGCACAGCCGCTTGCAAAAGACCATACAGGGGCGCCTCCGATCGGAAAGCCGATTTGGAACACGCGGGTATACGTGCTGGACGCCGCATTGCAGCCAGTCCCGCCGGGAATTGCGGGCGAGCTTTATATAGCGGGCGAGGGGCTTGCCAGAGGTTATTATAACCGTCCTGATTTAACAGCTGAAAGATTCATTGCCGATCCGTACGGGCCCGCGGGCGCGAGGATGTACCGGACGGGAGATCTCGTGCGCTGGCGTGAGGACGGCTCGCTTGATTATATCAGCAGAGCCGATCACCAAATTAAAATCCGCGGGTTCCGGATAGAATTAGGAGAAATTGAGTCAGTGCTGTCGAAATACCCGGGTATTTCGCAGGCCGCTGTTATTGTCCGTGAAGACCAGCCGGGAGATAAGCGCCTGGCGGCTTATGCTGTCGCGGATCAGCCCCTTGATATCGGCGGACTTCGTGAATATATGGGCGAAAGCCTGCCGGATTATATGGTGCCGGGCGCGTTTGTACAGCTGAAAGAATTGCCGCGGACGCCGAATAAGAAGCTCGATCGCAGCGCTCTGCCTGCACCTGATTTTTCAGCTGTCCTGTCTGACAGAGGGCCGCGGACGCCGCAGGAAGAAATATTATGCGATCTGTTTGCCGAGGTTCTCGGTCTCGCGCGGGTCGGAATTGATGACGGGTTCTTTGAATTGGGCGGACATTCGCTCTTAGCCGGACGCCTGATGAGCCGGATCCGGGAGACGATGGGCGCAGAGCTTGGCATCGGACGTCTGTTTGATACCCCGACCGTTGCCGGGCTCGCCGCACAGCTTGACACCGCAAAGAGTGCGCGGCCTAAGCTCAAGCCGTTTGACCGGCCGGAGCACATCCCGCTGTCATTTGCGCAGCTGCGTCTTTGGTTTCTCTACTGTCTTGAAGGGCCGAGCCCGACTTACAACATTCCGGTGATTGTCCGCATGTCAGGCAAGCTTGACCAATCAGCGCTGAAACACGCCTTTTACGATGTTGTCAGCCGTCATGAAAGCCTGCGCACCGTTTTTCCGGAAAATAAGGGATCATCTCATCAGCTTATTTTACCTGCTGAAGAAGCCCGCCCTGTGTTTACAGTGACACGTGCAGACAAAAACGAGCTCCAAGACATGCTTGCCGCTGCGGCAAGATATCGGTTTGATCTTGCTAAAGAGCCGGCCGTCCGGGCTGAGCTGTTTGATCTTGGTGACGGCGAATATACGCTGATGGTTCTCCTGCATCACATCGCAGGCGACGGCTGGTCCTTGAATCCGCTCATGCGTGACTTATCCATAGCCTATATCGCCCGGCAAACAGGTGAAAAAGCAGAATGGGCGCCGCTGGCGGTTCAATATGCGGATTATGCGCTTTGGCAGCAGCAGCTTTTAGGCAGCGCGTCTGATTCTGAGAGCTTAATTGCGCGCCAGCTGGATTTCTGGAAGAAAACGCTTGAAAATGTACCGGATCAGCTGGAGTTGCCGTCTGATTTTCCGCGTCCCGCTGAATCAAGCTACAGGGGCGGCGTCATTCCGGTCAACATCGGCCAAGAGCTTCATGCCCGTCTTCTCTCACTCGCCAGAAATCAGCGCGTAAGCCTGTTTATGGTGCTTCAATCAGGGCTTTCCGCACTGCTGACCCGGCTCGGGGCGGGAACCGATATTCCGATCGGCAGTCCGATAGCCGGCCGCAGTGATGACGCATTAGGAGACCTTGTGGGTATGTTCATTAATACACTCGTACTGAGAACCGATACCTCTGGCGATCCGAACTTTTGTGAGCTTCTTGAAAGGGTCAGGGAAATGAATCTCGCAGCATATGAACATCAGGACGTGCCGTTTGAACGACTCGTGGAAGAATTGAATCCGGTTCGCTCCCGGTCAAGACATCCGCTGTTCCAAGTGATGCTCGCATTCCAAAATACGCCTGACCCTGTATTCAGTCTTCCTGATATGGAAACAAGCCTGCAAATCAGCAGTGTCGGATCGTCCAAATTTGATTTGACATTGGAATTGGCTGAACAGCGCCATGATGACGGCACGCCTGCCGGTATTGAAGGCCTTCTGGAGTTCAGTACGGACTTATTCAGAAAAGAAACGGCTGAAGCACTTGCGGGACGCCTGCTTCTTCTGCTCGAAGATGCCGTATCACATCCGGATAAACCGATCGGAAGCTTAACCATTCTTTCTGATGAAGAGCGCCGGAAGCTTTTGCCGGTTAAACGGGCAAAACAGCATATTCAGCCTCGGCAGACACTGCCTGAACTGTTTGAAATACAGGCCGCCGCAAAATCGGATGAAACGGCGGCAGTATTTGAAGAGAGCGGACTCACTTATCAAGAGCTGAATAAAAGAGCCAATCAGCTCGCGCACATGATGATTGCCCTCGGCGTCGGCCCGGAGCAGTTTGTCGCACTGGCAATGCCGCGTTCTTTAGATATGATTGTCGGGCTGTTAGCCGTCCTGAAGACGGGGGCAGCGTATTTGCCGCTTGATCCTGATTATCCCGCGGACCGCATCGCCTTTATGTTACATGATGCCAAGCCTGTATTTATGCTCACCAACCGTGAAGGCGCAAGTAAGCTCTCTGGCGAAAACGGCATGCCGGCCTTCATCCTGGATGATCCGCAGAACAAAGAAACACTTCGGCAATATGCCGTCACGAACCCTGAGAATGCCGACCGGATTCGTCCGCTGAGACCGCTTCACCCGGCCTATGTCATTTACACGTCGGGATCAACAGGTGTGCCGAAAGGTGTCATCATTCCGCACAGCAATGTTATCCGGCTGTTTGAGTCGACGCGGCATTGGTATCACTTTAATTCTGATGATGTATGGACGATGTTTCACTCCTACGCTTTTGATTTCTCTGTCTGGGAAATATGGGGGCCGCTGCTTCACGGCGGACGTCTCGTCGTCGTGCCGCATGACATCAGCAGATCCCCGGAAGCGTTTCTGCATCTCCTCGTGAAAGAGCGAGTGACCGTACTTAACCAAACGCCGTCAGCGTTTTACCAGCTGATGCATGCGGAAAAAGAACACAAAGAGCTGGGGCGTCAGCTCGCACTCAGATATATCATCTTCGGCGGCGAGGCGCTTGAGCTGAGCCGGCTTGAGGATTGGTACAGCCGCCACGCGGACAATCAGCCGGTGCTCGTGAATATGTACGGCATTACGGAAACGACGGTGCACGTCAGTTACCTTGAATTAGACAAAAACATTGCCGAACTGAGAGCAAACAGCCTCATCGGCTGCGGCATTCCTGATCTGAACGTATATGTGCTTGATGACCGGCTGGAGCCTGTGCCTCCGGGGATCACGGGCGAAATGTATGTTGCCGGAGGGGGCGTGGCACGAGGCTACTTAGGGCGGCAAAGCCTGACCGCCGAACGCTTTGTGGCTGATCCGTACGGCCCGCCGGGAACGAGAATGTACCGGACGGGGGATTTAGCCCGCCTGCGGACGGACGGTTCTCTTGATTATATGGGCAGGGCGGACCACCAGATTAAAATCCGCGGCTTCCGGATTGAATTGGGGGAAATCGAAGCGGTTCTCGTCAAACATCCGGATGTCGAGGATGCCGCCGCAGTCGTCCGTGAAGACCGGCCGGGAGATAAACGGCTGGCTGCCTACCTTGTCCGATCTGCCGGCAGCACCTTGGACACGGGGGACATGCGCCGGTTTGCCGAAGAAAGCCTGCCGGATTACATGATTCCGTCAGCTTTTGTCCAAATGAATGAACTGCCGCTGACACCGAATGGAAAGCTTGACCGAAAAGCGCTCCCTGCGCCTGACTTCCAAACGGAGGTCACCGGCCGGGGACCGAGAACGCCGCAGGAAGAAATGCTGTGTGAGCTGTTCGCAGAGGTGCTTCATCTGCCGCGTGTCGGTATTGATGACAGATTTTTTGATTTAGGCGGCCATTCTTTGCTTGCGGTTCATTTAATGAGCCGTATTCGGGAAGCGATGGGAGCCGAGCTCAATATCGGAACACTATTTGAAGCTCCTACAGTGGCAAGTCTTGCTGAAAGACTTCAGTCAGGAACGGGCACAAGCGCGCTTGATGTTCTTCTTCCGCTCAGAACGGCAGGAGAAGAAACACCGTTGTTCTGTGTCCATCCGGCCGGCGGTCTCAGCTGGTGTTATGCCGGGCTGATGTCTTCTTTAGAGGCTGATTATCCGATATACGGCTTACAGGCGAGAGGCATCGGAAAAAAAGAACCGCTTCCGCAAAGCTTAGATGACATGGCGGCTGATTATATTGAAAAAATCCGCACCGTGCAGCCGAAAGGGCCGTACCGTCTGCTCGGCTGGTCTCTCGGAGGGAATGTCATTCAGGCCATGGCGACACAATTACAGAGCCGGGGCGAAGAGGTTTCGCTTTTGGTGATGCTTGACGCGTATCCGAATCATTTTCTGCCGATAAAAAATGCGCCTGATGACGAGGAAGCCGTTATTGCGCTGCTTGCCCTGGGAGGGTACGACCCGGACAGCCTCGGGGATCAGCCGCTTGATTTTGACACCGCGCTGACCATTCTCCGCCGTGAGGGAAGCGCATTAGCCAGCCTGGACGAGTCAGTGATGATGAATCTGAAAGACACGTACGTAAATTCTGTCGGGCTGTTAGGAACATACAAGCCAAAGCCGTTCCACGGAGATGTGCTGTTCTTCAGATCCACGATTATTCCGGAGTGGTTTGACCCGATCGAGCCGGATACTTGGAAACCGTATATTACGGGGAAAATCGAGCGGTATGACTTAGACTGCCGCCATAAAGATATGTGCCAGCCGGGCCCGCTTGCCGACATCGGCGCGATTCTGGCAGAGAAATTAAACGGACGGCGTACAGTCCGGTAAAGAAAGGAAAGAGATGATATGACAAATCCATTTGAACGGGAAGACGGTTCATACCATGTGCTCGTCAATGCTGAAGGCCAGTACTCACTGTGGCCGGCCTATCTGGATGTGCCGGACGGCTGGGAAACCCGCCTGACGAATGAAACCCGCCCCGTTTGTCTCGAATATATTGAAACAAACTGGCGTGATATGAGGCCGGAAAGCCTGAAGCGGACCGAAGCTGCTAAAATGTAATAAGAAAAGCCTGCCGTTATTTCGGCAGGCTTTTTATGCGGACATCAGCCGTTAAGCTGTGTATGATCACAAAATGTATAAGGGTGGCCTTCTTCATCCGTGCACCATGACTGAGACAGAAAAGCCAAAAAGACCGCGGCCCACTGGTCTGCAAACTGGATTAAAATACCGCCGTCGTGCCACGTTCCGTTATCCTTCTTCCAGCGTGTATCAATTGGGTTTCCCTGATTCATATGAATATTATGCATGCCGTTTGTCGGCTTGAACCCGAAAATCTTATCAGCGCCCGGCTCCGGCCCGAATTTAGAGCCGTAAATATAGACGGTGGCTTTTTCTGATTTGGCTTTTTGCATGTACGTCTCAATAAAGTCATTTAAGTCATTATCCGGCCCGGTGACTTCATGCGGAAGGGGCACCATGTTCCGGGGATCAAACAATCCGCCGCGGACATAATCCAGCGCCAGCTCACGTCTGGTTTCATCAATTGGGGTATATCCGTACGGAATGTTCGGCAGCAGGGTGATCGCGCTTGCGTCAAAATGATCGCGTGCCGCATACAGCACCTCTGATTCTTTTGAACTTGACATGACATTGATCGCACAGCGATAGCGCGTATCAGGCTCGCCTAGCACCTCGACTTGAAAATGCGGAGAATCATCATCTGTTTCCCTTTTCATATCTAACACAGTGCCTTTTAATACACCATAGTGCTGAACAGCCATATGAATCCTCCTTTTTCTTCCGGGATATGAATTGATATTCGAGACAGGGGGCCGTTTTTCCTTTTGTGAGAAAGAAAAAAGGACAGCCCGCTGATCAGGCTGTCCTCTTCATCTCTATTAAGCTTTTGCAGCCGAACCTTGCATTGCTTTTTCAGCAGGCACGTAGTCATAGCCTAAGTCTTTGGCTACCGCTTCATACGTGACATGTCCGTTAGCCGTATTTAAGCCCGCTTTAAGCGCAGGGCTGTCTGCAATGGCTTGTGCCGCGCCTTTATTGGCGATTTGAAGCGCGTAAGGAACGGTTACATTCGTTAATGCGAGCGTAGACGTACGCGGTACGGCGCCCGGCATATTGGCGACAGCGTAGTGAACGACGCCGTGTTTTTCGTAAGTCGGATTATCGTGGGTTGTAATATGATCAACGGTTTCCACAATGCCGCCCTGATCGATGGCAACATCAACAATGACGGAACCCGGTTTCATTTGTTTAACCATTTCTTCCGTAACGAGAGTCGGCGCTTTGGCTCCCGGGATGAGCACGGCGCAGATCAGAAGATCCGCTTCCGCGACGGAATCTGCAATATTTACAGGGTTTGACATCAATGTTTTAATCTGATGCCCGAAAATATCATCAAGCTGACGCAGGCGGTCTGCGTTCAAATCGATCATTGTCACATCGGCACCGAGTCCGACAGCCATTTTCGCGGCATTTGTTCCGACGCCGCCCCCTCCGATGATCGTGACTTTTCCGCGGGATACACCCGGTACGCCGGCTAATAAAATTCCTTTTCCGCCTTTTGGTTTTTCAAGAAACTGTGCTCCGATCTGCGCGGCCATTCTGCCGGCCACTTCGGACATCGGCGTAAGCAGCGGAAGGGAACGTCCGTCCGTTACCGTTTCGTACGCGATAGCTGTCACGCCTTTTTCTGTAAGCGCTTTAGCTAATTCCGGCTCTGCGGCTAAATGAAGGTAAGTGAACAAGACCAGACCTTGACGGAAATACGCATACTCTTCAGCCAGCGGTTCTTTTACCTTCATGACCATTTCCGCATCCCATACTTGCTTTCTGTCCTCCAGAATTTCCGCCCCTGCTGATACATAATCTTCATTTGTAAAGCCGCTTCCGAGCCCCGCTCCGGATTCCACAAGAACCCGATGGCCGTTTCCGATAAGCTGTGAAACGCCTCCAGGTGTTAATGCCACTCGATTTTCATTGTTTTTGATTTCTTTTGGAACCCCGATAATCATGTCTGTTTCCCCCAATGTTTGTGTGATGCTTCAAGTGTAGCGCGATTTTTGCGAAAATTCTTTGTTTGAAACAGAAAATAAAAAAACACGGATTTGTGAAATTTCACGAACCCATGCTGCGAAGTTTGATATCCAGGTAAATCGTAAACTTCTCATTCACATTTTTTAAGTCGATTTCTGCGATCTGGCTGATTCTTTTCAGCCTGTAATTCAATGTATTGACATGGATGTTAAGCGCTTTAGCGGCGGTGTTGACATTGCTGTCGGCATCAATAAAATGTTCGAGCGTTTTTACCATATCGGCTTGGTGCTCCCTGTCATACTGCTCAAGCTTTGACAGGGAATAGTTCATATAGCCGCTGTGCTTGCGTTTTTCATCCAACACATCAAGGTACTGATAAATGCCGAGTTCAGAAAAGCTGAAAAGGTGTTTGGTTTCTCTCACAAACCGCTCTTTCGCTTTTAATACGGAAAGCGCTTCCTGATAGGATCGGTAAACGTAAGAAATCGATTCGTAAATACCGCCGATCGCAATCGACGCATCCTCAATTTTATATCGTTCCTTCAACTGTTTTTGAATATGAAGAGCGAAGTGCTTTAAATCTTTAAAAGGCTGATCGGTTTTCGGCGCGGCTAATAAGATTAATTCATTTGAATCAACAGTCGCCAGCATGACATGAATCTGCTGTGTCGTTTCCTGCAAATATTGGAGCTGCTGTTCCGTCTTTTCAGTCAGCTCATCATGTAAACGGATGATCATGACGCTGAACACGGACGGCAGCGCCATTCCGAGCTTATGAAACCCTTCGGCCATCTCGGCTTCCTGATAAATATGGCCGGTCAGCATTTTCCAAAAAAACTCCTGGCCCCGCTCTTCGATTTTCGTTTTGCGGATCTGCAGGTGCAAAAGCTTGTTCCGCACCGCTTTGGCTGCCAGCTGAAGTGTCTTCAGATCTTCGTCATTGAGCTTTTTTTTGATCTCAAGCGCCCAAATAAATCCGAGAACCTGACTGTTTTTCCAGATGGAAATCGCCACGCGGTTGCTTAGGCCCACCTCGTCAATTTCTTTCACTTTGATCGGCTGGTCCGTTTTTAAAAGGGCCGGAATGGTTCCGTCTTTCCACAGTTTGTTGATGACTTTTTCCGGCACCCTCCGCCCGATAATCGTCGACGTCCGGGCCGGATCTGTACAATCGCTGTGCGTGCTGTATGCAAGCAGTTTATGATTAACGTCTTCTATTGTAATGGGGCATTGAAGAACTTCACTGATATGGTCGGCAACATCTTCAAGCCTGTCGAAACTGTACTTAAATGGATCCTTTGGATTGGTCATCTGTATCCCTACTTTTTCATAGCTTCATATCTTGATCTTACCATCTTGCTTTTCAGACTGAAAGGCATCTTTGCAGGGAAATAGACTAGGACAATAAGATCATTCAGTGAAAACGAAAATAATAAGAAAATCATACTGTTTTATTTACAAAATGTGTAAATATGACGAAAAATCCAATATATCATAAGACTCATTTTGTAAAATTAAAACAGATTTGTTTGACTGTGCCGATTGGTTGTTTTTATAATAATGACGTTCAAAAAATAAGTGAATTAGCCCATATTTAGGCTGATGACACAGGAGGGTATAAGGAATATGTCTGGATTAATTCGTGTCACACCCGAAGAGCTAAGAGCGATGGCTAAGCAATATGGCGTTGAAAGTCAGGAAGTCATGAATCAGGTTGACCGCCTGAACCGCATGATTTCTGATTTGAAAGGCATGTGGGAAGGTGCTTCAAGTGAAGCATTCGCGGATCAATATGAGCAGCTGAAACCTTCATTTATTAAAATGTCTGAATTGCTTCAAGATGTGAATCATCAGCTCGATCAAACGGCAAATACGCTTGAGTCTACCGACCAAGATATCGCTAACCAAATTCGCGGATAATAAGATGAATGAAGAAACGGAGCGCCTGATTCAATCAAGAAGACGGCGCTCTTTCTATGTAAGGGTGATATGAATATGTATATCGATATTACAATAGATTTAACACATTATAACGGCAGCGTCTTCGATCTCAGATTGTCAGATTACCATTCTGTGAAAAAAGTCATTGATATTGCCCGGCAGGCTCAGCATGTATCCGTTCCGCCGCGTGAAGGCTATTGGATCAGAGTGGTCAATAAAGAAACGGTTTTTTCCGGAGAACAAAAGCTATCTGACTGCGGCATTACGAACGGAGACCGCCTTGAAATTTTATGAAAGGACATGGTGGAATGACAGGTCATAACAGATCTTATTTAGAAACAGAATTAGACGCCGTCCGGGAAGAAACGGAATCAGGCTTCACGTTCACCTTCCAGCGGGAAAAAATCAAGCTTCTTGACGGGCTGGAAGCGAATGTGATTAAAGATGCCGATCCTTTTTTTCAAAAAGAGGTCTCAGTTTCAGAAGACGAAGTAACCATCACAATCAAACCTCCTTCTTCTTATCAGGCTTTCCGCTATATAAAAGGAAAAGATAAAAAAAGCAGGTGGCAATTTGCCTACCGTCTCGTCCAAGCCGTGAAACAGCATAAGCTGAAACGCCTCAATCTGATTGCCGCCCCTGAAAATATCGTGTTTGATAAAGCGCTGACGCCTTACTTTCTTCATTACGGCGTAAAGGAGAGCCTTCCGCCTTATGAGGAAGATAGAGAGAGGGTGTTAAAAGAGCTCAAAGCCTGTGCGGCGCTTGCAGCTGACGGGGCGTACACCTTCGATGAATATTTGAAGTACAAGGAGACGCTTCATTTCTCTCCTGAGGTGAAAAGCGTGTTAGAGGCGGAGACGATTGAAGAACTGGAAGAAGCCATTCAAACCGCAATTGATTCCCTCGAAGAAAGGGACAAGACATACATAAAACTGCCGAAAAAGAAATGGAAAATCCAAAGATACGCCGGTCTGGCGCTTGCCGTCCTCCTTGTGCCGGCACTTCTTTACTCCTTATACGTTCTGTTTTTCGTCCAGCCGAAGCAAGAGGCAATTACGGAAAGCAACCGCTATTTTTTAAATCAGCAGTACAGCAAAGTCATTGACACACTCGCTAAATACGATGCGGAAAGCCTCCCGGAATCTGTGCAGTACGAGCTTGCTTCCTCTTATGTGGCAGTTGAAAATCTGAGGGAAGAACAGCGGAAAAACATCGGGAATCTGGTCACGCTGCAATCAGACCCGAAGCACTTCCTTTATTGGATTGATATCGGCAGAGGGGAAAATGAAGAAGCCATCAAAATCGGCCGCAATCTTGAGTACAACCCGTACATCTGGCTCGGACTTACAAAATATAAACAGCAATTATTAGCGGATGACAGTATGAAAGACGACGAAAAGCAGAAAGAACTGGACGCCGTGGAAAGCGAGCTTGCGAAGGCGAAAAAAGAGGCGGAGGAACAGCATAAAGAAGCGGAGGAAAACAGTGACACCGCCGAAGCTTCCGCCGGACAAGATGAAAGCAAACAAGACAAAGCGAAAGATAACAAAGAGAACGACAAGAAAGATGAGAAAAAAGATGAAAAAAAATAACAGCACACATCAAATGGCCGCATGTAACGATCAGGCTGTCGTCAGGAGGTTCGCCATATGAGTCTGTTATGGGTCTTTTACCGAGAGCACGTACAAAAGGTTCAGCTGTCTGAACTCCCGCCCTCTCAGCCGATTACGATCGGTCCGGATATGAAAGATACAATAACGGTCGGCACACTTCCGTTACGGCAAAACGCCGCAACCCTTTATCGGAAAGAAACAGATCGTTATGATGTTTTCCTGGGAAATAACTGTGCCGGCGAATTGACAATAGGAAATGAAATGCCCTGCCGGATTGAAGAAGAGACGATGCGGCTTCTGCTCACCCCTGACCAGGAAGAATCCTCCGTGTATTTTATAGGAGGGAAGGATGAGATCGTTTTCTCATCAGAAACAGAGGAAGCGGATATATACAAAGAGCCGTCCTCCGCTCAAACAGGGGCTTTTTATCTGAGAAAGTCGGGAGGATGCTGGTCTGTCGTCCCTGATGGCCAGGAAGTTTATGTGAACGGAAAGCTTGCAGAAGCTCCCGAAAGGCTCCGGACGGGAGATGAGCTGCTGTGGAATTTTCTGCGTGTGAGGCTGACGGAGGACGACCTTTTAGAAATCGTTCATCACGAAAAGCTTCAAACCGGTTTAACCAAAACGGTAAAACCAAGCACCGAAATGAAAAAGAAATACCCGCAATATCGAAGAACGCCGCGCATGGTCTACGATCTTCCCGAAGACCGCGTTTCATTCAGCTTTCCCTCGCAGGAAAGCGAACAGAATAACCGGGGGCTGTGGCTCGTCATTCTGCCTCCTGTGGTCATGCTGATTGTAATGGGGGTTGTCGCTATTATACAGCCGAGGGGTATATTCATCCTTGTCTCTTTGGCGATGTTTATGATGACTCTCATTACGTCCACCGTGCAGTATTTCCGTGAAAAAAACCAGCGGAAAAAACGGGAGGAAAAACGGGAGCGTGTGTACAAGCAGTATTTAGAAAGCAAACGGAAAGAGCTTCAGACGCTGTCGGAAAAACAGCTGCACGTGCTGACGCATCATTTTCCCCCGTTTGAAAAAATGAAATATTTAACTTCTGAAATCAGCGGCCGCATTTGGGAGAAATCGCTGGATAGCAGGGATTTTCTGATGCTTCGGCTCGGAACGGGCACGGTCCCGGCAAGCTACGAGATTTCAATGAGCGGCGGAGACCTGGCGAATCGTGATGTGGATGACTTGATGGAGCAGTCGCAGCACATGCAGCGTGTGTATAAAGATATCCGCCATGCGCCTGTGACCGTTGATTTACAAGAAGGGCCGATGGGGCTTGTCGGGAAACCCCAGATCGTCAAAAATGAAATTCATCAGCTGATCGGCCAGCTCGCGTTCTTCAACAGCTACCATGACCTGCGATTTGTCTTTATCTTTCATGAGGACGAATATAAGGAATGGGAATGGATGAAGTGGCTGCCGCAATTTCAGCTGCCTCATATGTACGCGAAAGGATTTATTTACAATGAACAGACCCGCGATCAATTGTTATCGTCCATTTACGAGCTGCTGCGGGAGCGGGATTTGGAAGAAGATAAAGAAAAGAAGATCTTCCAGCCGCATTTTGTCTTTGTCATCACAAATCAGCAGCTGATCGCAGAGCACGTCATTTTAGAATACATCGAAGGCCGGCATGAGCATCTCGGCATCTCGGCCATCATCGCCGCGGAAACAAAGGAAAGCCTGGCAGAAAACATTCACACCCTCGTCCGCTACATTAATGAAGATGAGGGAGACATTCTCATTCAACAGAAAAAAGCGGTGCAGATCCCGTTTAAGCTGGACAGGCATGAACGGACAAACAACGAGCGGTTTTCCCGGACGCTTCGGACATTGCACCATCAGGTCGGAATGACGAATTCCATTCCTGAAACGGTCTCATTTCTCGAGCTGTTTCATGCGAAGGAAGTAAAAGAAATCGGCATCAGGCAGAAGTGGGAGACAAGTGAGTCTGCAAAATCGCTGGCTGTTCCGATCGGCTATAAAGGAAAAGACGACATCGTCTATTTAAACCTGCATGAAAAAGCGCACGGGCCGCACGGATTGCTGGCGGGAACGACCGGCTCCGGGAAAAGTGAATTTCTGCAAACATATATCCTGTCATTGGCCGTTCACTTTCACCCGCATGAAGCGGCGTTTTTGCTGATTGACTATAAGGGCGGAGGAATGGCGCAGCCGTTCCGCAAAATGCCGCACCTTCTCGGGACCATCACGAATATTGAAGGAAGCAGAAACTTCAGTATCAGGGCGCTTGCATCCATTAAGAGCGAGCTGAAAAAACGGCAGCGGCTGTTTGATCAATATCGCGTCAATCACATCAATGACTATACAAAACTGTATAAACAGGGAGAAACGGATATTCCGATGCCGCACCTGTTTTTGATTTCAGATGAATTCGCCGAGCTGAAAAGCGAAGAGCCTGACTTTATCAGGGAGCTTGTCAGCGCGGCCCGCATCGGACGGAGCCTTGGTGTGCATTTAATTCTCGCCACGCAAAAGCCGGGCGGCATCATTGACGACCAAATATGGAGCAACTCACGCTTTAAGGTCGCGCTGAAAGTGCAGGATGCAAGTGACAGTAAAGAAATCCTGAAAAACAGTGATGCGGCGAATATTACGGTCACCGGACGCGGCTACTTGCAAGTCGGAAATAACGAAGTGTATGAGCAGTTCCAGTCTGCCTGGAGCGGCGCCCCTTACATGGAAGATGTATACGGCACCGAGGATGACATTGCCATCGTTACCGATACCGGCTTAATTCCGCTGTCTGAGGTGGATGCGGATGATGCGGCGAAAAAAGACGCCCCGGCAGAAATAGAAGCCGTAGTCGAAGAAATCGAGCGGATTCAAAATGAAATGGGCATTGAAAAGCTGCCGAGCCCGTGGCTTCCGCCGCTTGCCGAACGTATCCCGCGCACGCTTTACCCCGCGCAGGAAAAAGACCGCTTCTTCATCGCCTGCGTTGATGAGCCTGATCAGCAAAGACAGGCGCCTCTCGCTTACACGATGATGGATGACGGCAACATCGGCATTTTCGGCTCATCCGGCTACGGCAAGTCAGTGGCTGCCATCACCTTCCTGATGAATTTCGCGGAAGGATACACGCCGGAAGAGCTTCATATGTACATCTTTGACTTCGGAAACGGCACGCTTCTGCCATTGGCAAAGCTTCCGCACACCGCAGACTATTTCTTAATGGATCAAATGAGAAAGATCGAAAAATTCATGATCCGCATCAAGGAAGAAATCGAGCGGCGGAAACGGCTGTTCAGGGAAAAAGAAGTCAGCCATATCAAAATGTACAATTCGCTCAGTGAAGAAGAGCTGCCGTTTATATTTATCACAATTGACAATTTCGACATCGTCAAAGACGAAATGCATGAATTAGAAACGGAATTTATCCAGATTTCACGCGACGGGCAAAGCTTAGGCATTTACTTTCTGCTGACCGCAACGAGGGTAAACGCCGTCCGCCAGTCGCTGTTAAACAACATAAAAACGAAAGTCGTCCATTATTTAATGGATCAGTCAGAAGGATACTCCATTTACGGGCGTCCGCCGTTCAGTCTCGAACCGATCCCGGGCCGCGTCATGATCCAAAAAGAAGAACTGTATTTCGCGCAAATGTTTCTCCCGGCTGAAGCGGAAAATGACCTCGAGATGTTCCAGGCGCTGAAAGCTGATGTCAAAGCTTTAGCTGAGCGCCACGCCGGAACAGCCGGGCCAGACCCGATTCCGATGCTTCCGGATATGCTGACGGCCGGCGAATTTTCACTCCGTCTCGGCCCGGAACAAGACCCGTTCCGCATTCCTGTCGGGCTTCATGAGGAAAAGGTCAGCCCTGTGTACTTTGATCTGGGTAAAAATAAGCATTGTCTTATTTTGGGCCAGACACAGCGTGGAAAAACAAATATCCTGAAAGTGATGCTGAATCACCTGCTGCGTGAAGGTGCGGAACGGGTCGGGCTGTTTGACTCGATTGACCGCGGACTGTCGCAGTATGCGCAGGAAACAAAGGTCAGCTATCTGGACACAAAAGAAGACGTCCGGCAGTGGATCGAAACGGCAGAAGCCATTTTCACGGAGCGCGAAGCTCAGTATACGCAGGCCGTCAAAAATGGCAATGTGCACAAACTCAGTTTCTCTCCGGTCGTGTTAATGGCCGACGGCATTACAAGATTCCAGCAGACGATCGACACCGCCTTACAGGACAAGCTGGCGATGTTTATGAAATCTTACGCGCATGTGGGCTTCAGTTTTATCCCGGCGGGCAATCACAGCGAATTCTCAAAAGGCTATGATTCCTTAACGACGGAAATGAAACAGATCCGCCACGCGATGCTGCTTGTGAAAAAATCCGAACAAAATGTCATTCCGCTGCCTTACCAAAGGCAGGAACCGGACATTCAGCCGGGCTTCGGCTATTTGGTTGAAAACGGGAAGGAGCAAAAAATCCAAATACCTTTATGTTCAGCGGAAAGGGAGGCCGTCAGATGACCGAACAACGAAAAAGCCTGATCAAATTAATAGCCGCGGTCGTCATCATTCTGCTGCTGCCGGTGCTGTTTTTCCGGTTTATCGGCGATGACCCGGGAAAACAAAAAATCAACGCCACCCGCCAAATCGCAGTCGTGAATGAAGATATGGGCTTACAAACAGATGAAAATGAGGAAGAGGAATCCGTCCATTTCGGCAAAGAAGTAGCGGCCGCTCTCGGCGGCCGTCCGGATTATTCATGGACGGTTGTCAACAGGAGCGCGGCAGAAAACGGTCTGGCGGCTAAGAAATATGACGCCGTCGTTTACATTCCATCCGATTTTTCAAAAGACATCTTAAGCTATGACAAGGAGCGTCCGCAAAAAGCCACGCTGACATTCAATATTCAAAGCAACCTGAACGCCGTCAACAAAGAAAAAGTGCAGCGTGAGCTTGAAGACGCCCAAAAATCAATGAATAAAAAAATGTCGGCATTATATTGGAATTTCGTCTCACAAAAAGTGAACAATGTCCGAGGCGATTTTGACAAGATCGTCAATAAAGAATCAGAGTTTCAAAATGTCATGTACAACTTTTACAAGCCGAGCTCCAATGACTTGGCAGGTGAAATCAAACGGCAAAAAGACCTGATTGACGAACTGAAAAAATCAATGAATGAAGCGCAGGGCGCGGCAAAAGAAAAACTGACTTCGGCAGATGAAGCCAAAACCACGCTCAAAGACTTTGCCGACACGGTCGAGCGCTACAAACAATATCAAGAAAATCAGAAAAAACTGCTGATGGCCGCGCAGGAACAAAATCAAAAGCAAATCACAACCGGACTGAACGCCATTAAAGCACAGCAGGCCGCCAACCAGTTCAGCACGATGATGAGCGGGCTCTCTTCAGGCATAAACCGGGCGCAGACACAGCTTGACCAGACGGGATCGGCTCTTTTTGCCGCCCAACAGGTGAGAGAAGCGCAGGTTCCTGATCAGGAACGCGGGATGGCGAATATTCAATCCAATTTACTGGACAATTATTTGACTCAATATAAAGCGCAAGCAAGATTTGAAACATTGAACAGCATTCAAACCCTTATGAAAAGGGACCGGCCGGCATTAACCGTTCCGGAAAAGGACCCGGGCGATGACGGCTCGGATGAACCGAAAGAAGAAGAAAAACCGGAAGAAGAAAAGCCCGGCGATCTGAAAATTGACCTTGACGATCAGCGTGACGAATTAAAACGTATCTCCGCTGAAATCAATCACATTTCTGACGGATTAAAAGAACCGGAAAAAGAAAAACCGGAACCGGAAAAACCGGGCCAAGGCGATGACGGTGAAAACTCCGGCGATACCGATCCGAATAACGGAACGGCTCCCGGAGAAGACGGAAAAACGGAAGACGGCACAAAAGAAGAGCAGCCTGCCTCCGATAACACAGGCGATCAGGAGCCAAAAACCGTCCAGACCGCGATAGCCGCTGAAAACGTCACTCCGCCTGCTGATGAGCCGGCGGACGATCCGAACGATTCTGAAGGGGACGGCGGCACGGACATATCTGAGGCAAAAGAAAGGCTGAACCAAGCCGCAGAGCGCATTCAGCAAATTGAAAAAGAGCTGGAAGAGAAACAGCAGACTCATAATGAAGAACTGAAAAAACGTCTCGATGCTCTTGATGAAGAAATCCAAGGCCTTAAAGACCAGATTGATGACGTCAAAAAACGCGCAGAAAAATTAAAGAAAAAGCTGGAAGAATCAGAAGAAACGAGAAAACAAGACTTCAATACCGTTTACAGAATGATTGTAAGAACAGAACAGAACATTTTGAACTACCCGTCATTGGACAGCGGCCGCAAATCTGCTCTTGAACAGATATTTGCCGCTGACATTAATACAAAAAAGATATCCGATTTAATGAGTTACTATAATGATTTATCCCTGTATGAGGCGACACTCTATCACTCTCTTGACGCGGGCTCGCTGCCTGATGTGAAAAACCGGGTGCTGAAAGCCCAGCAAGGCGAAGTCCAAACCGTTCTCGCCATCAAACCGGAAGAAACGGCAAGCTGGGAAAATCTGAAAAACAATAAAATGCAGACAGATGAAGACATCAGCAATTTCATTAAAGGCATGACCGAATTCTCGGATAACTACAGCTCGTATATCAGGGATGAACAAGCGGGAGTGCTCGATGAGCTTGCCAGCATTTCAGACAGCGCGGCGAAAGCATCCGATCAGCTGGCTGAAGGTGCTGTGCAGGAAGCGGCCGCGTTCAGCGGAGACGGATTAACCGGAACGATGGCGCTCGGCGCTCAGGATACCGTCGGCCGCGAAGTCCTGCAAATGTCTGACACGATGGGCCATCTGTCAGAACGCCAGTCCGGCATCATCAGCTATACCGACAATATGCAGCAAAGCGTAAATGACGTCCAGCAAAAAGCGGACACCCTGAACAGCAACTGGGGCAAAAACGTCGATTCCACGAAATTGATCAGAAATGACGTGTACGGCATTTTAGGGAACGCGCTCGTTGACGGACAGGAAAACGGCTATGTTTACGATTATCTCGCCAATCCGCTTAAAATCAGCGGAGAGGTGCCGGAAGACCGGGTTCAGAATGTTCCGCCGGTCGTCATTTTGGTGATCGTCCTGATCAGCAGTCTTCTGATCGGCTATTTCAGCTCGTATTATCAGCAGGCGCCGCTTCTTGTCAAAGGCGCGCTCTTTGGGATTTTAAACATTATGGTCGGATTGATGATCAGTCTGTTCGGTCTGAATATCTATTCGCTTCCGGATGATCAGACGATTAAATGGTCAGTCTTTACGATTCTCCTGCTTGCGGCGAGTTCAGCTTTTATCCGGGCATCCTTTGTCTTCAGCTCAATTACCGGATGGATCGCATCATCAGTGCTCATTCTCTTTTATGTGGCGCCTTTGATCGACCTGATTATGCCGAACTTCACCTTTGACAGTCCGGTTTCGAAAGTCTATATCGATATTCAATACGGAACGGGCCATCTGTTTGCGTTGGGGGTAACGGTTCTTGCGATCATTACGCTGATTGCGGCGGCGCTTCCCCTCGTCATTCGGCTGTTTGCGGAAAAAACGGAGGAAAGTGATCAGTCTTATGAGGCGTAACACGTTCATGGAAAAAGGATTGCTGCTGTTTGCTCTCTCCTTTTTCCTTTTCCTTCCCCAAGCCGCAGCCGCGAATGAGGAAAATACTGATGTCAAGCCGAATGAATATGAAAAGAAAGACATTGAAATTCGTACGGATTACCTGCACGACGATGCCTACTCCGAGGAAAAAACGGCGCTTCCGAAAGAACAGAAGGATATCACGTTTGATCAGCCGACCGAAAACCCGGATGACAAACTGATATCAAATTTGTTTACATCGTCAGACACGGAGCCGAATACGATCAAAGCGCAATCGAAACAACTGGGTATCACATTTGCCGAGCCGGCGGTGCGGCATACCTCGGCAGATATGGAAACGGAAGAGAAAAAGACTTCTTATCTGCTTCCTGCTATTTATGCCGTCTTGATCCTCCTCGGGATTGCGGCAATGATCTATCTGATCCCGAAAGTCACGGCGCAGGAAAAGGCAAAGCGGTAAAACGGATCGCTTGTGTTTGCGGGAAGACAGCCCGTAAAATAAGAAAAAAAGGAGGAGTTTCATGCAGTTTTTTCTTATAACAGGCGCGTCAAAAGGCTTGGGCCGGGCGCTTACGGAACAGGCGCTTCAAGAAGGAGCCGAAGTCGCCGCGCTTTCAAGAACGATAAGCGGGGAAAAGCGCGAGGGGCTGACAGAATACAGTGTTGATTTAACCGATCTCGCAGATACCGGGCGGCAGATGAAGGCGATTCTTGATCAAGCAGAGGAGAAGGGGTACTCCGCCGTCACACTGATCAACAATGCCGGAATGGTGGAACCGATCAAGCGGGCGAAAGAGGCTTCCGCCGAAGAATTGAACCGCCATTACACCCTTAACCTGACGGCGCCCGTTTTGCTCAGCCAAATGTTCACAAAGCGTTTCGAAGCGTTCAGCGGCAGCAAAACAATTGTCAACATCACATCGGGCGCGGCGAAAAATCCTTATAAAGGCTGGAGCGCGTATTGCAGCTCAAAAGCGGGGCTTGATATGTTTACGAGAACATTCGGGTTTGAACAGGAAGATGAAGAGCTGCCGGTCCGCATGATATCATTCTCGCCGGGAGTGATGGATACAGACATGCAGTCGGTCATCCGTTCTTCGTCAAAAGAAGATTTCCATGACATCGAACGGTTCCGCAATCTGAAAGAAACGAAAAACCTCAGAAGTCCTGAATACATCGCCGGCGTCATTCACTCACTGATCGCGGGCGAGCCGGAAAACGGACGGATATACGATATCAAAGAATTTTTGTAGAGCAGCTTTCACGCTGCTCTTTTTTTGTTTGTACAATCACTTAGGGGTCCGGCGGCATATGATGAATGAAACAACATATAAGGGGTATAAGAAATGTATCAGATGAATTGAGTTTCTTCTCGATTTATGTTAGGATTCTAAAAATATATGAAGGAGGGGTTTCCATGAGAAATGTAACGTTAATGGATGTCTTCACCCATCCAATCGCACAAAAGTATTTACAGCGTTCCGGTGTCGCCCATGCGATCGCCTGCGCGTTTCATGCATACCGTCTTGCCGTAAAAGCAGGTGTCAGCCCGGATCTGGCGGCGAAAGCGGCGTTACTGCATGACGTCGGCCATTATGAATGGTACACAGACGGCAAATGGGATTATGAAAAGTACAGAAGAAACGATATCCATGCCATTAAAGGCGCGGAACGGGCGCATAAGCTGCTCATCCGGCTCGGTGAAGAACCGAAAGCGGCGAAGGACATTGCGCTGGCGATTCTGCTTCACACCGATTCCTATCTGCCTGAAGGCGAACTGGACAAGAATACGCTCCAGCAAATCGTGAAACAAGCGGATGAACTCGATGAAGAACCCGGCGGACATCACCATTACCGCCAAATGGATCACACGGCCGCGCTCAAACAAATCCAAAAGCTTGATCAGTTAATTGACCGAGCCCAATATCCCATAAGAAGCTCAGTCTAGGCCACTCATGCGGCCTTTTCCGCTTACATAACTCCGCATGCTCACTAACACCTTTTCCGCTCCGATAGACGTACTGTGTCAAAGCCTTTGTCCGCTGCATATGCTGAAGGAAAACATAGTAAAGGGGATCAGCGAAAATGGCCCATCAAGGAAGCCCGCAAATCGTCTCGTTAGTGGATCCTTACGTTTATCAGACCATCCATAAGCTTATCGGCTCAAGGTTTATCATTCAAACCGTCAGACGCATTGTCAGAGGACGGCTGATTGATGCCACTCCGGATCACATCGCCATTGAAGAGACGCATGACCGTGTATTTTATATCAGAAACCGCCATGTGGTTTCCGTCATGCCTGATTATACCGAACGCGTGTAACAGCCCGAAAAGGCGCAAACCGGAGGCGGCACTATAGAACCCCGGTGCGTCTTCTTTTTTGAGATACATAGATGCACGGCGGCTTTTTTTGGTACAATCACAGTACAAGTTCACACGACAATAGGAGGAAACCGCTTGTTGAAATCAAAGGTCCATTTTTGGACGCTGCAAATTTTGCTCGTTTTGCTCATTATTTACGTATCAACGAAAGTCTCGTTTATATTTCAGCCGTTTTTCGGTTTTATCACCACTCTGTTTTTTCCGATTTTGATCTCGGGCATTTTGTTTTTCATTTTTAATCCGATCGTGCGCCTGCTTGAGAAAAAAATCCCCCGGACATTGGCGATCCTGCTCATTTATCTCGTTTTCATCGGTCTGATTGCCTTTATGTTCACTGCCATCGGGCCGATTGTGGCTTCCCAGGTCACGGGGCTGATTAACAATTTCCCTGATTACATTCATCAGATTCAAGTCTTGACGGCGCAATTATCCCATTCCAAATGGTTTACGTGGATGATGACGCAGGATTATGTGTCGATAGAAAAAATCCAGCAGTCTCTGACGGGATTTTTACAAAGCCTTCCGCAAAATATTACGGCAAGCCTGTCGGCCGTGTTCGGCGTCGTTACGAATATCACGCTTGTCGTGATCACCGTTCCGTTCATTTTGTTTTATATGCTGAAGGACGGCCGGCGGTTTCCGCTCTTGGCGGTCAAAATTCTGCCTTCTTCCTACCGGGCGGAAGGTCGGAAAATATTTAACGACTTATATGTCACATTGGCCGCCTATTTCCAAGGCCAGCTGCTGATTTGTCTCTTTGTCGGAACGGCATGTTTTATCGGATATTGGATCATCGGCCTGCCGTATGCGTTAATTCTCGGGATGGTGATCGCCGTCACCAATATCATTCCGTACCTGGGGCCGTTTCTCGGGGCGGCGCCCGCGGTGATTATTGCGTTTATGGATTCGCCGGCTAAGGCGCTGTTTGCCGTTATTGTTGTCGTTGTCGTCCAGCAGCTTGACGGGAACCTGCTTTCTCCGCTTGTGATTGGAAAACGGCTGAATACCCACCCGCTCACCATTATTCTTCTGCTTATCGGAGCGGGCAGTTTCGGCGGCATTCTCGCAATGATCCTGGCCGTGCCGGTTTACGCGGTTTTAAAAGCTTTCGTCTTAAATATCGTCCGGCTTATCAAACTTCGTCAGCGGTCAAAGCTCGAAGACAGCCGCAAGCCGAAATAAAAACGGGCACAACTCCCGGTGCAGCGCATAAAATGCTGTAAAGAAAAGCGGAGGTGTGGGTATGCCTGCAATTGTGGGACCGATTTATATTATGAGTTTAGCCGGAGACGCTGCAGCGAGCTTCGGTGACGTGTTTGCCATTTCTCCCAAAGCCGTTGACCACTCAGGCGCGGGGGCAGGGGCGTTTCATTCCGGAGATTTTGTCAAAATTACTAATAAATTCAGCAAAACGCGCTTTGAAGACATTGATGTGTTTGACGAACCTGATTGGTTTAACGCGTGACAGCCTCCTTTTAGGAGGCTGTCGCTTTTTTGTAGTATAATAGAATCAGTCTTTATAAAAGGGGAATGTTTTATGAAAATCAGAAAAGCGAATATTACCGTGCAGTCCGGAATGATCGGTGATGTATATCTGCATGAAAATAAAAAAGAACAGCATACCCTTGTAGCCGTTCCGGAACTTGAGTGGAGCACGATCATTTCCTATGAGGAAGAGAAAAAGGCGCTGGCGCAGCGGCTTTTACAATCATTCAGCAAGCTGATTGAAGAAGAACCCGCCGGAGAGCTCGCCGGCAAGATCTCCCATTGGGTGGCTGAAATGTAACGAAAACGGTTTACCGCGTCCCGTCCGGGGCGATAATTGTAAAACAAGCTGGGAGGGACAGGCCGATGAGCGACAAAACGGTTGACCTTTATTTACAGCAGGGGATGTACGGCCCTTTGCAGACGAAACCGGATGAACGCCATTTATTTTTAGGCTCGCTGCGTGAAAGAGTCATCATTGCCCTGACGAAGGGACAGGTGCTGCAAAAGCAGCCGTATGAAGAAGTGAAACAGGCGCTGAAAAGCCGAAAAGACGCGGTGCTCTATATAAACGGAAGGCTCCCGTATCATGCTTATTCACCATATATGAAGCTTGCCGCACTTGCCGGTGTCCGAAGCTCCGTCATCTCGGACCTTCAATTCGAAACGCCGCTCGGCCTGGTTTTTGCCGCCGATTATGCCGTGAACCTTGACGGCATTTACGTGCAGGATGACATTTTTCAGCGCTCACTCCTGAAATCTTAAAAGGGCAAAACACTGTTTGTCATTTTACAATGCCAATTCACTTACAAGTGGAGATAGGATATAATGGTTTTCATATGAATGGCGGGGAGGCCGGCTATGAAAAAAGCATTTATATGCATTGATTATACGAATGATTTTGCAGCTGAGAACGGGGCATTAACCTGCGGAGAACCCGCGAGACAGATTGAAGATACGATTGTCAGTTTGACGCAAGCATTTATAGAAAACGGTGATTACGTTGTCTTTGCGGTAGATTCGCATGATGCAGACGATGACTTTCATCCCGAGACACGCCTGTTTCCTCCGCATAATATCAACGGCACGGAGGGCAAAGAGCTGTACGGAAGGCTATCGCCTCTTTATGAGAAACATAAACACGCAAAAAACGTAAATTATATGGAAAAAACGAGATATTCTGCTTTTGCGGGAACGGATTTAGAGCTGAAACTGCGGGAACGGCAGATCACTGAGCTGCATCTTGCGGGCCTGTGCACCGACATCTGCGTTCTTCACACGGCCGTTGACGCCTACAACAAGGGCTTTCAGATCGTCATTCATCAAAACGCTGTGGCCAGCTTTAATCCGGAAGGGCATGAATGGGCCCTGTCCCATTTTAAGAACAGCATCGGAGCGCAAGTGGCAGAGTAAGGAAGGGGAAAACAATTTTGGTGGAGCATGGTTTTAAAGACGACAGTTTGTCTTTACATACAGATCTTTATCAAATTAATATGGCCGAAACGTACTGGAGAGACGGCATTCATGAGAAAAAAGCGATTTTTGAGCTTTTTTTCAGAAAGCTTCCCTTTGAAAACGGCTATGCGGTATTTGCGGGCTTAGAAAAAGCAATCGAATACTTGGAGAACTTCAAATTTACCGACAGCGATCTGAATTATTTAAAAACGGAATTGCACTATGCTGATGATTTCATTGATTATTTACGGGATCTTTCTTTTACCGGATCTCTTTACAGCATGAAAGAAGGCGAGCTCGTTTTTAACAACGAACCGATTATGCGGGTCGAAGCGCCCCTGATTGAAGCGCAGCTGATTGAGACGGCTCTGCTTAACATTGTGAATTACCAAACATTAATCGCCACGAAAGCGGCCCGCATTAAAGGCGTTGTCGGTGACGAAGACGCCCTCGAATTCGGAACGCGGCGCGCCCATGAAATGGATGCGGCCATGTGGGGAGCGAGAGCGGCTTTGATCGGCGGCTTCAGCGCGACGAGTAATGTAAGAGCCGGAAAGCGTTTTAATATACCGGTATCCGGCACGCACGCTCATGCGCTCGTACAAGCGTACCGCGATGAATATACGGCATTTAAGAAATATGCGGAGACCCACAAAGACTGCGTATTTCTCGTAGATACGTACGATACGATCCGTTCAGGCATGCCGAATGCGATTAAAGTCGCAAAGGAATTCGGCGACCGGATCAACTTCATCGGCATCCGCCTGGACAGCGGGGACTTGGCGTACCTGTCAAAAAAAGCGCGTGAAATGCTTGATGAAGCGGGTTTCACAGACGCAAAGGTCATTGCTTCAAGCGATCTTGATGAGCACACGATATTAAACCTGAAATCCCAAGGAGCGAAAATCGATACGTGGGGCATCGGCACGAAGCTGATTACCGCATACGATCAGCCGGCTCTCGGCGCGGTTTATAAGCTTGTCGCCATTGAAGAGGACGGCAAACTGACCGACACCATTAAAATTTCGTCAAACCCTGAAAAAGTGACAACGCCGGGAAGAAAGAGAGTATACCGGATTATCAACAAGCTGAATCACCACTCGGAAGGTGATTATATCGCGCTTTATGACGAGCGGGTAAATGATCAGAAACGCTTAAAAATGTTCCATCCCGTCCACACGTTCGTCAGCAAATTCGTCACTGACTTCTATGCGAAAGACTTGCATGAGCCGATCTTTGAAAACGGCGTTTTATGCTATGATAATCCCGAAATTACCGACATCCAGCAATACGTGCAGGATAACCTCAAACTTCTGTGGGAGGAATACAAACGGATCAGCAAGCCGGAAGAATATCCGGTCGATTTAAGCGAAGACTGCTGGAGCAACAAGATGCAGCGGATTCATGAAATCAAAAGCAAGCTGAAACGGGAACTTGAATAGAAAACAAAGCGGCCTTTCCTATCTCTGGAAAGGCTTTTTTGTTGTGATAATATTTTTCACATTTAGACAAATTTCGTCAAGTTATTTGATATACTTATGTTCGAAGGCCGCATCTAAGGGGGTAAATGAATGAAGGTGTTTGTTGCGAGACAGCCTATCTTCAACAGAAACGAACAGGTTGTTGCTTATGAACTTCTTTACCGGGAGAGCGAAGAGAACCGTTATTCGGCCGCGGACGGAGATAAAGCTACGACGGATCTCATTATTAACAGCTTTATCAACATCGGAATCGAAAAGCTGACTGAGGGGAAACGCTGCTTTGTGAATTTTACAGAAAGCCTGATGTTTTCAGATCTCCCTACCTCCTTTGATCCTGACCAGCTTATTATCGAAATTCTTGAGGACATACCGATCACTCCGGCGCTCATCTCAAGATGCAGACAGCTGAAGAAATTAGGATATACATTAGCACTTGATGATTTTTACGCCATCAATCCGGAAAATGAAGAGTTAGTGGAACAGCTGATGAAATATATTGATATTTTAAAAATCGACTTTTTGCAATCCTCGCGTCTGGAGCGCAAAAAAATCATTCAGACGTACAGCTGTAAAAGTCTGATTTATTTAGCGGAGAAAGTGGAGACGAGAAAAGATTATAAACAGGCGGCCATAGACGGCTTTCACCTGTTTCAAGGATATTTTTTCAGTGAACCGCGTGTCATCAGCGGAAATGATCTGACGTTTCATTTTCATTCTTACTACCAGCTTTTAAGCGAATTAAACAATGACCAGCCTAATATACAGCGCGTGACGGAATACATAGAGCGTGACGTCAGCTTATCGTATCAGATTCTGCGTTTTTTAAACGGATCGCAAACAAGGCTGAAAAAAAAGATAGACAGCATCCAGCAGGCCATCATGATGCTCGGGCTGAATGAGATTAAGCGCTTGATTTACATTCTTTCATTCAGAGATTTAACGGCGAAAAGCCACTCAAGCCAAAAAGAAATCATTAAGATTTCCTTAATCAGGGCCAAACTGTGCGAACTGCTGGCGAAAAGAACCGGAAGGCCCCAGCCCTCTTCTTACATGCTGATCGGCATGTTTTCGCTCATCGATACGCTTCTCCACAGGGAACTGGAGGATATCATCAAAGAACTGCCTTTAATCGATGAAGTCGGACAGGCGCTGCTCGGTTATGAAAACGATTATTATAAGATGCTCGCGCTCGTCAAAGCCATTGAATGCAACAACTGGGACTGTGACGAGTGGGGAAAAGAACTGAACAAAGAAGAAGCGTATGAATGTTACTTACAGGCGATCGAATGGTGCCGGCAGCTGATCGATTGAGCCGCTTTAAGCCGACCATCTGAGGGCGATGATAAACCGGCTTTGCTCTCTGATCAGACTGACACGGATGCCGTCGGGATTATACGTCACGTCAAAGTCATTTTTGATGCCGGTCTGCTTAATGAGCCGCTTGACCGCTGCGGTGTCAGATGATTGCGCTGCGGTGAGGATGCTGCGCGCAAGCTCTTTTGACGCCGACAGCCGTGCAAGGAGCAGGCGCGCATCCTCCAGCATGCCCGCAGCTTCTTTTGCGGACGCTGTCAAAATATCTGCGTGAACCGGGGCACTGGGCGCTGGATGCCGGTATGGCGCGGCGAAAACAGGGCAGCATGGATACACATAATGCATACGGCGGCCTCCTTCCTGAGAAAACATTCGTTATACATGAGTATAGGCGGCGTGATAATGAGTTATGACATGCAAAAAGACCACAATGCGGGGGTTGCGGTCTTTTCGGTGTTTGTCGGTGGTTATGCGACGCTGTTTGCCCATTCTGTTTTGAAATTGTGACGGCAGGGACTATAGTCCCTGCCGGTTTGTCGGAAAACCGTTGAAAAAACAGCAGAACCGCCAGATTGGTCTGCTTTATCCTAAACGTCTGCCTTTGCGGTAGTTATATAGTCCCGTTCGCTAAATGCCCTGTTCGGGACTATGGAATTACCATAGTTTGCGGTGTCACGCAGATACTTTTACACATACTTTTCGGTGAAAAATCCCGCAAAAACGTTTACACTATTAGTAACAGATCAAATACCTAGGACTCGTTCACCATACACAATTCATTGATCTTTCAAAAAAAGGAGTGTGGAAACGGTGGAAAACAAATTAGAAGAAGTAAAGCAATTATTATTCCGACTTGAAAATGATATCAGAGAAACAACCGACTCATTACGAAACATTAACAAAAGCATTGATCAGCTCGATAAATTCTCATATGCAATGAAAATTTCTTAAAAAGACTTGGAAACAAGTCTTTTTTTTGTGCATTTTTTATCCATTTCATGGATAAAGTATTATACGATTGTTAAAAAACGAAAAACCTGCTGTCTTTCATCACCTGCATTTAGTAAAATAGAATGGGAGGGTGAAGACAATTATTGAGCAAATGTGTTTAGATGCCGAAACGATTAAAGAGAAGATGAAGGAAATTGTGGCGCACAATATATGCAATACTAACTTGAAAATGTACCTTCTAAAATTTATTGCATCAAAAGATTCATTTGGATTTGCTGAATTGGCATATCAACATTACAAGGCGTTCAATGGCAGAGACACAGAGGCAATTTTAAAGTTAGCCGCAGGTATAGAATTATTAGTCCTGTCATATGACATTTATGATGATTTAGAAGATAATGATAATCTGAAAATGGAATGGATGAAAACAGGTCTCCCCATTACGCTGAATACTGTAACGGCCCTCTATACATTAAGTATACAGGTTATGAATCAGGTTAGTGAAAATCCGGATTTTCTTAAGCAAATATTAAACTTTGCTTTGAGTTCAATTGAGGGCCAGCAAGATGATATTTTGAATGCACCGCAAACTGAAGAAGAGTGCTTGAAAATGATTAAGAATAAATCGGGCTCTTTAACTGCAATGCCTTGCGTTATGGGAGCGATGCTGGCGACAGGAAAGTTAAACCCAATCGTTCAATCATATTCATATGAACTCGGTATAATATCCCAGATTGATAATGATTATCAAGGTTTGTTTTACTTAAATAATGATTTTGTTCAACGCAAAAATACACTTGCTTATTTATACTTAAAAAAGAGATTCAATAAAGCTTCTGAAGAAATCTTACAATGGTATGAAAACCCGGAGTTATTCAAAACCTTAAAGACTCGAGACATAAAAAAGAAATTAATTGAAGCAGGTGTAACCCAATACTTATTGGTTTTGAAACATTTGTCGTTAAAAAAATTAAAAAGTAAGATATTTGAATTGGAGATAGAAAGAAATAAAACGGAAGCTTTATTAAATGCGATTGTTAATTTAGAGGAGGATGAAAAATAATGCAGGAAATTGTAGGATACTTAACCAAAAATCCAGAAGTTTTAAATAAAGTGATTGAAGGAAATGCTAGTCTGATCGGAGTTAGCCAGGATCAAACAGATTGTGTTATAAATGCGTTTAAGGGTATAGATGTTATTTCTTTCGGCGGTGATTGGAAATATTGAGGATGATATAAATGAAGTCCAAGTACAATAAGATTTCAGTTGTCTTAATTCTGCTTACATTGGTATATGTCATTTATCTGACTTATATAAGCACAAATAATCTTTTAGTCGGCGCCACCATTTCTGAAAATAAACAGGGCGAAATTAAAATAAAAGATGTAGAAGATTTTACAATGGCATATTACGCCGGAGTGCAAAAGGGAGATATAGTAAAGAATATTAACGGCCAAAATGTAAAGTCAATTAATATTCAAATGAATAAGCTGAAAAATGTAAACTCGATGGTCGTTGATAGAAACGGTCATGATATTGAGATTAAGCTCAATTTATTTAATGATAGGAACTTCAGTACTTACTTAATACCGATAATTTTTTATGTAGTATGTTTATTTTGCTGCTTCTTCATCATCAAGATAAATGAAGAAAAAAACTTGAAATCTGCTTTGGTGCTAATTGTATTTCTTTTGTCTGCTTCAATCGCATATATCAGTGCTGGAGGATCGGCAAAAGGCGATTTGCTTAGCAGATGCATCATGTTGTTAACATTAATAACTGTACCTTTAAATTATCTTCTGTTTCTTTATCATTACTTTAAAGAATTAGGTACTGTGCTTTTCAGCAAAAAAGTTTTTGCTTTGTATTTATTTCCAACTATAAATATATTATTTGAATTATTTCGGTCGCGATTATCTTTTGGTGATTTTATTCCAAAATTTAATTTGATTTCGTTTTTTCTTCTTTTTTTGGTTGTAGCATATTACTTTATTGTTATTTTGAGAAGAAACAAAGATACTGACCAGGCACATATTATAAAGGTGCTTGTGGTTATAAATATATTGGCATTTTCGCCTTTTTTATGTCTGTATCTTATACCGTATGTATTTTTTAATGATTATTATGTCTCTTCTTTCTTAACAGCATCATTTATGCTGCTGATACCTTTTTCACTTGTATATCAATTCATGTCGAATAAAATATATAACGTTGATTTTATCTTAAGTAAGTTAAAATATTACGGCTTTTTAGCGTTAACCCCAACTATAATTCTGGTTACGACAATTGAGTTATTACGTGAGCCGGAAGAAAATTTTTACAATCTTAAACTGACATTTTTAATTTATATTTTAATGTTAGCTGTTTTTTATTATAAAGAAATACTCGATTTCCGGTTTAAATTAAAAAGGGTCTCTGAAAGATTCAATTACCAAGACAGTATTTATAAGTTTACCCAATTAATCAGAAACTCGTCTTCTTTAAATCAGGTTTTTGGAGAATTAAAAACCACCATTCTCGAAGTCACTCTTACAAGTAAAGTGTATATATTTGAAGTTACGTATGATGGGAATGTAAAGGCATTTGACGAAAGAGATTCAAGTTTGATAGATGATTATCAAGTGCTTTTAAATAGTGTTACTGTTGAAATAGGAAAAATAACGGAGTTTAATCAAGGTTTCGCAATGAAAGTAGGAGAACGGGGAGATAGATCATTCGTTGTTCTCTGTTTGTCTAAGATGAATACGCCCCGTTTATCACGTGAAGAAATTTCTTGGTTAAAAACATTATCTTTTTACGTTAATGTTTCAATAGAAAACGTGATGAAAATTGAAGAACTTATGAATCACCTTGAAGATTTAAAGAAACAGGAGACAAACCCGGTCTGGCTCAAAAAGCTGATGTTTACGATCGAGGAAAAGCAGCGTTCGGATTTGGCCCGTGATCTGCATGATTCAGTGCTGCAGGATTTGATTTCTTTGAAGCGCCAGTGTGAGCTGTTTCTGGCCGATTTTAAGAAAGAGGAGCCTTGCCAGTTAGAGGTGCAGGACAAGCTTCATCAGATGAATGAGCAGATGTCGGATGTCATTTTGATGACCCGGGAGACGTGCCATGAGCTTCGGCCTCAGCTGCTGTATGATTTGGGTCTGGTCAAGGCGGTATCCAAGCTTGCCGCGCAGCAGCAGGAGCGTGCGCCGTTTCATATCCGTCTGAATACGGGCCGGTTTACGGCGGCGCTGGATTTGGATACGCAGCTGAATTTGTACCGCATTATTCAGGAATTTCTTTCGAACGCCATGAAGCATTCACAGGCGAATGAGGTGCTGATTATGCTGATCAGCATTCAAAATAAAGTGATTCTGCATTATGAAGACGACGGTGTCGGCTGCAATCAGGAAGAAGGCGGCGGACAGTCGATGAGCATGGGTCTTTCGGGTATTAAGGAGCGCGTCCGTGCGCTTGACGGACGGATGAAAATCGACACAAGTGAAGGAAACGGTTTTAAAGCGGATATTGAAATGGAATTGTAACCATTTTATCACCAAATCGACTTGGCAGAAGCCAAGTCTTTTTAATAAAATGGAAATGAGTGAGTAAAAGGGAGGAAACCATGAAAAAGATACTAGTGATTGATGATCATCCGGCTGTCATGGAGGGCACCAAGACGATTCTGGAAACGGACACGAATCTTTCTGTCGATTGCCTCAGTCCTGATGCCAGTGAACAATTCGTTCTCCGGCATGATTTTTCAGCTTACGATCTCATATTAATGGATTTAAATCTGGGTGATGACATCAGCGGCATCGAGCTTTCCAAGAAAATCTTAAAAGAGAATCCTCTCTGTAAAATCATTGTCTACACAGGCTATGAGGTTGAAGATTATTTTGAAGAATCCATCCGCGCGGGCCTGCATGGCGCCATCAGCAAAACCGAATCTAAAGAGAAAATCATGCAATACATATATCACGTGCTCAACGGACAGATTTTAGTTGATTTCTCCTATTTCAAACAGCTGATGACCCAGCAAAAAACAAAAACGTCTTCTTCCCCTCAAAGTGAGCAGGATCGGTTAACCCCGAGAGAGCGCCATATTCTCCAAGAGGTCGAAAAAGGTTTGACCAATCAGGAAATCGCAGATGCGCTTCACTTAAGCAAGCGGTCGATTGAATACAGCCTGACATCCATTTTTAATAAGCTGAATGTCGGCTCCCGAACTGAAGCGGTGCTGATCGCCAAGTCAGATAACGTACTATAAATCTTGAAGGGAGAATGACCTATGAATCTGAACAATACATTGCTCGGCGCACTCGGTATTGAAATCACTGAAAACACGCCGGAGAGATGCGTGGCGGTGATGCCGGTGGATAAGAGGACGGTGCAGCCTTTCGGATATCTGCATGGGGGCGCGTCAGCAGCGCTGGCGGAGACTGCTGCAAGTGTCGGGGCCCAGCATTTTATCGACCGGTCGAAACAGGCGTGTGTCGGGCTTGAGATTAATGCCAATCATTTAAAGTCCGTGAAAGAGGGCGGAACGGTCACGGCGATAGCGGAACCCGTTCACACAGGCAGGGCAACCATTGTGTACGGGATTAACATTTTCGATGAACGAGAAAGGCTGATCTGTGTTTCCCGCTGTACGCTGGCTGTTATAACAAAATAAACAAACAGCCGGAACCCTGAATCGTCCGGCTGTTTGTTTTTACAAATATGAATCTTCTTTTCGTTTGATCACAAAGTTTCTGATCCCTTTGTAATCATCCTGAACGCTTCTTTTATCAAGCGCCGCTCCCGAATTGTACGCGGCCCTGCATATGAGGTGCGCTCCGACCGGCGCCGTCAGCAGGATAAAAATGATGCCGAGCAGTATTTTTACAGAAATTTCTCCGGTCAGCATCCACAAGTAGCCTAACACCCCGAGCAATACCAAATTAACGCCGAGTGTCGAGCCTTTTGAAGAGGCGTGGGCGCGCGTATACACATCAGGAAGCCTGAGTGTGCCGAAAGACGCGACCAGGCAGATCAGCGATCCCATCAGAATACAAACGGCGACGGCCCATTTAACGATTTCGATCATTTTCGATAATCTCTCCTTTCTCCAAAAACTTAGCAAAGGCAATCGTGCCGATAAACGATAAAATGCCGAGCAGCAGAATGATGTCCAAAAAGGCCGATGTGTTTAAGAGAATGGATACAAGCGCGGTCATGGCAATCAGATTAATGCCGATCCCATCAAGCGCGACGACCCGGTCCGGTATCGTTGGCCCTTTCATGACGCGAATGACGTACAGAAGAGTCGAAACCGCCATAATGCCGAGTGATAATTGCAGAATAAACGTAAACATCAGCGGCTCACCTCCTGAATGGCTTTCTCAAAAGAGACGCGGATGTCGTGGATCGCTTTCTCCGCATCTTCAATATCCATGGCGTGTATATAGAGAATCGACCGGTCATCGGAGATATCCATCACGAGCGTACCCGGTGTTAAAGTGATTAACAGCGAGAGCAGCGTGATCTCCCAATCCTCCGTCAATTCCGTCTTAAACGCGAAAATGCCCGGGCGGATGTTCAGTTTCGGCGCTATAACGGTTTTCAGCACGCTGACATTGGCCAAATATAGTTCCTTTATAAAGATCAGCACCAGTCTGATGACTGACCATATTTTCCAAATGTAAAACGGCCGCGAGAAGAAGCGCCGGAAAAAAAACAGCGCCGCCAAGCCTGCGATAAATCCGGTTATAAAACCCGCCGTGCTGAGGCTGTTTGTGAGAAACATCCAGCAAACAGCGAGAAGAACGTTTAATAATAGTTGAAAAGCCATGCCATCTACTCCTTCAAAACAGCTTCAATGTATTTTTCCGGATTCAGCAGATTCTCAGCCGTCTGATTGACATACGGTGAAACCCATTCGGTTCCGAGCCCGAACAGAAGCGACAAAAGGAGAAAAGCGGCTGCCGGATAAAGAAGTCCTTTTGCGGACCGTCCGCCTGCGCCGGGGATTTCTTTTTCTTCGCCCCAAAAAGCCGTCGTAAAAACCTTCAGCACCGAATAGAGCACAAGCAGGCTTGATACAAGAATCAATACGGAGAACAATGTTTCCCCCTTATCGAACCCGCCTTCCGCGATCTTCAGCTTGCCCACAAATCCGCTGAACGGCGGGATGCCGGCCAAAGATATGGCTGAAATAAAGAACATCCATCCTAAAACGGGATAACGGGTGATCAGTCCGCCCATTTTATGCAGGCTGGCAGTGCCTGTCAATGCGATAAGCGTGCCGGCAAGCATAAACAGCGCTCCTTTAATCAGCATATCGTGAATCAAGTAATAAACCGCTCCTTGAATGGAGGCCGGCGTGTTCATGGCAATGCCGAACAAAATCACGCCGACGGCTGTAATAATATTGTAGATGACGATTTTCATGACATCCGAAAAGGCGATAGATCCGATTACGCCGAATAGCACCGTCAGCATCGCAAGCCACATCATCAATTGGTGGGTAAAGCCCGTATCGTGAATAAAGATCAGGGTGAATACTCTTAAAATGGCATACAGGCCGACTTTCGTCAAAAGAGACCCGAATAAAGCCGAAATTGCAGCCGGCGGGGCGTAATAAGAGCCCGGCATCCAGAAATACAGCGGGAATATCCCGCCCTTTAAACCGAAAACGACGAGAAGAAGGACGCTGATCACGGTTATCAGCCCGGTCTGGCCCGATTCGCTTATTTTTACGCTTAGATCAGCCATATTCAGCGTGCCCGTCACCGCATATAAGTAACCGACGCCGATGACAAAAAACGCGGATGACACAATGTTAAACACGATATACTTCAATGATTCTCTTAATTGAATTTTCGTTCCGCCAAGCACGATCAGCATGTAGGACGCGATAAGCAGAAGCTCAAAAAAGACGTACATGTTGAACAGGTCACCCGTCAAAAACGCTCCGCTTACGCCGGCCAGAAGAAACTGCACCCCTGAATAATAGAAAGCGCGCTCCCTTTTTTCTCCGATGGAGCGGAAGGAGTACAGGGTGACGAGCAGCCCGATTATGGCGGTTGTCAAAACAAGCAGTGCGGCAAGCTGATCCGCGGCGAGCACAATGCCGTACGGCGCTTTCCAGCCGCCGAGTGTCAGCGTCTGAATCCCGTGTGTGAAAACCGTCTGAACGAGAGCGGCGCTGATGACGATGGAGACACAGGAAGCGGCAGTGCTGAATATCCGCATCAGCATCACGTGCCTGTTCATAAAAATCAGCAGCACTGCGGCAAGCAGCGGCACCAGAATAGGCAATATCACAAAGTTATTCATGTTGATCATTTCCCCTCATTCGATCCATATCGTCCGTTTTCAGTTCCTGATAGGCGCGAAACGCCATCACAAGCAGGAAGGACGTGACGCCGAACGAAATAACGATCGCCGTCAGTATGAGTGCCTGCGGCAGCGGATCGACAAAGGACGTGCTTTTTCCGCCCAGTATGGGGGGAGCGCCTTTTTTCAGTCCGCCCATGGTCAGGAGCAGCAAATGGACGCCGTGGCTCAAAAGCGCGGTGCCGATAATCACGCGCAGCAGACTTTTAGAAAGCAGCAGGTAGGTTGCCGCCATAAACAAAATACCGGCAATGACAGACATTAAGATTTCCACTATTCTTCCTCTCCAATCGTTTGAATAATGGTCATCGTCACGCCGACAACAACGAGATACACACCTAAATCAAACAAAGTGGCCGTCGCAAGCTCCGTATTCCCGAGCACCGGGAGATGAAAATGGCCGAATGTATGGGTGAGAAAGGGCGCTCCGAATAAGAACGAACCTGCACCCGTTGCAATCGCGATAAGCAGACCCGCGCCCGCCACATAAATAAAATTGACGGGCAAAATCGATTTGACGGTTTTTAAATCAAAGGCCAAAAGCAGCAGCACGATGGCCGAAGACGTAATCAGTCCGCCGACAAATCCTCCGCCGGGGGCGTTATGCCCCGATAAAAATAAATAGAAAGAGAAAAGCAGAATGATAAAAGATACAAGCTTCGTTGCCGTCTGAAGGATGATGTCGTTTGTTTTTGGCTGTCTCAACGCTTTTCTCCCTCCTCTGTTACTTTTGTTCTGATCATGCCGTAAATCCCGAGTGCGGCAATCGACAGCACCGTAATTTCAAACATCGTGTCAAATCCCCTGAAATCAACGAGGATGACGTTGACGATATTGTTTCCCCCCCCGAGCTTATGGCTGTAAGCGGTGAAAAAGGAGGAGATGCTGTCTTTTGTTTTTTCGCTGGAAGACGCGATTCCGAGCATTGTCACGATGACGCCGACACCGAGAGAAATGATAAAATTCGTCATCCGGAATGTTCTTGTCTTCTTTTTCCGCCGCATTTTCGGCAGATGGTAAAAACAAAGAAGAAACAAGGCGACGGATATCGTCTCAATGACGAGCTGCGTGAGCGCCAGATCGGGCGCTCTGAAAATCACGAAAAACAGCGCGAGTGTGTACCCGACAACACCGAGTGAGATAATGGCCGTCAGCCGTGATTTGGCGAACACAGTCGCAATCGTTGCGCTCACCATAACGAGGGACAGCACGATTTCATACAGGCCGATCTCAGCCATTCCTTTCGCTGTCATGGAAAAGCCGCCTTTCATGACGAACGCCGCTCCGATGAGAATGATAAACGACGCAAAGATATACAGCAGATAATCCCGCAAAAATCCGGTCATATAAGATGACGTCAGCTGGTAAGATCTTTTTTCCATACTGCCCGTCACCGCATCGTAAAGCTTGTTCAGCGTCAGTTTTTTCGGAAACAGACCGTACAGACGCTCCCATTTAGACAGCGTTACGTAACCGATCGTGCCGACAATGATGATGCCGAGGGTCATCATTACCTCAGCCGTCACCCCGTGCCACTGGGAAATATGGACATGGAATGTATCTCCGCCGGTTAACAGAGCGGGATAAATGGAGTTCATCGCCGGTTCAATCAGGCTGTAAGACAAAACGTTCGGGGCAAAAAACAGACTGACGGCGCAAGCGGCAAGAATCACCGGCGAAATCAGCATGCCGAGCGGAGCTTCATGCGGCGTCTTTTCAAGCTGATCCGTTTTGCGCGCGCCGCTGAACGTTCTGAAAAACAGCTTCATGCTGTAGATGAAAGTGAAGACGCTCCCGATCCATGCGAGAACGGGGAACAGCACGCCCCACGTATCCAGGCTGAAAATATCTGCATGAGCAATCCGCAGCATACTTGTAAAGAACATTTCTTTACTTAAAAAGCCGTTAAACGGAGGGAGACCGGCCATGGAAAACGTTCCGATCAGTGAAACGGTGAACGTTACCGGCATGAGCGCCATCAGGCCGCCGAGCCTGCGGATATCCCGCGTTCCCGTTTCATGGTCGATAATGCCGGCCGCCATAAATAAACTTCCTTTAAAAGTAGCATGGTTAATTAAGTGAAACACAGCCGCGGTGACAGCCGCCGTAAAATACTCTGAATGCTCATAATGAAGCGCGGCGGCTCCTGCGCCGAGCATCGATACAATCATACCGAGCTGGCTGACTGTGGAAAATGCCAGAATCGCTTTTAAATCGGTTTGTTTAATCGCATTAAAGGAAGCCCATACCATCGTGATCAGACCGACTGAGGCAACCGTCCAAAACCAGACGGGTGAAAAAGCAAAAACCGGACTGAATCTGGCAATCAGATAAATACCCGCTTTCACCATTGTAGCCGAGTGCAGATAGGCGCTGACAGGAGTCGGCGCCTCCATGGCATCAGGCAGCCAGATATAAAACGGAAACTGCGCTGATTTCGTAAAGGCTCCCAATAACAGGAGAACCATCGCCGGAATAAAGAACGGGTGGCCTGCGATAATATGCACCTGGTTGACCATTTCCCTGATACTGAAAGAATCCGTCATCAGATACAGCAGGATAAAGCCGCCGAGCATGCACAGCCCGCCGCCGACGGTAATCAGCAGTGATTTTTCCGCCCCGTAGCGTGATTTCTTCCGCTTATGCCAATACCCGATTAATAAGAAGGATGACAGGCTTGTCAGCTCCCAGAACATATAAAGCACGATGACGTTATCGACGAGCACAACGCCGAGCATCGCGCCCATAAACATCAGCAGGTACACATAAAAAGGGCCGAGCTTTTCTTTGTCCTTCGATAAGTAAAAAATACTGTAAAGCGTCACCAAAGAGCCGATGCCCGTAATCAATAAAGCGAATAACAGCCCGAGTCCGTCAATATAAACGGTATAGTTAATACCGAGGGACGGAATCCATTCGGCCGCATACCGGACGGTTTCTCCAGCCATTGTGACAGGGAGCTTGCTGATAAAGTAAACAAACAGCACAACGGGCACTATCAGCACAAACCAGCCTGTATGGACTTGTTTTACCCGTTTATAAAGAAAGGGAACGATAAATGCAAATAAAAAAGGCGCCAAAATCGCGAAATGTAACAGCTGCAACAGAAGACCTCCTTTGCTTGTTTTTTCATCAAGCAACTGCTTTATGTAAGAATGAATCAATCAATTCACGGTCATAGGACCCAGTACAAATTATATCGCACTTTTTTTTACCCTGCTACGGCATAATGTATTCCTCTTTGTGTTTTTGTGGTCTTTTGAACCCAAAATAAATTTATCAAATATCCGGATCTTTGTATATACATTTCTTTTTCAGATCAAGCTTTACAAAAGGAGCTGGTCAGATGAAGAGAAAGGCGGCGGCCTGTATTGGAATATTTTGTTCTATTATTGCAGGAACATTCATAGTTGATGATTTCTGCAAAACGCGGCAGCAGACGGAAGCAGATGATTGGGAGCATTTTTTTCTCGGTGCGGAATACGCAGAAGACAAGCTGAGTGCGGCTGAATCAATGCAAACGCCGTTTCAGCCGCGTGAGTATATCAGAATCGTATATAGATGAAAAGAGTTCCGGCACCAGGGTGCGGAACTCTTTTTGTGTGGCAATCAGCGTTTTCCTTTAATATAAGGGATGCCGTTGGCTTTAGGCGCATCCGCGCGGCCGATGAAGCCGGCAAGCGCGAGAATGGTCAGAATGTAAGGAGCCATCAGCATGTATACATTCGGAATGTCTTTGAACAGGGGCAAAAGCGAGCCGATAATGCTCAAACTCTGCGCAAACCCGAAGAACAGCGCAGCCCCGAGCGCGCCGATCGGATGCCATTTGCCGAAAACCAGCGCGGCGAGAGCGATAAAGCCTTGTCCGGAAATGGTGGAGTGCGTGAAATCAAGCGCGATCGTGGAAGCATACACACCGCCGCCGAGCCCGCCGAACAGCCCGCTGATCATGACGCCGATATAGCGCATGCCGAACACGTTGATTCCCATCGTATCGGCCGCCATCGGATGTTCCCCGACAGAACGGATGCGAAGGCCGAACGGCGTTTTGAATAAAATAAACCAGGAAACAAAGGCCAGTACGATGGCTAAAATCGACGTATAATATACGTCTGAAAAGAAAATCTTTCCTAAAACCGGAATATCGCTTAACCCGGGAATGTTCGTTTTGTAAAAGGGCTCCGGGATTTTATCAGTCTGCGCCTTTCCGTAAATCAGTTTGACGATAAACAGTGTCGCTCCTAACGCGAGCATATTGATCGCCACACCGGTTACCGTCTGATCGGCGCGGAAAGAAACCGCGGCAGCCGCGTGGATCAGTGAGAACAGTCCGCCGGCAATCATAGCCGCAGCCAGAGCGAGCCACGGAGCGGCGGCGCCAAGCTCGCGTCCGAAAAATAAGTTGAACATGACGCTTGTAAAGGCGCCGATAATCATCAGTCCTTCAAGACCGATGTTGACAACCCCCGATCTTTCAGAAAACACGCCGCCGAGAGCGGTTAAAATAAGCGGAGCCGCATATACGAGTGTTGCCGGAACAATAATGGATAAAATCTGCAGGAAGTCCACTTACTTCGCCCCCTTTTTCTTCAATTTATCAAGGATGAGACGGATGGCGTAGCTTGATGCCACAAACAAAATAATAATGGCGATGACGATGTCAACGACTTCAGAAGGCACCCCGGATTCAATCGGCATATTTAATGCCCCGACTTTAAGGCCGCCGAGAAGACATGCCGCCAGAACAACGCCGATTGCCGTGCTGCCGCCGAGAAGCGCAACCGCAATGCCGTCGAAGCCGACGCCGGTAAAGGCGCCCTTAACCGCCGCATATTGAAAGGTTCCGAGTCCTTCCATCGCGCCGGCAAGCCCTGCGAAGGCCCCGGAAATCATCATGGCGTACATCATATTTTTTCTGACGCTCATTCCGGCGTATTGTGCGGCGTGCTGGTTAAAGCCGACAGCCCGGAATTCAAATCCGCTTTTTGTTTTATGAATGATAAACCACATGAGGACTGCCGCAAACAGAGCGATCAGAATGCCCCAATGAAGGCGGGAGTAATCTGTCAGCTGCTCTAAAAACGGCGAGCGGAGCGACGCGCTTTCATGAATTTTGTCTGTTTTGTCCCGGTGGTCCGTCATGACATCGGAAATGAGATAATTGGTTAAATGAAGAGCGATATAATTCATCATGATCGTGACAATCACTTCGTGGACAAAAAAACGGGCTTTTAAAAATCCGGGAATCAGGCCCCAAATGCCGCCCGCAGCCGCAGCCGCCAATAACGAAAGCGGAAGGTGGACGTAAGCTGGGGCGTCAAAGGAAGCGCCGACCCACACCGCGGCGGTCCAGCCGACAAGGAGCTGTCCTTCAACCCCGATATTAAACAGGCCGGTCCGAAATGCGAATGCCACGGCCAATCCGGACAGAATATATGGCGTAATCTGCCGGATCGATTCCCCGATGTAATACACTTCACCGAAAATGCCGCTCCAAAGAGCCGAATACCCGCTTACGACATTGTAGCCGCTGGCGAGCATGATGACCGCACCCGCAGCTAATCCAAGGATGATCGCAATCAGCGGCACAGCCAGATGAGAAAGTCGATTAATCATGTGTTTTCCCCGCCTCCATTTGCTTACTTCCCGCCATTAAAAGTCCGAGCTCCTGCTCGTTTGTTTCAAGCGGATTGACGTTTGCGATGATGCTGCCTTCAAAGATGACGGCGATGCGATCGCTGAGATTCATTATTTCATCAAGTTCAAAAGATAACAGAAGCACCGCTTTACCGGCGTCACGCTGCTCAATGAGCTTTTTATGGACGAATTCAATCGCGCCGACATCGAGTCCCCGCGTCGGCTGGGCCGCAATTAAAAGATCCGGATTTCTGTCCACTTCCCGGCCGATAATGGCCTTTTGCTGATTCCCCCCGGAGAGAGCGCGCGCAGGCGTATATTCATCAGGTGTTCTGACATCGTATTCTTCAATCAGGCTTCGCGCTTTGTCATAAATCGTGTGTTTATTTAATATGCCGAAAGAAGAGTAGGGCTTTTGGTAATAACTTTGCAGCACGATATTTTCTCCGATCGGAAAATCAAGGACGAGCCCGTGTTTATGTCTGTCCTGCGGAATATGCCCGATTCCGGATTCAGTGACTTTCCTGGGCGGCATATTTTGCAGCTGTTTGCCGTTTAACGTAATCGTGCCGGCATTTGTTTTTCTGAGACCTGTAATGGCTTCAATTAATTCAGACTGGCCGTTTCCGTCAACGCCCGCAATGCCGACGATTTCACCGGCTCTGACAGAGAGGGAGAGCTGTTTGACCGCCTCAACGCCGCGCGCGTCTTTCACCGTTACATCAGAAAGCGAAAGCACTTCTTGTTTCGGTTCAGCCGGCTGTTTATCCGTCTTGAATGACACTTCGCGTCCGACCATAAGGCTTGCCAGTTCATCTTGATCCGTATGTGCGACATCAAGTGTTGTAATGCCTTTTCCTTTCCGGATGATGGTGACACGGTCGCAGACTTCCATAATCTCTTTTAATTTGTGGGTGATGAGGATAATTGATTTTCCTTCATTGACAAGATTTTTCATAATCTGAATCAGTTCTTGAATTTCGTGCGGAGTCAGCACCGCGGTCGGCTCGTCAAAAATGAGAATGTCGGCGCCCCGGTAGAGGGTCTTTAATATTTCCGCCCGCTGCTGCATACCGACGGAGATATCGGCAACTTTGGCTTCAGGATCAATGTGCAGGCCGTAACGGTCGGAAATATCACGCACGTCCCGGTCGGCGCGCTGTCTGTCAATTCGGCCGAAAGTTTTCGGCTCTTTTCCGAGAATGATATTTTCTGAGACGGTGAAGGTATCCACAAGCATAAAATGCTGGTGCACCATCCCGATGCCGAGATCGTTGGCTTTGTTCGGACTGTTGATGTGAACGCGTTCGCCACGCACCCGGATCTCGCCTTTTTCCGGCTGATACAGGCCGAATAAAACGTTCATGAGTGTCGATTTTCCGGCGCCGTTTTCACCGAGAAGGGCGTGTATTTCGCCTTTTTTCACTTGAAGCGTGACGTCATCATTGGCGACGATTCCGGGAAATTCCTTGCGTATATTAAGCATTTCAATGATATAATCCACCGATTTGTCGCTCCTTTTCAGAGATACTTTGATGAGAAAGAGCTTGGCAAAAGAAAAGCTGCAAGAGATGCAGCTTTTCCTTCACCGCTCTTTTCAAAAAAGAGAGGGGATAAGCACGAAAGTCTCCTTATCCCCTGGTTCTTACTCAGCCTTGAAGGATTTCAATTCTTTTTCAGTTGAAGGGATCACGAGTCCGTCCGCGATTTTCTTCTTCCAATCGTCTGTTGCTTTGATGACATCGTCAGAAAGGTTCTCCTTGTGATCCGAGATGCCGACTGCATCTTGCGCCAAACCGTATGTTAATGTTTTGCCGCCCGGGAATTTACCGTCACTCGCTTTTTTCGTTAAGTCCTCCACGGCAGTATCCACTTTTTTGACCATTGATGTGAGAGTGACATTGTCTTTTGTTCCTTTGACTTGGCCTTCCGCATACTGGTCTTTATCGACACCGATAACCCATACGTTCCGCTTCGGATCTTCTTTTTTCAGATTTTTCGCTTCTGTGAAGACGCCCGTTCCCGTTGCGCCGGCCGCGTGATAAATGACGTCAACGCCTGATTTGTACATGCTTTCAGCCGTCGCCTTGCCGACATCGGCTTTGTCAAACCCGCCCGCATATTTCACTTCGACGGTCGCTTTCGGATTTGCGGCTTGTACACCCGCGCGGAAGCCGATTTCAAATTTTTTGATCAATTCGGACTCCATTCCGCCCACGAATCCGACTTTTCCCGTTTTGCTCGATAGCGCAGCGGCCGCTCCCACGAGGAATGAACCTTCCTGTTCCTTAAATGTAAGGCTCGCCACGTTGTCTTTTTTGACAACGGCGTCAATGATCGCAAAATGTGTGTCTTTGCGCTGATCGGCGATTTCGCTGATGGAATCCTGCATCAGATACCCGACGCCGTAAATCAGGTCAAAGTGTTCCCGCGCTAATTTATTTAAGTTCGTTGTATAATCTGCATCTGATTTTGATTGAAGATAGTCAAAACCGCTTTTGCCTTTTTTAAGCCCGTTGTCTTTTCCGAATGCCTGGATGCCTTCCCAGGCGGACTGGTTAAATGATTTGTCATCAACACCGCCGATATCCGTTACCATGCCGACGGTAAAGTTTTTGCTGCCGGAGCCGTTTGCTTTGTCACTTGAACCGCATGCGCTTAATATGGTTCCGGCCGCTGCGATGAGCGCCATCGCCATTCCGATTTTGCGTTTTTTCAAAGATATAACCCCCCTGTAAAATATGGCTGTGCCGTTCAATTCAGACTTGAGTCCCCGTGCCGGATGCAGAATCGAAAAAACTTTCTGATAATAATGATGAGACGTCTCTCTTTTTCCCGCCTTGAGCGGCTGTCTCTTCCGGGTTCGGGACTTATGACTTATCTGAAAAGATCTGCTAACCAATCATAATTTATCATTTTACCCGCCATAAATAAATAGAAATTTGCTTATTTTTTAAAAAATATCAATTTTATGAATCGGCTTCCTCATCTGGTTAAAACAGAGGAGGATCAGCCGGGTCATTATCCTTATATAGCATATCAAAAAGGAATCTCAAGCCTTTTGTCACGGGATATGACAGTAAAAAAGCACCGTTCACAGCGAAACGGCGCTTTTTGACATTATAAATATTGTTTGATGCTGCTGACATTGCCGGTGTTGATATGATATTGAAAGACGGGTCTGCCGATCGTGCCGTACGCCATCTCTACATTCAGCACTTGTATGTCTTCCAGAAATTTAAGGTATTTCCGGATGGAGACTTGCGAGATTTCAGTATGCTTGGCGAGATCTTCCGTGGTAAAAGAGCCGTCGCCGAAAGACTCAATGCTCGCCCAGATGAGTTTAAGCGTGCTCTTTGTCAATCCCTTCGGAAGGTGAACCTTTTCCGCCGCTTCTTTCTTTTGAAAAAGCTCGGCATCCAATTCTTTCTGTGTCATGCTTCTGTGTGATTGATAAACTTTCTGCTTGCGTCTGTAGTCGGAAAGAGCGGTTTGAAAGCGGTCAAATTCAAATGGTTTGATTAAATAATCGACGGCGCCGTACCGAAGCGTTTTTTTAATGACGTCCAGCTCGCTTGCGGCCGAAATGACGATGACATCAACCGATTCATTCTGCTTGCGGATTTCCGTTAAAAGCTCAAGCCCGTTTTTTCCCGGCATGTAAATGTCAAGAAGGATGAGATCGATATGATGCTCGCTCAGCACGTGCAGCGCGCTTTGAAAGGATGATGCGATCCCTTTCAGCTGAAATCCTTCAATCTGACTGAGATAGCGCTTATTTAATTCACCCACCATGGGGTCGTCTTCAACTATGAGTACATTAATCATCATTTTCCTCCTTCGGTTCATACGGAATGCGAAGACTGAAAGTCGTTCCTTCATTCTTTTCACTTGTCACAATCATATGGCCTTTTAAATTTTCTGTTGCCTGCTGGGTGAAATAGAGGCCGAACCCCCGGTTTGTCCCTTTCGTGGAATAACCTTGTTCAAAAATACGGGCTTGGTCTGCCGCAGACATTCCGGCTCCCGTATCCGTAATCTCTATGTCAAGCTGGCGATCCTGAAACCGCATCGAGCACGTGATGTTTTTTTTCGGCATCTGCGCCACCGCGTCGAGCGCGTTGTTTAACAGGTTTCCGATAATCGTAATGAGCTCATGGATGACGGCCGGATCCGCCGCATTCGGAATCAGGCTGCCGAGCTGAATGTCCAGATCAGCGCCCTGCTCGCGTATGTAGCTTTGTTTTCCCAGAAGAAACCCTGCGAGAACCGGACTTTTGACATCACTTATAATCTCGCTTGTTTCCGTCTTCTGCTGAATGGCAATGTCTTTAATGTAAGTGCCGAGATCATCGTATTCTTTTAACTGGACAAGCCCTAAAATGACATGAAGCTTATTCATGAATTCGTGAGACTGGGCTCTTAATGCGTTTGCATACATTTTAACACCGGACAGCTGTTCTGCTAAATGTTTGACCTCCGTTTTGTCCCTGAACGTGGCGATCGCTCCGACGGTTTGTCCTTTCAGATGAATCGGAACTTCATTAAAGACCAGCTCAAGTCCGTTAATGCGGATATCTCTGTCCTGAAGCGGTTTTTTCGTTTCAATCACCTGTTTCAGCCGGCTTTTCGGGAGAATATCGTTCACATCTTGATCGACCGGATTAGTCGGAATACCCATTTTAATAAAAAGCCGTTTCGCTTCCGCATTGGCAAGCTTTATTTTTCCCCGCGCGTCAACCGCCAGGATGCCTTCCTTCGTTGATTCGAGCATGGCGCTCCGCTCTTCCAGGAGGGTGGCGATTTCATAAGGCTCAAGACCGTACATAATGTTTTTGACGGTGCGGGCGACAATGACGGCTCCGATGACGCCGACAAAAATACTTACGCAGATAATGAAATAAAGCGGTCTCAAACTGTGGCTGACGACATCCTGTATTTTGTTAAGCGAAATTCCGACCGAAACGACGCCGACTTGTTTTTTATCTTTTCCATAGATCGGTACGAAGGCTCTCATGGATTTTCCGAGAGTTCCCGCTGATGTGCTCGTTTTGATATGGCCGTGCAACGCCGGCTGTTCGTCTCCGCCGGTGAATTTCTTCCCGATTTTATTTGCGTCGGGGTGGGTGAGGCGGATGCTGTTCATATCCATCACCACGACAAATTCGGTTCCTGTCGTATGCTGGACATCCAGTGTATAATTTCGGAGCTCTTTCAGCCCTTTTCTTGTTTGCAATGCCTGCGCGACACTCGGTGTTTCCGCGACCAGCTTTGCGGTGCGCAGCGCGGTTGTCCGTTCTTCTTCTTTCACGCGGTCCGCGGTCTGGACGCTGATCGTGAAAAAGGTGATACAAAGTGCGATAAGGACGACAATACAGACGAATATCGTTAACCGGGTTTGCAATTTTAATGTTTTTTTCATAACAGCCTTCCTTACGTTTATCATTCCCGCGTTCTACTTTACTCCGAAAAAGCCGGTTTGTGAAGATCAGGCCCTTATTTCGTAAAAGTGAGGAAAAATGGAATTTTTTATCTTGTCAATGTGTTTTAAGTCCTCCATAATAAGTGAGGTAGATTACAGAAAGGGACTTTTTATATGAAAAATACTTATTGGACGGGTTATTTTCCGCTCGTTGCGATTCTGCTTTTTAGTTCGTCATTATCCATTTCTACCTCGCTTTATGTCATGAAGATACTTCAGACGCTCGGCATGTATCAGGGGATGCTGGATTATTTCTCTGAGAAAGGGATCAGACTGGCGCTTTTTGCAGCGTTCGCCCTTGTGTATTTTATGCTTTTTTCGGCTTTGAAGCTGATTGCAAACACAGTGACAGAGCTGTCTCTTTTGTTTTTCACAAATGACCCTGAGGGGGACAATCTGAAAAAAATCAGATTAGGCTCTTTAATTTATGTAGGCGGAGGAATTCTTTCCTTTGCGCTCGTGCAGAATGGTTTTTGGATTGCGGCGTTATTTGCCGTTGTTACGCTCATTTATTTGATTTTCATGGTGTACAGAATCTATTCGACACTCTCGATCGTTTCGCTGATCGGTTTTATATTGCTTGAGATTCTGTTTTGGTTTACTTTTGTTATCGGTATTTTGTACATCTTTATCAAGCTTTATAATAGCATAATGGCTAGCTTACCTGTGTAAGCTAGCCATTTTTGTTAAGACAGAAATCTGTTTTTGATCTCAGGGGAGGGGAGCATGCATGCTTCCCTTTTTCCGAACCATTTGTAACGGCGCCGGGCGATGAAAGAATAGGCTCTGTCCCTGAGGGGGCGGGGCACTGCGAAAAAAACCGCTGACAGCCGCCAGGCTCCGCGGAGATGACGCGAAACCTTTAACACGGCTGCGGATTTTTTGTATATCCGCCCGTTTTCGATAAAAATCATGCTGTCAAATTGTTCTGTCGGAAGTCCTTCTGATGCCAAAAGCTCCCGGGCGGTATCTGATTGCAATGAAGCAAATGAGATTTTGCCGGCCGGATCGCGTTTAATGATGAATTGAACGGCGCCGCTGCATAAGTTGCAGACGCCGTCAAACAAAAGCACGCGGTCCGGAAGCTGAGCTGGTTTCAAAGCGGATCCCCTCCGTTATCTTTAATAAGCTGCCTGCAGCGTGTTTTTCCAGATCGAAAGCTGAGGGCTTGCGTCATGAAGGTATTCGACGCTTGACGGTGTATCCTTGCCGACCCATACCCCCATCGTATAAGCGTCCGTCAGGCCGACAAACCACATATCGTGATAGTCATTTGACGTTCCTGATTTTCCGCCGACGTACGGAGCTTTAAAGTTCGCTTTTTTTCCTGTTCCGCTTTTGACGACGGCTTTCATCATTTCTTTGATCTGCATGTTGGTCCGCACGCTGAATACCTGCGCCGGCTCATCTTTCCATTTTAATATCGTTTTTCCTTTTAAATCAGTCACTTTTGTAATCGCGTGACTCGGCGTATAAACGCCGTTGTTGCCGAACGTGGTATACGCATTGGTCATTTCAAGCGGCGTCATGCCGTTTGTAAAACCGCCCAGCGCTGCAGGCAGACGGTAATCCGCGCTGACCAGCTTCGCGAAATGAAACGGTTCAAGGTAGCTGAACGCCTTATTGACGCCGACGCGGTCCATGATTCTGATGGCCGGTGTGTTGTACGAGTATTTAAACGCCGTTTCCAGCGTAACCGTGCCGTATGTGCGGTTATTATAGTTCTGCGGGCAGTAATCCGCACTGCAGAATTTGCTTGCGTCAATTTTGCTGTGTGGCGTTGCGCCGGTCTTTTCAATGTAAGGTCCGTAATCAAGCAGCGGCTTAATGGATGAACCGGGCTGTCTGTATGCTTGATAGGCGCGGTTGAAATCATATTTATGATAATCTTTCCCGCCTGAAAGCGCGATAATCTGATGTGTCTGATGATTAATCACGGCCGCTCCGCCCTGGACGCCTGCATACGGCAGATTTTGATTCACTTGGGCGACGACCTGGTTTTGCATATACGGATTCAGCGCCGTATAAATCTTCACACCGTCTTTTAACAATGTGCTGACTCTGTCGGAAAGCTCACCCTGTATTTTTTGTTTCGCCTTTCCGGAAGCTTTTTCAAGACGTTTGTCATAGCCTTCGGATGAGGAAACAAGCTGTGTGAATTCATCATTTACATAGGAAACATAGTCAGGATATTTATTTGTTTTTTCGTTTATATCAAGCTTGATCTTTTCCTTTTCGGCTTTTTTCAGCTGTTTCCCGGATATAACGCCTGCTTTTTTCAATCCGTTAAGCAATCTGACTTGTCGTTTTTTCGTATAATCAAAATGCTTGAGAGGATCATATAATGTAGGGTTATTAGGGATGGCGCAGATAAAGGCCATCTCTCCCAAAGTGAGAGATTTCAGCGGCTTGCTGAAATAAAATTGTGCCGCCGAACCGACACCGTATACACCGTTATTAAAATAAATCGTATTTAAGTAGCCTTCTAAAATCTCATCTTTGCTGTATTTTTTCTCAAGCTGATAGGAATAGGCCAGCTCCGTCAGTTTTCGGCTGAAGGTGCGTTCATGGCTTAAATACACATTCCTTGCCAGCTGCTGGGTGATGGTGCTGGCGCCCTGGTCAATTTTATGATCTTTGAAATTGGAGGCGGCCGCCCTGACCATCCCCATAAAGTCAAACCCTTTATGCTCATAAAAATGACGGTCTTCAGAGGTTAAAAACAGCTGTTTTACCTCATTCGGTATTTTATTAAAGGGCACGATCACGCGGTTCTCATGATCGCTGACAATCTCAGAAACAAGGCTTCCGTCCCTGTCATACATGTAACTGTTTTGAACCAGGTTGATCGCTTTTAAATCAATATGTTTATCGAGCACCTGATCAAAAGGCTTGATTTGTTTTACCTCTTTGCCGGAAGCAATAACTGTAAATGCACACAACGGGATAATGCCGAGCAGCAAAATCCATCCGATTATTTTACGTACCATGGTCACTCTCTTTTCTCCTGATTTCTAGCCATATCGTATCATTCTTTTAAGAATACGAGAAGGTTAAATTTAGAAGAAATCGTGATCGCTGCCGGTCAGCCCGCATTTGACGCTGTATCCTTTTGCAGATGTCCCGCCATCCATAAAAGCCCCGCGCCTATAAAAAAGAGAAAGGCGGTGACGTAGAAAGCAGCCGAAATAGAAAAACCGCTTGAGACCGCACCTCCGAGCAGAGGGCCGAGCACGTTTCCGAGAAAACGAAAGCTGACGTTATAGCCGAGCACCTCTCCCTGGATGCTGCCCGGAGCCCTGACGCGGATCGCGGCCGTAATGCAGGGGAGCGTGCCGCCCATGACCATGCCGAACAGAAATCTGAAGACTAACAGAATGGAGAGGGAGGAGGCGAGCGCCTGCGGAATAAAAAACACCGCTGATGCAATCAAAAGCACGATTAAGATCCGGCTGTGGCCGAAGCGGTCGCCGAAGTCCCCCCATTTCCGGGCAAGCAATAAGCTTCCGAGTCCGGTCGCTGAAAACGCCATTCCGGAGAAAAAGGCTAAATTAACAGGTCCGTGCAGCTCATTGACATATAAAGCGAGCAGCGGCTGGATGCTGAAATTGCCGGTCTGCACGATCATGGTAAGCACCATCATCGCCCAAAGCGCGGGCTGGTGAAAAATATAAGAGAGCACCTGTTTTCTGGAATAGGTTTTCCGCTTGTTTTGTTTCTCGCCGAGCGGCTGCTCATTCACCTGAAATAAAACGAGAAGCACAGATGCGAAAATAACAAAAGACGTAATAAAAAATGTGTACGTAAACCCGAAGCTGTCAGCGAGCAGCCCGCCCAGCATCGGTCCGAATAAAGTGCCTGACACCTGACCCATCTGCAGCGTGCCGAGCGTTTTCCCGGCAGTCTCTTTCGGCGTCTGCGCCGAAATCATGGCAAGCGAAGTCGGAACAAAGCCTGTTACAAGACCCATAAGCAGCCGGAGGACAAACAGCTGATAAACGGATGTCACAAACCCCATCAATAAAATGCTGACGGCAATGCCGGTGCCTGTGATCAAGAGAATTTTTTTGTAGCCGCGCTTATCGCCGAATCTGCCCCAAAACGGGGAAATCACAAACGCCATTAAAAACGTGACGCCGAACACATACCCGCTCCATCTCTGCACATACCCGCCCGAATGGGGGCTGATCGTTTCGATATATAACGAAAGAAACGGAACAATCATGGTCATGCTGGCGGAAATAAAGAAATTTGTAATCCAAATGACGACGAAGTTCTTCTTACGGACAGAAATAACATCACCTTCTTTAATTTTCGTGTGTCTAATCATTAGTATATAGGAATGAATCCGGTATTTGTATTTTCGATGCGGATATAGGAAAATTCATTATTTTTAGAAAATGAAGAAAGTTTCAGAGGGGAAACTGATATACTATCATAAAATATCATTTTTGATCGGAGGAAAGGCAGGTGTAAAAAAGTGGATCAGCGCAGTCTGCTCATTATTGATTTTGAATTTACGATGCCTGACGGAAAATACAGCCCGCAAAATTTCTTTCCCGAGATTATTGAAGCGGGGATTGTCAAGACGGTGAATGATGAAGTGACTGAAACGTTTTCGAGTTATATCAAACCGAAAAAATTTCCAAAGCTGACGAAACGATGCAAAACCTTTCTGAACATCACCCAAAAAGACGTGGACGGCGGAATCACGTTTAATGAATTCATCCGCAAATTAAATGAGCTTGATCCTGATAAAAACTGCACGATCGTCACCTGGGGCAATATGGATATGAAAGTGTTAAAGCAAAATTGCATGTTTAACCACATCCCTTTTCCGTTCAAAGGAGAACTTCGGGATCTGTCCCTAGAATATAAAAACTTCTTTGGCGACAGAACATTGACCGGCCTTTGGAAAGCGGCGGAAGAGTATGGCGATAAAGGGACGGGCACGCATCATAAAGCGCTGGATGATGCGCGGACGACATACAAATTATTCAAGCTTGTCGAGCGGGATAAACAATATCTTGAAAAACCGAAACCTCCGACGATCGGTGATCGCGTCGATCTGACAGAACTGTTTCGCCGGGCCACATAAAAAAACCCAATCATGCCGACTGGGTCAAGTTCTTTTAAAATAGTCACGCTCTAACGCGGCCAAGTTGGCGAGCGAACGTTCCGCCCATTCTGAGCCGTCCGCTGTAAGCTGATCTTTCAGCCGGGCAGACGCCGCTTGTAAGGAAGCCGTATAATCAGGAACTTCGCCATCAAACGGTTTGACCATCTGATGCGGTATGTTTGTCTGTTCCCCGAATGCAAGCGCTCTTCTTTCATGAAAGAACGGAACATCCGCCTGCTTCGGATGATGAAGATCTCCTTGAGCGGGATGCGTCAGAACGGCTTTAATTTTCACTAAATAGTGATTGGGCCTGACGTCTGTCACTTCCCCTATGTATGCTCCTGTTTTATAAAACCCTTTTACGATTGTGCCGATTTCAAACGAATTCATAGCGTTCACCTCTCTCTAGTTATTCTATAAAAGATCAACGCGATTGGCTAGTGAACAGCTGCCGGAAGCCTGACTGAAGCCGTTGTGCCCGAGTGCTCGCCGCTGGTGAAATAGACGGAGCCTTCATGATGCTGAATAATCGAGAATGTCACGGTAAGCCCGAGCCCGGTGCCATTCGTTTTCAGCGTATAATACGGTTTGCCGAGTTTCTGCAGTTCTTCATCGGACATGCCGATTCCGTTATCCGTAATCTGAATGAGAATCATCTCTTCCTGTTTTTGGACGGAGACCTCGATTCGGCCGTTTTCAGAGGGCACGGCTTCAATACTGTTTTTAATCAGATTAATGAAGGCCTGTTTCAGTTTTTTTACATCGCCGAACACATATAAATCAGGCTCGCTTTGAACAGTCACGGTCACCGATTTAAAATTGGCATAAGACTCCATTAAGGAACCTGTTTCCTTTACGAGCAGTGAAATATCAAACTTTTCTTTTTCATAGTCATCCTGCTTCGCCATATCGAGATAATTCGTAATGATCGTCTGAGCCCGGTCGAGTTCGGACAGCACAAGTTTCTGATATCCGGAGTGGGATTTGTCCTGAAGCTGCTCGCCGCTGAACAGCAGCTGCACAAAACCTCTGACGACCGTAAGCGGATTGCGGACTTCATGGGCGACGCTTGCCGCAAGCTCGCTGACGACGGCCATTTTTTCTGAGTGAATCAGTCTTGCCCGCATGGACGCATTCTCATCAATGATCTCAATCAAATAAATGCACAGCAAAAGGGCGCTGACTTGAAAAAAAACGGATACTGCCGCCTCATAATAAACGGAAGATAGATTTTGAAAATTGAAAATATTGGTCGCGGAATAGATGAAGACAGATGCGGTTAATAAGGCGGTTTCAGTGCAGCCGATGAGAAGAGCGAAAAGCAGTTTCTTCCGCTTTGAGAAAAAAGGCCATTTCGTTTGGAGCTGGATAGGGATGATGATTAAAAAAGGAATTAAGGATAAGAAAAAAAGAGCGGAAGGTTCAAACCATATGAGCTGAAAAAAAACGGATGCCGCCCCTGCGGCAAGTCCTGCTGCGGTACCGGAATAAAGCAGGCAGACGATAATGGGAATCAGCTGCAAACCGTAACGGACGGAATGAAGCTCCTGGATGGGAAAAGCCGTACATAATAAGGAAGATGACGCTGCAAATACGGCGACCAGCAGGCGGTTCGCTCTCGGCACAAGCAAATCGGGCTTGCTGAGCCAGAAGACTTGATAGAGAAAAATAGGGAATAAAATAAAAGAGAAGTGAAGCAGGTAATCCTTTACAATCTCCATTTATGCGAAATCCTTTCCTATGTAAATATGAATCTATTATAACATCTTTACCGGCAAAAAAAGTATTTATTTCTCTAAAGCGAACGCCCTTATCTCATCTGATAAAGGCGTTCTTTCCGCTGCTAAGCGAGCGCCGCTTTCATTCTCTTAAGCCCTTCTTTTACGGCGGCGGCTGAACAGCCGACATTAAGTCTCATAAATCCTTCGCCGCCCGGTCCGTATTTCGTTCCCGGCTCTAATATGATTTTCCCTTTTTTGAGCATTCTTTCTTTGAGCTCGGCATCCGAAAATCCGTATCCGCTGAAATCCATCCAGATCAAATAGGAAGCGTCAGGTTTCATCATGCGGACTTTCGGCAATTCTTTTCTTAAAAAGTCCTCAGCCAATTTCATATTCCCTTCAATGTAAGGAATCAGTGCGTCAAGCCCAGGGCCTCCCTTTGTATAAGCCGCTTCGATTGCTGCAACCGCAAATGTGTTGAGGCTGGAAATCCCGTTCTGATGCAATGCGGCGGAGAATTTCGCCCGCTTATAACGGTCGGGAATGATAATGGCGGATGCCTGAATGCCGGCAATATTAAACGTCTTGCTCGGCGCGACACAAGTAATGGAAATCCGCGCAAACTCCTCAGACAGAGAAGCAAAAGGCGTATGCGGCTTTCCGTACAGCATCAAGTCGGAATGTATCTCGTCAGAAACGACGGTGACGTTATGGGCGGCGCACAGCGATCCGAGCTGCATGAGCTCATCCCGGCTCCACGCTCTGCCGGACGGATTGTGGGGATTACAAAGAATCATCAGCTTGACCTCAGAATCGCTCAGCTTTTTCTCAAGATCCTCAAAATCCATGCAGTAGACGCCGTTTTCTTCCCGTAATGGGTTATGTAAAACCTGCCGTTTGTTTTCCTTGATCATCTGATAAAAAGGCGTATACACCGGTGATTGAATCAACACCGGATCGCCCGGTTCGGTAAAGGCTTGTACTGCCATGCTGATTGCCGTGACAACCCCGGGACTGAACGTGATGCTTGCGGGATCGGGCCGGTAGCCGTGCCGTGTCTCAAGCCATGAAGCGACGGCTTCTCTTGTGTTTTCGTCAGGAGACGTATAACCGAATATGCCGTGGTCAAGGCGGGCTTTTAAGGCGTCAGTGACCGCTTCGGGAGCGCGGAAATCCATATCGGCAACCCACATCGGAAGTGCATCCGATACGCCGAATAACGCTTCCGCCTTGTCCCATTTCACCGATTGTGTGCCAAGACGGTTTTCTCGAAGATCAAAGTTCATGTATGTCACTCCTGTAGTATCATTATTTTGCACAGCGTATCTATGATAAAATAGATTTGCAAACTTTATTATAAGCGGTGATGAAAATGGAAGAAAGCCAAGCGGTCATGGAAATGATGAAAATCATTGCCAAGTGGGACCCATTTAAATATGGAGAAGATTTTTATGAGACAGAAGCCGTCGATATCGTTCAGGCCGTCTACAGTGAAGACCGTGCCGACAAGCTGGCAGCAGCCATTCAGGATATCTTTGAAGCTTCATTTGAGCAAAAGCTACCGATCGAAGGCTGCCAAAAGGCCGCCGAGCAGCTTCTGTTCATAAAAGAAAGCAGCTCCTGCACCCCTTAAAAACCGGCGGTTCCGCCGGTTTTTTTTATTGAATAAATTCAAAAATCCGTTCCGAAACAAACTCCGGGCGCTCTTCGGGTACGAGGTGTCCCGTATCCTTGAGTGAATACAGAATGGAATCCGGCAGGTCGTCATGAAGCCGTTTTCCGACTGAGACCGGAACGACCCGGTCTTCTTCTCCCCATATTAAAAGAGCGGGGTTTTGCACTTTCTTCAAATCCTCGGGCTCTAAATCGCCCTCCCTGTGTCTGATGAACCTTGTCATCGCTTTGAAAATCTGGCGGTCTGTAAATGGTTTTTCGTAACCGTCAATCATTTCCTGATCGATAAGCGTCCGGTCGTGAACGACATTTAACAGGTTTTTCAGCACACCGTCTTTTGAAAGCCAATACTTAAGATACAGGTCAAAACAAGGGAGGTGCGTCCCGAATATAATCGACGGGTGCGAGCGCTTTAAATACCCCGAGCTGCACAGCAGGACGATTTTAGAAAAAAGCTCGGGTCTGAGAAGAGACGCGGATAAGGAAATCTGGCCGCCCATCGAATGGCCGATGAGTGCGGCCCGGCTGATACCGAGCTTTTCCAGAAGTCCGATCAGAAGCTTGGCGAGGTTTGCGTAAGTATATACGAAAGTCCGTGACTTTTCCGATTGCCCGAAAGGAGGCAGGTCAACGGCGATAATATCATAATGGTTTCTGAGCAGCGGGATCAGTTTTCTGAAGCTGAATGCCGAAGATAAAAAACCGTGTACGCAGACGAGTGTCTGTCTGCCGGGATTTTCATAATGCTCGTAATACAGTTCAACTCCGTCTATCGCGGCCCGTTTAATCGGTGAAACAGCTTCCATGAGAGCCTTCGCCGTCCTTTCTTTGTTGTAATGTAAAGGCTTTTTTGATTGTCAGATTTTAGTTCTGGTTTCTTTCGGGTTTTTCTTAGCATTTGTCGAAAATCGTGATATAATGTCATGAAGATTTTTGATAATGCAAAGGTGTGAAACGTATGAAGCTGACGGAAAAAGAAACAGAAATATTAGAAATTTTAGACGAAAACAGCCGCGTTGATGCGGAAACGATCGCGAAAATGGCGAACATTCCCGCCGAAGAAGTCAAAAGCATCATTGAAAAGCTTGAAAAGGAAAAAGTCATCATTGATTATGCGGCGATGATCGACTGGCGCAAAGTCGACGGTTTGGAAGGCGTCACGGCGATGATTGACGTAAAAGTCACTCCGAAACGAAATGTCGGCTTTGATGAAGTCGCTGAACGGATATACAGATTCCAGGAAGTTGAATCAGTGTACCTGATGTCAGGGGTGTATGACTTATCTGTCGTTATTCGCGGCAACACGATGTCAGACGTGGCAAGCTTCGTGTCTGAAAAATTGTCCACCCTTGAGTCCGTCGTTTCCACGACGACGCACTTTATCCTGAAAAAATATAAGCATGACGGCAAAGTCTTTGAAAGCGGAGACGATGACAAAAGAATCGTGGTGTCTCCGTAAATGGAAACGAAGACTTCTTATTTATCTGACTACGTGCAGCAGATTAAACCGTCAGGCATCCGCAAATTCTTTGATCTGGCTGCTACGATGGAAGGCGTCATTTCACTGGGAGTGGGAGAGCCTGACTTTGTGACGGCCTGGAACGTGAGGGAAGCGAGTATTCTTTCTTTAGAACAGGGTTATACGGCTTATACGGCAAATGCGGGTCTTTATGAACTGAGAGAAGAAATCAGCCGCTATTTAGATCAGCGGTTCGGCCTGAGTTATTCGCCTGACAGTGAACTGATCGTTACGGTAGGGGCAAGCCAGGCGCTTGATCTCGCTGTCCGCGCCATTATGAATCCCGGAGAGGAAATGTTAATTCCCGAACCGTGTTTTGTCGCATATGAATCACTCGTGACCCTGACGGGGGCGAAGCCGGTGCCGATTCAGACTGTAGCTGCAAAAGGTTTCAAAGCATCAGCAGCCGATTTTGAAGCGGCCCTGACGGACAAAACAAAAGCGCTGCTTCTATGCTCGCCGTCAAATCCGACTGGTTCCGTCTATTCGAAAGAAGAGCTTGAATCCATCGCTTCCTTCGCTGAAAAACATGACTTGATCGTGCTTGCCGATGAAATTTATGCCGAGCTGACGTATGATGAGCCATTCACGAGCATGGGAGCCATCCGCGGCATGAAGGAACGCACGATTTTGATTTCAGGTTTCTCCAAAGCGTTTGCCATGACGGGGTGGAGACTCGGGTTTACGGCGGCGCCTCCCGTGATCAGGGATGCCATGCTCAAAATTCATCAGCACGCGATGATGTGCGCGCCTTCCATGGCTCAGTACGCGGCGCTTGAAGGGCTGAAAAACGGTCAGGAAGACGTCGAAAGAATGAAAAAAAGCTACCGGAGGCGCCGAAACCTGATTGTGGAAACATTGAACGAAATCGGACTCGGCTGCCACCACCCCGGCGGAGCGTTTTACGCCTTTCCTTCCATTCAGTCGACCGGCATGAGTTCAGAAGAATTCGCGGAACAGCTGCTCATTGAAGAAAAAGTAGCCGTCGTTCCGGGGAATGTATTCGGCCCGAGCGGCGAAGGCTACATCAGATGTTCCTATGCGACATCCATTGAGCAGATTCAGGAAGCGCTCGTCAGAATCAAACGGTTTGTTGAAAAAAGGGCATAAAAAAAGATACGAACCCGGTTCGCATCCAAATAAAAGGGGGGGAATACTAGAAAGCCTTCGTAATCATAGTATACCCCCTTTATCTGCGCTTAAACATGATGATGTAAAAAAGTTCTCTTTGCGAAAAACAAACTTGTATGATATAATTTTAAATTGCGTATAATCTGTATTTAATTTAACTTAGGAGTTGTTATGAATGGCAGCAAAATTTGAAGTGGGCAGTGTTTACACTGGTAAAGTAACAGGATTACAAGCGTATGGTGCGTTTGTTGCATTAGATGAAGAAACTCAAGGACTTGTTCACATTTCTGAAGTCACTCACGGTTTCGTAAAAGACATTAATGAACACCTTTCTATCGGTGACGAAGTACAAGTAAAAGTACTTGCGGTTGACGAAGAAAAAGGCAAAATCAGCCTTTCTATCCGTGCGACTCAAGCGGCGCCTGAAAGAAAAGAAAGCAAACCAAGAAAACCGAAAGCGGCACAAGTTTCTGAAGAAACATCTGCTCCGCAAGGTTTCAACACATTGAAAGATAAGCTTGAAGAGTGGATCGAACAGTCCAACCGCAAAGACCTTATCAAAAAATAACCATCAAAAAAAGCACCGGATATGTATGTTCGGTGCTTTTTTTATGTTTATCTGACTTCCGGATTTGCCGCTTCCTCGCGGGATGTTTCTTCGTTCGGCTTAAACAGCAGGCCGAGATTGATCAGACCGGCGATGCCGACAAGACCGTAAATAATCCGCGACAGAGCTGATCCTTGGCCGCCGAAGATGGCTGCTACTAAATCAAATTGGAAAAATCCGATCAGTCCCCAGTTAATAGCGCCGATAATCGTTAATACGAGACAGATACGCTGAATAACACTCATGTAAACAACCTCCTCTATAAATTCGTGAAACAGTTATAGATTGTGACAAAGCAAAGAATCTATGCATACTACATTCTCCGCCGTGTAAATCACACACTGTCTCAAGCTGTACAAGTGCCTTTCCCGGGAAACCGCTGTCTGTAAACCGTGTGATGTGCCGTCAAAAAAGCGGATTGCTTTACATTGAACGTCAACTTTCTGCATAATATAAATCCAAAGGAGGAGATGTCATGCAAAACTTTACATATTGGAATCCGACCAAATTGATTTTCGGAAAGGGAGAGGTCGAAAAACTTCCTGAAGAAATCAAGCCGTACGGAAAGAACGTACTGCTCGTATACGGAGGCGGCAGCATTAAGCGCAGCGGTCTTTATAATCAAGTAACCGACCTGCTGAAAAAAGCAGGAGTTACCGTACATGAATTGGCAGGCGTAGAGCCGAATCCGCGTGTCTCAACGGTGAACAAAGGTGTTGCGATCTGTAAAGAAAACAGCATCGATTTCTTATTGGCCGTCGGCGGCGGAAGTGTCATTGACTGCACGAAAGCCATCGCGGCGGGCGCTAAATATGACGGCGACGCGTGGGATATCGTCACGAAAAAACACCAGCCGAAAGAAGCGCTGCCGTTCGGAACAGTGCTGACACTTGCGGCGACCGGTTCAGAGATGAACTCCGGATCAGTCATCACAAACTGGGAGACACAAGAGAAATACGGATGGGGGAGCCCGCTCGTTTACCCTAAATTCTCTATTCTCGATCCGGTAAACACATTTACCGTTCCGAAAGACCACACCATTTACGGCATGGTCGATATGATGAGCCATGTGTTTGAACAATATTTCCACCACACGTCAAACACGCCGTATCAGGACCGGATGTGTGAATCGCTTCTGCGCACGGTGATTGAAACAGCGCCGAAGCTGATCAACGATCTGGAGAACTACGAGTTTCGTGAGACGATTTTATATACAGGCACGATCGCATTAAACGGAATGCTGTCAATGGGCGCAAGAGGGGATTGGGCCACACACAACATCGAGCATGCGGTATCAGCGGTATACGATATACCGCACGCCGGAGGTTTAGCGATTCTGTTCCCGAACTGGATGAGACATGTGCTCAAAGAAAATCCCGCCCGCTTTAAACAGCTTGCCGTCCGTGTTTTCGATATTGACGAGACAGGCAAATCAGATGAAGAGATCGCACTTGAAGGAATCAGCAGGCTGTCTGAATTCTGGACGAGCCTCGGCGCTCCGAACAGACTCGCTGATTACGATATTTCTGATGAGAAGCTGGATACGATTGCAGATAAAGCGATGGCAAACGGAGCATTCGGACAGTTCAAGTCACTGCAGAAAGAAGATGTGCTTGCGATACTGAAAGCATCATTGTAATAACATAAAGGGGGGCGGCCGGATTGGCAGCTCCTTTTTTTCTGTGTTATAGTAATTCCCTTACGATTTTTTTGGAGGTCATGATAAATGGAGAACTTTACGTACTGCAATCCGACGAAACTGATTTTCGGAAAAGGTCAAATCGACCAATTGAAAAAAGAGCTGAAGCAATACGGGAAAAACGTGCTGCTTGTTTACGGAGGCGGCAGCATTAAGCGAAACGGCCTGTATGACCAAGTAACAGGCATTTTAAAAGAAGAAGGCGCATCCGTTCATGAACTTGCGGGCGTTGAACCGAACCCGCGTCTGGAAACGGTAAATAAAGGAATTGAGCTGTGCAGACAGCATGAGATTGATTTCCTTCTCGCAGTCGGCGGCGGAAGTGTCATCGACTGTACAAAAGCGATTGCGGCCGGTGCGAAATATGATGGCGACGCATGGGACATTTACAGCAAAAAAGTAACGGCGCAGGACGCGCTTCCGTTCGGCACGGTGCTGACGCTTGCGGCGACAGGCTCTGAAATGAACCCTGATTCCGTTATCACAAATTGGGAAACAAACGAAAAATTCGTATGGGGCAGCAATGTCACTCATCCGCGTTTCTCCATTTTAGATCCCGAGAATACTTTCAGCGTTCCGGAAAACCAAACCGTATACGGCATGGTGGATATGATGAGCCACGTATTTGAACAATACTTCCATAATGTTGAAAACACGCCGCTTCAGGACAGAATGTGTTTTGCGGTCCTTCAGACGGTAATTGAAACAGCGCCGAAACTTTTGGAAGACCTTGAGAACTATAAGCACCGCGAAACGATTTTATACGCGGGTACGATCGCATTAAACGGCACGCTGCAAATGGGCTATTTCGGCGATTGGGCTTCCCATACGATGGAGCACGCCGTATCAGCGGTTTATGACATCCCTCACGCGGGAGGACTTGCGATTCTGTTCCCGAACTGGATGAGATACACGCTTGATACAAATGTAGACCGTTTTAAAAACCTCATGCTTAATATGTTTGACATTGATACTGAAGGCAAAACGGATAAAGAAATTGCGCTTGAAGGGATCGATAAATTGTCCGCGTTCTGGACAAGCCTCGGCGCACCGTCCCGCCTTGCGGATTATGACATCGGCGAAGACAAGCTTGAGCTGATCGCAGACATCGCCGCAAAAGAAATGGAATACGGCGGATTCGGCAATTTCCAAAAACTGAACAAAGATGACGTACTTGCCATCTTAAAGGCGTCACTGTAAGATACATTCCCGGCCGGAGTGATTTTCAAGCTGCAGATGTAACCGTTTTGGGAGTCCCTCTTTCCGGATTTTCTATTAGTTCATTAGGAACAAGTGAAACACCCTTTTCCATGAGACAACTATGGAAATCGTTTCATCCGTAAAGGAACAATTAACTTTGCGATTACCTGTCATCTATTTACACGAAATCTAAATCACGAAGATGAAGAGCCGCGAATTTAAAAAAGGGGCGCTGATTCAATCAGCGCTCCTTTTTATGCATTTTGTGTACTAAGGTCCCGCTGCGCCCCCATATAGCTTCCCATTAAGTTTTGATAACCGGGAAGATGACTGGAGATTAATGCGCCAAAACCTTCAACATCGTTGCGCCAATCACGCTGAAGCTCGCATGCTGTGCTGAACCAGTTCATAAGCTGCGCGCCGCCATGAGCCATACGGGTTAATGATGCATCTGCTACTTGCTTATTAAACGTCCCCGAAGCATCTGTCACAACAAACACTTCGTAGCCTGCTTTAATGGCAGAAAGCGCAGGAAAAGCAACGCAGACGTCTGTTACCACCCCCGCGATAATCAGCTGTTTTTTGCCGGTCGCTTCAATGGCTTTAACAAAGTCTTCATTGTCCCATGCATTAATTTGTCCCGGACGGGCTATTTTTGGCGCATCAGGAAAGAGATCAACGAGTTCTTGCATGAGCGGTCCGTTGGGTCCATTTTCAAAGCTGGTTGTTAAAATAACCGGTAAATCAAAGAATTTAGCCGTATCACCGAGAGCCAATACATTGTTTTTAAATTCATCAACGCCATAGTCACGCACGAGACCGGAAATAAGGCCGGTTTGATGGTCAACTAAAAGCACGGCAGCATCATCTTTTGAAAGACGGGAATAAAGATCAGACATTTTATCATCCTCCTTGAATTAAGGCAAGTCAGTTTGTCAATGGAAAACGGTAAATCTATTCATATACTGTATAGGTAGAAAGTTATTTCTGAAGTGACTTTTCGTGAAGGTGATGATCTTTCAATTAATCCGGAACGGGAACCGGAGCATGATCAATCCAATGGATGAACTGTTGTAAATAGCGTTGAAGATAACGTTTTGTTTGTTCATCCGTAAGTATGTGTTGAGCGGAATCAATTTTCTCATGGACTTGCGAAATCAGCATTTTTTGAAAGGGCAGAACATTGACTTGCATAGCTTCGAGTACTTCTCTCATTTGCATTTGACCAAAAGAGGTGCCGAACCCTCCGGGGGTTGCTCCGATTAAGCCAACCGGTTTTCTGTTTAAAACGGAAGAGGTCCGCGGTCTCGATGCCCAGTCCAATGCATTTTTTAATACCCCCGGGATTCCGGAATTGTACTCTGGACTTACAATGATGACGCCGTCAACGTCTCGTATATCAGCTCTAAAGGATGTTACGGAGTCTGGTGCTCCGGCGATTTCTAAATCTTCGTTAAAAAAAGGAAGACTGTCTATTTCAACCCAGCGAAATTGAGCCGCATTATCGAAGTCAATCAATGATTGAGCAATCACTCGATTATACGATTTTTTTCGTAAACTTCCACAAATAAGACCAATGGTTTTAGTCATAAAATCACCTCCCGGTTTAAAATTATTTTCATCTTAACATGATAACCCAAATATAGACACTATTTTTAAAAATGGACATTTATACCTTAATATGACTGATTGGCAGCCTCTCAAGAGGAGTACTATATAAAAAGAACCGTCCCATGGGTATTGGCGATGGATGTCATCCTGCTTCAAAGTAAATGTGATACGTTCCTGGATCACCAACATTCACGGTCTGTTACGGAACCCTAACACACCCGCATAGAAATCGGACATGTTCTTGGATGTCTGCAATTGCAAGTCATTCGATTCGTTATCCCTCTCACCGTTAATACAAATATAACCATCTCGAATATTGTATAAAAAATGAACGCATATTTAGCGCAAATCCCGTATTCATCATGCCTTCTTCATGACTTGATTTAGCGGGTGAGTTCATATAAAGTGAAAGAGAAAACAATTCACCGTGATGGAGGGACAAGCAAATGACGCATGTACGCTTTGATTACTCAAGAGCGTTACCTTTTTTCAATGAACATGAACTTACATACGCACGTGATTTCGTAAAAACGGCACACCATAATATCCATGAAAAAACAGGCGCCGGAAGCGACTTTTTAGGCTGGGTGGACCTCCCTGAAAACTATGATAAAGAAGAATTCGCGCGCATTAAAAAAAGCGCTGAAAAAATCAAATCAGATTCTGACGTGCTTCTCGTCGTGGGTATCGGCGGTTCATACTTAGGCGCCCGCGCGGCGATTGAAGCGCTCAATCATTCTTTCTATAATGTTCTGCCGAAAGATAAGCGCAAAAACCCTCAAGTTATCTTTATCGGCAATAATATCAGCTCAACTTATATGAAAGATGTTATGGATCTTTTGGAAGACGCTGATTTCTCTATCAATGTCATTTCTAAGTCAGGCACGACGACGGAACCTGCAATCGCTTTCCGGATTTTCCGCAAACTTCTTGAAGAAAAATACGGAAAAGAAGAAGCGAAAGCGCGGATTTACGCGACAACAGATAAAGAACGCGGCGCTTTAAAAACGCTTTCTAATGAAGAAGGCTTCGAATCATTCGTTATTCCTGATGATGTCGGCGGACGTTTCTCCGTTCTGACTGCGGTAGGCCTTCTGCCGATTGCGGTAAGCGGGGCTGATATCGATGAAATGATGAAAGGCGCTCTTGATGCAAGCAAAGACTTTTCCAGCTCGGAATTAGAAGAGAACGCGGCTTACCAATACGCCGTCGTCCGCAACGTTCTGTATAATAAAGGCAGAACCATTGAAATGCTCATCAACTATGAGCCTGCGCTGCAATACTTTGCTGAATGGTGGAAGCAGCTCTTCGGCGAAAGTGAAGGAAAAGATGAAAAAGGCATCTATCCTTCTTCCGCTAACTTCTCAACAGACCTTCACTCTCTCGGTCAATACGTGCAGGAAGGCAGACGCGATCTGTTTGAAACCGTATTAAACGTTGAAAAACCGAAGCATGAGCTGACAATTGAAGAAGCGGAAAATGATCTCGACGGCTTAAATTACTTAGCCGGCAAAACGGTCGATTTCGTCAACAAAAAAGCGTTCGAAGGCACGATGCTTGCCCATACAGACGGAAAAGTGCCTAACTTAATTGTCAATGTTCCGGAGCTTAACGCATATACATTTGGATATCTCGTTTATTTCTTTGAAAAAGCGGTGGCGATGAGCGGTTATCTGCTCGGAGTCAACCCGTTTGATCAGCCGGGTGTTGAAGCCTATAAGGTGAATATGTTCGCGCTTCTCGGCAAACCGGGCTTTGAAGAGAAAAAAGCAGAGCTTGAAAAACGCCTTGAAAAATAAAAAGAAGGGCTGGCCCTCAGCATGACGGGTCAGCCTTTTTTAAACCGTGAAAGGTGTGATGATGAATTGATGCGGCTTTTATGTAAGCATGTCTTCATTTCCGTCTGTTCCGCCGCTATCGTCTATTCGGCACTAAAACTGTCTCCCGAATCCCTCTTGCAAACCATCCTGTTTTTCGCTTTCCCTCTCGGCTTGTTTACGGACATGGTCCGGCTGAAACTGAAGATTGGCCGGATGCATACGCTGATCACGAAGTGCTGTCTCTATGCCGCCGTTTTCTATATTTCAACGGAAGCCGCTCTCTCCGCAATTGTGACGTATGTTCTGATTGAATGCGCCGTCACCTCTTTTCAGCGTCTGTCTGCCGCTCCCGATTCTTCCCGGACGCCGTATGAAGATACCGCAGAGCGGGGACGCTAAAGACAAAAAGGAGCATATGCACATGATCAGCATACCATCTTCACTTGAAGGGCAATCGTTTTTACTCCGCGAACTGGAACAGGTGATGAAACCGATCGGTTATACCATCGGAGGCGGCTGGGAGTATGACCGCGGGTTCTTTGATTACAAAATTTCCGATCAGGACGGCTATTTATTTCTCCGTATCCCTGTTGAAGCAAATAAGGGACACCTGGATGAACGGGGGGCCGCCGTTACAATCGGCACACCCTTTTTGCTGAGGCACGTTTATCAGCAGGAAACGGATGATGCAGCAGGCGGCGGTGTTTTTGAGTCATTATTCAACCAATTCTCCGAGCCGAAACGGCGGGATGCGGCAATTGACCGCTCATATACAGATATCGGCATCTCGCTTGTGAAAGAGCTGGAAGACGTCCTGCTGCATTAAAGAGCCAAAAACAGATCAGTATCGAGCACCTGGTATGACAGGGGAGGGGTCAGCATCGGCCCCTCTTCTTTTTGTATGCCGATGATCGTGGTATTCCGTCTGAGATAATAGAGCGCGCAGTCATGATAAGATGAGCCCTTTAGTTCCTCGGGGACGGGAATGATGCGAACCTTTTTCTCCAGCGTCAGATCTGACAGCGTTTGCGGTTTGGCAAGCTGCAGCTTGACCCGGTAATGCTCAAACATCACCCGGCTCGACAGGCGTGATGTGCACAGAATCTTATTGGCTCCTGCGCGCTCGGCGTTTTTGACATACCGTTCCGTTAAAATTTCTACGATACAATAAACAGACGGATGCAGCCCTTTGATGGCGAGAAGCGTTAATACCGACAGCATATCAGCTTCGGATTCATTTTTCTGCTGGTCCGCTGTCAGAATGACGGTATCAGCTTCCGTAATATTCGCCTTATTGAGCGTGCTGTCATCAGCGGCATGTCCGCGGATGAAATGGACGTTTTCAATAAGCGGACCTTCCCTTAATGAATCATCAATCAGGACGACAGTTTTTGACGGTGCGATGTGCTGCAGCTCTTTCAGCAGCATATGCGATTTTTCGTTCCATCCGATAAGAATGACGTGCCCCTTGCCTTTAAAGGCGACCTTCCCTTCGACATAGCGGTGCTGTTTGCTGAACACGGCTGAAGAAAGCGTGGCGAAATAGGCGGTCACAAAACTCGCTCCGCTTAATACAAGCACCATGCCGGCAATCTGCCCGAGCGGCGTCTGCGGAACGTAATCGCCGTAGCCGACTGTGGCCACCGTAATGACCGCCCACCAAACCCCTTCAAACACAGACGTGAATTGCTTCGGTTCGAGCATGTAAATGAGTTGGCCGAACAATAAAATCAAGGCGATAATGATCAGCCCGATCCGAACATATAACGGCCATCTCAGCCAGGAAATAAAAATACGGTTTGATTTCATTCGTCCGGCTCTTCTTTCGACAGAGAGATGGATAAAATCTGCTTAATAATGGTGTTTAGTTTTTCGTCCAGCTGTTCCTGGCCGTATGAGTCACGCGCATGTCTGATTAAATCGGCCGTCTCATCTTCAAACTGAATGAGAGGTTCGTCGTTTTCCGATTCATTATAGAGCTGGATGAAGGCGTCAAGCCCTTCGTTCATTCTGTCTATCGCATTGCTCAGCTGTTCTTTCTCGCCATTTGTCACTTTCATGTCGATCACACCTGTATCTTTTTTTATACAGTATGTCCCAGTTCATTTGATGTCTTTCAAAAATCGCCGAAAACATATTCACCCTTATTTTTTCATATGATAAAGAAAGCGGACCGAAAAAGGGTGAGTCAAATGACAGTCATTCAAAAACTGCTGGCGGCGCTGGCCGGAGCGCAGCTGCTCGCTTCGGCGGCCGTATTGCTTATTTTCGATTTGAATGGATACAATCATATGTCCGGCGGATTTTCATGGCTTGTTTTTGCAAAAGAGACCGCAGGCACGTTTCCGTTTTACATCGGAATGGCCGGGTGTATCCTCATCATGCTCGGAGGGTTGATTCCTGTCAGAAAAAAGAAGCGGATTTCTGTACAGGAAAGCGGGCAATCATTAAAATAATATATAAGCAGATCGTACGATATAAGAGAAAAAGGAAGAGGATAATATGCTGTTTATCTTTTTAACAATTGCTGCATTGGGTTTGTCGTTTTGGGCACAATTTAAAGTGAAAAGCAATTTTCAGAAATACTCAGACGTGGAAGCCTCCAGTCAGCGGACGGGGGCGGAAACGGCAAGACGGATTCTTGATATTAACGGTTTATATGATGTGCCGGTAGAACCGGTAAGAGGCACTTTAACAGACCATTACGACCCGACGGAGCGGGTGGTGCGTTTATCTGAGCCGGTATATTACGGCCGCTCCATTTCCGCCATTTCCGTCGCTTCCCATGAAGTCGGACATGCTTTGCAGCATCAGGAATCATACGGCGCGCTTGTGCTGAGGCACAAAATTTTTCCGGTCGTCAATTTTGCCTCCGGGGTTGCCCCTCTGCTTTTCTTGGGCGGGATGCTCCTGGGCAGCTTGAACTTAATCGGACTCGGCATTATTTTGTTTTCGGCCGCTGTTTTTTTCCAGCTTGTCACACTGCCTGTCGAGTTTAATGCCAGCGCGAGGGCGAAGCGGATTATCGTGTCGGAAGGATTCATTCGCAACAGTGAAGAACACGGCGTGAATAAAGTGCTGAACGCCGCCGCGCTGACGTATGTGGCTGCGGCGCTCGTTTCATTATTCGAGCTGCTTCGTTTTGTGATGATTTTCTTAAATGGTCGTGATGAGAATTAACACGAAGGAGGTGGCCCCTTACCGTTTGCGGTAGGGGTTTTTTTGCTTATATTAAAACTGATTCTCATTATGCTGTTAATCGGATTAACGGCCATCTTTGTCGCTGCGGAATTTGCGATTGTCAAAATCCGCGGTTCAAAAATCGCGGAGCTGGTTGAAACCGGAGACAGCCGGGCGCTCGCGGCGCACAGGGTGATTTCAAATCTCGATGAATATTTATCAGCGTGCCAGCTCGGCATTACGATTACGGCGCTCGGACTCGGCTGGCTCGGTGAACCGACGATTCAGCGGCTTCTTCATCCTGTTTTCAGCCTGATCGGAATGCCGTCATCTATTACGCACGTCGTCACGTTTATTGCGGCGTTTATCGCCGTCACGTATCTGCACGTCGTCATCGGAGAGCTTGCGCCGAAAACGATATCCATTCAAAAAGCCGAAGCTGTCAGTCTGTGGACGGCGAAACCGCTCATTCTGTTTTATAAAGTGATGTATCCGTTTATTAAGCTGTTAAACGGCTCAGCCGGATTTTTGGTCAAGCTGTTCGGTTTTCATTCGGTGAAAGAACATGAGGTCGTGGTCAGTGAAGAAGAATTGCGGCTGATTTTGTCCGAAAGCTATAAAAAAGGTCAAATCAATCAATCTGAATTCCGTTACGTCAATAAAATATTTGAATTCGATAACCGGGTCGCCAGAGAAATCATGGTGCCGCGCACCGAAATCGCCGTCATCTCGCTTGAACAGTCAGTTGATGAAGCCATACATTTGATCATCAACGAACGGTATACGCGATATCCGGTTATTAAGGAAGACAAAGATCACATTCTCGGCATTATTAACAATAAGGATTTATTTAAAGCGTATTTTCTCGGCCGCTCCATTGAATTAAAAGAAATGATGCGTCCGGTCATCAGAGTCATTGAAAGCATCCCCGTTCAGGAGCTTTTGATCCGCATGCAGAAGGAGCGGATTCATATGGCGATTCTCGTTGACGAATACGGCGGCACGGCGGGACTTGTGACCGTCGAAGACATATTGGAGGAAATCGTCGGGGAAATCCGTGATGAATATGACCAGGATGAAATGCCCCACATCGTCAAAAAAGGCGAACACCATTATGTGATGGACGGCAAGGCGCTCATAGAAGAGGTGAATGATCTCCTTGATATCGCCATCGAAAATGAAGACATTGACACGATTGCCGGCTGGCTCTTAACACAAAAAATGGAGCTGAAAAATGGTGATGTGTTTCATGCCGAAGGGTGTGAATTTAAGGTGCTGGAAGCGGAAGACCATCATATCCGCTTCGTTGAGATTAAAAAAACTGATTTCTGAGCCTCCTGCTTTTGCAATGAGGCTTTTTTTATGGAAAAAATGCTTCTTCGTCCCGCTCCTTCATATGCTGTAAAGAAAGGAGTGTCGGTATGAAAACGGATTGGTGGAAAACGGCGGCCGTCTATCAAATTTATCCCCGAAGCTTTATGGATTCGAACGGGGACGGAATCGGCGATATTAACGGCATCAGAGCAAAGCTTCATTACATAAAAGAGTTGGGGGCGGATGTGATCTGGCTTTGTCCCGTTTTTGACTCGCCGGGCGCGGACAACGGCTACGATATTCGGAATTATAAACAAATTGCCGGCGAATTCGGGACGATGGAGGATTTTGACCGGCTCCTTGCGGATGTCCATGCGCTCGGCATGAAGCTGATTATAGACCTCGTCATCAACCATACAAGCGATGAGCACCCTTGGTTTATCGAATCACGCTCAGCGAAAGATTCCGAAAAACGGGACTGGTACATCTGGAGAGACGGAAAAAACGGCAAAGAGCCGAATAATTGGGAAAGCATTTTCGGCGGATCGGCGTGGGAATATGATCAAGAGACCGGCCAGTATTACCTGCACCTGTTTGACAAAAAACAGCCTGATTTAAATTGGGAAAACGAAGCGATGAGGCAGTCCGTTTATGAGATGGTTCGCTGGTGGCTTGATAAAGGCATAGACGGCTTCCGGGTGGATGCCATTTCTCACATTAAGAAAAAAGAAGGACTCCCTGACATGCCGAACCCGGACGGTCTCCCGTACGTCCCGTCTTTCCCGTATCATATGAATGGGGAAGGCATAATGGATCACTTAAAAGAGCTGAAGCGGGAAACATTTTCGCGCTATCCGATCATGACGGTCGGCGAGGCGAACGGAGTGGCGGCTTGGGAGGCGGCTGATTGGGCCGGTGAAGAAAACGGCGTCTTTCAAATGATTTTTCAATTTGAACATCTCGGCCTCTGGGATACGGAAGATGATCAAAGCATTTCCATTCCGGCGCTTAAGCGCGTCTTGTCCGGCTGGCAGTACAGCCTTGAAGGAAAGGGCTGGAATGCGTTATTTATGGAAAATCACGACCAGCCCCGATCCGTTTCGGTATGGGGTGACGAACGGTTTTTGACAGAAAGCGCCAAGGCACTCGCCGTGATGTATATGCTGATGAAAGGCACGCCGTTTATTTACCAGGGACAGGAGCTCGGCATGACCAATGTTTCGTTCCCATCCATTGAAGATTATGATGACGCCGCAATTAAATATCTGTATGAAAAAGAGACGTCCCGCGGCGTTCCGCATGAACAAGTGATGAAGATCATCTGGAAGAAGGGCCGGGATAATTCACGGACACCGATGCAATGGAGCGGTGAGGCGAACGGCGGGTTTTCTGATGCTTCTCCGTGGCTCGGAGTGAATTCGAATCACACATGGCTGAACGCTGCATCACAATTGCAGGATGAAACATCCGTATACCATTTCTACAAACGGCTGCTCGCCCTCAGAAAAGAACACGGCGTATTGATCAGCGGCACATATGAATTGCTGCTTCCGAATGACCGGCAGATTTATGCCTATCTAAGAAAAAACGGAACAAAATCCGCCCTGATCATCACAAATCTGTCCCGAACCCCCGCTTTATACAGGCATCCCGGTTATCCGCTTGACTCCGATTCTCTCGTGCTTGCAAACGCGGAAACAGAAGCGCACCGCCATGTGACATCCTTCCTCTTAAAGCCTTATGAGGCCCGCGTATATATATGGTGAAAAACTTCAGTCCCGAGGCTGAAGTTTTTTGTGATCTGCGTTTATCATCGCGATCCGACAGGAAAAGACAAATACAGAAACGAATATGGGAAAGGAAGAGAAAAAGAAAGGAGGCATTCATATGCTGAAAAAATTGCAGATTCAAACAAACAAAAGGGATGAAATGATCGACATCACACATGAAGCCGAATTGTTTCTCCGCGAAACAGGCGTAAAAAACGGTTTGGCGCTCATATACTGTCCCCATACCACCGCCGGCATTACCATCAATGAAAAAGCCGACCCGGATGTGAAGAGGGATATGCTCAGAAGGTTTGATGAAATATATCCGTGGGAGCACGAACTGGACCGGCATATGGAGGGAAATACGGCGGCACATATGAAAGCGAGTACAACCGGCGCCTCTCAGCATGTCATCATAGAAGACGGGCGCCTGATACTCGGAACATGGCAGGGCGTTTATTTTTGCGAATTTGACGGTCCGCGAAACAGAACATGTTATATCAAAATACTGGCTGAAACGGAGGAAAACAAATGAGTGAGTGGATGAGTCCGTTATCATTAACAAAGCCCGTCATTCAGGCCCCGATGGCCGGCGGGCTGGTCACGCCGCGTCTGGCTTCGGCGGTATCAAATGAAGGGGCGCTCGGAAGCCTCGCTTCAGGATACGTCAGCCCGCAAGCGCTTGAAAAACAGCTTATCGAGATGAAAGAGCTGACGGACCGCTCCTTTCAAGTAAATCTTTTCGTCCCGGAAGAAAGACAGATGCCTGAGGCGGAACTTGTTGAAAAATGGAAAGCCCGCATTCCGAGGGCAAAAGACGCCAAGCCGTTCTCTGATCTGAAAGAAGAATGGAATGATTTCGAGGAAAAAGCGGAGCTTCTGATCCGTTACGGAGTCAAAGCGTGTTCATTCACCTTCGGCCTGCCGCCGGAAAAAACGGCGGAAAAGCTGAAGGAAAGCGGTTGTTTCCTTTTCGGCACGGCGACAACGCCGGAGGAAGCGAAGGCTTTTGAAGAACGGGGAATGGACGCCGTTATCCTTCAGGGAATAGAAGCCGGCGGGCATCGCGGGTCGTTTCTGCCGGTTAAAGGAGAACCGGCTCTCGGCCTTATGGCGCTGATTCCGCAGGCTAAAGACACGCTGAATATCCCGGTGATTGCGGCAGGCGGCATTTTTGACCGCCGCGGGGTGCAGGCGGCCCGATGTTTGGGTGCGGACGGCGTTCAAGTAGGAACACCGTTTCTCCTTTGTGAAGAAAGCAGCGCCTCACCGGCATATCAAAAAGCCATTGCCGAATCAAAAGGAGCCGATACGCGGCTGACCACCCTGTTTTCAGGAAAACAGGCGCGGGGAATCGTGAATCAGTTCATGAAAACATATGAAGCTGACGAGGGAAAAACGCTGCCTTATCCGCTGCATAATACGCTGACAAAGCCGATGCGCGGGCACGCGGCTCAATCAGGAGACGCGGAGCATATGTCTTTATGGGCCGGCCAGTCCGCCGCGAAACTTGAGGGGCCGACAGACGTGAAAACCGTTTTGGACAGATTGTGCGAATCATAATCCAGAAATCGTGAGGTGATGGATGATGAAGATTCTTCAAATGTCCTATAAAAAAAGAGGGACTATTGAGTTTGTCTTTGAAGATTTTCCGCATTCCAAAGTCACCATGGCGCCGATTAAAGGGTATTACTTTGTCCGCGCCATTAAATGGAGCAGACGGGACAGAGCCGTCACCCGCCATGATTTAGAGAAGTTTGAATGGGCTGCAAACCAAGCGCTCGGCACGACGGCTTTTTACCGGAAAAGAAAAGCATTTCACATCCCATCGTCACAATGACAGACGATGGGATTGTTTTAATGCATGATCTGATAAAGCGCGGGTGCATCAAGCCTTGTTGCCTGGTTAAGCAGATAAGCCGGCTGCACGGCATTTTTTTTTCTTAAAGAATTCAATCTCTGGATGATTTGTTCAGCGGTCAGAATCCCGAGACCGTGGGCGAAATATTGATCATTCCCCATCACAATGACATTTTCTCCCCGCCACTGAGCCTTTGCAGGGTTAAAATCAGGATTTTTAAAATATAAACAGTCTCCCCGTAAAAAGTGGCTGCCGGTTTCCGTGTAGATCGGCAGATGCTCATAGTGCCAGTCATACAAAGTGATATCCCGGAAGCGCCGGTTAAACCGTTCTTCACCGATTGTCTTTAAGACGGCCAGATAATAAATCACAACAATGGCGGTAGCGCATTCAAATGCGTAAAACGCCCCGTTTTCAATAATATCCCGAATCGCTTTTGAAGCGGGAATCCTGTACTTCAGCTCCAGGGCTCCTTCCGGCGTCAGTCTCCAATAAGCCGTATTTCCGTATGTTTTGGCGAAAGTTGCAAATTTCACACCTGATCCGTGCAGTTCTCTTGCGGCTTCCACAATATGGCGGCGCAGCCGCACCTCGAACATCAGTTCAGCAATCGACCCGTAATCGAATTGTACGGGAGAATTGAGCAGTTCATTTATATACGGAACAAGGCTTTCTTCCGTCTGCCAGTTCGCGATGTCCTGAGGCCGAAGCACTTGGCCGGATATGATAATCATCTGCGCGCCCCCTATCTTTTTTTATAAGGTATGCAGGAAGCTTGGGCAATGAAAATCAAGTGATAAAAAAGGAGGAAATGTTAACAAAATGTGAAGACTGAGCCGATATATAAGGTATCACACTTGAGGGAGCAGCTTAATATGAAAAAATTCATTAATTGGTGCACAAAGGCATCGATTTCACGGAAATTAATCATTTCATTTATCGTGATCTTAATCATACCGATTCTCGTGTTAGAATTCAGTTCATACCATACGGCGAGCAATTCGCTGGATGATCAGATTTCAGGCAACGCGAAAAATAACATCGAATCTTTTAACACAACGATTACAAATGATATCGGCGCAAAAGCAAAGGCGATTGAATTTTTCAGTGAAACGTTAAAAGGATCATCCTTCTCAAAGAAAAACATGTCTGCTCTTGAAGAAAAGTTCGGGCAATACACGTCTATTCATAAGGACGTAGCCCGCATTTACGGAGGTACGGAAGACGGCAGCTACGCACAGGCGCCGAAAGAAAATACTCCGGCTGATTACGATCCGAGAACACGCACTTGGTATAAAGACGCTGTGAAGGCCGGCGGCACGCTCGTTGTCACCGACCCTTACACCGCGGCAAGCGACGGCAGCATGGTCATTACCGTGGCAAAGCAGATGCAGGACGGAACAGGCGTAGTGGCCATGGATATTACGATTGACCAGCTGCTGAAGCAGATGCAGGGAATCAAAATCGGGCAAAAAGGATTCGTGTTTATCACGTCCAAAAATAAAACCTATGTCGCGCATAAAGACCACAAACCGGGCGATAAAGTTTCAACCCCGTGGCTGAATGAGGTATACAGCAAAGACAGCGGCATTATTTCATACAAGCTCGATGATCAAAATAAAAAAATGGCATTTACGACAAATAAACTGACCGGGTGGAAAATAGAGGGGAGCATGGAGCTCAACGAAATTAAAGACGCCTCACAACCGGTGCTGACGATGGGGATGATTGTCCTTGCAGCATCCATTATCATCGGGGGAATTTTAATTCTGTTGATTGTCAGATCCATTACGTCACCGCTGAAACGGCTTGTCCGCTCTTCTAAACAAATCAGCGGCGGAGACTTGACTGAAACCATTGATATCCGCTCGAAAGATGAATTGGGCGAACTCGGCGCGAGCTTTAATGAAATGGGAGAATCTCTGCGCGGACTGATCAGCGCGATCCAAAACTCTGTCGATAACGTGGCCGCGTCATCGGAAGAGCTGACCGCTTCAGCTTCTCAGACAAGCAAAGCGACGGAACATATTACAATGGCGATTGAGCAGTTTTCAAACGGGAACGAAGAGCAAAGCGAAAAAGTCGATTCAAGCTCAGCCAAGCTGAATCATATAAATGACGGACTCGCCGCCGTTTCCCGCACATCATCATCCATTACGGAGGCATCTAAACAATCGAAGGAAGCTGCCGGCACCGGGGAAGAATATGTGCAGCAAACCGTCGGGCAGATGAATCTCATCAATCAATCGGTCCAGCAGGCGGAAGCGGTTGTAAAAGGCCTTGAGGCCAAATCAAAAGACATTACTCATATTTTAAGAGTCATCAACGGTATTGCCGATCAGACAAACCTGCTTGCATTAAATGCAGCCATTGAAGCGGCAAGAGCCGGTGAATACGGGCGGGGCTTCTCAGTAGTAGCCGAAGAAGTGAGAAAGCTTGCCGTCCAATCCGCCGGTTCTGCCAAAGAGATTGAAAAACTCATTCAGGAAATCACGGCTGAAATTAATACTTCGCTTCACATGTTTACATCCGTTAATGAAGAAGTGCAATCAGGACTTGCCGTAACGGATCGCACGAAAGAAAGCTTCCAGAATATCTTCGGCATGACGAACGACATCGCCGAAAAACTGCAATCAATGAACGGCACGGTTGAACAGCTGTCAGACAGCTCTCAGCACGTTTCAGCCGCAGTGACCGATATTGCGGACGTATCACGGGAAAGCGCAGCAAGCATTCAGGATATTGCCGCATCCGCAGAAGAACAGCTTGCATCAATGGAAGAAATCAGCACATCCGCCGATACTTTGGCGCAAATGGCCGAAGAACTGCGGGAATTAACGAAACAATTTAAAATCAACTAGTAAAAAAGGACGCTTTCCAGGTGGAAGGCGTCCTTTTTTATAGTGACAGCCGGATAATTAAATAAAAAGTCTTGCATACAAAGGGAGTACATAGAACTATTTTTCATTTATGACTTAATTTTCAATGTAATAAAAAGGGAGTCGGCCGATATAAACAGTAAATGATTGAAAGAGGTTTACAAAATTGAAAAAAACAGCAAAAAAAATCGCCAGAAAATCAATAGCCAAAAAACTTATCATTTCATTTTTACTGATCTTAATTATTCCGGTAGCAGTATTGGCCGCCGGCGCCTACCGTTCGGCGGCTTCATCCGTTGAAAAGCAAATGATGGAAAGCGCCGAAGGAAATGTGCAAATCTTAAACAATATGATTGATGACCGGATCGGAATGTTTACAAAAAGCTCTGCATATTTCAGCGAATGGGCGACAAGCGCTAAATTTAAAGAAAAAAACCAAACGGAAATGCAAGAAAGGTTCAAACAGTTTATTGAAAGCAATGATAAAGCGTCCGCCATATTTTCAAGCAGCAAGGAAGGAACGTTTACCCGTTATCCGCATGCCGATATGCCGGCCGATTTCAATCCGCTTGAAAGAAGCTGGTATCAGGAAGCCATGGAGAATAAAGGCCAAACCATCATCACGGACCCTTATGAGTCCATCTCAAACAAAAAGATGGTCGTCACCATGGCCCGCGCGGCGCAAGACGGATCAGGCGTCGTCGCCATTGATATAAAAATCGACGATCTCATCACGATGACAAAAGAAGTGAACATCGGAAAAGAAGGATACGCCTTTATCCTCAGCAAAAATAAAAAAGCCGTTGCCTACAGTGATGAAAAAGCCGGCGCGGCGGTATCGGGAAAATGGGTTGATACATTATACAGCGGGCAAAAAGGCGACTATGAATATACGCTGAACGGGAAAGCGAAAAAAATGGCGTACGTGACCAATGAAGCGACGGGCTGGAAGATCAGCGGAACCATGTCCGTGGATGAAATCAAGGATGCGGCAAGACCGGTTCTGACTCTGGCCGTTATCATATTGGCGATAGCCGTTGCCGCAGGGATGATTTTCATTTATTTTGTCATCCGCTCAATTACCAAACCGTTAAAACGTCTCGTAGCTTCAGCGGAAAAAATCAGCAGCGGAGATCTGACTGAAACCATTGATGTCAGCTCTCAAGATGAGCTCGGCGTGCTCGGTAAAAGTTTTAATCATATGACAGATTCACTCCGTTCGCTTATTCAGGGAATTCAGGACTCTGTTGAACATGTCGCTTCTTCCTCAGAGGAGCTGACGGCTTCGGCTGAGCAGACGAGCAAAGCAACGGAACATATCACCCTTGCGATTGAACAGTTTTCTAATGGAACGGAAGACCAAAGTGAGAGTATTGATAAAGCGACAGCACAAGTGAATGAGATGAAAGACGGGCTCAGCGATCTGGCGGAAGCGGCAGCCGTTGTGACGGAAACTTCAATTGAATCGGCGGAGATATCCGGCGCCGGTGAGCGGCTTGTCAAGAAAACAGCCGGCCAGATGGGCGCCATTGACCAATCCGTAAGTAAAGCGGAGCAAGTCGTACAAGGGCTTGAACTCAAATCGCAGGACATCACCAGCATTTTGCGCGTCATTAACGGCATTGCCGATCAAACGAATCTCCTTGCTTTAAATGCAGCCATTGAAGCGGCAAGAGCGGGAGAATACGGACGCGGTTTTTCAGTTGTTGCCGAAGAAGTGAGAAAGCTTGCCGTCCAATCCGCCGATTCAGCGAAAGAAATCGAATCCTTAATTCATGAAATCGTCAAAGAAATTCATACTTCGCTCGGAATGCTGGAATCCGTCAATCACGAGGTGAAAAGCGGACTTCAGTTAACGGACGAAACGGAAAAAAGCTTCCGGGACATTTCCGCCAAAACAAATCAGATTGCCGGTGAACTGCAAAATATGAATGCAACCGTGGAACAGCTTTCTGCCGGATCTCAGGAAGTATCAAACGCTTCAGAGGATATCGCGGCAGTCTCCAGACAAAGCGCGGCCGGCATTCAGGACATCGCGGCTTCAGCTGAAGAGCAGCTTGCGTCCATGGAGGAGATCAGTTCCTCAGCCGTCACGCTGGAAAAAATGGCGGAAGAATTACGCGAACTGACAAGGCGTTTTAAGATAAACTCTTAATTAAGTCTAAAAGACTAATTTTATAGTAGGTAAAAAGTATGTTTCGTTATATTTCTTCTTTTTGGATGTGTATATTTACCCATAATTGCCGATATGAAGGGTAAACACGCAAGAGGAGATATAGCAGATGAAAAAAATTGTGCAAATCATCAAGCAGAGATCGCTTACAAGAAAACTGCTCATTTCTTTTTTGGCCATTCTCATTCTTCCTATTTCAACGCTGGCTTTTATCGCCTATCAATCGGCGGTAAGCACGCTTGACAGGCAGATGATGGGAAGCGCACTAGATAATGTGCAGCAGATTAACGATATGATCAACACAAGCATCAGCCAAAAGGAAGACGGAACGGCATATTTCAGCGACTGGCTCACAAAGGATCGGTACAAGCCGAAAAACCAATCGCAAATTACCGATAAATTCACAGAGTACATGAAGATTAATAAAGACGTGGAATCCATCTATACGAGTGACACGGAAGGACATTTCACACGGTATCCGGATCTGCAGATGCCTAAAGGATATAATCCGCTTGAAAGAGACTGGTATAAAAAGGCCGTGGAAAATAAGGGGAAAGTTGTTGTAACAGATCCTTACCGCACGGCTTCCACCAATACGATGGTCGTGACGGTCGTTCAGCAGACGAAAGACGGCTCAGGGGTCGTCGCCATCAATATGAAAATCGATGAGCTTCTGAAAACGACAAAGAAAGTGAACATCGGAAAATCAGGCTACGCTTTTATCCTGACGAAAGACAAAAAAGTGGTCGCCCACCCGAACCGTGCGTCAGGCACAGTATTAAACGGGGAGTGGGCTGAACAGCTGTTCACCAGCAAAAAAGGTGATTTTCAATACAAATACGACGGCCAGGAAAAGAAAATGGCTTATGATACGAACGGGCTGACAGGCTGGAAGATTACCGGAACGATGTATCTGGACGAAATTCATGAAGCGGCCCTGCCGATCCTTCATCTGTCCCTGCTCGTTCTCGTATTAGCGATTGTCATCGGAACCATCGTCATGGTGCTGATTATCCGTTCAATCACAAAACCGCTCAAGCAGCTTGTGACATCATCGAAACAGATCAGTGAAGGCGACTTAACAGAAACGATCGAAATTCAGTCAAAAGATGAATTAGGCGAGCTGGGCAAAAGCTTTAACAATATGGCCGCTTCACTCAGGTCTCTCATCCATGCCATTCAGGATTCCGTGAATAACGTCGCATCTTCCTCAGAAGAGCTGACGGCTTCAGCGGAGCAGACAAGCAAGGCAACGGAACATATCACACTGGCGATCGAACAATTTTCTAACGGAAATGAAAGCCAAAGTGAAAATATCGAAAGCGCGGCGGAACATATTTATCAAATGAACAGCGGGCTTAAAGATATGGCGAAAGCATCTGCCGTCATTACCGAATCCTCCGCCACATCAGCGGAAGTCGCCAATTCAGGCGGAAAGCTCGTCCACCAGACGGTCGGCCAAATGAACGTCATTGACCGGTCAGTGAAAGAAGCTGAACAAGTGGTGCGCGGACTTGAAACAAAATCAAAAGACATTACAAACATTCTCGGTGTCATTAACGGAATCGCTGATCAGACAAACCTTCTTGCGCTGAACGCGGCAATTGAAGCCGCGCGTGCGGGTGAATACGGCCGGGGCTTCTCAGTCGTCGCCGAAGAGGTCAGAAAACTTGCGGTCCAGTCTGCCGATTCAGCGAAAGAAATCGAAAGCTTAATTATAGAAATCGTCAACGAAATCAATACATCTCTCGGCATGTTCCAATCCGTCAACAAAGAGGTGGAGAGCGGACTGGATATTACGAATCAGACCGAAACGAGCTTCAAACGGATTTCTGAAATGACGAACCAGATCGCCGGAGAAATTCAGAATATGAATGCGACGGTAGAACAGCTGACAGCAGGATCACAGCAGATTTCAGGAGCTTCTGAGCAAATCGCGTCCATCGCAAAAGAAAGCTCCGCCAGCATTCAGGATATCGCGGCCTCTGCCGAAGAACAGCTGGCTTCAATGGAAGAAATCAGTTCGTCTTCGGAAACGTTATCCCAAATGGCGGAAGAATTACGTGATATGACGAAACGATTTAAAATAGATTAATAGATCATAGAACACCCAAATGTGCTGTTTGGGTGTTTTTTTTAGTTTTTTTAATAAATCTTTTGTCCTATCTGACGATATTAGATTTAGCTTTTCAAAGAAGGAGACTGAAAAAATGAAACAACTGATACATTGGATCAAACAGCCATCCATCAGCAAGCCGCTGATCGCGGCATTTTTAGCCGTATTGGTGCTTCCGGTCGGCATACTCGCCTACTTCAGCTACCAAACGGCGGGGAGTACATTAGAAAGCGAACTGACCCACAGCGCCCAGGGAAATGTCAGTGAACTGAACAGCGTGCTGGAAAACATGCTTGAGGGTAAGCTGAAAGCGATTGACTACTACAGCGAATCAATCACAAAGGAAAAACTGAACACGAAAAATAAATCGGTACTGCTCGACAATATGAAGCAGTATGTCACCGTAAATGGCGATGTCGCGTCAATTTACGCCGCGTCTCGCGACAAAGCGTTCGTGAAATATCCGTCCGCTGACATGCCGTCCGATTATAATCCGCTCACGCGCGAGTGGTATACAAAGGCGGTTGAAAAAAGCGGACAGCCGGTGTTTACCGAGCCTTATAAAGACGCTGCAACCGGACAGACGGTCGTTACGATTGCCCAGCAGACAAAAGACGGATCAGGCGTTGTGGCGCTTGATATTAATCTGGGCGACCTGCTGAACGCTTCCGAACGCGTCCAGATCGGTCATAAAGGATTTGCCTTCATTACAACGGGGGATAAAAAATACATCGCCCATCCGACTATAAAAGCGGGAACGGAAGGCTCCGGAGAGTGGACGAAAGAAGTATTTTCCAAATCAAGCGGATCGTTTGAATACATGTTTGAAGGACAGCAGAAGAAAATGGCCTTCACGACAAACAAACTGACGGGCTGGAAAATCGCCGGCACATTTTTTGTCAGTGAGATCCATGACGCAGCCTCGCCTGTCATGAAAATGGCGCTGATCATCCTGGCGGTTTCTCTTATCGTCGGCGGTATTTTAATCTTCTTTATCATTCGCTCGATTGCAAAACCGCTCAAAAAACTTGTCTCGACATCAGCTAAAATCAGTGACGGCGATTTAACGGAAGTCATTGACATCAAGTCAAAAAATGAATTCGGGCAGCTCAGCCAAAGCTTCAATGAGATGTCGGCATCACTCCGGTCTGTCATCGGCGTCATCCAATCATCCGTCGAACATGTCGCTTCTTCATCCGAAGAGCTGACGGCATCCGCCGGACAGACAAGCAAGGCGACAGAGCATATTACTCTGGCGATTGAACAATTCTCAAACGGAAACGAATCACAAAGCGAGAAATTGGAAGAAAGTGCCGATCACCTTTCCCAAATGAATGCCGGCATTGCCGAGACGGCGAATGTATCGGCGGAAATCACTGAATCCGCCATCCAAACCTCTGAAACGGCCGGAAGCGGAGAAGAATTAGTGGCGAAAACGGTCGGCCAGATGAAAACAATTGATCGTTCCGTACAGCAGGCGGAAGCCGTCGTAAAAGGGCTGGAAACGAAGTCGCACGACATTAAGAGCATTCTGAACGTTATTAACGGCATTGCCGATCAAACAAATCTGCTTGCCTTAAACGCGGCCATTGAAGCGGCAAGAGCAGGCGAATACGGGCGGGGCTTCTCCGTCGTTGCGGAAGAAGTGAGGAAGCTTGCCGTACAATCAGCCGGCTCCGCAAAGGAAATCGAAACGCTGATTCAGGAAATCGTCAAAGAAATCGCCACATCGCTTTCCGTATTCCAAGCGGTGAATCAAGATGTGAAGGAAGGCCTCGATATTACGGATCAAACGGCCGAAAGCTTCAAAAAAATCTCAGAAATGACGACTCAGATTTCAGGCGCCTTGCAGCATATGAACGGAACGCTTGAGCAGCTTGCAGCCGGGTCGCAAAATGTGACAAACGCAGTGGAGGACATTACCTCAGTCGCCAAAGAAGGGTCCGCCGGCATTCAAGACATCGCCGCCTCAGCTGAAGAGCAGCTGGCCTCCATGGAAGAAATCAGTTCATCCGCCGAAACGCTTGCGCATATGGCTGAAGAACTGCAGCAGGTCACACGGAAATTTACGATTCAGTCTGAAGACGAAGAACAGCTGTAACGAGCTGTTTCTTTTCCTCATCTGAAAAAAGCGATACACTAATATAAAAGAAGGGAGTGGCAGTGATGAGATTAGAAGGCAAAAAAGTTATAGCGCTTGTCAGTGATGATTTTGAAGACTTAGAGCTTTGGTATCCCGTCTATCGGCTGAGAGAGGAAGGCGCGATCGTTCATTTAATAGGAGAAGAAGCGGGCCGTTCATACAAAGGAAAATACGGCGTGCCCGCGACGGCGGATTACGATTTTAAGAGCCTGATTATTCAGGAGTATGATGCCGTGCTCGTGCCTGGCGGCTGGGCTCCTGACAAACTGCGAAGATATCCCGAAGTTTTGGACATCATCCGTACGATGAACGAGCAGAAAAAGCCGATCGGCCAGATCTGCCATGCGGGCTGGGTGCTTATATCTGCCGGAATTCTCGCAGGAAAAAAAGTAACGAGCACGCCCGGCATCAAAGACGACATGACAAATGCAGGGGCACAGTGGCTGGATGAAGCTGTCGTAACTGACGGCCACATTGTATCAAGCCGCCGCCCGCCCGACCTTCCGCAGTATGCAAAAGCGTTTGCTGACCTGTTAGCGTCCAAATAAAAAACATCCGCCCGAATCCGGGCGGATGTTTTTAGTTTTGATCGGCGGGAAAGACGATTCCGATTTGTTTTCTCGCTTCTTCCATAATGCTTGCCGTAATGAAAGAGCGTTCAAATGTATTTTCGGAAGACTCCCGCTGTCCGTTTCGAAGAAGATTGATGAATTCAGCCGTTTCGTAGTACATCGACGGTTTCAGATCAGGGACTGAAATGTCTTCCGTCCGTCCGTCACGATAGCGGATTTCCGCCCGTTCCGGTCCGTGAATGCTGTCCAGAACGATCGTGCCGTCTTCCCCCTGAATTTCCGCCGGGGCAAACGAATTTGAGATTTTCGAATGCATCAGCACCGCTTCAAATCCGTCGTATGACAGAATGACCGTGCCTTCGCCGTCAACGCCGGATGCTAGTTTATGACCGGTCGCAATGACGTTTTTCGGTTTGCCGAACAGGACGACGGCCGGATAAATGCAGTACACGCCGATGTCCATTAACGAACCGTTCGATAATTCAGGCTTAAACGCGTTAAGCACCGTACCGTTTTTATATGCATCATATCGTGATGAATATTGGCAGTAGCTTGCCGTGAATCTCCTGACGGGTCCGATTTTATGTAAGTGGTTTTGAAGCATGCTGAAGTTCGGCAGGAACGTCGTTTTCATGGCTTCCATCAAGAGAACGCCGTTCGTTTTGGCTGCGTGAATCATTTCATCCGTTTCCCTTGCGTTAGACGCAAACGGTTTTTCGCATAGTACATGCTTGCCGTGTTCCATAAAAAGGACCGCCTGCTCTTTGTGAAATGCATTCGGGCTGGCGAGATACACCGCGTCATAGGCTTTGCTTTCCGCCATTTCTTTCAGGCTGGTGAAATAATGAGCAGCGCCGTGTTTGCCGGCGAATTCCGCCGCACGTTCCTCAGTTCTGGAATAAACCGCCGTTAATTGAAAATCATCAATAGCAGAAGCCGCCTCCAGAAATCGTTCTGTAATCCAATTCGTTCCGACTGTTGCAAATCGAATCATTGCTATCGCTCCTTCTATGTATTGGCTTACATTATAGCTTTTTTTCAAAGAAACATAAATGGAAAAAAGGCTGCCAGCTAAACGGATAGGAAAAATTCCCATAGAGACCGGTTATTATTTTTCATTACAGGAACGATAGTGTACAATTTAAGTAAAATACATATGATGGAGGAACAATAGTGGAAACATTGCAAACATGGGGCGGCAGATTTAAACAGTTTTTCTTAGACAATAAATTTGTCTTGTTTTTGCTTGTATTGCTGCTCATCGGTCTCAATATCCTTGTCTTTATGAAGACATCATTTATTTTCACACCCATTATCGTCCTGCTCAAAACGATTGCGCTCCCCGTCATTTTGACAGGAATTGTTTATTATCTGCTTAATCCGATCGTAGATATATTGGAAAAAATAAGAGTGAAAAGAGTCTATTCCATCCTGCTCCTTTACCTCATTATTATAGGGCTGATTTCGATTACGGTCGTTTCAATTATTCCGTTTTTAAAGGAACAGATCATGAGCCTGATCGACAACCTGCCGAAATATGTGGACATCGTTGAAGATCAGACGAAAAGCCTGATCGGAAGCGATTTTGTAAATCAGGCGCAAAAGACGATGAATATCAACATTTCCGATCTTGCCAATAAAGTATCGGCGCAGGCGGCGACAATTGCAAACAGCACATTTACCGGGGTCGGGAATTTTATCGGCGCGCTGACTGAAGTGATTATTTCAATAGTGACCGTGCCGTTTATTCTGTTCTATTTGCTGAAAGACGGCAAAAAACTGCCGATCTATATCTTAAAGTTTGTGCCCACCCGTCTGAAAGAACAAACGTATACGATGCTGAGTGAAATGAACCACAGATTAAGCTCCTATATCAGAGGACAGGTCATCGTCAGCTTCTGCATCGGGTTTTTATTATTTATCGGCTATCTGATTATCGGACTTGATTATGCTTCCCTGCTTGCGGTCATTGCCGCTTGTACGAGCGTTGTTCCGTATTTAGGGCCGACCATTGCCATCACGCCGGCGATTATTATCGCGTTGGTCACTTCGCCTCTTATGCTGCTGAAACTTGCGATTGTCTGGACCATTGTCCAGCTCGTGGAAGGGAAATTAATTTCGCCGCAGATCATGGGGAAAAATCTTCACATTCACCCGATTACCATCATCTTTGTTCTTTTAACCGCCGGAAAGCTGTTCGGGGTTGTCGGCATTATTTTAGCCATCCCGGGGTATGCGGTCATCAAAGTGGTCACGACCCATCTGTTTGATTGGTTCAAAATGCGTTCGCATTTATATGAAGAAGAAAAAAATGATGCTGTATCGAAGTCATAAAATCGGAACGGACATGATATTTATTATAAGACAGGCTTTCCTTCAAAGGAGAGCTTCTCTTTTGTAAATGATGAATGAAGGGAAGAATGGGATGACACTATGGGAGATGTTCACAGCAGCCGTTTTGGGAATCGTGGAAGGGCTGACGGAATACGCGCCGGTTTCTTCCACGGGACATATGATCATAGCGGATGACATCTGGCTGAAATCCGGAAGCCTGATGAATCCGGAAGCCGCCAATTCCTTCAAAGTGGTGATTCAGCTCGGTTCGATTCTGGCGGTGGCCATTGTGTTTAAGGATCGGATATTACATTTACTCGGCCTCAAAAAAAACGTCACGCGCGATCAGCAGAAGGGATACAGGCTGACCATCGCGCAAATCGCCGTCGGTCTTGTTCCGGCAGCGGTGCTCGGCTTTTTATTTGAGGATTTCATTGACCGCTATTTATTCTCTGTCAGAACGGTCGCTTACGGATTAATTGCCGGAGCCGTGCTTATGCTTATAGCGGACTGGATCAATAAAAGGAAAGAAACGATCGATACGGTGGACAGAATCACCTACAAACAGGCTTTCTGTGTCGGATTATTCCAGTGTCTCGCCTTATGGCCCGGATTTTCCCGATCAGGCTCAACGATTGCCGGAGGTGTTATTGTCGGCTTGAATCACCGGGCAGCCGCAGACTTCACATTTATTATGGCGATTCCGATTATGGCGGGCGCAAGCCTTCTGAAGCTGGTGAAATACTGGAGCAGTCTTTCTTATGACATGATTCCGTTTTTTCTTGTCGGCTTTATCTGCGCCTTTGTCGTCGCCCTCTTAGTCGTCAAGTTTTTTCTTCGGCTCATTAACCGGATTAAGCTTGTCCCGTTCGCCATTTACCGTGTCATCCTCGGCATCATTTTAATCATGCTCGTGCGATAAACGAAGAGGCCCCCCGGAGGGTCTTCTTTTTATGTTCGAAAAACGTCTCAGGAAAATATGAGCAAACTGAATTTTCTGCTTGAAATTCATAGAAGAGTCATCTATAATAAAACATGACGTTACAGCACGGGGCCATAGCTCAGCTGGGAGAGCGCTACGCTGGCAGCGTAGAGGTCAGGGGTTCGAGCCCCCTTGGCTCCATACCTTTAAACCCTTATTCTATAAATAAGGGTTTTTTTGTTTTTTCATCTTCTGCAGCAGCCTCTGTGTTCCGCTTCATTTCTAACAACTCAAAAAAAAGGAAAGAGAGAAAATGAAAAAGAAAATCTATCTTATATTATCTCTGTCAGCTGCACTGGCACTTCTTTTAACAGCGCTCCCGGCTCTTTCTCCTGTCATCTTCACGTCTGCTTCAGAAAAAGGAGCTATCAGGCATGACATTTATAAAAAAGGATATCCGTATCAAAGCTACTTTGCGATTCTTCAAAAAGAAGAAGGAGGCGGAGAGGCCGGGAACCTTTATTATGTAAATTGGTTCAATTGGAAAGATGAAACCGGACAGACGCCGCACGTATGTTATTCAAAAAAATCGTCCGAAGGCGAGTACAAAGTAAGCTGCGGAACCGGACCGTAATGATCAAGAGCCCCTCTGCAATGAGGGGCTCTTTCTGTCGATGCGGATCCGCTTAATACCCCCTATAGAACGGCTGAACATAATGCCGATACGGATAATTGGGATAATGCGTATTTGGCTGATAAGGCTTATTCATATCATGAATACCCGTGTTTTCAGACTGTCCGCAGTATTTATCGGGACCTATCACAGTTGATTGCCGGATCGGTGAAACGGCTTTTTCCCACTCGTGCTCATTCAGACAGTACGTATGCGCCATGATCTCAGGCGGCGTCAGACGGAGAATATCCGAGCCGTATATCACTTCAGGCGAAGGGGCGTCAAATATGGCCAAAAGGTGGGTTTTGTCTGAAGTGGCGACTTCATAATGCCACCACCCCTGCGGAACATTCGCCACTTGTCCTGGAGAGATCGGATAATTCCGTATTTTCTGGGTGAACGGATTCAGCATCGATACCACCGCGGAACCCGAAATACAGTACACCAATTCAGCGGCGTTTTGATGGGTATGCGGTTCAATCACATTTGTTTTACTCAGAAAGATATCTAATAATGAAATATTTTCAAGCGTGTTTAACTGTTTAATCCCCAATACATTGATAAAGTTCCGAGCATCTTTCGTAAAAAAACGGCTCTCATTTACATCATAAGTGAACTGTGTATTCGGAGACGTGTAATCGATATCGGAAACCATGCAATCCCCCGCTTTCATCTTTAAACGTATATTCCCAAATATATGTGTCCCTGTTTCACCGGGTGATAAAAAAGGAGGTGAAATCCATAAATTCCAAATCCAACACAATATTGTGACGACTTTTTAAAGATTCATTTTAGATATATCTTTTATTCGAAATATCTCTTACTATAAAGATATATTAAAAATACATCTTTAGGAGGGTTGAGGATGAACATGCTGGATGAGAGAACAATAGACATCATCAAAAGCACAGTACCCGTATTAAAAACACATGGAGAAAACATCACCGGACGCTTTTATAACCTGATGTTTCAAGATCATCCCGAACTGTTAAATATGTTTAACCAAACGAACCAAAAGAAACAGACTCAGCGCGCAGCATTGGCAAATGCAGTCATTGCGGCTGCGGCGAATATTGATCAATTAGAACAAATCATTCCGGCGGTCAGACAGATCGGCCATAAACACACAAGCATCGGTGTAAAACCGGAACATTATCCGATTGTCGGAAAGTATCTGCTTCTGGCGATTAAGGATGTGCTGCAGGATGCCGCAACTCCTGAAATTATGCAGGCATGGGAAAAAGCTTACGGTGTTATTGCGGAGGCTTTTATCGGCATTGAAAAAGACATGTACAATGAAGCCGGATGGCAGGGGTATAAAGAATTTACGGTTATACAGAAAACAAAAGAAAGCAAAGATATCACATCATTTTATATCAAACCGAGTGACGGCTCTTCGCTTCCTGGATTTGAAGCGGGACAATATATCAGCATTAAAGTGAGGATTGCGGATTCTCCTTATACGCACATTCGCCAGTACAGCCTGTCTGATGCTTCTCGAAAAGGCGCATATCGGATTTCTGTGAAAAAGGACGGAGCGGTTTCTTCTCATCTCCACAATGAAGTTCAAGAGGGAGATAAACTTGAAGTCAGCGCACCCGCCGGGGATTTCAAGCTGTCTTCTTCCGAAAAACCGGTTGTTCTTATCAGTGCCGGTTCCGGAATCACGCCGATGATGAGCATGCTGAAAACAGCCGCCGAAAAACAGCCGGAGCGTTCCGTTACTTTTATTCATGCCGCGAAAAACGGAGAGTACGCCGCGTTCGGCAAAGAGGCTGAACAAGCTGCGGAGAATCATCCGAATATTAACGTCATTTATGTATACAGTGAACCGGCAGAACAAGACCGCTCAGGAGACAAGCCTTTTTACAGCGGCCGGATTGATCAAACCTTCTTGGAGCAGCTTCATCTGAATCAAGATGCTGAATGTTACTTGTGCGGATCAGCGCAGTTTATGACGCAAATGAAAGATATGATTCTTGCACTCGGGTTTGACTCTGATTCTGTTCAATATGAATTGTTCGGCCCTCAGCTGAGCATGGCATAACAAAAAAAGACTCCTCAAAGAGGAGTCTTTTTTATTTGCACGATGTGTTCTTTCTCCGTCTTTTTCCCTATTTTATTGAAATTTTCATCAATGACCAGTAAAATTATAAATCTAGTGATTCCGGAATTAAAGGAAGGTTGATATGAAAAAGAAAGCAAAGACCAAAAGGGTGCTTGGGTGCCTTTTTGCTGTATCTCTTATATTCGGATTATTTCTGGTATCAATGGTATTTTCGAAATTCATAGTGACGGAAGAAAAACCGCCTGAAGAGGTGGACGAGCAGCAGGTCTTTATTGACAGCCTTTCCGGGCATGCTCAAATTTTATATGAGAAATATCATGTCCTTCCGAGCATCACCCTCGCACAGGCCATTCTCGAATCGGACTGGGGGAACAGTGAGCTTGCGGGGAAAGCGCGCAACCTGTTCGGTGTAAAAGGTGATTATAAAGGAAAACACGTCACGATGAAAACGGATGAATTTGAAAAAGGAAAACGAAAAACGATTCGGGCAAAATTCCGTAAATACAGCACGTTTTTTGAATCAATGGATGACCATGCCAAATTATTTGTCAACGGAACGTCTTGGAATAAAAAGAAGTACAAGCCCGTCATTGAAGCGGACAATTATAAAACAGCGGCGGCTGCCCTTCAAAAATCCGGCTACGCCACAGACCCCGGCTATGCTGAAAAAATTAAAGATGTCATAGAAACCTATAACCTGAATGAATATGACAAAATCAATGCCTCTCTTAAAGCAGTTGATAAGAAAGGCGCAATCAAAGACCACGCCATTGAAGACGTGTGGTCCAAGCCGTCGAAAGAGCGGCATTCTATTAAATTGGCATCGGCGCAAAAGTTTACCGGCCAGCATATTAAAGTCGTATCTGAAAAACAAAACGGAGAATCCGTCTGGTACCAAATTCAAGTGAAAGATAAGCTGATCGGCTGGGTTGACCAAACCGCCGTCCAGTTAAGTGAAGAAACATAAGCATCAAAAAAAGCCGGCAGCTTGCCGGCTTTTTTTACATTCCTTCAGTTTCAAACCTTTTAATATCACGTTTATGCCCCATCAGCACAAGGCAGTCACATTCATGAATGACAGTCTCCGGAGAAGGGGACAGCTGAATGTCTCCATTATGTTTCACGGCGAGAATGGTGCAGCCGAATCTGGCGCGGGCGCCGAGATCAAGAATGGATTTTAAATGCAGCTTTTTAGTGGCTGAAAGCTCCACAATGCTGTATTCATCTGACAAATCGATGTAATTTAAGACGTTTTCATCTGAAAGGCTTTGCGCAATCCGCACGCCCATATCCTTTTCAGGATGGATAATACGATCAGCACCGATCTTTTCAAGCACTTTGTGATGATAATAGTTTTGCGCTTTCACCCAAATATTAGGGATGTTCAGCTCCTTCAATAACAGCGTCGTCAGCGTGCTTGCCTGTATATTGGCTCCGATTGCTACGATGACATATTCAAAATTTCTGATGCCGAGCGACTGAAGCTCGCTTTCTTCCGTTGAATTTGCCCGCACGGCATGCGTGGCATAAGAGGAGTATGCGTTGACCCGCTCTTCGCTGATATCGATCGCAAGCACCTCATGCCCCATTTTAAAAAGCTCTTTACAGATGCTTCCGCCGAAACGGCCGAGTCCGATGACGGCAAATTGTTTATTTTTGATTTTTCCCAATCCTCATAACTCCTTAAGAAACTGTTTTCGTCACTCCAAATACAACAAACAAGAATGTACTCCTGTTTTAGGGGTTTGTCAATGCGAGGGCCGGAAGAAAGAAAACAGCACAAAAAAAGACCGGCTGACAAGCGATGAGCTTGTGCCGGTCCGTTTTTCGCAATTATTTGCAGTTGCATGGCTGTGTCGGCGGTGTGCTGCGTTTTTGAACAACAATTGTGTCCTCAGCATAGAATTTAGAGCCGATGCTTAATGATTTATTTTCTGCACGGAACTTATATGTACCTGCAGCAGGCAATGTTTTATTATTAAGAGAAAGCTTAAATTCCGCTGCGCCGAGCAAATCAATGTTTAACGGAAGTCTGACTGTTTTGCCGTTATTCAGAATCTGTCTTTCGCGCAAAGCGTGTCCGTTGACTGTATCTTTTGTTGTAGCCGCAAATCCGCTAGGAAGGGTAAATTCCATAACGCCTAAGCTCAGGATCGTGTTCGGACGGTACGTCAATTCGATATCAGAAAATGACCATTCCTGCTGGCTGGCACCTGTATATTTTGCAAATAAGGTAGCAGTCGCTTTCGTGGACATTTCCGGCTCGTGAACGGTTGAGCCTGACTCAGCGGCGAATGACGCTGTCGGCAGAGAAAGAAGCAAAACCAGGCCGAATAAACTTGCCATGACAGTTGAGAAAAACTTGTGTTTCATTTTTATAAATCCCCCTAAAAAAAATTTGCTGATTGTTCTTAAAAAAGAACGACCATACCTATAAAAATTTACCATCAATTTTAATGGAAGTAAATGGGGTTATGTTCCTATATTTTCTCAAAAATAATCAAATCACGACAAAAAACGCCTGAATCAAAATCAGGCGTTTTTTTCGTCCGTTTCTATCGGAATAAATTTAAAAATCTCCCCGCTCTGAACCGAGTCGGCGAGCCGCTTCAGCCAATGATAATAAGCTTTCGAGCTTTCAAGCTGATCATATAACTGCCGCGCTTCTTCCTGTAATTCCGCGCTGCCTTCCTCGGCCAGCAAAACGGACTGCAAATCCGCCTGGGCCTGTACGATGGCGGACAAATTCACCTGAACTTCACGGTCCCATTTCGGCGGAAAGAAATTCGTGAAAAACGTAAAGAAATCCTTTTCCGCTACAAATGTATGCTTCCGTGTGCCGCGGTGAAAGGTTTTTTTGACCACATTTAAATCCTGCAGCTTTTTAACGCCCGTGCTCATACTCGGTTTGCTCATCTGCAGTTCCTCACGCATTTCGTCAAGCGTCATTTCATCCCTCATATACATTGTTCCGTATAAAATCCCGACACTCCGTGTGATTCCGTAAAGATCCATCGTCTCTGCAATGGAATCAATGACAAGATCCCTGGCTTGTTCTATAGCTGCGAATTCTGGATTCTCATCCATAATGTCCCTCTTTTCCTCTTGAAGTTTAAATTTGTTAAGTCATTTCTTTATGTTCTTAATCTTAACGAATCATGACAAAATGTCAAAATCTAAACGGACTGTCCGGGTTTTGACAGGCAAAAAAACATGTGTTAAATTAACATTGTTAAAAACATTAAATTTTTATTTAACAAACTTACTTCTCGGTAAGGAGGACTCTTATGAGCAAAACGCTTTATATCGGCGGCGAATGGATCAGTGCAGAAAAAAAACAGACCCGCCGCATCATTAATCCATTTAATCAAGAAGAAATTGCAACGGTATGCGAAGGAGACCGGAATGATGCGGTGAAAGCCATCGCCGCAGCCAGAAAAGCATTTGATGAAGGGGAATGGCCGGTGCTTTCCGGGCTCGAGCGCGGACAATTTGTTCTGAAAATTGCGGAATTAATCAGACGCGATCTGAACGAATTAGCTGAGCTGGAATCGCTTGATACAGGAAAAACGATTGAAGAAAGTAAAGCCGATATGGATGATATCGCAAATGTATTTCAATATTATGCCGGTTTGGCGGATAAAGACGGAGGCGAAGTCATTTCATCTCCGATTCCCGATTCAGTAAGTAAAATCGTCAGAGAGCCAATTGGCGTATGCGGACAAATTACGCCGTGGAACTATCCGCTCCTTCAGGCGAGCTGGAAAATCGCTCCCGCTCTTGCGGCCGGAAACACGATCGTTTTAAAGCCGAGCGAGATTACTCCGCTTACAACCATTAAAGTCTTTCAATTAATAGAAGAAGCCGGTATTCCGAAAGGGGCCGCCAATCTCGTGCTGGGGCCGGGCGCCTCTGTCGGCGACGAGCTGGCGAGAAACCTCGACGTCGATTTGGTCTCTTTTACGGGCGGAATTGAAACAGGCAAAAAAATCATGCAGGCGGCAAGCGGCAACGTGAAAAAGATTGCCCTGGAGCTTGGCGGCAAAAATCCGAATATCGTATTTCAAGATGCAGATCTCGAAACAGCTGCAGATCAAGCGCTGAACGCCGTGTTTTTCCATGCCGGTCAAGTTTGTTCGGCCGGGTCACGTCTTTTGGTGGACGAAGCCATTCATGATGAATTTTTAGCCGAGCTGATCAAGCGCACGAAACGCATCAAATTAGGAAACGGTTTTCATGAAGATACGGAAAGCGGTCCGCTGATTTCCGCCGAGCATCGGGCCAAAGTCGAAAAATACGTAGAAATCGGTATCGAAGAAGGGGCAAAACTGGAAACAGGCGGCAAACGTCCTGATGATCCCGCCCTTCAAAACGGTTTCTTCTATGAACCTACTATTTTCTCAAACTGCAAGTCTGATATGCGAATAGTCCAAGAGGAAATCTTCGGCCCCGTTTTAACAGTCGAGTCATTCTCTTCAGAAGAAGAAGTGATCAGACTTGCCAACGATACCATTTACGGGCTGGCCGGAGCGGTATGGTCAAAGGATATTGAAAAATGCGAACGCGTAGCCGCCAAACTGCGGATGGGAACGGTATGGATCAATGATTTCCACCCGTATTTCGCGCAAGCGCCATGGGGCGGGTACAAACAATCGGGCTTCGGCCGCGAACTCGGCAAAATCGGTCTGGAAGAATACACGGAAATCAAACATATTTACCGCAACACGAAACCTGCGGCTGTGAACTGGTTTCAAGCATAATTAGGAGGAGATACAATATGACATTAAATATGAAAGTAGAAAGCATGCATAAATTCCATACATTCGAAATCCCGACAGTCATTAAACACGGAATCGGCGCGATTCAGCACGCGGGAAGTGAAGTCAGAGCGCTTGGCGTCACAAAAGCGCTGCTCGTAACAGACCCGGGAATTTATAACGCGGGAGTGGCAAACCCGGTCATTGAATCTTTGCAGGAAGCGGGCATCGAAGTCGTCCTGTTTAACAAAGTGGAGCCGAACCCGCCTGTACGTCTTGTAAACGAAGGGTCAGAACTGTATAAAAAAGAAAACTGCAACGGTCTTGTGGCTGTCGGCGGCGGAAGCTCCATGGATACGGCGAAAGCGATCGGGGTAGAAGCGACACACGAAGGAAGCGTGCTTGATTATGAAGCCGCGGAAGGCAAAAAGCCGCTGGAAAACCGTATTCCTCCGCTGACAACGATCCCGACGACTGCGGGAACAGGTTCAGAGGTCACGCAATGGGCGGTCATTACAGATGAGGAAAGAGAATTTAAATTCAATACGGGCGGACCGCTTATCGCTGCGCATTTAACGGTCATTGACCCTGAGCTGCACACGTCCATGCCTCCGCATGTGACGGCCATGACAGGTATTGACGCACTTGCGCACGCCATCGAGTGCTATACGATGAAATTCGCGCAGCCGATCACTGATGCCGTCGCTTTAATGGCCATTGAATATGCAGCGCATTATATTAAGCGCGCGTTTGCGGACGGAGAGGATTTGGAAGCGAGATACGGTATGGCGCAGGCGGCGATGCTTGCCGGCCTTTCATACGGCAGTGAATCAGCAGGCGCGGCGCATGCGATGAGCCAGACGCTCGGCGGCATCATCCCTGTCGCTCACGGACAATGCGTCGCAGCTATGATGGGACCGGTAATGGAATACAACTGGAAAGGCTATCCGGAAAAATTCGCCCGCATCGCCAAAGCATTCGGAATCGATACAAGCAACATGACAACCGAAGAAGCGGCCAAAGCGTCCGTCAACTGGATGTATGATCTTGTAAAAGATTTAGAGGTGCCGAGTTTAGAAGAACAAGGTGTGTCTCCGGACATGATTGAACGTTTATCAAAAGAAGCCATGAAAGATCCGCAAACATTCGGAAATCCAAGAGATTTGAATGAGAAAGCATACAACTGGATTTACAAACGCTGCTTTGACTTAACGCCGAAAACGGTATAATAAATGAACCCCGCTCCTTTACAGAGCGGGGTTTTTTAAGGATAATGTCAAGAAAAAGGCGGTGGTGGCTGATGTGGAAACGCATAACAGCAAAGACGGAAGGCGTATATATAGCGGATACCGAACAATTTGTTACCAAAAAGATGGACAAGCTTCGCGCGGAATACGGCGGGTTTCCCGGTGACCTGCATTTCGGACTGACAAAAAAGGCCGGCGCGCGTGAGCCGATGTATGAAAGAGGAACAGAAATTTTTAACCGGAGACAAATTTCAATCGTGTCCATGGAGGAATGTGATGACATTGCGGAGAAGATGGGGATTTCTCATATCTTTCCCGAATGGCTCGGCGCTAACATCGCAATCAGCGGTTTTTCTGCGCTGACGCCGCTTAAAGAAGGAAGCAGAATGATATTTCCAAGCGGTGCGTCTCTGTTGTGCGAGGGAGAAAATGATCCGTGCATTCAGCCGGGAGAAGTCATTCAATCCTTTTATCCGGATCAGCCAAAACTCGCCGCGGCGTTTGTGAGGCACGCGATGGGCAGAAGAGGAATTGTCTGTATTGTTGAACGCCCGGGTGATATATGCACGGGCGATGCGGTCACCATCCATTCCTATGAACCGAAACGCGCCAAGAAAAAAATTGAGAAGGTCTGACTCAGACCTTCTCGATTTTTTGTTTGATTTCTTCTATTTGATCGATGTGACGCTTTTCATGATGGCCGATAAAATCAATCCACTGGCGGATCGTCAGTTCTTGAAAAACGGGATGCGGAAGCACACGTTCAAAATCTTCCTCGTTTAATGATGAAATAACTGCGGTCAGCTGCTGTCTTGCCGTATCTAATTCTTGTTTTGCTTCAATGACTGAGATTCGGTTTTGCTCAGGTTCGAGGTGTGACGGCGCCGGCCGTTTATTTGATCTGTCCTCTATAAACTCCATCGGTTTGTCTTCGATTTTTTTAAACGGTGCGTCTTTTGCCTGCTTTGATAAAAGGGTCTGCGCTGTTTCGTCAATTTTCTTTAAATGGTCAAGGACTTCCCGCACGCTCCACTCATCAGCCGCGGGCTTTCGGTTGAATTCCTCATCAGAGAGCCCTTTCAGTACTTCCCAGGTCTGCTGTCTGGCTTCATTAAAAATGCTCATCCTATCTCCTCCTTTAGAGTAAACATATCATATCCGGATTGGATAATCATGTAATCAGCCTTCCTTATCAGAAAATTGAAACCATTTACCTTTACATCCGTATATAAAGTAACACTCCGACACCTCAGCCGAAAGGAGGATAGAATGTGGACATATTTCATCTGCCGTTTGAAACGGTCTATCTTTACACATTGATTATTTCGGGAAGTCTCACGCTTTTGATTCTGTTTTTTCAAGATGTGTTTCACGGCCTCTCAGAAGCCATTCCTGTTTCATTTTTAAACCCTGCATTGATTCTGTCTTTTTTAACAATCTTTTCAGCCTCAGGTTATATCGGCGAAATCGCCGCTCCGCTATCAAGTCCTGTCATTGCGTTGCTTTCATTTGTTCTTTCGGTTCTTTTGGTCAGCCTGCTTCACTTCTTCGTCCTTGCCCCGCTTTCATCAGCGGAAGAATCGCTCGCATATCGGGAGACAGATTTAAAGGGCAGGGTCGGCAGGGTCATTACTTCCGTCCCGAAAGACGGCTATGGGGAAGTGATCATAGAGGGAATAGGGGGCGCCATTTCTAAATCAGCCGTCAGCTTTGATCAAGAACAGATCAGATACGGAACGGCCGTATTAGTGATTGACGTGAAAGACGGAGTGCTTTTTGTGACGCCGCATGAACCAATCTGATATCTAAGGGGGAACTGTTATGACTATGCCGATTATCATTGTTATCGGAATCGTATTCTTTTTACTCATCGCACTTATTGCTGTATTTATTACGAAGTACCGGACAGCGGGGCCGGACGAAGCCCTTATCGTGACCGGAAGTTATTTGGGAAATAAGAACGTCCACATTGATGAAGGCGGAAATCGTCTGAAAATCGTCCGGGGCGGGGGAACGTTCGTGCTCCCGGTATTCCAGCAGGCAGAACCTCTCAGTTTACTGTCAAGCAAACTTGATGTCTCTACACCTGAAGTCTATACAGAGCAAGGGGTGCCGGTAATGGCCGACGGAACCGCCATTATTAAAATCGGAGGCTCCATCGGTGAAATCGCCACAGCAGCTGAACAATTTTTGGGGAAATCCAAGGACGACCGTGAGCAGGAGGCGCGGGAAGTGCTGGAAGGCCATCTGCGCTCCATCCTCGGCTCCATGACCGTTGAAGAGATTTATAAAAACAGGGAAAAGTTTTCTCAGGAAGTCCAGCGGGTCGCGTCTCAGGATCTTGCTAAAATGGGGCTGATGATCGTTTCTTTTACGATTAAAGACGTCCGGGATAAAAACGGCTATCTTGAATCATTAGGCAAGCCGAGAATCGCCCAAGTCAAGCGGGATGCGGACATTGCCACGGCAGAAGCGGATAAAGAGACGAGGATTAAACGCGCGGCCGCTGATAAAGACGCAAAAAAATCAGAGCTGGAGCGGGCGACGGAAATAGCTGAAGCGGAAAAAATCAATCAGCTGAAAATGGCGGAATACAGAAGAGAGCAGGATACAGCAAAAGCCAATGCCGACCAGGCATATGATCTTGAAACCGCAAAAGCGCGCCAGCAGGTGACAGAGCAGGAAATGCAAATTAAAATTATTGAGCGGCAAAAGCAGATTGAATTGGAGGAAAAAGAAATTCTGCGCCGTGAGCGCCAATATGACTCTGAAGTGAAGAAAAAAGCCGATGCTGACCGTTACTCGGTGGAACAAGCGGCCGCGGCCGCAAAAGCGAAGCAGCTCGCCGAAGCCGATGCCGAGCAGTACAGCATCGAAGCGATGGCCAAGGCGGAAGCGGAACGCGTGAGAATTGACGGTCTTGCTAAAGCGGAGGCTGAAAAGGCGAGAGGAGAAACCGAAGCGGAAGTCATCCGCCTGAAAGGTCTCGCAGAAGCGGAAGCTAAAGAAAAAATCGCCGACGCATTCGAAAAATACGGGCAGGCTGCAATCCTTGATATGATTGTGAAAATGCTGCCTGAATACGCAAAACAAGTCTCAGCGCCTCTTTCAAACATTGATAAAATTACCGTCGTGGATACGGGAGGAAGCGGTGAAAACGGCGGGGCCAATAAAGTCACAGGCTACGCAACCAATTTAATGGCCGGTCTCCAGGAAAGCTTAAAAGCATCTTCGGGAATCAATGTAAAAGAGCTGATTGAGAATTTTTCAGGCAAAGGAAACATAAAACAAAGCATAAATGAACTTACAAAAGAACTGAGTGATTCTAACGAACGGCACAGCCCGGAATAAAAAACAGCAGGCGTAAACCGCCTGCTGTTTCAGTTCGTCCGCTTAGCTTCAAGAAGCCGCGGCGCAGTCATGAATAATAAGATAAGGACAATGGCCGAAAGGATAAAAGAAGGAATCATGTAAGTCGCGTTATAGACGGATGAATAAATCCAGACCGGCGTACCCTTCGGAGCATAGCTTCCGAAAAAGACAGCTCCGGAGACCACATGCGCCGCATAGCGCAGTACACTGCCGATGAAAACACCGCCTATAACATACATCGTTAAAGCGCCTCTTTTTTTATTCAATGCCGATTCTCGTACACCGGAAGCGAACAAGCCGCTGAAACCGAGAACTGCAAATGCCGCGATGTAATCAAGAAATAGCTGCACCGGGTGCTGCAAAAACAAATTGCCGATGGCGATCTGGACAATCCCTGTTAAAAAGCCTGTCGTAAGCCCGGCCTTCACTCCCCAGCGGAATGAAATCAAAAAAATTGGAATCATCATAATAGAGACCGAACCGCCTTGGGGCATCCGGAGAAACATGCCTGAGACAATGTCCAGAATGACAGCCGCCCCGGTCATAATCGCTATTTCAATTAAGCGCACAAGCTGTGTTGAATGATTCATAGTTTTCCCCCTGGTCAGACAACCGTATCAAGGATAAACAAAAAAGCAGCGCGGGGAAGGATGGGAAAAGGTCCGCGCGCTGCTTACATAAACTGCAAATCATTTGGCTTTGCCACATCCCTACGCCAGCGTTAACTAACAGGTTCAAAGGGTCAGAACAAAACGTTCACTCTCAGCTTTAATGCTCCCCTTGTGGTCATCAAGTATTTAGTTCAATCTTACTATACAAGAAAATAGGCCAAACCACAAGACAGCTTATCTTTCTATAGAAGAGAAACTGAAATAAGTATGAAAGAAAATAGCTAATGATTTTTTTAAAAAAACTATTGTCATATTTTCAAAAGGGTGTTATATTATTAAACGTCGCTGATGAACAGCAGACAACAACGAAAAGCTTCGGAAACAACTTGAAAAAAGTTGTTGACATAAAACAAGCTGAGTGGTAAGCTAATAAAGCTGCTTCAACAAGCGGTAATGATCTTTGAAAACTAAACAAGACAAAACGTACCTGTTAATTCAAAGTTTTAAATAAATCGCACAGCGATGTGCGTAGTC